>CAXHRO010000011.1:0-66995 GCA_964018905.1 uncultured Muribaculaceae bacterium
CGGTGCGCTAATTTTACGCTAGTTTATTATGCTGTAAAAGGGGGTAAAATGCAAGAAAAAAGAGTTGGGCTGTCGCGTGGTGCGAAGCTCAACTCTTTGGTATTCTTTGGGTTAATCCTTTTACGTGGGCTTAATATTCCTCCTCGTTGAAGAAGAAGTCTTCTTTGGAAGGATAGTCGGGCCAGATGTCTTCTATGCACTCGTATGTCTCGCCCTCGTCTTCGATTTCCTGGAGGTTTTCGATTACTTCGAGGGGGGCGCCTGAGCGCATGGCGTAGTCTATAAGTTCATCCTTGGTTGCGGGCCAGGGAGCGTCTTCGAGTTTTGATGCTAATTCAAGTGTCCAATACATAGTTGTAAGTATTTTTCTGAAAAATGTGTGCAAAGGTAATTATTATTCTCTTATCTTTAACGCGCTATGGGCTTTTTTATTGGTCATAATGTATATTTTTTTCAAATTTCCTTGTCCCAGTAGACTTCAGGGGATCGATTGACGTGGTTTATGTACCTTGAAAGAATGAACAGATAGTCGCTGAGACGGTTGATGAAACGAATGGCGCGCGGATCGACATATTCACCCGACTGTTGCAAGGCAATCATACGGCGCTCGGCACGACGGCATACAGTGCGGGCGACGTGGGTGAGAGCCGACAGATGATTTCCACCCGGCAACACAAAACGATTGGCCGCCGGCGTATCATTGTCAAGGATATCTATCTCATGTTCGATGCGCGATATAGTCGGCTGATCAAGCGACAGTGCCTGTGGCATCACATTCGGGTCAACCGGCCGGGTGGCGAGATATGCACCAAGATCAAAAAGCTTATGCTGGATATATAGCAAGACCGGTACCTGAGCCGATGGCATATCGGCATGAGAGGCAATGACGCCTATCCAGGCGTTTAACTCATCGACTGTCCCGTATGACTCCAATCGATCGGACGCCTTTGATGCGCGCTGGCCGCCTACGAGCGACGTTGTGCCCAAGTCGCCGGTACGAGTGTATAATTGACTTTTTTTCATAATATTTATGATGATGTTTTTTATAATAACAATTCATAGCTACGATTGCAACCGGCTTTTGTTACGATCAATGAATGCCTTTTAAGCACGGTTCTTTTTATACTATAACAACCACAACAATGATTATGGCGGCGATAACAACCGGAACAAACAGCATTTCCATAGTCATTCTCTATATTTTTTCATGGCATGACAGTTTATTGGGTCGAGGATGCAAATGTACAAAACTTTATGACTAACTTTGCAATGTTTTCAGACAATATTATGGAGAATAGAAAAAGAAAAATGTTTGAACTAATGGCTCCTGTAGGTAGTTACGAATCGCTTCACGCTGCGATCAATGCCGGAGCCGATGCTATATACTTTGGTGTCGAGGGGCTAAACATGAGAGCCCGCTCATCGGCCAACTTCACTCTTGACGACCTCAGGGAAATAGCCGCCCTGTGTGACAGCCGGGGGGTCAAGACTTATCTGACAGTAAACACCATCATCTATGACGGTGAGCTGGAAAAATGCCATGCAATCATCGACGCTGTGGCAGAGAGCGGCATCACGGCTATCATTGCCAGTGATATAGCCGCCATCACGTATGCCCGCGAGCGTGGCGTCGAGGTTCATATCTCTACCCAGTGCAATATAAGCAACATCGAGGCAGTGAGATTTTACTCGCAGTGGGCCGATGTGATGGTACTTGCCCGTGAGTTGAACATGGAGCAGGTCAAGGCCATTCATGATGCGATAGTGAAGGAGGAGATCCGCGGACCACGCGGTGAGCTGGTGAGACTCGAAATGTTCTGTCACGGAGCGCTGTGCATGGCGGTGTCGGGCAAGTGCTATCTCAGCCTTCACGAGATGAACTCGAGCGCCAACCGAGGCGGATGTACCCAGATATGCCGCCGCGGCTATACCGTACGCGATATTGAGACAGGCGATGAGCTCAATGTGGAGAACAAGTACATCATGTCGCCCAAGGATCTTAAAACCATCCATTTCCTTGACCGCATGATCGATGCCGGCGTATCGGTGTTCAAAATCGAGGGACGCGCCCGAGGTCCTGAATATGTCAGTGTGGCTGTCGAATGTTACAGCGAGGCTCTTGAGGCAATATGCGACGGCAGTTATGATGCCGGCAAAGTGGACAATTGGAACCGGCGACTGTCAATGATTTTCAACCGAGGATTTTGGGACGGCTACTATATGGGCCAGCGACTGGGCGAATGGTCGGGCAAATACGGATCATCGGCGACACGTGTCAAACGCTATGTCGCCAAGGGAACCAAATATTTTTCCAAACTCGGTGTAGGCGAGTTCATACTTGAGGCCGGAGAGTTGAAGATCGGAGACGAGATTGTCATTACCGGACCTACGACAGGAGCCATAATACTCACCATCAATGAAATGCACGGCGACAACGGCCCCGTAGAACACGCTGTCAAGGGGGACAGTATAGCCATAAAGGTTCCAGCCAAGATAAGGCCGGCCGACAGACTGTACCTGTGGAGTCCCACCGGAGCCGATGAATAATCAACGAAGCTACTCCCCCAAAGCAAAAGTGAATAAATGAATATTATTTACAAACTCACTTGTTTTTACTTGCCATACTGAGGCTAATGTCGTACATTTGCAGAATTTAATTAAAACCAATCATGAAGAAATATTCATTACCGATTATCTTATCAGTCCTGGCTTTCTTCCCGGTTTGGTCGGTTGCTCCTGCCGGATATTATTCAAGTTGCGAGGGGAAGTCAGGAAAAGCCCTGTTGCAACAGCTCCATGACGTTATAAACGATCACACCGTCGTGAGCTATGACGGCCTATGGACGCTCTACAAGACAAGTGATGTAAAGCCCAACGGGAAAATATGGGATATGTACTCAACCAAGGAGTGGACACCCGGTAATGACCAGTGTGGCACCTATACTACAGTCGGATCGTGCTACAACCGCGAACACTCTTTTCCAAAGAGCTGGTTCAGCAAAGCATCTCCCATGGTAAGCGATGCATTCCATATATATCCTACTGACGGCAAGGTTAACGGTCAGCGCGGCAACTATCCCTACGGAGAATGCGCCAACGGTACAACTTTAAGCGGCAGTGGCAGTGTCAAGGCTCTCGGCCGACTCGGGACTTCAACGTTCCCCGGCTATTCGGGTACAGTCTTCGAGCCTGACGATGAATACAAGGGAGACTTCGCCCGCTCCTACTTCTACATGGCGGCCCGATATAACGACCGTATCGCCGGATGGTCGTCAGATATGCTTGCCAAGAACAATTACCCGGCGTTTACCGACTGGGCCATCAACCTACTTCTCAAGTGGCACCGACAGGATCCGGTAAGCGAAAAAGAGACCAAGCGCAATGATGTCGTATACGGCCGACAAAAGAATCGCAACCCATTCATTGATCACCCCGAGCTCGTCGAGCATATCTGGGGTAACAAGATATCGGAAGGCTGGGCGGCCAGCGGCCTGGATCCTGAACCTATACTTACGTTGCCTGTCGACGGATCGTCAATAGATCTTGGGCTGGCCGGTCTCGGATTATCTCGTTCGGTCAATGTCCGCGTCAAGGGATCGGGACTCAAACAGCCTCTTTCGGTCTCAGTTTCGGGACAGGGATTCTCCTGTGCCACCAAGTCATTGCCGGCACAAGCAGTCAACGAAGGCACATCCATTGATATCTCATTCATCAGCGCTACCGCCGGGACATCCACCGGTAGCCTCGTGCTTGCATCAGACGACGCCACATCGACAGTCAGGCTTACTGCCAAGGCTGTAAGCGGCATACCCGCACTCCCGGCTTTTGACGTGACCGAGACCTCATTCCGTGCCGCCTGGGTAAACATAGACAGTCGTGATGCAGTATATAATCTCAATGTTTATCTCAACGGAGAGATGCTCGACGGTTTCCCGATGCAAGTCATGGCCGACAGCGAATGGGAAGACGTGGACTGCCTCGAGCCTGGCACGACATACACATACACATTATCAAACGGCTCTCAGACATCCAATGTCGTAGAAGTGACCACAGCCACCCCCGAGCCATCAATACAGTTCCTCTATGACGGAGAGCTGGAATTCGTAACACGTGCCGGCGAGCCCAGCGAGCCTGTCGCAGAGCTTTTGCTTGACATCGAGAACGTGACCGGCGACATCCTGGTGACAGTTACCGCCCCGTTCGAGGTATCGACCGACAAGGTCACATGGAGCCACTCTGTGACCATCGCCGAGGGAGAAGACCGCATGTACCTGCGCCTATACGGCGATACAGCCGGCTCATACACCACCGACATCTGCGCCACTGCCGGCAACTATATAAACGACGATGCCGTAGCCACAGGCATCATAACACGTGCCGGAGGCTTCCTCGAAGATTTCGAGACCACTGAGCTTACAACATACGCGACATCTGTATTTCAAGGTACGGCTTCGAAGTGGCAGATGCAAAAAGCCGGAGTCTGGGATAAAGACAGCAAACAAGACACCCCATATGAAGGAGACAAAGTGTGCCGCTTAGGCAGCGACCAGAACAGCGGACTATACACTTACGAACCCAAGGCCGGCGGTGCCGGAATAGTCTCTTTCTATGCAAAACGATGGGGAACTGATGCCGAGGCCAAGATAAAAGTGCAGTATTCACATGACGCATACACCTGGACCGACGCAGGAGTGTTCACCATCTCATCGACCGGCTACACCCAACACTCAGCCACAGTCAATGTAACCGGGAATGTCTACATCAAGCTGGTGAAAACCAGCGGCAAACGTGTGAATATCGACAATATATCGATAACCGACTACTCGGGCGTAGGCGCAGTCGACGAATTGTATTACCATAGCTGGGATGCATTTTGCAGAGATCACAGCCTCGTGATCGAGAACAAGACTCCAGGCGACATATTCCAGGTATACGGCATCAATGGCATGGAATATCTCAACAAGGCACTTCCCATGGGGGAAACACCGCTGACCCTCTCTCCAGGCCTGTATATCGTGGTGCAGGGCGATTTCTCCCGCCGCGTACTGATAAAATAACCCACATCAATCATCCGATAAAAAGACTTTAACCACTTCAACACAATACAGTAAATGAGAAAATGGCGTATCGAAGACAGCGCTGAGCTGTACAACATCAACGGCTGGGGCCGACAGTACTTCTCCATCAACGACCGCGGCCACGTTATCGTGACTCCACGTGAAGGCTACGCCTCGGTCGATCTCAAAGAGGTCATGGACGAACTGCAGGTAAGAGACATCACTGCCCCGGTGCTGTTACGTTTCCCCGACATCCTTGACAATCGTGTCGAGAAAATCTCACGTTGCTTCCATCTTGCCGCCGAACAGTACAACTATACCGGCGAAAACTTCCTCATTTACCCGATAAAGGTCAACCAGATGCGCCCTGTTGTTGAGGAAATCATAACTCACGGCAAGAAATTCAACATAGGCCTTGAGGCCGGTTCAAAACCCGAACTCCATGCCGTCCTGGCCACCAACATACAGGAGGACGCCCTAATAATCTGCAACGGGTACAAGGACGCCAACTATATAGAGCTGGCACTGCTTGCACAGAAGATGGGACGTCGCATATACCTCGTGGTCGAGAAACTCAACGAACTGAAACTCATCGCCGACATTGCCGCCAAGATAGGTATAGAGCCTAATGTAGGCATCCGTATCAAACTATCATCGTCAGGCTCGGGCAAGTGGGAGGAGAGCGGCGGCGACCAGTCTAAGTTCGGACTCAACTCCTCCGAACTTCTCGAGGCCCTCGACTTCATGGAGCGTCGCGGCCTCAAGAAGTGTTTGAAACTCATTCACTTCCACATAGGCAGTCAGGTTACTAAGATACGTCGTATCAAGAACGCCCTGCGCGAAGCGATGCAATTCTACGTCCAGCTCTCCAAGATGGGATTCCAGATAAGCTATGTAGACATAGGCGGAGGTCTCGGAGTAGACTATGACGGCACCCGCAACTCATCGAGCGAAAGTTCGATGAACTACTCCATACAGGAGTATGCCAACGACGCCGTCTACTCTCTTGTCGATGCATGCGAGAAGAACGACCTGCCCCAGCCCAACATCATCACCGAGAGCGGACGCTCACTGACCGCCCATCACTCGGTGCTCGTATTCGAGGTGCTCGAGACAACGTCCCTTCCATCGATGAAGGAAACCGAGGAGATACCCGACGATGCCCACGAACTCGTCAAGGAACTCTACGACATCTGGGACAAGCTAAGCCAGCCGTCGCTCTTCGAGAGCTGGCATGATGCATTGCAGATCAGAGAGGAGGCCCTTGACCTCTTCAGCCTTGGCATTGTCGACCTACGCACACGTGCCATGGTTGAGAAACTCTTTTGGTCTATAGCGCGCGAGGTAGGCGACATGGCCGCCTCGATGAAGCACCCGCCGGAAGACCTCCGCAAGATAGCCAAACTACTACCCGACAAGTACTTCTGTAATTTCTCACTCTTCCAGTCGCTTCCTGATTCATGGGCCATCGACCAGGTGTTCCCCATCATTCCCATTTCACGACTCGACGAGAAACCCACACGTATGGCGTCCATACAGGACATGACATGTGACAGCGACGGCAAGATAGCCAGCTTTGTGAGCGACCACGGCACGTCGGCCGCCCTGCCCGTCCACACTGTCAAGACCGGAGAGCCCTACTACCTCGGCGTGTTCCTTGTGGGAGCCTACCAGGAGATACTCGGAGACATGCATAATCTGTTCGGTGACACCAACGCAGTCCATATCGATGTATACAAAGACCGCTATGAGATCGACAAGATAATCGACGGAGAGACCGTAGCCGAGGTTCTTGACTATGTACAGTTTAACCACAAGCGACTCGTACGCAATGTCGAGACATGGGTAACAAGCTCAATGAAAGCCGGGAAGATAACCCCCGAGGAAGGACGCGAGTTCCTGAGCAACTATCGGTCGGGACTCTACGGCTATACATATCTCGAGCGCACATGATCCCAAGCAGGCAGGGCCCGATACGGCTAAATGCCATCATCACCCTGCCTACAATACTTGTCTAACTCTAATAAGCCACTGAAATTGCGTTACTTCCTGCAACTGTCATATCGCGGCGCACCATTCCACGGGTGGCAGACTCAGCCCAACGCCGTATCGGTACAGTCGACACTTGAGCGAGCACTCTCGCTCGCTATGCGCCGACACATACCCATAGTGGGAGCCGGACGCACCGATACCGGAGTCAATGCCTCCATGATGCTGGCCCACTTCGATACAGAGCATCCTGTCGACAAGCCTACCCTGTTGCGTGCCATCAACTCGATCGTAGGCAAGGATATAGCTGTGAGCCATATACATGATGTACCCGACGGGGCCCACGCCCGCTTCGATGCGACATCACGCACTTACCACTATCATGCAATCACAGCCAAGTCCCCGTTCCTATACCCTACCGTATGGAAGGCTCCCGAATCCCTTGACTTCGATCTCATGAACCGCGCCGCAGGTATTCTTCTCGAAACCGACGATTTCACATCGTTTGCCAAACTCCACACCGATGCCAAGACCAACATCTGTGATGTAAGACGTGCCGAGTGGATACAAATCTCACCCGAACGGTGGTGCTTCGAGATCACAGCCGACAGATTCCTGCGCAATATGGTACGGGCCGTTGTAGGCACCCTTGTTGACGTAGGTCGCCATAAACTCTCGGTCGACGGATTCAGACATATTGTCGAAATACGAGACCGATGTGCCGCTGGCACATCAATGCCTGGCGAAGCACTCTTCCTGCATCGAGTTACATATCCTTATCTTGACAATCTCACTCCGGCTCCGGAACCATAGCCACCGGGCTGTCAGGCAAGATTGGCGCGCACCTGGTCGAGATAGCGCTTCATGGCCACAGAGTCACGGCGTTCCACTATCTCCTGCAACTCGGCAAGCCGCTGGCGTATCTGCTGTAACTGGGAGGGCGTGTTGGGGTTAAACAGAATCTCACTCAACAGATAGTCATCCTCGCTCATGAGTCCATGAGCTATGGCTAGATGACGCTTGAATGTCGTGCCAGGTGCATCCTGATGTTTCATTACCGCACCGAAAACAAGCGTCGAGGCAAACGGAATTGAAAGAGAGTATGCAATGGTCTCGTCGTGCTCGGCAAATGTATACTCCTCGATATGAAGTTTAAGATTACCGTACAACTGACGAAAAAAGGCCTTGCCAAGATCATCTCCTTCACTTATTATAATGGCATTCTCGCTGGAGAGATTGCCCAGCGACGCAAATGTAGGGCCAAACATCGGGTGGGTTGACACATACGGGTGGCCGCATGTAGCGTAAAATTCGGGCAGACCGGTCTTGACCGAGGCTATATCGCTCAGGATAGTATCGGACGGGAGGTGAGACAACACACTCTCGAAGGCCGAGAGTGTATATTTGACCGTAGCGGCATTGATAACAATCTTGGGTTCGAATCCATCTATCTCATCAAGAGATGTAAAACGCAAGGCATTGTATGTGAAGCGCAGGCGATGTGGATCCGGATCATAGACAGCGACCTCATGGTCAAACGACAGCAGGTCACAGAAGAATGTTCCCATCTTGCCCGCCCCGAGAATAAGAATTTTCATAATGAGATTGTTTATAGCCGGTTGGAAAACAAGTTATTATTCACATATCAGCGACGGTTGACTATCTCCACCTGACGTCGTACCGACTCCTCGTGGATAGCGGCCAGGATCTTGCGCATGAACTCGGGAGAGATGCCCATCTCCTGGGCAAATTTCACACGACCGCTCATCAGATCGTCATAGCGTCCGGCCTGGATCACGGGCATTCGATGTTCCTTCTTGAACTGGCCTATCTCGTCGGTCACACGCATACGTTTGTTGAGCACCTCAAGAAGCTCGTTGTCAATAGCATCAACCTGCTTGCGAAGCTGTTTGAGACTCTCGGTAGTACAATTCTCATCACGTAGCACAAGAGTATCGAGAATAAAATCGAGAACCTCGGGAGTCACCTGCTGGCTCTTGTCGCTCCATGCCTGATCAGGATCACAATGGCTCTCTATTATCAGACCGTCAAAACCCATATCAAGAGCCTGCTGCGATATCGAGGCGATCAGCTCGCGTTTGCCGCCTATATGACTCGGATCATTGATCACAGGTAGTCCCGGAACACGACGACGCAACTCGATAGGTATATGCCACTGGGGCATATTGCGGTACAGATGCTTGCCATAGGCACTGAACCCCCTGTGAATAGCGCCAAGACGATGCACACCGGCATTATACAGACGCTCGAGAGCTCCGATCCACAGCTCGAGATCGGGGTTGACCGGATTCTTTACAAGAACCGGGATATCAACGCCGGTAGCCTGGATTGCGTCAGCCACCTCCTGCATGGCAAACGGATTGGCCGATGTGCGGGCACCGATCCACAGCATGTCGATCCCGCTCCCTACCGCAGCCTCGACATGGGCTCGTGTGGCCACCTCGGTAGCGGTGAGCATTCCGGTAAGTTCTTTGGCCTTATTCATCCAGGCAAGAGCCTCCACACCGATACCCTCGAAACCTCCGGGCTTGGTGCGGGGCTTCCATACACCGGCACGTAGTATTTTTATACCGTTGGCGGCAAGAGACCTGGCAGTCTCGATTACCTGTTGTTCGGTCTCCGCGCTACATGGACCGGCAATGACCATAGGCCTGCGCGTAATATCGGTATTGTCGAAAAGTGGTTTCAGATTTTCCATTTAACTTATTGATTATATATTCTATTTTTAGAGAAATATGGTGATTTTTCACCGTCTCAGGCCTTGATACGTTCGAGAGCCTGTCGCATCTTGTCACGTGTCGCACACAAAGATATGCGTATATAACGGTCACCCTGCGAGCCGAATATCATGCCGGGGGTAATGAATACCCGCTTTTCATACAGCACCTTGTCGGCAAGCCACTCGGCCGATGGCGCGTCTTCAGGAATACGCCCCCACAGGAAAAGCCCCTGCTGTGATGGATCGGCCTTGCAACCGAGCGTCTCCATAATCTCCATCGCCAGCTCGCGTCGGGACGCATACTCGGCATTCAGTTCACGATACCAGTCCTCGCCAAGCGACAGAGCCTTGACCGCAGCAAGCATCATGGGTTTGAACTGTCCCGAGTCGACATTGCTCTTGACCTTCACTATCCAGTTTATAAAAGTAGGATTGGAGGCCACCATCGCCATGCGCCATCCGGCCATGTTGTGGCTCTTGCTCAGAGAGTTCATCTCTACCACGATATCCTTGGCACCGGGCACCTGCAACAGGCTCGTGGGGCGCCGGCTAAGGATAAAGCTGTACGGATTATCGTGAGCGATGACGATACCGTGACGACGGCCAAAATCGACAAGACGCTCCATAGTGTCACGCGAAGCCGGTGCTCCGGTAGGCATATGAGGATAATTGACCCACATCAGCTTCACACCCTCGAGCGGCATGGATTCCAGCTCGTCAAAGTCGGGTTGCCACCCGTTGTCGGGACTCAGGGTGTAATTGACGACACGCGCCCCTACGAGCCTGGCGGCCGACGTATATGTCGGATAGCCTGGATTAGGCACGAGTACACCGTCTCCGGGATTAAGAAAGGTGAGGTTGACATGCAGTATACCCTCCTTCGATCCTATCAACGGCTGGATATCGGTCCCGGGGTCAAGCTCCACGCCATACCACCGCTTGTACCAGTCGGCATAAGCCTGCCGCAACTCGGGCAACCCCACTGTAAGCTGATACGAGTGGTTTGACGCCTTGGCCGCCTCCTGCCGCAGTACCTCTATCACCTCGGGCGACGGAGCTCGGTCGGGCCCGCCTATGCCCAATGATATAATATCCAGGCCACGGGCATTCATCTCGGCAACCTCGCGCAACTTGCGCGAGAAATAGTATTCTTTGATCTCGCCGACACGGTCGGCAGGTTTAATCGATGGGATTCTGACACTCGACATATTCTCCAAGTATTTTAAAATCATTCATTAACGGACGTACAGCATCTATAGCCTGGCGATAACGCACATAGCTGTCAAACGTAAGATCGACATAGAAACGGTATTCCCATTCGCGTCCCACGATAGGCAACGACTGTATCTTAGAGAGATTTATATCATAGAACGAGAGGATCGTGAGCACCTTGGCAAGAGCACCGCGATTGTGAGGCAACGTAAACTCGATCGACGACTTGTCGATCAGCTCGGCCCTCGGCACCATCTCTCCCGCCACAAGCGGATCGGCCAGAATAAGAAAACGAGTGAAATTGCGCTTGTTGGTTTCGATTCCTTCGGCAAGAATATCAAGACCATACAACTCGGCGGCATACTTGCCGCACACCGCGGCACGATGCTCGAGACGGTCACGGGCGATATCTCGCGCACTCCCTGCGGTATCATTCTTCTCGACTATATTGAAGTGACGGCGGTGACGCAGATACTGGTCGCACTGCATAATAGCCATCGGATGTGAATTGACCTCGGTAACCGACTCGACTGTCTCTCCCGGGAGGGCGCACAACACATGACTGATACGCATCTTTGTCTCACCCACCACCCGGAGATTGCTGCGACGCAACAGCTCGTGATTGGTCAGCAGACTGCCTGCAATGGTATTCTCTATCGCCACTATGCCCAGCAGAGAGGCATCACTGTCAAGACGGTCAAACATATCGGGAAACGTTTCACACTCGACGATATCGATCTCCTCCCCGGCAAAGTAATGCCGGGCGGCAGCGTCATGAAAGCATCCTGCAATACCCTGTATAGTCACTCGTTTCATAATATCATATATAAAATCGAGTCCCGCGAGGCTTACACCGGCGGGACTCATGTTAAAAATATCTTAATGTCTTGATTGCTATTTTTTGACAACGTGCTATCCCGCTCTTATTTTCTATCGAAATAAAAGTAAAAAAAGTAACCGTTGCTAAAAAATCGATTCGATGACATAACGTTCTTCTTTCAATTACACGGCAAAGATAAGCTTTTTAGTTTTAATTTCACAACTAAAAACTATATCTTTTTTTGTTTTTTCTTAAAATTTGAACTGAACACCAAGATCAAAACTCTTATTAAGCGAGAAATCGATAGCACCGATTCCATCCCAATACTCATACTGCAACAGACTACTACGGGCTATAAGGGCAAATTTACGGCTAAAGTTAATTGCTATGCCTGGACGCAATGCTGCGACTGTACCACTAACACCTGTTCCCTCGACCGACTGGTGGGCATAACCGGCAGCAGCCTCACCGAAAAAATCGACCTTACCGGCACGCGCGAATACGGCACGGACGTAAGGCATAATACGAAAACTATTGAGAGTCTGCCCTTCATTGGTTACAAAACCGTAGGCAACCTGAGCGCCTATTGACCAAGTCCTGTTGAAGCTGTATCCAAACTCAGGGGCCACAGCAAAAGTCGTTTGAGTCGATGATGCACCCTCATCCTCATGCACATTTATAACATCGAGCCCAAGGGTACCTCCAGCATAGAACTGCGCCTGTGCACTTATACTCATCACAGCAAGTATTAAAACAACAAATAGTTTCTTCATAATGTATATATTTTATGATTAGAAAAGTCATCAAAAGAGGTAGGCGATACGCAAGTTCCACGTACGGTTGCGAGCCGAGAAATCCTCGAGTTTCACCGTCTTAAGCGCGTATGTCATGCCCCAGGTATAGCTAGCCTGGATCTGCCAGTGCTTAAACACCTCGAATCCCAGGCCACACTGCACACCAAGGTCGCCGCCGGCATACTCCAGCGCAGGTATACGGCTATGCCCCATCAGGAAGGAGAATGTCGGGCCACCGAATACATATGGAGCCACATAATCCTCAAGTCCGGCCATACGGGTCCATTTAAAACGCACGTTGACGGGAATCTCGAGATAGTGCAGGTATGACCGCTCGCGGCCATATCCGTCCGAGGCCCAGATCTCCCGCTGTCCCATATTGAGCGTAGCGCCACGCTGTGTGTAAAGAGCGGCAAAATCAACGCCGAATCCTATGCCGGGGAACATCATCTCGCCTTGTATACCCACGATCTCGCCAACACTACGGTCAACGTCAAACAGTGTCTGCTTGAACTTCAGCGTTGTAAGATCGACTCCGGCCGTAGGACCGTAACGAAACTGGGCCACGGCCGGCAAAGCCACGCTCAGCCCCATGACGATGAGTATGATTGACAGTAACTTTTTCATTCTTATCATTTGTTTAATATTACATTGATTGCACCGGTGGTATCAACCAGCAACTGCTCGCCTGTAGCCATATTCTTCAAGGTAAGCTTACCCTCGGCCAGCTCGCTCTCTCCTATGATGGCGACATAGGGTATCGACCGTGAGTCGGCCCATGACATCTGCTTCTTCATCTTAGCCTCGTCGGGATAAATTTCGGCCGCAATGCCTGCCGCACGCATCTCCTTGAGGGAACGCATGGCTACCACTGCCTCGTCATGACCCAGATTGGCGAACATCACGGTCGTGGCCTTGGCAGTCTCCTCGGGGAACAGATCGAGAGCCGTAAGCACATCATAGATACGGTCGGCGCCGAATGAAATGCCCACACCCGATATTCCAGGCATGCCGAACACCCCTGTAAGGTTGTCATATCGTCCGCCACCGGTTATCGAACCGATAACGACATCGAGAGCCTTGACCTCGATGATAGTGCCGGTATAGTAATTGAGTCCGCGTGCAAGCGACACGTCAAGATCAAGATCGGCACGTAGACCGAGGGCACGTGTGCCGTGCAACACAGTGTACAACTCCTCGACACCCTTCATGCCCACTTCCGAGTCGACCAGCAACGTTGAGAGAGCGCTCAGGCGATCGTCGGTCGACCCAGAGATTGCCAGTATCGGTTGCAGACGCTCGATAGCATCTGCCGTAAGACCGCGCTCAGCGAACTCGGCATTGACATTCTCGATGCCTATTTTGTCAAGCTTGTCGATAGCCACGGTTATGTCGATGATCTTGTCGGGATGCCCTATTATCTCGGCGATACCGGCAAGCACCTTACGGTTGTTGACCTTTATGGCTATACGGATGTCAAGGCGTGAGAAGACCTCATCGATAAGTTGCAACAGCTCGATCTCGTTCAACAGCGAGTCTGAACCTACGACATCGGCATCACACTGATAGAACTCGCGGTAACGTCCCTTCTGAGGCCTGTCGGCACGCCATACCGGCTGTATCTGGAACCGCTTGAATGGGAACTGCAGGTCATTGCGATGCTGCACCACATAACGGGCAAACGGCACGGTGAGATCATATCTCAGGCCCTTCTCGCAAAGCTGGGCGGCAAGACGACCTGTGTCACCGGCTTCGATCAGAGCACGATCAGCCTTGGCCAGATAATCTCCCGAATTAAGAATCTTGAAAAGGAGCTTGTCCCCCTCCTCGCCATATTTACCCATGAGGGTGGAGAGATTCTCCATGGCAGGAGTCTCGATAGGCATGAAGCCATAGAGGCGGAACACCTCGCGTATGGTATCAAATATATAATTGCGACGTGCGGTCTCGACCGGCGAAAAGTCGCGTGTACCCTTTGGAATAGACGGTTTCTGAGCCATTGGTAGTACTATATCTTAGTTGATTTTAACATGATAAAGTGCAAATTTAGCGTTTTACATCCACATCCACCCAATATCTACACATTTTAACATTGATATTCCACGGCATTGATACAATAATCAAACGGGATGCTATCCATGTGGACGACCATCGGCATAGATACATGGAAAGAAGAGCCGTTCCATCACATTAAGTCTTTATATATTCTAATTGCCAAAATAATGTATTCCATCCTACAGTAATTAGCGGGCTGCATTACAAAATACCTTAAAGTGGGTATTGGGTAAGTAGCGTGATTGATGTAATTTTGCACCTCGTTAAAAATAACGACTTTTTTTTTACTGTTTTCCAATATGATATATCGCATTCTGTTTCTGTTCTCAATCTTTGTCACATTTTATTCTTCAATATTATATGCCCAGAGCGACGCCCACATCATGGGACATATCGTTGACTCTCAGACGGGTGAACATCTGCCATACTATCCTGTAAAACTTGCCGGCACATCAATAGGCACTGTCACCGATGCTACCGGACACTATGTACTGCGCAACATACGACCGGGCAGCTACGACCTGGAAGCCGCCATGATAGGATATGCCTCCCAGACAAAACCGGTCACCGTCGAGGACGGAAAAACCATAGAGATAGACTTCTATGTACTACCCGATGCATTCATGCTCGACCAGGTTGTGGTCACAGGCAGCAAAAGCGAGACCAAACGCCGCAGTTGTCCGGTACTTGTAAACGTAGTGACCGACAAGCTGTTCGGGATGGTCAATGCCAGCTCGCTAGCCGACGGACTCAGTTTCCAGCCAGGAGTGCGTGTAGAGAACGACTGCCAGAACTGCGGTTTCACCCAGGTGCGCATCAACGGCCTTGACGGCCACTACTCACAGATACTGATGAACTCGCGCCCTGTATTCTCGGCTCTGACAGGCGTTTACGGCCTGGAACAGATTCCTGCCAACATGATCGACCGCGTGGAAGTTATGCGTGGCGGTGGCTCAGCCATATTCGGAGCCTCGGCCATAGGCGGCACCATCAACATCATAACAAAAGATCCCGTCGCCAACTATGCCGAGGTATCACACACTCTCACCTCGACAGGCATAAGCGGCAGTCTTGACAACACGACCACATTCAACGCATCGGTAGTCAACAACGACTCGCGCCTCGGACTCACGGTCTACGGACAGAGCCGCAACCGTGACGGCTATGACCACGACGGTGATGGATTCACCGAGATAGGCCAGCTCAAATCACAGACACTGGGCTTCAGGACCTACGCGCGCCCCGACGACAACCAGCGTATCTCGGCCGAGTATCACACCACCCACGAATACCGTCGCGGCGGTGACCAGCTCGATCGTGTAGCTCACGAGGCAATGATAGCCGAACAACTTGACCACAACATAAATACCGGAGAAATAGCCTACGACCTATGGTCGTCAGGTCGAGGCGATCACCTTAATGTGTTCGGAGCCATACAGGACACCCGGCGCAAGAGTTACTACGGTAGCGGACAGGATCCCGACGCCTACGGACACACCCACGACCTTGTTGTGACATCAGGAGCGCAATGGACACACAGCTTCGACCGACTGCTCTTCATGCCGTCAGAGCTGATTGCAGGCCTCGAATACAACCACAACCGCCTGCATGACGTCTCGGAGGGCTACGACCACAATGTAACCCAGACTGTGAACATTTACAGCGGATACCTGCAGAACGAATGGCGCGACGACCGCTGGGGATTTCTTATAGGAGCACGACTGGACAAGCACTCCATGATTTCAGCCCCCGTCATATCGCCACGCGTCAACCTGCGGTACAACCCCGGCGACGAGATAAACTTCAGGCTCTCCTACTCCACCGGATTCCGCGCCCCGCAAGCCTACGACGAAGACTTCCACATAGCTGTAGTAGGGGGCGAGCGAGTTGTCACCGTCCTGGCCGACGGGCTCAAGGAGGAGAGTAGCAACAGCATCAGCGCGTCGGTCGATATGTACCACACATTCGGCCAGGTACAGACCAACCTCATGATCGAGGGATTCTACACCGATCTGCGTGATGTCTTCGCCCTGCGCAAACTCGACCATACCGACGCCACAGGCAACACCGTCCTTGAGCGATACAACGGCTCTGGAGCCTACGTCACCGGTCTTAACGTGGAGGCCAAGGCTATATTCTCCGGCAAAGTCCAGTTCCAGGGCGGACTCACGTGGCAGTCAAGCCGATATAAAGAGCCCGAGCAATGGAGCGAGAATGAGGATGTGGCACCTGTAAAACGCATATTCCGCACCCCCGACCTCTACGGATATCTCACCCTCAACTATGATGTGACACGACAGTTCAGGGCCGCATTGACCGGCACATATACCGGAAGCATGCTGGTACAGCACATGGAAGGATCTGGAACCGATATAGACACCGCCGTAGAGACACCCCGCTTCTTCGACGCCAACCTCAAGCTAAGCTACGAGATGAAAGTATTCAACACGGCATGCCTTGAATTCAGCCTGGGCATAATGAACATATTCAACAGCTACCAGAACGACTTTGACAAAGGAGAACTTCGCGACTCGGGATACATCTACGGTCCAGGCATGCCCCGCAGTCTGACCGCAGGCTTAAAGATCCACCTGTAATCCCGTAGCCCGGTCAAGAGCCTGTCCGACAATATACCGTATGGGAACTTCCACGGTTAGCCATACGCCATTGTTCAGACGATATAATACGTATCCGTCCGAACCCATTGCCTGCGATAACACCTTCAACAATACCGGCTCACCATGTCGAAGCCCGGTCTCCACCAGCCATCCTCATAACAATAGCGATAGTCATGCCTAAGCATGATATGACAATTTACGACTTGAGTCTTCTGAGGACATAATTTATTCAACGAATCTAAAAATCAAACCGTAGTAAACTCGGCATGCAGGGCCTCAAAACGTGCAAGAGAGCGTTGGCCGAGAGATGCCATTGACCGGCGTACACGCTCCAGCGGCTTACGCTGCATGTCGCCGCTCTTGGAATAGAACTTGTCGGCATAACACACGAGCCGTTCAAGCAGATTGCGCGGCATATAATCACCCGCAGGCATGGGCAACGACAGTTGCCGTATATCATCTGCGGTGATTCCGGCTCCGGTATGACGCTCGGCCACCGAGGCGATCATATCAGAGACACCCTCCTCACGCAGGATACCGGCTCCGGCAATCCCGTGCATGATGTATGGCATGGAACCATGACAGTGTATGCCGGGAGCGTCGGTAAGCACTACGCCTATGTCATGAAGCATCGCGGCCGCCTCGACATCAGTCTTGTCTATGTCAAGATCCAGACGACCGGCGATTTCAATAGCCATATCGGCAACTTGACGGCAATGACGCATATAAATATCCCGCAGGGGTGACCCCGCGGGATAATATTTATCAATTATTGTCTGGTAATCCATCATTCGACGATAGTATTCCAGCCATGCAGATCAGGCTCCTCACCCATCTGTATGCCACGCAGTTTGTGATATAGCGCCGTCACCACAGGTCCCGGCTTGCCATCCTTGGCCACGATATACTTGTTGCCGTTGTCAAGATCATGAATCTCGGCTATGGGTGAAGCCACAGCGGCGGTTCCTACGGCTGCCGCCTCATCGATCTCGGCCAGTTCCTCGACCGGGATATGACGGGCCTCAACCTCGATTCCCATGTCAAGGGCAAGTTGCTGGAGCGACTTATTGGTGATCGACGGCAGGATCGAATCACTTGCCGGAGTGATATACTTTCCGTCTTTGATTGCGATGAAATTAGCGGGTCCACACTCGTCAAGATACTTCTTCTCCTTGGGATCGAGATACAGCACAGCCGAGTATCCGAGTTCGTGGGCATGCTCGCCTGCCGTAAGACTGGCCGCATAGTTGCCTCCGACTTTCCATCGGCCGGTGCCACGCGGAGCCACACGGTCATACTCCCGCATGATGCAGATGTTGGTGGGTTTGAATCCCTCCTTGAAGTAAGGACCCACCGGCGATACCATCACCATGAACAGATACTCGTCGGCAGGTTTCACTCCTATACGCGGGCTGATACCGATCTCGATAGGACGTATGTAAAGTGACGCACCGCTTCCATACGGAGGTATAAAACGCTCGTTGAGCTTCACCACCTTCTTTACCATCTCGGCAAACAGCTCGGTAGGGATCGGCGCCATCAGGATACCGCGGGCCGACTCCTGGATACGGGCGGCATTCTCCTCCAGACGGAACACTCTGACCTTGCCGTCAACACCGCGAAAAGCCTTCAGTCCCTCGAATATCTCCTGTCCATAGTGTAGCGAACTGGCTGCCATATGGAGGGTTATGGTCTCTGACGACGACACCTCTATCTCACCCCATTTGCCGTCCTTATAGACACAACGCACGTTGTAGTCGGTGGGGATATAACCAAAGGCCAGATTGGCCCAATCAAGTTCTTCTTTCATAACGATAGTATTTTTGCCAGCAAAAGTAACAAATTATTTTCAAACAACGACAACCGACCACCATTTTTCAATATTCAGGATCATTTAGATCACTCGCTTTATCATGAATAAGATACCAGCCGCTTTTAGAATCTTCGGTAATAAATGGTTGACTATATTTAAATCACATTATTTACGTTACTTTTTAATTATAAAAGCAGGAGAACTTATCAGCACCGTCAGTTATGATATTTGCTTTGCGATTGAATAAAGAGCCCTAAGGTGTATTTACAAGGATATCACACTGTACCTCTAAAATCAATGTACATATATATTTGGATTTTACTCCTTCCAAATATGGCGACATAATATTTAATTTTTGCTTTTCAAAAATTATATCGCTATGTTCGTACATCTGCTGTAAGTTCTCCGGAACAATTGTTGATCCTGAAATTGAGACTTCATATTGACATCTATCAATCTCTTTTAACTGTATACAAGCACATATTATATCATCCGGAACCGGTTCAGCGGCAACCGACATCATCCAGTCATAAAGCTGGAATCGCAGCTTATGCAGCGCAACCACAGTCCGGTTCACCGGTATATTGTCAGTCTCTTCTATAGCCCCGATTTCGATATAATCAAGCCCGCTATTCAGTTTATTACGTGCTATAGATCTCCTTAATCCCGCCGAGACTATTATTCAATCGAAATAATGCTTCCCCAATGTAGTCTTGTCATAAGTACTGAAAAAATTCTTTTTTTCAACTACATCATATTTCAACCGGGACATTGTCAGACTGTCGGTTCCGTCAAAGTACCTGCTGCGGTAAATGTCGACAACATCGAGATCGGTTTTGAAGTTGATGAAGTAATATGTTCGGTCTCCGTATTCAGGACTTGATGCAGGGACCGGTATAAACTCAAAATAAGTAGGATCAGTAGCCTTTGACTCGATAAAATCCTTCAGTTCCTGACTGAAGAACCACTTATGCATATCACTCGACATGAAATGGCCGTACAAACCGTCTTTGAGAACAAGTCGTATCTGAGGCGCATATTTCATTATCAGGTCGATTTCTACATAAGCCCGGTCGGGAATGGCGGGATTGGGGACTGTGGACAGAACTCCTATCTCATCATAACTTTTCGGAATCATTTCATAATAAGTCTTCATAACACTTTGTTTTTCCAATAAATAGCATCTAACATATCAGGATTAGCCTTAACAGGGTTAACCAAATATTCATGATATAGTTCCATAAACCTTGTTTTATCTAATTTAGCCTCCTCGTGTATTGTATTGAGCCTTTGCAAGACCCATCTGTGATAAGCATCAGGATGACGACCCAGATGTGGCATTCTATGAACATTCCATGCTTTTCTCAAATCCAAATCATAAAGATCGGTTATCTTTCTATATTCGTCTGACCATTTCTTGTTTCACCAAGGTATGATATGATGACCTTGAATCGGTTTGGCCTTCCTAAAACCGGGCTATTAATTTCTTCAGTATATAAAGAACTTCCATGTTGCTTTATTTCAACCGGAGGGAACAATCGTTGACGTATCGAATCGACATAACAGTCATTATCAACAATAGCTTGCCTGATTGAATCAATGTGAAAATCGGCAGATGCACTGAATGGAAACAATACAACAGAAAGCAATGTGAGAATTATGTTCGGTTTCATTATTCCGGATCAGTTTTTTATTATTATTTTGCTGTAGTTATAGTTATCTCCCGAAATGGTCAGAATATATGATCCCGCAGGCAGGCTGACCATATTCAACTCAACCGATTGACTGATAAATATGTTTTTGATCAATCGACCGGATGAACTTATCAATTTGATCCTGCCAGAAAGTTCCATGTTGGATTTGAATTCAATATAGGGAATATCGGCAGTAGGATTAGGACCAATGGATACAGCAACATCTTCGTTTATTTTTTCATAATTCAAATCATTACCTTCTGTCAATCTGAATTGTCTCAGCGGCATTGTTTCGGGAATCCTTCTAATTCGATTACCCAACTTATCATGATAGTAGTAAAATGTCTGAGTGTTAGATATAAATGTGATGCATAAAAACGGCTCAAGCCGAAAATCCGGTGCATTGATTTTCGGCTTGAGCCGTTTTTTGCGCAATTTGCGGTTGAATTTCATTCCGGATGGCCTTTGTAATCTGCGCTTTAATATATTCGATGCGGTTACCCTGTTAAAACAGGTTTTGGATTTTGCGGGAAACAAAATAAAATGTATATTCGTTTTATAAAACAAAAGGACGTGTACTCAACACGTCACCGCGTGATCAAAATTCAACTATTGTGAGAGCTAAATTCATTCATATCCTGTCCAAGTCGTTGCTATGGGTCATCCTGTCGGTGATCATCCTCATCGCACTTGTATTCGTAGCTCTATACCTGCCTCCGGTCCAGGACTTTGCTGTGAGGAAGGTATTGTCGTCTGTCAATGCCGACCCGAGCCGTCATATCGGGGTCGGGCGTCTGCGCCTCACACCCCCGCTTCACCTCAATGCCGACGATATCACATACACCGAGGACGGTGATACCATAGCAAGCCTCTACCGACTTGATCTTGACG
The DNA here is from genome assembly GCA_964018905.1 of uncultured Muribaculaceae bacterium. Taxonomy (GTDB): domain Bacteria; phylum Bacteroidota; class Bacteroidia; order Bacteroidales; family Muribaculaceae; genus JAAVFS01. Next base: position 21,684 of record CAXHRO010000011.1, read on the forward strand.
TGTCATTACTGTCTGTATTCAAAGGGGAAATAAGTGTCAACGAATTGTCTCTCGACAGCATACGGTTCAACATGGGATCGCCCGACTCGGCAATGTGCATACGGTCGCACATTGCCCATGCACGCCTGGCCGATGCCGGTATCGGACTTGTCTCCAAACATATCGGCATAGGACTGCTTTCTGTCTCAGGTACCGACTTCGCTCTCGACATGAGACCCGACACGACTGTAACTGCCGACACAGTATCGGCATCGGCATCTTTACCATGGAAAATCGGGCTGGATCAAATAAGAATCGACAGTCTCACATACAGCATGAGAATGCGCCCCGACATCGACTCACTGACAGCCTGCATTCCGGCGGCTTTGATCGAAAAAACATCGGTCGACCTATCAGGACAGACAGTCGATGTAAAATCCCTGATCATCGAACATCTCTCAACACTATATCTCACACCGCCCGTAACCGATAAACATGATATATCCATACCGGCCGACAACCCGACAGCCATTGCTGATACCACAGCGTCAATGCCATGGACAATCAACGTGGCCGGCATCGACATCAAAGCTGACAGCGCCCTATATGGTGTGACCGGTGCTACACCACAGCCGGGTCTTGACATCGACTGCCTGCAGGTGACAGATGCAGGTATCGCTATAGACTCGCTGTCAAGCCGCGGATCCACGCTAAGAGTCCCCATAAAGAGAATAACCGCCCATGAACGTTGCGGACTCGACATACGCCTCAAAGGACTCTTCTCCATGGACGCCGACTCCCTTAATGTAAGGGACATGGAACTTGCCACCATGCACTCAAGGCTGACTCTCGATGCCATGATGGGCTTGAAAGAGAAAGGCATGCCTATGCCTGTGAAAGTCAAGGGCAAAGGCTACATCTCGCCAGTGGATGCCGGTATAACGATGCCGGCATTGATACCTCTCGTAGCCGGTGTGCCCGAGACATCGTTGCTGGATCTCAACATCGATATCAACGGCCATGACGGCACATACAATGTCAGAGAAGTGTCGGCCGAACTGCCACGATGCTTTGATATCGTAGCCAAGGGAACACTTACCGCACGACCAGACATGCCGGTTTCCGACGGTCGTCTTACCCTGTCGGGCCATGTGGCCGACGGGAGATGGACAAGACCGGCTCTGGTGGCCACAAAACTTGACAAGACCCTAAGAGTCCCCCCATTGACTCTTGACGGCACCGTCAACCTTAGACGCGGTACTGTCTCGGGCAACCTCAAGGCATTCACCACCGGTGGAAAAATAGCCCTTGATGCCACCTGGAACGGCTCTCGCGAATCCTACGACCTCAACCTCACAGCCGACAAGTTTCCTGTCGAGGCGTTCATGCCATTGCTTGGCGTTGAACGTGTCACAGCCACAGCAGGTATCAAAGGGACCGGATATGATCCATTCAAAAAATCAACCAATGTCAGCGCCGACCTGCGTGTGACCGATATCACATATAACCACTACCGCTATACCGATATAGACATAACCGCCAGCATAGCCGACGGCAATGCCAGGCTGGCAGCGACATCAGACAACCGCGATGCCGCCTTCGAGCTACGGGCCGACGGCAACCTTACCACGACCCCCTATGAGTGGCAACTGATGGCCGACGTAAACAACCTCGACCTCAAAGCCCTGGGCCTCACCGACTCGATCATGCATGGATCGACATCAATCGACGGCAACATCACCATTGACCCTACAACAAAGACACCCGGCATTGCCGCCGATATCACAGTGAAAGATCTGGACTGGCTCATGGGATCGGGAAGACTGTCGACATCCGACATGAAGATGAATATTCTGGCCGACGACACGATTACACGATACACGCTACGCGATCATGATCTTGACATGACATTGACTTTCCCTATGACTCTCGACTCCATCATAGCCCACTCCACCATGACCTCAGCCGCCATCGACTCTTTGATATCTTCACAAGACATCAACGTCACCATGCTACAACGGGCCATACCACGTTTCAGCCTTGATCTCTCTGCCGGCCAAAATAACATAGTCAGCGGCTATCTGTCATCAAAGTCCATAGGATTCACTGGACTCGACATGCAAGCCTCAAACGATTCACTTATCGAACTCAAGACCCGGATACTAAACCTCAACAGCGGATCAACGGTCATCGATACCGTCACTGCCGCCATCAACCAGCGCACCGATACTTTAGCCTACCGTTTCCATATCGGCAACCGCCCGGGCACCCTCGACCAGTGGGCCCAGGTGACAGCACGCGGACGGGCATCAGGCAACCGGGCATCAATTCTGTTTGACCAGCAGAATATCGATGGCCGCACGGGCTACCGTCTCGGCTTCATAGCTCGCTGGATGCCCGACGGCATTAAAGTTCGTGTCGTACCCTCACACCCCGTCATAGGATACAAGAACTGGATCGTAAACGATTCCAACTTCGTAAGCATCAACACCGTCCAGCGTCACTTCGATGCCGATCTTTCTATGAAGAGCTCGGAGAGTTCGATTCATTTGTACACCGATCATGCCGGCCGCACCGACTCGACACAGGAAGACCTTATCCTTGACATCGACAACATACGTATTGCCGAATGGATTGCCTTGAATCCGTTCGCGCCACCGGTATCCGGTAACCTGTCGGCCGACATGCGATTCGGATGGGATCGCAAATCCATCAACGGCAACGGCACCATCTCGCTTGACGATCTCAACTACAACCGCCAGCGCGTAGGCTCGTTCGGGCTTGACGTGTCTCTGCTCACAAACAAATCGGGAACCGTGCGGGCCAACGCCACACTGCTCGTCGACAGTATCAGAACAATAACCGCCGTGGGCAACCTCAACGACTCCACTGCACGTAACCCGTTCCTGCTCGATTTCAAGATGATACACTTCCCGCTGAATGTACTCAACCCGTTCCTTCCCAAGGATATGGCACGCCTCGCAGGCACCCTTAACGGCACGATGGACATTACCGGATCGTTGTCCGAACCAATATTCAACGGATACCTCGACTTCGACTCCACGACATTGACGGTACCTATGTTAGGTACAGTCTACCGCTTCTCGCCCGAGAAAATCCCCGTGGATTCCAATATCGTGACATTCAACAGTTATACAATCACAGGAGCAAACTCCAACCCACTGTCCATCAACGGCAACGTCGATGCCCGCCACATCAGTGACATACTCATAGACCTGAAAGCAACAGCCAGGGAAATGCAGATTATCAACACGAAGAAAAAACGCGGAGTACAGGTCTACGGCAAGGCCTTCATAGACCTCGATGCAACGGCTCGCGGATCCATGTCACGCCTTGACATTGACGCCCGGCTGTCGGTGCTCGAGAACACCAATGTCACCTATATCATGGAGTCGGCGACCGACAACCTGTCGTCACGCTCCAACATCGACATGGTCAAGTTTGTCAACTTCGCCGACACCACCGTCGTCGAGAAGATCGACTCGGTATCGGCATCCTCCACCACCATGAGCATCGATGCCATCCTTGATATACGCCAGGGATCGACCATAGGGGTCGACCTGTCAACCGACGGTAAAAACCGCATACAGCTCCTGTCGCAGGGATCGCTCAACTATAACATGAACTACATGGGCGACTCCAACCTCACCGGACGCCTTAATCTCAACGGTGGATTCGTCCGATATACCCCGCCGTTTATGAGTGAAAAACTGTTCGATTTCCAGGAAGGAAGCTACATATCCTTCAACGGCAACATGATGAACCCATACCTCAACATCAAGGCCATAGACGTGCTGAGAGCCAACGTACAGCAAGAGGGGCAGAACTCACGCATCATAAACTTCGACGTGATACTCTCGGTTACCAACTCGCTCGACAACATGAACATAGCCTTCGACCTGGCCACCGACGACGACATCACCGTAGCCAACGAACTGCAGTCAATGAGTGCCGAACAGCGTGCCAACCAGGCCATGAACCTCCTGCTGTACAACGTCTACACCGGTCCCGGTACAAAGGCATCATCAAGCCTCAACGGCAACCCGCTGTTCTCATTCCTTGAATCACAGGTCAACTCATGGGCCGCCAACAACATCAAGGGAGTGGATCTGTCATTCGGCATCGACCAGTATGACCGCACGGTCAACGGTGCCTCATCGACAACGACATCCTACAGTTACAAGGTCTCGAAGTCGCTGTTCAACGACAGGTTCAAGATATCAATCGGAGGCAATTATGCGTCTGACGCCGACCGCGACCAGAATCTGTCACAGAATCTCATCAACGACATATCATTCGAATACAACATCACACCGTCAGGATCAATGTACATCAAAATATTCCGCCACACAGGCTACGAGAGCATACTTGAAGGCGAGGTTACACAGACCGGTGTCGGCTTTGTCTACAAACGCAAGCTACGCCGGCTCAGCGACCTGTTCAAGCCATTCTACCGACGTCCCAAGACCACCGCTGTCACATCCGACACCCCCGTGGCCGCCGGGGTTGCCGAGGGCAAATAAACAAACCGAGCCGCCTGACGGTTATAGTAGTATAACTGACCACACACTCCACTCCAAACAATACACAAGTGAAATTCGTCACATGAAACGTCATATCCTTTACATACTTGCCGCCCTCCTGCTCGCATCATGCTCCACCACAAGGCGTCTGCCTCAGGGCGAGCAGCTCTACACCGGTGTCAAAAAGGTCGAGATAGCCGTCTCGCCCGACGGTCAACCCATCCCGGCCCCTCTGGCCCGACAGCTCAAAGAGACCGTTGACGTCGCCCCCAACAACTACATAAAGATGCTCCACTGGCGGTACCCGTTCCCACTCGGCCTATGGGTATACAACAACTGGCCCAATCCCGATCACGGCTTCAAACACTGGATATACGAGAAGCTCGCGGCCGAACCGGTTCTCGTATCGGACGTCCGTCCCGAGGTGCGCACACACATGCTTGACGAGATGCTCGACAACAACGGGTACTTCCGTGGCACCACATCATATACCGTCAACACCGCGCGCAATCCTCGCAAGGCCTCCATAACCTACACCGTCAATCCTGGACCGGCCTATCTCATCGACAGCATACAGCTGTTGCCGGATACATCCCATCTGCACCACCTTATCGACTCCATCGCATCCCGCGACCCGTATCTGGTGCCCGGATCACGATTCAGCACCGACTCCCTCAGCGTCGTCAGGACACGCATTACCAACCATCTGCGCAACCGCGGATACTACTACTTCCGCCCCGAATATATCGAATATCTTGCCGACTCGCTTGCCCGCCGAGGCGCCATATCACTCAAACTTACCGTCTCCTCAGGCACTCCTAAGGCGGCTCTAACCCGATGGACGACCGGACACATAACCGTACGTGCCAACAAACCGTATGGCGGACAATACTTCGACACGATCCCCACCCGACGCGGCACCCTCATACAGATGATGCCGTCAAGACTACGCCATGCCCTGATACCCGAGTGTGTGACCTTCAGGACCGACAGGACATTCACCGTGCGCGACATGGAACGCACCCAGACATATCTGGCCCGGCTGGGAATATTCAACGCCATCAATATCAATGTTACCCCCGACACACTTGATTCCCGTCCACGTCTTAATGTTGACATCGACTGTACGTTCGACACCCCGCTGGAAGCCTCAATCGAAGTCAACGCGTCATCCAAGTCAAACAGCTATATCGGCCCCGGAGCGACATTCTCGGTGACAAACCGCAATCTGTTCGGTGGCGGTGAGCAGCTCAGCGTAGCCCTGACCGGGACATACGAATGGCAGACAGGACGGTCGGGCGCACAGAAGTCATCACTGTTCAACTCCTATGAGATTGGACTTACAGGATCGCTCGCTTTCCCGCGCCTTATAGCACCACGGTTCATTCCGCGCCGACGTCGGGAGCTCAACTGGACGCGCATCACACTCAATGCCGACCTGCTCAACCGTCCACACTATTTCAAGATGGCCCAGTTCAATCTCTCATACTCCTACGAGTGGCAGGCATCGCGTCACGTATTCACGACACTCACACCATTCAAACTCACCTACACCAAGCTTATCAACACCACACATGCATTCGACTCGATCACAGCGGCCAATCCGGCGATAGCTCTGAGCTTCAGATCTCAGTTCATACCTCAGATCGCATATACCTACAACTACAACCGGTACTTCGACCGCGACAACGGCCTTAACGTCACTTGGTCGGTACAGGAAGCCGGCAACATACTCTGGGGCATATACCGTGCATGCGGCATCAAAGGTGAGAAAGAACTCTTCGACACCCCGTTCTCCCAGTTTGTCAAAGGCCAGATTCAAGTAGTATACAACCGCAGGCTATGGGGTGACAACTGGCTCGTGAGCCGAGTGGCTGTCGGAGCGGCACATGCCTACGGAAACTCGACCCAGGTACCATACAGCGAACAGTTCTATGTAGGAGGCGCAAATTCCATCCGAGCCTTTACGGTACGCTCAATCGGCCCAGGATCATATCACGCGCCAAGCGACCGGGCCGACGGATACTTCGACCAGACAGGAACATTCAAGTTCGAGGCAAATGTCGAGTACCGATTCCCTATCGTAGGCCCGCTTCATGGAGCCGTATTCATCGACTCGGGCAACGTATGGCTTCTCAAGAACGACCCACAGCGACCGGGCGGACGGCTCCGAGCATCATCATTCCTTGATGACATAGCGCTTGGCACCGGATGCGGACTACGCTTTGACATCTCCATGCTCGTGGTACGCGCCGACCTCGGCATAGGGCTCCACGCCCCCTACGACACCGGCCGTAGCGGCTACTACAACATGACATCCTTCGGCAAGTCGCTCGCATTCCACCTCGCCATCGGTTACCCATTCTGACTGACCTCCGCCCCGCTCCCACCGACCAAGTTCATAAGAAAGCAGCCTCGGCTTCAGACTGCTATCGGGAGTATACCGTCCCAACAGCCTTGCATCTGACATAAGCGCCGACCGATCCCGGCGCCACAGCCGGGCCGCCATGACAGGCACCACTCGATGGCATGGAATCACAACCGGTATCGGATTACGCCCAACAGCCGTGGCTACCGCTCTCACAGCCTTGGCATAACCGGCAGCCATGGCAATGTCGGAGTATCCGGTCACATCTCCGGGCCTCACTACAGCAATAGCCCTCAGTACCTCCAATGCCATACTGCCAAGACCACGTGGAGCAACCGTGACCTCAACATCCTCACCGACAAACCATCTCTCAAGAGTCCCCTTCATGGTATCAAGCCCCTCATCATCAATACCTCCCGAACGGGTGTCTCCCCACTCCACTTTAACCACAGCATCACGCGCGTCAACACTGACAGTAAGATCTCCCACTTCCCCATGATGCACAACGACACGACGCAATGCCGAGTCATCCTCCTCTAAAAAACGTATCATACTAAATATTGTAAATCAACCATTTGACCATCCACCAAAAGAAAGACTCAGCCAGGGTCAAAAAAAACGACTGCCCGATATACAAAAAAGCACCTTGCCTGTCCAGACAAGGTGCTTTTTGTAGCGGGACCGAGAATTGAACTCGGGACCTCCGGGTTATGAATCCGACGCTCTAACCAACTGAGCTATCCCGCCGTTTTGCAGGTGCAAAGTTAGTAGATTTATATCAAACGCCCAAACTTTTCGGGATATTTTTTTGACAATTATTTCAAGAGCGCCAATTACTTTCTTTATTTCAATATTTTACAGTAATATCCGATACAACAGGCATGTGATAGCTGGACGCACTTGAACGCACGTATGATGTACGTTTCACTACCTTCTCAGCCGGATATCCAAGCAGATAATCGATCTTGCGGTCAGAAACCGGAGCCGGGAATGTCACCCCGTCAGGGCCCAACTCGCCGAATCGGCCACGCATTATCTGCCATGACTTACTGTCGGGTTCATCATTGAGACCGGCACCGAGCACAGCAGGTATACCGGCATCACGCAGATAGCGGGTAATATATTCGGCCTGATGCTCGCGGGTCACATCATTCTCGTCAGTCATACCGGCCGAAGCTATATTTACCTTGATGGCACTCCCCAGGTCATATGTGCATACAATCGCCTTGCAAGGCTTATTACGGAACTGATTAGGAAGTGTAAGACTCTTCGTCTCTAACGGAGTGATGCGCGATAATACAGCAACGCCATTATTGTCATTTGCATCATAATAGACAAACATATCCGACACCTCGGCCAGACGGTTAAGCTCGGCCGACTTCCTCACCCCCTGGAGCGTAACAAAGTCGGGATGCTCGGCACGAATCACAGCCGCGGCCGCGTCATACGACTCGGCACCCTCGAGATTAAAGTCCATCACCCGCACATCCTTATGATCGGGTGTCTCTCTCAACAGCTTGATTGCCAGCTCGGGAGTATCAGTAGTGATATAGTCTACATCAAGGTCAATGAAATCCTGGGTAATATCGGGAGTCGAGACTGTCCAGACATTAATAGGCATACCAAGACGCTTGAACTCCGGTATAAAGTCAGTATTCTTATAATACACCTCATAGTGGAAGTCGGGGCCATCACTACCCATATCGACCATCTCCTTGGGAGACTTGCCGGTGAGGAAATAATGGGGTACACCATGCAGTCCGAGCTGCTCATGGGCATTGGGTGAGAATGTAATGTAAATCGTACGGTCGGCAAGTCCCTTCTCGTTGATCATGTCGACACACTTCTTGACACACAGATTCTCACGCTCCGTGCGCCAATGCCATTTGATCTCGAATACAAGCCCTATCTTGAGATCCTTGGCCACATCAAGATAATCATCAAGAGTAGGAATCACCTCCCCATTGGGAAGCTTGCAGTTGTCGCGCAATACAGCATAGGTAGTATCAGGAATAACATATGGCCCGGCCTCGGCATCATGATGAAGCACAAGGACATCATCGGCAGTCATCCATACGTCAAACTCCACCATATCAGCACCTATCGAATCGGCCTTTACAAGACCTCGGATAGAGTTCTGAGCCGAACCGTCGGTCTTCCAGTAACCACGGTGAGCTACAATCTTAGGACGTGCGGCCTGCACACAAACTCCTGCCATAAACGCGATTATAGCAACAAAAATAATCTTTTTCATCTGTATGATATAATAATAATATTTTAAAAACTGCCGCTAAATTACAAAACATCTTTCAAAAATCACAATTCCTCGACCGCCAAATCTACCGTACAAATCAAAAAAAAACACCACACACTGCTCTTCTAAAACTGTAAAACAAAAAGCCCGACCTGATCAGATGATCCGTCGGACTCTTTTGATTCTTTGCGCAAAAACCGATATTACTTACGAATACCAAGTTCCTTCTGGGCGATGATAGCGCGGTAGCGGGTAATATCTTTCTTGATCAGATAGTCAAGAAGACGACGACGCTTACCTACAAGTGCCTTAAGGGCGCGTGCTGTTGTATAATCTTTGTGATTTGACTTGAGGTGCTCAGTCAAATGAGCAATACGGACTGAGAATAATGCTATCTGGGCTTCAGGTGAGCCAGTATCAGTCTTGCTCTTACCGTATTTCTCAAAGATTTCTACTTTTTCTTCAGAGTTCAAGTACATTGCTTGTGAAGGGTTAAAGTGTTAATAATATATTATATAAGTGTTTTGTATAAAACGCGGTGCAAAGGTAGGTAAATTTCACCTAACTTCCTAATTAAATATCAAATTTCTCCTTGGCCGGATTACGGAAATGGATCTTACCCTCGATATACTCCTGTGTGGCTATCAGAGTGGGCTTGGGAAGTTTCTCGTAATAACGTGATATCTCGATCTGCTCGCGATTCTCCGATATCTCTTCAAGATTATCGTTAAGCGACGCAAACTCCTGGAGTTTCTTTTCCAGGTCATGCTTCATCTCCTCTGCGATCTGGTTGGCACGTTTGGCGATGATACATACAGTTTCATAGACATTCCCCGTATCCTTTGACAATTCGATCATGTCGCGGGTTACGGTATTAAGGGGTGCGTTTGTCTTCTTATAGTCCATGAGTCTATTATAATTTTATTTTTTATTTGTTAATGTCGGTTCATTTATTTTAACGGTCACTGCTGTCACTCACATATCTTGATGCGATCTTGAATATATTGTCAGCCTCCTCGCGGTTGGGCCCGTCGGGGAAATTGTTTATGAAGCTGTAATATTCATCAACCACATCCCTGAAACGGTCGGCCTTCTTTTCCTCGACCGATAGCGAAGCTATCTGGTATCGGGCCTTGAGCATAAGCATTTCAAGATCCTCCTTATATTTGGAATACGGATATTCCTTGATAGCGTTACGTGCCACGATTATCGAGCTCTCATAGTTGTTGCCCAGATATGTCCCGAGGTTATAATACAGCTGGGCATTCTCCAATTCCTTGAGAGTCAACTTATCCTGCAACTCAAATATCGCGTTCTGAGCAATCGACACACGCTCACTGCGCGGAAAATAGTCAAGGAAAGCCTGCAATTCCTCGATCGCCCTGATTGTACCCGACTGGTCAAGCTGGGTCTCAGGAGAGTCCAGATAGTAGCCATAACCGCTGTAGAAACGGGCAAGCTCGGTATATTTTCCTCGCGGATAGCGCGAATAGTAATTGTTGAAATAGGTAGAGGCTGTCTGATAATCCCGATTTTCATAATTGGAAAGAGCCAGCAGATACAACGCCTCCTCGGCACGCTCCGTCCCCTTGAGAACACCTACGACCTCCTCGAGCAGAGTCGCCGACTGCACATACTTCTTCTCATCGAACGCACGCTTGGCATACTCAAACTTGTAATTAGGGTCGGTGCTTTTCAAAACACGCTGATACTCACCACATCCGGATAGGCCGAATAAAGCGAGTAAAAGCACGATTGCTATTGTATTTAACTTAGTCATCAAGTGTTACAGTGTATTCAAGTTGCAAAGTTAAGCATTTTTTCAATAACCGACAGCATCTCAGGTTAAAAAAAACAAAAACACGATGCCGACAGGTCTCGGCCCAACTCTCAACAGGGCTCACAACAGGGCTAATGGCAGGTCACACCGACAAGCCATTTCACAGCCCATTTTCATATTTCCATCACCGGATCGCCATAATAATCCAGCCGATTACCGGCGACCTCTCTACTGTATGACGGAGTGGCGGCAAAAACAGGCGACGGAGCAATGCCGCCTTCGCCCAAGCACACCGGCGATGTCTCCACCCTGGCCGCATCCCACAGGTCAAGATCAATGAAACTCTGCAATAGTCCGGGGCCCGCCTCGACCAGCACCGATGTAATGCCATGCACCGAGTACAGGTTGTCCAAAATACCCTCGAGACCGATATCGCCATTATATATGATAGGGTCACGTCCCAGCAAAGCCGCCTCGGGATTGACGATGCCGCGACGGTCTATGATCACAGGGCGCGGGTCACGTCCATACCATGACCGCACGGTCAGCAACGGATTATCGGCATTCACCGTAGCAGCAGTCGTCAATATCGCATCATGCACAGACCGGAGTCTGTGTGTCAGCATGGTTGTCAAAGGATTAGAGAATCTGGCAGCCCGGTCTCCCGTTCTACGCCTGTGGTCCATAAACCCGTCGGCACTCCTGGCCCATTTCAATGTCACGAACGGCCTGCGACGGGTATGTGCCGTGAAAAACATGATGTTAAGTTTTCGCCACTCCTTTTCCATCACCCCCGACACCACCTCGACACCCGCCTCCCGAAGCATAGCGATGCCACGTCCGGCCACCTTCTCGAACGGGTCGACCGCGCCTATGACAACACGCGGTATACCACTGTCGATTATAAGTTTGGCACATGGTGGCGTCTTGCCGTAATGTGAACAAGGCTCCAATGTGACATACATGGTACAATCCTCAAGTAATCGGCGATCGGCAACCGACTCCACCGCATTGACCTCGGCATGCCCCTCGCCACACCGACGGTGGTACCCCTCTCCTATGATGCGGCCGTCTCTGACAATAACCGCTCCGACCATTGGATTGGGCGATGTAAACCCTCGGCCACGGGCCGCAAGCTCCAGAGCACGCTCCATATAACGAACATCAATATCCATCTCAGTCTAAAGTCAAAAGTCATTGAATAATATTAATCGGCCGGAGACACCTCCCACTCGTTACCGAACCTGTCGAGCGGCGCCACATAGTAGTGATATCCTTTTCTCTTGTCGTCAGGAACGACATATGACGGCTCATACGATATGCCCATCAGATACTCGGCACTGAGACCACCGTATTCAACCGACATCGCGTCAAACATATCGACCCCATCAGGGACAGCATATATCGTATAACGACACTGGCGGTCAACCGGTTTCCACGACAACCGGCCGCTCTTGAACCTTATATCCTCCACCGCTCCGGGGTCAGATGCTTTGATCCAGTCTCTCGCAGGCACGAGCGCACATGATGAGAAATGATTGGCCGCAAGATGGCCGGCAAACCCGTTTATATTGCGTGCCGCGTAGAATATCGACCCGGGGGCGTGATTCTCAGCCGCCGAACGGTTGATATCGATCTGAGCACAACGCTCATTCCACGCCCGCGAGGTATCCCCCCCCTTTTTAGCAAAATCACTCAGCGAATGACTGGCATAGAAATGACGCCCAAAGTGACTTGCCACCCTGCTCCACCAGCGTGCGATAGGCCCATATGGATTGGTAGCGTGATCCCGCATCCAGTAGATCTGAGGCGACACATAGTCGACACAACCCTCGCTGAGCCATGCCAGCGGGTCGCAGAATATACGGTCATACATCCAGTCATTGCCGGTGCAGTCTTCCAGGCCATACCTTGACGCCGAGACACCGTTGCCACCCCCTACTCCGGCCGGCGATATGCCGAACCGCACATAGGGTTTCACCTCCAGTATCATCTCATGGACAGCCCTGACGGTCTTGTTGACATTCTCCCGCCGCCAGTCGGCCTGCGACAGTTTGCTGCCGCTTCCTCGCCATTCATTATAGTCATATCCCTTGCCGAGCGGAAGACGGTCGGGGTAAAAATAGTCATCGAACACCAGTCCGTCGACATCATATCTGCTCACAATATCCCGGCATACCTTCACCACATGCTCACGAGCCTTGGGATTGCCGGGGTCAAGTATCACGTTGGACTTGGCCTTGGCCCTCTTGCTCCTGGCCGGAATCGTATAGGTGATGAGCATAGGCCGCATACGGGCATCAAACTTATCGGCATACGGCCGTGCCTGAGTCGAATACCTGAATGGATTGACCCATGCATGGCATTCCATCCCGCGCGCGTGTGCCTGTTCCACACAATACTGCAACGGATCCCAGCCATCTACAGGCGCCTTGCCGCGCTGGCCGGTCAAAGCAGCTGACCATGGCTCCAGCTCCGACCTGTACATCGCGTCACAGAATGTCCTCACCTGGAACATAACAGCATTTATTCCGGCCCCTTTTAGACGGTCAAGCATAGCCTTCAGCGACGACCGCTGGGCCTCGGCATTGGCGGCATCCGCACCACTCATCTTCGGCCAGTCGAGACCATAGATCGTGGCCACCCAGGCCCCGCGCATCTCGCGTTTGACCGGTTCTCCGCCGGCAACAAGCCCCAGAGAACCGATCAGCATCATCAGTGTTATAAACAGTATCTTCTTCATTGTGAGACAACAGTCAACGGCGAGGCCGACGAGTTGACGGCCACACCGGGATTAATCTGGCTCTGTAATGTGGCCACACCCGATGTATAACGTCCCTCGGCGACTATATTCATATCGGTATCAATCACATAGGTTCCGCGTCTGAGATGCTGGATGTACATACGGGTCTCGCTGTCGGTAACCTCACGGTAAAACCACATGCCATCTTTCGACATATATCCCGACAGCTGACTGTCAGGCTCCAGACAAGCCGCCTGCCGGTCAACCACAGTGACATAGTCAAGATCATCTGCCACCTTTATAATAAGCTGGATCCTGACTCGGTCTCCGACAGTCAGCGTCGACGCACCCTCCACAACAGTTCCTTTCACGACATTGACACGCTTCTCAATGCTTACCGACGGATGACTCTTTGAGCGTATCTCATCCATACGCCCCGTCGAACGGGTTATGACCGAACCCATCACGGCCAGACCGGTATCCTTTGATATCCCGAGAGTCACATCACATGTGTCCACGACCGACGAGATGTCGGCGACAGTCATTCCAGGCAACTGAGGTGTGTCACTCACAACCCGATTGCCGTCAAGAGTCACCGTTACATGACCTTTGACCGCACGCTCCACATCAATGGCACCGAGCAGAGCGTCTATCGTGGCCGACGTAGCAGCATTACCGCCCCACGACTGGTTGGTCTTGCTCAATATAAGCCATTGGGCTACCGACTGTATCAGTTCCTTGTCACTGGGAGTCACCGACTCGATGGCGTAAAGTATGTTCGCAGCCACGTCAACCCCGGTGTTCTCCCACCATGTGCCTTTCATGACATCATGCATCGAGTACGACTTTATTGACGCCACAAGCTTGCGGGCCATCGACGGGTAACCGTTATGATATAGAATAACGGCATCAGTAGCCTTAGCCGATGGAGACTCACCGGGCCATCTTTTAAGTATGTTATTGACAGTCACGGATATCGCCTTGCGAGACGTAGCGGTATGCGCTACCCCCTGGATGATCGAGCGGATATAGGAATAATCAGTATAGTCACCTTTTTCCTTATCGGCCTTAAGACGCTTGGCCATCTCACGGTCAATGTATCCGACAGCACCGTTGACGATACTGGAAAGAGCGGCATCAGATGGCATATAGCCACGCTCCTGCAGACTTGCCACCTGTAAGAGGACTCTGTATGTAGCCCAAAGGGATGACTGCCCGAAGCCGGCACACCATGCTATACCACCGTCACTCATCGTCAGTTTACCGAGTGTCTTGACACCGCGCCTTATCGAGGCTTCGATATTACTGTCGTCAAGCATGAGTGCCAGAGCCGTGAGACGCTCGTTGTCGCTCATGGCGTCACGAGACCACGGCGTGGCATCAAGCGCAATCTGCTTGAGCCGGTCATTGCGAGACAGCATTGAGACAAGCGTCGAGTCAGAACGGTCACTATCAAGCCATTGACGCAAAGCCTTCTTAAGTTCGGGATTCCTGTCCATCACGCCACGGGCTATCGATGCGACATATATATCGCTCATCGCCCCGATCGAGGTTGTCGCAGCATCCTCCCTGATCGATGGCAACGCGGTCACGACCTCCCACAGAGGATTGTCATATATATATAGCGACGAACTGTTACCGGCTCCCTGTGCCGGAATACGGAGACTGAAGGTGGTCGAATCGGGCGACACAAACACCGGCGTAGAAGTTATGACAGGCTGACTGGCCGGAAGCAACGGCAACAGCAATTGTTCGCCGTCACTGTAGTCACCGGCCTGCGCCTTGACCCTGTATATTACCGCCTGGCCCGACGACGGTGCCTTATAGTCGAACTTCACGTCCGAACTGCCGCCCGCCGACAGAGTATCAGTCTGTACATAACTATCAATCAGGCTCATATCCGTCGGATCAAGCATTGACACCGTAGTAACTACGGTCATGGCCGAATCACCGGCATTCATGACCGTGGCACGCAGTACAGCACTGTCACCATAACGAATGAACCGAGGCAACGTAGCCTGGACCATGACCGGACGCGAGGATATGACCGTGCGACAGAGCGAAGCCGAAAGCATATCGGGGGTATAGGCCAGAGCCTTCAATGCCCAGGTTGTATTCGCGTCAGGCACGGTATAGGTATAGGTCACGGTTCCGGTACTGTCGGCCGACAACATCGGAGCAAAGAAAGCCAGCGGTATTTCACTTGGCCTGTAGCTGAACGTGTCATCACGTTCCACCGATACCGACCCGGTCATAGCCGACTTCCTCACGGCATATCCGGTTACCACTACATCATTAAGATAGTCTCCCGATTCCTCTTCCTCATCCTCTGCTACTGCCAATCCGGCCGACATACCGGCCATCATTACCGGAGCTGACACTTCCTCAACAACCTCCACGGCCCCCTCGGCCTTATGTTCGCGCACGACACTAAGATTCGAGACAGCCGCCTGCCGTTTGAATTTTACATTACGGTTGTAGCTGTTATTAAAACTGTAGCCATAGAGATACAATGCCGGCACATCGATCGAAGACCATTTATACGACGGCATCGCCCCATAGACAGTGTGACTCATAGTATACCAGAAATTACGGGCTGACAGCTCCGGCAACCACGGCTCATTCACACTCATAAAAAAACTATGCGTCTGCAACTCAAGGATTGCCTGCGACTCCATCAGCATCATCACAGCAGCCTGTGACGGGACACTGTCGGTATTGACTTTCAGGGTTATCGTCTCGGGAGTCCCCGGCACAACCTTGTCGCGGAATGACTCCATCACGACAGCCAGCTTCCTGACACTTCTATTGTTGACGATTTTTACAATACTATTATACTGCTGATTGTCCTTTACCGAGACAAACATCACCGAGACCTGCCGGCACTCTGCAGGGACAGCCACTCCATACCTCTGCATACCCGGGGCCGGAGTAAACCAGCTACGCGACACGAGCCTGCCGTCCACAGCTGTGACTACCAACACATTGGCATCTTCCACACCCGATCCCACAAGAATCTCAACGCTATCCCCGTCAGCTTCATACCTATCGACCGGAATATATACCGGCACCTCCACAGGCGACTTGCCTACAGTCCTGTATAACGTGACATCATAAATCGTCTGCGAGTCGGCCATGCTCGGATCGACCGTGGTCACAACTATGTCATACACACCGGGTTCCAGATCCTCAGGCAATCTGCCGTCAACAATCTCACACACCTTGACAGTATCATCCATCACAGTGTATTTCAAGGGGATAGAGGCTTTACGTCCCATAGCGTCATATACCTCCACTCCGGGATCAAACGATGTACACATCTCAATGTCGCTACCTACATCGGCGATTATCGTGTAAGGCTTGCCTGTAATCAGCACCTGCGAGCAAGCACGGGTCTCGCCACCCGACGAAGTCACGTTCATTGTCAGCCGGTAACGTCCCGAACCGTTAGGCGACAGGTCGAGAAGCTCCTTGGGCAGGACTATTTCAAACGTGCCGTCGGCCGCTGTCACACTGTCGGCCGCCCAGAAACGCTGAATCGATGAACCGACATACAAAAAACGAGGCAGGTCGCCAAGCGCCAGAGCCACCTTGGCCCCTCCGACCGGGAACCCGCTGTAAGTCTGAGCCTTGGCCGACACCACTATACTGCTGTCGGGATTTTCCGAACGTCTCACATCGGTCACCTCCACCTTGAATGTAGGCAACTTGTAGTCATTCACCATAAATCCACCCCAGCCACAGGCATTACGGTCACTGAAAACCGCGGCATTGAAACGCCCCGACAGTCCATCGACAGGCAGATGTGTAACACCCCTGGCCCGTCCCATACCATCGGTTGTCACCACAACCGAGTCGACCAAAGCGCCATTGGCTCCGTTCACCTTGACTGTCAACCGCTTTTCTTTAAGAACCTCATGCTTGCCATTCATCGACCGGTAAGCAACCACAGCCCACTCAACACTGTCACCATGATGATACAGCGGCAACGAAGAATAGAAATCGGCATGATCACTCCAGTTCTTTTCGGCCTCACGATGATAGCTCCAGAGGACATCGGATGTCACCACCTGGTCACCCTTTGACAACCTGAGGCTATAGCCGGAATCAACAGTCCGGTTAACGGTACCATCGGTATCCGACTCGCCAAATCGTCTGTAATCCCGTTGATTATAAGTATTCCCGCTTATTGTTATGCCAGACATAGGCTTACCGGTGGCCGAGTTCACCGCATAAGGATACACCACCCCGTCAAAGCCAACAGACAAAGACATAAAATCACAGCATATCAACTGACGTTCAGCCTCTTTCTCGGGAGACCGGCCATCAACCTCAGCCCACACAAAATAACGTCCGGCCTTGTCAAGAGTCACGGTAAGGGTTGTATCACGGCTGAACGGTTTTTCCTGCATCAATGTATTCACATCCAGCTTTATAGCCGACCGCCTGACGGCGTCGCTTATTTTAAGCGTCCTGCGGGATGAACCCATCCCCTCGGGATCACGGTAAAGCATTATCGCTCCATGAGCCGCATTACCTATACGCACATCGATCTTGAACGGTACACCGGGAGTGCATCGTCCCCACATACTATAGCTCAACATGGATTGCTCGACACGGGCAAGCCTCGATTTCAACTCATTTACACGGAAATAATCGGGATACCTGTCTATCGCGGTTTTCAAAGCATCGACATATACGCTGTCCGCGCGATATGAACAGGCTATCAGAGCCTCGACACACCACTCGGTATCGGCATACTCCCGATAAACAGCCATGTATGTGTCGTCGACATCCGACTCATCAGTCTCTACGATGAGAACCGACATACATTCAACGGCTTTCAACCGAGCCATAATCTGAGCCGCAGGAAGCCCCTCATGTGCCGCTACCAGATCCAGTGCCAGGTCATGAGCCTGGCGCGAATAGCGATCCACACTGGCAATCAACGGTATAGGTTGCAACACAAGAGCCGGCTCCAGAAAACGCACCGGCAGTATCGACTCTGACCGAGCCATCGACTCATACATATCGATAGCACTATAGGCTATCATATCATAGAGCGACGGATAAAAGATGTGTGTATACTCATTGCACTCTATTACCGACTCCCAATCCTTTAACGGTGAAGACAATAGCACATCACGGGGTTCGAGAGCGCGGTCAAGAAGCGAGCCTATACGCCTCTTGAACTGCTCTCCGCTCCACTCGGTATAGTCGGAGGCAAGCGAGTCAGCCGGAATTTCACGACGGTCATAACGCCATTTGTCGCGATTGTACAGGCCGTCATATATACGCGCCTCGAGCAATAGCAACATAGACTTTACACAGAGATCCCGCTCTTCAGCGGCTACTTTCTCAATTCGATCTATCACCGATGGCAACATCTTGGGCGACACGGCATTACGAGCCAATGCATACTTTACCAACGCATTAACCACACCGGCACCGTCTCCGGTGTCAAGTGCACGCTCGAGCTCTCTGTCGGCATTGGAAGCCACCTTGTCGGGAAACGCGAAATCGGGCACAGATGCATTGACCGATACCGATTTGTTTTCCTGGCCATTAGCCCAAACAGCCTCGATGGCCATCAAGGCCAGCAGGGCTGTCATAATTCCTGTCAGGATATTCTTCATACGCAAGTTATGAGTTTTTTATTGGTTGACATGATGTACCGCATACGGCCCCCGGTGTTACCGATGCCGCGACTATGGCACAAGCATGGATTCATACATGTATCCTCAATGGGTAGCATTCCCCTTGGCCTTGCGGTGCTGTTTCATCAGCGCCCTCGTAAACTTGAATTCGGCCTTTTTAAGCTGGATCATCTGAGCCTTCGTGAGGATTGCGCCCAGCTTGTCTTTGTAGCTGTTCTCCACCAGCCCCTCACGATAACGCTGACTATAGATAGCATCGATAGCGGCATCATACTCGCTATCTCCGGCCTTCTCGTTCTTGATCACCGAGCGTTCAAGCTTGCGCGTCTGATCGTTGATGTCTCGCAGTTCCTCTTCCATCTTGTCATAGACAAGGAAAAATGACTCCTTCTGCTCATCGGTGAGACCGAGTTCCTTTACGAGGAACTCATGCTTTTTCTGTCTAATCTCCTTGAACCACTGTTCACGCTTTGTCGTATCACCGGCATCGGTACCGCCGGCTACAGCCGTCACCGGCATCAACAGCCCTATCATCAACAGTAAAAGTGAAAATCGCTTTATCATGACGCTTCTTTTAAATTTATATAAAGCCGGGGTCAGAAAGCAAGATCGGCTACACTGAACCCGTCGGCATACAGGTCCTCAAGCAACTGATCCTCGCCATAATCATCCAGCACATAATCCGAGACAAAATCTTCGTTGGCCAATGCGGCGGTAAGCACCGGGCTACGGTCAAACTGCATATCGCCTACAGTGTTATGCATCATCGAGAACATCTTCATCATGCACCATATGCCGGCAAACATCGCGGCCATGTACACAAACGGTCTCATACGCTGCCAACGCGTCGGTGCCTGCAAAGCCCTCACCGGAGCCTGTTCCAGCTCGTTGGACGGCAGATTGGCCATCATATCGCGCCTGAATGCCTCGAAGTACCCCTCGGGGACAGTCATACCGTCGGGATGTCCCGGACGGTCGAGCACGCTATTACTGAATTTTTCCTTGGTCATGCGTTTTAAGTTTATTATTATGACATCCGAGAAGGGTCAAGGTTTAATCAGACTCGAGATATTGTTCGATTTTTTTTACAGCAAGGTGATAGGATGCCTTGAGCGCGCCTACCGACGTGCCAAGGATCTCCGACATCCTCTCATATTTCATATCATCGAAATATTTCATATTGAACACCAGCCGCTGCTTCTCGGGGAGAGTGGCGACAGCCTTGCGAAGCTTTACCGACAACTCGTCACCATCTATCCACTCGTCGGCCTCGATCGTGTGAACCAGTACCGAGGCCTCGTCGTCGAGCGATACTCCCGCCCGGCGACGCTCCCTGTCCAGGTGCGTGATGCTCTCATTGACAGCGATCTTGTACAACCATGTAGAGAGCCGGGCATCGCCCCTGAAGTTTTCCAGAGCCTGCCAGGCCTTCATGAAAGTATTCTGCAATAGATCATTGGCATCGTCATGAGAGTTTACCATACGACGTATGAGCCAGTACAGCGGTTCGCTGTAACGGCCTATCACCTCGCCGAACGCCTCCCGGCACCGGGCCGGGTCACGCAATCTCTCGACGAGCTGAGGATCATCCTGTGGTATCTCCTTGCTCATGACGCTCCAAATTTACACTTTTTCCGGCAAACCACCAAATCGAGTCCCCGGACAGTCCCGCCCGCAGATCTATAAAACACACCGACCAAACCGTATAATTGCAGAATTACCGCCGGCATTAGAGCAAACCGTCACACTTACGGCGCAGTGTCCTGCACCAGACGTATAAACAATGCATCCGAGCCATAACCACTTACAATCGAGCTTCCAGTCATACTTGTAAACGGCTCAGATCCAAGCGTGAAGAAGTCGAACGTGTTATAATTGAAATCAATTGCCGATCGTTCCCGGATCGTTCCGTTTTCAATAGCATACGGATCATCGGCGACATAATCCTGACACCAGTAATTGCCTCCGAACGATTTAAAAATATCATACAACAACGGAGATTCCACAGCCGACGCTTCAGGCATATACGATATTCGGCTTGTCGAATATCGCACAATTCCACGTCCCACCTCATAATATCCCCATCCATATGTCAGAGCGACGTTGCCCTGTGTCACCGTATTCTTGCGTCCCTCCTTTCTCTTTCCATAGCCCGACGAACCAATAGGCAGAAATATCTGGTTGGCATTATCCTGATTATATATAAAACAACCTCTCATGCCATATGACCTGGTTCTTGTGTCAGCAGCCTTATACCTGTAGGCCTGATCGATATTATCGCCTGTACCTGTAGCATCATCGCCATAAAGCACTCCGAAATGATATGCCGTGCTTGGATTATCTCTCAGATCAACAACCTCCTTGACCTTAGGCAGACGGCCAACTATATTTCCATCAAGAGTAATTGAGTCAGGCCATGATTTGTCACCAATGGGAGACGGAGCCCCACTACTTATCTGATCCCATTTCTTAGGGGTATCGGCACTATTCGACTTTCCGGCTATAACAAGATCGTCATTGGAGTGATCCTTCCACATATTGGGCTTGATGACAAGCCATTTGTCTACATCATTCACATTATTTACAGCATCAATAGGCTGTTGCAGATTACTGTACTTGAACAACGACCCCTCATCGGTAGGTTCCTTACCCTCGGCTACGGCTGTCACAAGATTAACCGTATGCCAGTACGGTCCGTCGTCAAGTACTTTTATTGGAGCGTAGCCCTGACGCACGAAAATTTTGTGTATACACGAATAATTATGATAACGCACTGTGATTACACCACAACGAGTCTTATCGGGCCCCGGCAGTATTCCTGCAGGCCTGTAGGTAAACCTTACCTCTGAGTTCTCGCCTCCATATATCTTACGCTTGCCTCCATTAAGAAGTATCCAGTCAGCTCCCTGCTCTACCTCTGCACTCCAACCTCCGGCTTTTGAAGTCAGAGCAGTATATGTCTCGGCCGAACGTCCATTAAGATACTTCAGATGCACATCGAACGGAGCCGCATTATTCCATTCACGCCATATACCCATCGGGTTAGCCAGCTTGGTTGCCTGTATGACGGGGACTGTACGATCAATATCAGTCACATTCCCGTGCTGATCTCTTACCTTGAACCTGACTCTGATAGCAGCCCGTCGCTGAAATACATTATACGGGTTATTCCCGGTATATCCGGTTGACTTTATAAGGTTACGATTACGCGTAAACAATGGAATGTATACTGTAGTCTGACGCGGTACATTGGCCGTCCCGGCTTTGGTCCACAACCGGTATGGACCATCGGCCGTATCCATATCTCCCCGGGCGGCATAGACCTTGTCGCCCGAGAACGACCCGTCAACCCCGTCAAACCGGTATGTTCTGAACCCAAGAGAACGCTTATTACGATACTTGTCAGGTACCACATTCAACGAATATATATCATCATCGATATACTCGTCTCTGACATAGTCATTGATGTTCTTGTCACCGCCTCCCATCCAAAGATCATATATATATGACAATGGCTTGCCTACTCCGGCCGCACTCGCATGCGTCTTGCGCAATGACAGAAATCCGACAGAGAGGTTTTTCGGATCCTCGGCTCCATTTGCCTTTGTGACCCTGTCAGGATCCATATAAATACCACCCTCGACAATACCTGTCGGCGACGGACGTGTGTCACTCCATGTATTGCTAGGGAACCAGTCGTTACGCACTATCTCAACAGTCATGACATTATCGACGATTTCCCCCGAGATCTTTATCGGAAACTCAGTCTCAGCATTATAACCATAAGATATATAGTACTCGTCGGGAATTGTAACCGGAGGCTGTGCACGGTCATACTCGATATGCCAGTCATAATCGTTGGCATATCCGCGAAGACACAATGTTAGACGGTAATGATGATTACGTTCCACATTATAATCATTCTCCACATCCTTGCCAAGCATAAAGCGGTATATTATATTGCCCGAGCCCTCGTTTCCCTTGTCATACGACTCGTAATATCCTATTACCTCGACATACGTTCCGGCTTTCTTGGCATCCTTGTAGTGTTCATCGGAAGGATCGGTGCTGTTGGGACTGTCTATCTTTCCATCGGGCAACGGAACAAGATTCCCGTCGGCATCGGTCTCAAAACCACCACCCTCGGCATCCTGACGCTTGGACTCTCCCAAGCCTTGCATATTCTCATAAAAAAACAGAGACCTGGCCGAGTTGCTGTGGTTGACATCGGCAAGGATGTTTTTCAGAGCCGCATCATCCGTATCCTCCGCAAAATCGGCAAGAGTAGGACATCCGGCAGTAAGAGCCGGCCAGTTTCTGTAATAATTTTCCGACTCTTGTATCGATGCAGGATAATCCGACTCCTTGCACACGACGATCGCATGTCTCAGATCAGTATTTGCCAACAGACCGAGAGGTCCATTGGATTCAGCCGTCTCCGAGACCGTATTGGCCTCAACCAATGAACAATCATATGGAATATCCCTCACCCGTATCTCCTTAATATATACAGTGGTTGACGGATTAAGTCCCGATGCGTCAAATTCGACAGTGACCTTTGAGGCAAGACGGCGCAACCAACAGTGGAGACTCACTCCGGGATACACCTCGACAGGTTTTTCCTCGGCACCCGTATAGGCTGTTTTTCCACTAAGTTGTCCGATAGTAAAAATACCCGACATCTCACTATTGGCGTTCAGATTACCCTCGTCCCACGTACGGCGTATACGGCGAAAACTGTTTCGAGAGAGACATTCTCTTCCATCAACCAATGAAATGTGTGACTTGATAAAATCATATGTCGACTGTGTAACAGTCTTGTTATCGCTACCGAAAGTACACAGATTGGCAACTGCATATATATAGAACTTGCCCGTCGGTATATTCGGCAGATTAATCTCCCTGCGCTTGGTCGTTGTCTCACCGGAGATCTGACCATTCGATACATCATCGTCGCCACGATCGTCAATATCGCTCTCCTTGTACATGCCTGGAGTAATATCGATCATATCGACATACTCCCCATCCTCATCAAACATGACAACCACCATGTCATGTATATCTCCCAGTCCGTCACCCGGCTCTGAATCATAAGCGCGTGATCTGAGATCAGAACCGGCTGCCGGCTGAAAATCGACAACAAGAGTCAACCCTCCTGTACCATCACCATTGACGCCATTGATATTGTCAAAAAAATCATCTTGACAAGATGAAAGCCAGGCCGTTGTGAAGATAAGAATTATACTGAATATCGTGTTTCTGAACATAGCTTCAATTATTGGAATAAGTCTCGGTTTCAGTTCCGTCGGGATTAACTGTCACCGTGATCCTGCAATATATCTTTCCGTTTCTATCTTTGTATATTATCTCTTTCGAGCCATACTTGTCGCCCGTATAACCTACCAGCTCGACAGCATTACCGCCGCCATCGTCAGTACGCGACTCAAACGCCTCATTGTCATTGTACACGTAACGTCGTATAACACGCCCTTTGTCATCATAAAACGACTGGGTGAACGGATCAATATGATAAATATGATCATCATCTTTACCGTCCGGAACCTTTATATAGTCCTCGTCAAGGTGTACATCCACAGTACCATCCCCCCCGGTGTATATCTCCCAGGAAGTCATGTCAGATGTGTTCTGATCTTCACCGTTATAGTTCCAGTAAACCATACGTCCGTCAGGCAGATACCCGAGCAACGCACGTCGTTTGGAATCAAAAACCGCCTGTATCACACCATAATATGGCATATCCACCGGTCCAAGCGTAAGTTCAGCACCATCCGTTCGTATGTATTTTATAACCTCTCCTTTGTTATTGCGTACTATGATATATCCTTCCTCGTCTCGCTCCAAACCAAAATCAGGCCTCAGAACAACCTTGGCATAGGGCTGGACATCCACTTTTACCGTGAGATCGACAGGACCTTGAGTCAGATTGAAACGATACCAATAGTTGCGTAACAGGTCAAAAGCCTCATCTTTGGCATGTACGCCTGTCGCCTTGTAATATTTAAAATCAACATATGCCTCACGGATTGCCGGATCAGAGTACGTGATTTTCATGCGCGCCACAGTCGCATCGGCCGATTTATTATCATATTCAGGCAGATAAATGACATATTTACGGTTAGACTGCACCATGGCATCATCACCCGAGACAAGCCTCAGAGGAATATTTTCAAGAACACCGGCAACTGGAATATGTGGTGTATTCACATAATCCTTCTCATATGCATTGTGAACATATTTCTTCTCCACGTCAACACCGGCAGGGGCTTTATATCCCTTGGAGCTGACGCGGGTGACAGAAATCGACTTGACAGGGTATATAGTATTGTCGAGATTGACCTCAACTTTTGCATAGGCTCTCAACAAATGGATATTGTCAAGAGATACATCCTGGCCGGGAGTCATCACAACACCGCTGAATTCCTTGATTCCATACAGCGGTATTGGCTGAAGCTCTGATACCGTGCCGTCACCAAAGTCATACACGGCATTACCGTCGGTCCATACTTTTTCAAGATGGTCACCGGGAGAGAGGACAGGATACTCTTTCCAGTTGGCAAGGACACACACCTTGAAATCAGCGACGGCTGTCATCTCGGACGGCAATGTACCGGAGACAACATACCGTTTGTATCCAGCCTCAGACCCGACAGGCACAATCGCTGTCACATCTATATCTCCAAGATACCGACTCTCCGATGAAAAAAAGAGGAACCTGAAGTCATTGCGGTCGATGTCTATATAATTCTCATAGCCACTGCCCGGATCATACGTTCCATCTGACGGTGTGGCCTTTGACCGGACCCCCGATCCTGCCGGAATGGCGGCATCGCTCACCGTCAGTGTGAATCCAAGTCTTGCACTGCCTTGCATACCTCCGGGCTCCACTTTCGGCTCACAGTCTGAGCCTGAGCATGATTGCACAGCCATAGCACCAACCGTAAGGACAAGTGCCGCCATCACCAGATTAAGTATGTAATAGAACAATCGCATCAATGAATGAAATAATGATTCTTTATGTCTTACACTATGCATTAATGTTTTAAAGCTCTACATCCTGCAATACTACCTTAAATGAGTTGATGTATATGTAGCTTTTGAGCCAGCGCAGTCCCGAGTCGAGGAAGAACATCATCCTGTACTCGTCCTCGCGGTCAAGATACTCCTGCCCGTCCATCTTAGAGTAGCGGTCGCTTACAAACTGTAGCATGTAGGGCTTCAACGGGATCGAGAATATCTCCTCGCCATCCTCGTGCCTGCTCACTGTCAGGCGCGTATCGTTGCCGAGCATCAGTCGCGATACGCTGAACTCGGCCATCACGGCACCTAACTCTGTTGGCGAGTGTTCCGACCCGGGATATACGATATCGCTCAACGAATTACCGGTTTTCCAGGGACGATAGTAGATCATCTCTTCACCACGTATCGAATTGTCGCTTTCCAGATGTCCGTTAACATCGGTTATTTCCATATCGAAGTCATCGGGGTTCATCGGCTCGCCCGAGAGTTGCTGCAACAGTATCTGGATAGTGTTGGTATCCTTGGTAAGGCTCACGGTGTAGTAGTGTACGCCCTGATCGTCGGGCATCTCGAGATTTTCCTCCCGGCCATGGTACAGGTCACCGAGGCGATCCTTGCTTACAGCCACCTCGCCGGCCCGACTTACATACTCGCGGTTCATACGGCAATGCAGGTCGTTAATATGATCCGACTCGTTGACCGAGAACGAGGTCGTGTGGCCCTCGCCACACCATGCCATCAGATGGTATTTGCCGGGATCGACAGGCAGATCAATCTCATAGCCCTCGGCCAGAACATGGTCGCCACTCTCATGCTTCTGCCACACTATCTTGCCGGTAGCGGCATCGACGGCATAGAGCGTCACCGAGTTGACATTGTGGGGGAACGCATCGGGATAGCTCTGCGGGGAGCCCGGAGTACCCTCCATATGCATCCTGTACTCGAACCTCACCTTGTAATATGGGGCGCAATCACCCTCGTCGTCATAGATCATGCCACTGCACGATGTCAGTGTCACGGCGGCGAAAACGAAGGTGGCAAGGCGTGTCGATATGTATTCAAAAAGTTTCACGTGAGTGTCCTCTTTTATGGTTGGTTATTATATGTTGTGGCCGCATGTATGCAAAGTAGCGGCTCCTTATAGTCTTATCAAAGGTCGCACACACCGCTATAGGGGTGATGTATCGACATCGGTTTTAATCATGTTATGTCACAGCACAATGACAATCAAGATGTTAAAGGTTTATCGTGGCGGGATATTCCCGTAATTGAAAGATTGATATGTCGGTGCCGGACACACGGCCCGGACACCGACGTTTCAATCAATCATATATTAAAAAGTATTAGAGTTCCACATCCTGGTTCACCACTTTCCATGAAAGGATATTGATGGTAGCTCCGAGATAGTACAGAGGATCCTCGGGCTTTCCGGGCTTGAGGGTCTCGGTGTGCTCACCTGTAGTGGGATCCCAGATACCGTGTCCTACCTTCGAGAAGCTGCTGATCGACAGCTTGTACCAGTGGTTGCGCACAACACCGTAGTATCCATCTACATCCTTGTTGAGGCCAAGCTCTTTGTCTGCGGCAAGGTGCTCTACGGGAATGTAATATACATTGTAGCCGTTCTCGTAGATTACGGCATTTGAACCCTCCTGGGCTTTTGCAATAGCCTCCTTGACAATAGCGATCTCTGATGCAAGGGTATGATTCTCGTCGAAGAGCTTGTACTCGGGATCTTCGGCTGTACCGGCGGCATTGCTGTCGAAGTAGTAGAACTCGGCACCATCGGCGGTAAGCATATCCTCGTCAAGCGCGATCTCTACAGCACCTACACGGGTGGCATCCTCAGGATATACCGACTTGAAATACTCGTTACCGATCTGAGAATATTCCTCGCGAACAGTGCTCTCGTCATTCTCACCGGGAGTAACGGTAACATTGGTCTTAACGAATATATTGAGAACAGCATTACCGATGAACGCACGATTGAGGATATAGTTCTTATAAGAAGCCTCATGGAAAAGCACACCATTGGCCGAGATCATGCTTACAGGATTTCCTTCGCCGTCAACAACCTGGGTAGCAAGAACAACGTTGGTGGCAACTCGCGAATCGGCCTGATAGGTAGTGGTGCCGCCTACGGTAGTGGTCGACACTACATTACCGGCAATATTGGTGTTCTCGTTACAGTATGCGGCCTTGACTGTGGCATCATTGGGCGAAGCGACAGCATATGTAAGCTGATCAGAATTCACATAATCCACATACTCTTCTATAGCCTCATAATCCTTGCCATAAGTGGTCGACTTGGCCCAGTAGCTACGGAAGTCGCCCGGCTTGTTCCATGTCCAGCCAAAACCGTTCCATCCATTGATATCGATATTCTTGGACATGTAGCTCTCCTTGGCTACAGTATTGAGATTCCAGCCCTTGACACGGAGATATAGCTGGGTATCGGCTGTATTGCCGCCATCGGGGTTGGTGTTGTCACCACCGCTGACTGTCTGGCCAAGCTTATAGAGAGTCTCGCCATTCACAACAATAGTCTCGCTATTGAATGTGGGGCTCACGCTCAGCTGTACCTTTGCGGCAAGACGCTCTACATATACCTCCACTGCATTCTTGTTGTCCACAGCGTCTTCAGGAGTAAGATAGAAGTCGGTAGAATTGAGTTTGGTAGCATGATAAAACGGGTTGTGGGTATCGCCGGTCACCTCGTCATCATATGAACTTGTGCTCATCACGAAATAACCTTTACCATTGGCATCCTTCTGTGTGCTCTCCCAATGTGACAACTTCTCAAGAGTGTTCTCAAGATTTGTACCGCATGTAAAATCATGGGCATTGATTACTGTGATCATGTAGTTGGGATAAGTATTGCCGGTGAGCTTCTCGAGAACAAGAAGGTTGTTGGCAAATACTTTCTCGACATTAGGCTGCTTGCCCGAATCGGGATCAACCAAAGGGAAGTCGGCCTTATCGGGGTCTACGAGGTAGGCAGAGAGATCCATATAGGCGCCATTGCCGTCGAAGAAGAAGAAGTCGACAGTCCTTACTTTCTGTTCGTCTTCGCTTCCATACTCATAGTCACCATCGGTAATGGCCTTGCTCATCTTGTCGGCCGACTGGATACGGATCTTCATGTAGGCAACATTGCCATCATTGTTTTCATCACCGTTGTTGCCATTGTCTAAGACGGGCTCCTCGCTGGAGCATGCCGTCATGGCGATCATACCGCCCATCAGCAACATCTTGCTTAAAAATTTAAAATTCATAAATGACTGATTAAAATATAAATATTTAGTTATTAGTAAATTACGATTTAGCTTAACTATACCAGCACACAACACTAAGCATCAATGCGGCAATCCACATTGAATAACACTTAGGAGGCAATCGCGTAAGTACGGCTAAGAGTATGTCTGGATTTGACTTATGCAAACACTCTCGAAAGTTCCTCCGGAATATTTCATATGCTTAATTTCCAACATATTCTAAAAAAACGATTCAAAAATAAGTTACCGGATCTCGCTCCAGCAGGGCTTTGACACGGGGAATAGCCTGCGTGGCCTCGTCAAGTCCTCTCTCCGATGCGACCTCAAGGAGACTAAGTGCCCTTGAAAGATCACCTTGACGGGCCGCCATGTTGGCACGTGTGTAAATGGCCTGCGGCGACTGTCCGGCGCGAGCCAGAAAAGACTCGGCCGACTTGAAATCATCCCTTGCGAGATAGATATTGGCCGCATTGACGGCGGCCTCGGCATCACCGGGATACTGGGCTGCGGCCTTAAGCATCACCCGGTCATACTCGGGTGAACCTGCCGCATAGGTATTTGCAATCATATAATAGTCTACCGGACGCAGACGCTCGGGGGTGACCTCCATCATCTCTTTGAGATGTTCCACATCTATGCCGGTCTTGATGCTGTATCGTATTGTATAGTCACTGTGACGTAGCGCGGGATAAACCTCACGGTGGATATATTCATACTCCTTGGGATAGAGCTTCTGGATCATGGCATTGCGGGGGTCGGGCTCTATCGAGATATCATTGGCGATGGAGAGAATGGCATCGCGGTTGGCTATCTCATGGGTCTCGAGCCAGCGGCGCAGACCATCCCAGTCTTCAGGTTCATAGTCGGTATGCATTACCCCGGGATCAAACCCTGCATAGCGGTGGCGAAGGTCGTCAGTGACATACTCTTTGAGTGTCTGGGTACGTCCCATTGCCAGACGCACGTTATTGCTGTACGAACCCTCGGGCGATGCATAACCCTTGATTGTGATGCGGGTAATGATCGCATCGGGATCCTGAGCCACCACATCGATCGACTTGATGATCTTGTCGATCTCGGCACGGTTGCCACGATAGTCGGGCTTGAGCTCGGTGCGGTTAACCACAAAGTCAACAAAAGCCTGCCCCTGAGCCTCAATCGTGATGGTCGAGTCTCCGGTAAGGGCAATATAAAGCGGTGCCAGCGGCATAGACGGATCCCGATAGTCGTGACGTGCTATCAGTTGCTCTCCCTGCCCTACCGGAGCATCACAGCAGTTGGCGGTCGAGCACCTGAATGTGAGGTCGCTACTGTTCATCCATGACTGCCACGGGGTCTCGAACCGATAACCGTAAGGATATCCCTTGCCGGCCTCGAGTATGCGCTCGCCGGCTGGAAGATCATTGTTGCGCAGATGTGAGAAATACCGGTTGCGGCCCGAGACACGCACCGTTGGCATAACGATGGAGTCCGAACTATCGGCCGAACGCAATACCGGTGTTATTATCAACTCCTTGTCGCGGCCAGGCTTAAATCCGGCCACATCTATATCCATAGCGACAACGTAGCTGGAGGCTACGCGTCCCGAGGTGAGGTTCATAATACCGTCAAACGACACCTTGGCAGCCGCCGCACTCAATATCGTGAGTGCACACAGGGCAATGATTTGTATACGATGTTTCATAGAGATAGCGTGTGTCGGTTTGTCAGAATGTATATATCAGGTTTACGGCCGCCTTGGTAGGGCCCACATAGTTGTGGGGCTTGTTGCGCTCTACACGCTTGCCACAGTCGGCACACTCAAACTTGTCATAGCGCGTATATACCCATCCCAATCCAATCTCGGCCTCGATGTTCCAATGGCGGTTCAGTATCCACGAGTATCCGTAGACGAGACCGGCGCCGACCATCCATCCCTGATAGCGATAATCCTTGAGCTTGCCGAAGTCGGTGCCAAGCATATTGAAGTCCATATCAAGGTTTCCCCAGTTGTACTGGCCGCCGAGCAAATGGCCGCCGACAAAATGACCTGAGAAAGGCTGGCAAAACCAATAGCGGGCCTCGGGAACAAGAGACCACTGTTTCCAACGGTGATTGTTCACCGCCCATGCATTGAGATTGCCGCCAAGCTCGACAGTCCATCTTGGTGCAATTTTCATTTCGTATGCTCCATTGAGTGTCAATGTGGCATCGCTCAACAGATTACTCTTTAATGCGTAGGTCTGTCCCCGGGCAATTGAGAAACCCATTACCAGCATTATACCACATATGATACCCTTGAGGGTTCTTTCCATGTTTTATTATGTTAGATTAATGTGTGCAATCAGTTCGTGTTGTATAATCAAAGCATCGTATAAGCCATAATACCTATTGAATAATCTATCTGTAAGCTTTAGAATTTTTCATAATAGTACATTAAAAATATCGGTAATACTCCGCTTCGTTGAATACGGTATGCAAAATTAGCCAATTTCTCTACATATTATAAAAACCACCCCCCCCTATTAATATATTTTAACCACATCACCACAATTTAAACACAAATTAACACCAACAAAAAAGCGAGACGCTCCCTGTTTGCAATATGCTCAGGGGGCGTCCCGTTAAGTTATTTCAGTTGTAAACGACCTCTATCAGTCGAGTACCTTGACACGTATGTTGCGATACCATACGTCATCTCCATGATCCTGCAGTCCGATATAGCCTGCATGTTCAGGACCACCCATATTGATCATAAGGTTGTAGGCACACGGGAAGTCGCCGTCCTTGTTAAACTTGCTGTCACGCAACATCTCCTTCCACTTGGGTGTCCAGAGATGGTATTCAAGGACATTCTCACCATTCTGACCATGTATTACAGTGCCTTTGAACACGGTGATCTTAGCCTTGTTCCACTCGCCGTGAGGGCGGGCATTCTGAGGCTTGGCCGGTATCATGTCATACAGCGATGCCGACTGACGGTTACCGTCGACTCCAAGCCTGGCGTCCTCATGGTTGTCATTGTCAAGCACCTGATACTCCGAAGCCGACTGCCATATGGGCAGGTATACCTGCTCGCCATCCTCGTTGACAGCAGCCTCCTGGGCCAGGTAGAAGATACCCGAGTTTCCACCCTTGGAGATCTTGTATTCAAGCTCCAGCTCGAAGTTCTTGAACTTGTGGGGGAAGATCAGGTCGCCGCCACCCTCCATCTGAGCCTCTCCGGTTCCCGATCCAATGAGATGGATGGCTCCATCATCGACATTCCAGCTACGGGGAGCGGCATCCATGCCATATCCGCGCCAGTCACCGAGCGACTTTCCGTCGAACAGCACGATATAACCCTCGTCGTCAACCGGATATCCCGAGATGTCGGCCTGCGACTTGTCGGCAATAAAATACTCACCGCGGCGGCTGTCGGCCATCTTTGTCTCCTTGCCCATCAACGTACTAAGGTAGGTGGCATTGTCGGCCATACTCTCCATAAGAGAGCGGGTACCGTCATTACCCTCCTGCTCAACGACATAGACCTTTGTACCGGCCTGCTGTGCGGCGGCATATATAGGATTCATGTCCACCATTCCACTCTGTCCAAGCTCATACAGATCCTTGACATGCAACATGTCAAAACGACCCGGATACTTCTTTATGTAAGCCACCGGGCTTACCCATGCCTTGACGGCATGATAGGTATCGATCTGCCAGAACATATTCTCGGGGGCAGTATGCTCAACAAGATAGTCGATCCACACACTGTCGGTACCGGCAATCTTATCATACTCATGGGAATGAGTATGATAACCGTACCTCAGCCCGGCCTCACGGCATTTCTCACCGATGGCATTGTGATAATCGACCATCGTACGAGCCTCCTCTATTGATGTCGGCAAAGCGGCCCATGGAGTTACAATATACTCCATGCCGGCCTCTTTATGTGCGGCGATAGCCTCATCCCACCATTTCATGGCCTCGGTGAAGTCATGAGAGGCCAGCTCGTCGGCAGTGAGCTGGCGTGTGGCATGAGACGAGACTGCCTTGAGGCCGGCGGCCTCACAGTCGGCCTTGAACTGCCCGGGGGCAATGCCATAGAAACGTCCGCCTCCATAGTTTGCGGCCTCCACCGAGGTATATCCCATACGTGCAAGCTGGGAAAGTATCGACTCATGGTTGGCAGCATATCGGGCCGAGTCTCCTATCAGCTCCCTGATCGAATAGAGCTGGATTGACATCCCATCGGCCGGTGCCGACACTTCAGCCTGCTTCTCGCCATGCGAGCACGATACCACAGCGGCCGCGCCCATCAGGCAGGCCATCATTAACTTAACGGAACCCATCACTTAAGCTCTTTAATGCGTACATTGCGTATCCATACCTCGTCGCCATGATCCTGAAAAGCTATATAGCCTGCATGGGGCGTATTCATAAGTGCAAAAGCCTCGGGGAAAACGGCCTCGGCAAACTTACAGCCCTGCAGACGCTCGGTCCACTCAGGGGTAAAGATCTCATATTCCAGGACCTTCTCACCGTTCTGGTAATGCTCAACATGGCCGTTGTTCACAACCACACGAGCAGTGTTCCACTCGCCCCACGGCTTGGAATTCTGAGGTGCTGCAGGTATCATGTCATACAATGACGCCGACTGGCGGTTGCCGTCGACACCAAGCTTGGCATCGGGATGATTGACATTGTCAAGAATCTGATACTCGGGAGCCGACATGAATATGTAATTCAATACATTGCCGTCCTTGACCTCGGTGCCGAGATAGAAGAATCCCGAGTTGGCTCCTTCCGATACCTTCCAGTCGAATGCCACATCAAAGTTGTCGAACTCGCGGGCAAAGAGTATATCTCCACCCTCTCCGGAACCAGCCAGGAAATGCATGTTGCCAAGACTGTCAATGGTCCACTTCTCGGTGACATAATCCTTGCCGAATCCGCGCCATCCGGTAAAGTCCTTACCATTGAAAATCACGGCATATCCCTCATTGTCAACTTCAAACGCGGCCGAGTCAACTTTCTGGCCCAGCGGGTCACAAAGATAGCTCAAGATTATGGTCTCTCCCTCTTCCACAGGCTGTGTGGAGGTCTTGCCGCCTCCACATGCCACCATGGCAAGCATCGCGGGGGCGATAAGCAATATGTTCTTTTTCATTTTGTTATTGTTTATATCCAATATGGCTATAGAATAATTACAGTACAGGCATCTCAGGCAACTTCCAGCCGTCACGGTATACAGGCTTGATAAGACGCTCGGCATAGAGATTGGCATCCACCGGCTCGGTATACGTACGGTCAAAGGTGGGGTGTCCGTCATGGATCTGGAACTTATCCTCGATTACATTGCGTATGGTAGCATTCTCGGGGATGTTCGTGAAACGCATGTTCTCGCCGTCCCAGTCAAGCCACTGGTTGAGTTCCTGCAGGCGCACAGCCGCAACACCCATGGTGATCATCTCGTTGAGAGGACCGGCATACATGAAGTCCGACTCACACGGTATGCGGCTGTCGGGATCCTCCTTGCAGGCACGTATCCAGTCCTGCTGATGATGGTCGCCAGGTACAACACGGCACATCATGGGCACATCGACCTCACGACCAGAGCAGAGAATGGGATCGTAACCGTATGTACCTACCACCATTGTGTCTTTAGTGCCATACAGAACCGACACTCCATTTGGATCAAACTTCTTGCCCTTAGGCATATCGATAGGCAGATTGGGCTTCAGACCGCCGTCATACCATGTCAGCTCACAGGCAGGAAGTGCCAGACGGGGCAGATTGTCACGCTCGGGGAAGCGGAATGTGATCTTCTCGGCCGACGGGCATGAATCGCTCATAAGCATTGTCGAGCTGCCTATTACTGCCGACGGATAACCGAGTTCGAGTCCCTTGAACGGCACCTGGAGAATATGGTTGGCCATGTCACCGAGAGCGCCCGAACCAAAGTCCCACCAGCCACGGAAGTTCCAGGGAGTATAAGCCGAATGATAGGGACGGAACTTAGCCGGACCGATGAAGGCGTCCCAGTCGAGAGTCGACGGAACCGGCATCGTCTCTGTGGGCACAGGCATACCCTGGGGCCATATCGGACGATCGGTATATGCCTCAATACGTGTCACCTCACCGATGACACCGCTGCGCAACATGCTGATAGCCTTGCGCGATCCGGCACTTGATGCACCCTGGTTACCCATCTGGGTAGCCACACGGTATTTCTTGGCCAGGTTGGTAAGCAGTCTCGACTCGTAGGGATAGAGAGTCATCGGCTTCTCGACATACACATGCTTGCCTGCCTGGATAGCCTGTGCGGCGATGATGGCATGGGTATGGTCGGCGGTAGCTACCATTACCGCATCGGCCTTCTTGAGCATATCGTCATACATGCGGCGATAGTCCTTGTACTTCTTGGCCTTGGGATACTTGTTAAATACATGACCGGCATACTTCCAGTCTACATCACACAATCCGATGATGTTCTCGGTCTCCATGCCCGAAAGCACAGCGGCGCCTCGACCGCCTATGCCGACACCGAGGATGTTGAGTTTGTCACTTGGAGCCGTACGGCCTGCGGCCTTACCGAACACCGATGGAGGCACTACCGTAGGAGCCACCATCATACCTGCGAGGGCAAGCCCCGTCTTTTTCATGAAGCTTCTTCTTGAAACGTCAGTCATGATAGGTTTGATTTAAAGGTGAATATAATGTGATCTGATAATACTGAACGATCTGATAATACTGAACAGCAGGGTTACATACCCAGACGTGACTCCTCTATGGCGTCACACACGCGCTGGCTCTCCAGCACGCTGACTATATCGGTACTGCTCTCGTCGGGCAGACCATTGATGGCATCAATGAAGTTGCCCACGGTCATAAGATCGGCTCCGGCATGGAACGGAGCGCGCATGAGGTCACTGAAATCGTAGTACTCGCTTTCGCGCGGACGTAGCTTGTTGACCGTGATTCCACGCTCGTCGCCGATGATCTCGCCGTTGGTCATAATGATACGGGTGGTGCGGCGACAATCGGGGGTGAAAAGATCCATCGCGAAGTCGACTGTTATGCCCGACTCCATCTCCATAGCCACTACTTGCCTGTCAACCACATCGTTGTCACACCGGTACACACATTGTCCGTAGGGACCCGACGCGAGTTCGCGCTCGATAGCCTGCGACATGGTAGTTCCCTCGGGCACATCAAAGTTGTTTATCCATTCGCGACGGTTGCGGTACAGATCCACAGCCGAGTAAGGACATGTGGACTCGACAGCGCAGTCGATACAGCGCGAAGCCGACCCCTCGGGGGCATTCTCGCGCTTAAACCAGCCCAATGATCCATATGAGGATACCCGACGGCACCGGCTGCCTGTAAGCCACAGTATGTAATCGATATCGTGACAGCACTTGGAGGTGAGTAACGGCCCCGAAGTCTCCTTACGACCCCACGCCCCCCTGACGTAGACATGAGTCGAACGGTCGATACCCACCGGCGACCGGTGGCTCACCGACACGATCCGGCCCAGCCTTCCCGACCGCGCCAACTCCCTGAGTTTGACAAAGTAGGGGTGAAAATGCAATACATAACACACATTGCACACCACACCGGCCCGGGACGCGGCCTCGGCAATCTCAGCGGCCTCGGCATCGGTCTGGGCTATAGGCTTCTCAAGCAATACATGGTAACCGAGCGAGATAGCCCGCATCGAGTGCTCGTAATGGTATACATCGGGAGTAGCTATGATGACACCGTCGGCAATCTTCCCAGCATTAAAAAATGACTCCACCGAGTCATAACGGGCATCGGCCGGGAGATTGCAATGGTCGGCCATGGCATTGCGACGTAACGCGTTGGGTTCCACAACCCCGACTACACGGGCGCGTGAAGGAGTAGCGATTATGTATTCAATATATTTACGAGCACGGTTACCGGCACCGATCATTACGATCGATACCGGCTCCCGCGATACATTAGGATCAGAGATCTTCACTTTTGTCTTCAATTATTCAACTTACGCAAGTTTATCACATAAGCCGACGGTTAAGTAAGAGATTGTCCAAAATTGATTTTAGCTTGCCTTTGAGAGTCATGTCAGTGTCTTTTCGCTTATTTCCCGGTCACGCACTATGGCAACCATTACTCATATCCAAGCTGAATCACACCCGACAATACATTCCTATATAGGCATCATATAAATAAATTCAGACAAGTTCTAAGTGTTGAATTTAGTATAAGGCGATTCACAACTCCTTGACACGCACATTGCGGATACGAATTCCGTCACCGTGTCCAAGGAAACCTATATGACCGCTCTTGTTGAAGAGTCCCGGATGGTTGCGGTGATCGATCATATAGTGATTGCCCTCCTCTCCGGGATCACCGACAGCATGTCCCTGACAGGCCTCCCGAATGTTACCGTCAAGGATAACCTTGCCGTTGACTGTCACCTTGATACGGTCACCCTCGGCACGTATCTCCTCGGTATTCCACTCACCATGTCTGAACTTGACACGCTTGGCCGGGATGACACCGTAGACCGATCCATGTACCTGATATTCGGCGATATCGGCATACATCGGGTCGTCATGATCCAGGATCTGGATCTCCATGCCGTGGAATGCCGCATCGACATTCATCGGGGTACGTATGCCCACACCGTTGTTGACACCCGGACGATCGAGAGCGAACTCAAAGCGCAACACAAAGTCGGAGTACTCGTTGACAGTGTAGATATTATTACCCCAGTGGGCCGCATTCACAGTAATGCATCCATCCTTGATCACATATGTGGCGGTATCGCCGGTCCACTTCTTGAGCGATGTTCCGTCAAAGAGCATGTCAAATCCCTCGGCCTTCTCCTGAGGGGTGAGTTCACTTGTGGGAGACAGTGCATTGGCGGCAAGCGCATCATACTTGGCAAGCATCCCCTTGAGGTCGTCGACAGCATAGCCGGCATCGGCATCATGGGCCGACTGAGCCTTATAATAGTCCATAGCCTTTACTATCGCGTCACGAACCTCGTCGCCCTGATACTCACCGAGATGTTTAGTCATGATGGCGCGTATCGCAGCTGCCGATGCGGCGGCAGTGGCGGCTTCATTAATACGATCATAGGCGATCATCATTGCGCCATATGTCCCGGTCGAGGCAAGACCGGCTATCAAAGCATTGTCAGCATCGGCACTACGTGAGATCCTGATACCGCGACGATACTTCTGGTAACGGTCGATATTGTCCTTGCCATATTTGCCGACCATACGGGCATAGCGCTTGAGAGCGGCGGCATTGGCCGACTCGTTGTCAAGGGCTATTTCATAGAGAGGCTCGATGACATCTGACGAGTCAAGCGCGAGCAGAGCCTCAAGAGCTGATTCGCGTGTCGAAGGCTCATTATAGCCCTCCAACAGTGCGGCCACAGCCTCGGGACCTCCGGTAGCGGCAAGCGCGGGATAATATATCACCTTGTCGGAGCTCGCCTCAAACGCCGACTTGATCGCGGCAAACTGCTCCGAGACAGGAAGCTGACCCAATGCCACCACAATGGCAACCTGGATCATGGAACGGCGTGACACCGGCACAGTCTCGAGCAAACGGCACAGGTCTGGAATCTGCGCGGGAGCCACAACCCCCGAGAGTGCGGCATAAGCGTCATTAGAAAGTCCATCTGACGACAGCAACTCCATGACACGTGGCGCAGCCTCCTTGATACGACGGGCCGAAGCAAGGCGCATAGCCTTTCGGGTCATATCATCCGACCGGTTACCGGCAAGCACCGACAGCACCGAGGGACGTATGTCACCGTTGAACGACAGGAGAGCCTTGTAAGCTTTTTCGCTACGCCCCTTATCGTCCTTGGCAAGCTGAGCCATCAGTAGTTCAAGCGCACGGTCACCGCCCAGACGCGATGCGGCCATAAAGCAGGCATCGATCAGTTCTTCGTTGTCAGAGTTGATATTGTCGGCTACAACGGCTATCATTGAATCGTATTTGTTGGCACCTATCCAGTTGACGATGTCGGTCTTGACCTCGACAGGGGTCTTGCCGGCCACGGCAATCGCGCCGAGCTTGCCAAGGATTTCACCATTCATCCACGGGGTGCTCTGACGCAGGGCGGCCACACGATACTGGCGGTCGGGATCGGACATCGCCTTCACAAGCACGGGAGCGGCCTTGGTGCCCTCGGCGGCGAACAGCGCGGTCAAAGCGCCGGTACGCACATTGGAGTTAACCTTTTTCTTAAGCAATGCCTTCGAGTCCTTTACCACAGCCTTGCTGTCGGCCTGATTACCGGCCAGACGATTGAGCAGTGAAACATAGGCAGCCGTAGCGTCGGTCGACACCCACCTGTAGTTCTCATTGGCGGCACCCTTGGCAAGAGCAGGAAGTGACTTGGCCGTACCACACTCGGCAAGGGCACGATAGATCGATGCGGCAGTCTCTGAATCGGCCTTCTTGAGCCAGCCTAACAACACGGGCTCGGCAGCGGTGATATGCTTAGCGCCTGCCAGACGTGCCAACACACTCTGAGGCAGACGCTCCTCGGTCAGAAGACCCATCACGACATCATCGGTGCCCGGAGTCAATATCAACGCGCTCTGGGCATGCTCACCGAGATAGGGATCGGCAAGATACTCCACAAAGACAGGAGCATCGGCCGGACGGCTTATGCGTGACAATAAAGAAATAAGGAAAGCCTTGTTGGGGTTGTCGCCACAGCTCTTTATCGCGGCGTCAAGCCCCTCGCAGACTGTAGCACGCTGTGCTTCGGTTCCATTAGCGGAGACATAGGATATCAGACCGTCGAGCGCATACTCCACACGGTTGTTCTCACCATCCGATGCCGGGACAAGCATCTTTGCAAGCCTGGTAACGCCAAACGAGCCTGTTCCCAGCAGATCGCTCATTGCAGTGTCAAAGCCGGCATGCCGGTCCACCGGCATCTCGGCCAGGACATCGGCTACTATAGTCTGAGGCGTGCGCTGCCGGGCATCCTGGGCAAACGCCAGGCCAGGGAGCATCATCGAGAGCGTCAACGCCGATATAATGCGATTGAATTTCATATCAATAGTCTGTTTGATATATGCTTTA
The DNA here is from genome assembly GCA_964018905.1 of uncultured Muribaculaceae bacterium. GTDB lineage: Bacteria > Bacteroidota > Bacteroidia > Bacteroidales > Muribaculaceae > JAAVFS01. The sequence goes on from CAXHRO010000011.1 coordinate 62,386, forward strand.
TAATGTCAGTTAAATCAGGCGGTAATCACCACGCATAGGCTGATCGATGAGACGATTGGCGGCATCATCGTTAACAAAGGTCTGTGTCACAGGGTCAAACTCAAGATCTCGGTTGAGCCGCAGAGCACATACACCCATATTGACGATATTGCATGACCGGTGACCGTTCTCCTCGTTGAGAGCGAACTTCTCGCGGTTTCTCACACACTTTATGAAGTCGGTATTCTGAGGTTCGGGGTCGGGCATCTGGGCGATCATATTCATGATATCGGGTGCCGGCTGCCCGTTCAGCTCCACCTCGAAGCCCTGGAATACCTTGCCGTTAGGACCTTCGATATAAGGCACTTTGCTACCGCTCTCATATCCCTCGCCTTCGAGGATGATACGTGTGCCGTCGGCATAGGTATAGGTTATCTTGCGCCAGATGCCGATAGCATCCGGGTGCTGCTGCGGGGCATCGATCTCGACCTTTACAGGCGATGTGTCATCCTTGCCGAGAATATACTGCACGGGGTCCATGTAATGCTGGCCCATATCACCGAGGCCACCGCCATCATAGTCCCAGTAGCCGCGGAATGTAGCGTGTGTGCGGTGAGAGTTATACGGCTTGAATGGAGCCGGACCGAGCCACATGTCATAGTCAAGAGTCTCAGGCACAGGCTGAGGTGCGAGATTCTCCTTGCCCACCCAGAAGAATTTCCAGGCAAAACCGGTGGCACCGGATATGCGCACTGTCAGCGGCCAGCCGAGCACGCCACTGTCAACCAGTTTTTTAAGTGGTTCAACGGTCGTACCCAGTCCATAGAATGTATCCTTGAAACGGAACCATGTGTTAAGCCTGAACATACGGTTGTTACGTTTAATGGCCTCGATAACCCTCTTACCCTCGCCGATCGTACGGGTCATAGGCTTCTCACACCATACATCCTTGCCGGCGTTGGCGGCCTCGATGGCCATCACTCCATGCCAGTGGGGAGGAGTGCAGATATGCACGATATCGATATTGGGATCACTTATAAGATCGCGATAGTTGTGATAACCTTTGATCTCCTCGCCAAAACGCTCACGACCAAGGTTAATGGCTCCTTTAAGATGATCGCTATCCACGTCACACAAAGCAACGAGACGGCAATTTTCATCACTGGAGAAATGTGTCTTACTGCGGCCGATGCCACCCACTCCTATGATTCCTTTGGTGAGCTGGTCACTCGGTGCAATATATCCTTGTCCGCCAAGCACTTTACGCGGTACAATCGAGAAAAGGGCAAGCGCTCCTGCCGTTTTCAGGAAATTACGTCTATTGGTTTTCATACTCATATAATATATTGTGTCGATGCGGCATTCCGCTCTTCAAGTGGTGAAGAGGCTTGTCACGTCGTTATCTGTTTACAAACTCTTTATTTCAAGTTCCTTCCACTGCACTTTGATACCACCGCCGTCATGAATCTGCAGAGCGATACGGCCCTGGGCTTTTCCAATCTTTGCGTCGGTAAAATCGACCATAGGCTCGCCATTGAGCCATGTCTGCACATGGTCTCCTTCCACACGTATGCGCATCGTGTTCCAGTCACCCTCCCTGAGGATATTCTCCTTCTCGTCGGGTATCTGCACGAGCCAGCCGCGTCCATACGACTCGTATACTCCGGCTGTGTCAAAGCCCTTGGGAGCAACCTCAACCTGCCAGCCGTGAACCTTTACCGGAGGCTCGACAAACGAGCGGAAGAACACACCCGAGTTGCCGTTGGCAAGCTGTTTGAATTTGAGTGTAAGATCAAAGTCCTTATAGTAATCGTTGGTAGCGAGATAGCCGTACTCCTTGTCGGGGCCACTTTCACACACAAGCAGACTATCGGGGGTGACATACCACTTCTCGGTACCGTATGCTGTCCAGCCGCTGAGGTCGGCTCCATTGAACAGCTGACGGACCTCGGACTCCCTGCGTGGTAACTGCTTGATCTTGATATTACGGAACGAGGCGGGATAACCGTGATCCTGAAGGCACAATACTCCGGTCTTGGCGAGTCCATACTCGGGGGCGTTCTCCCATTTGCCGCTATTCTTGCGGGCATACCAGTCGTCGGTCCATGCCTCAAATTCAAGTATCTTATGACCGTTGAGCCAATGCTCTACATGGCCGTTGTCAAACACTATGCGCGAATTATTCCACTCTCCCTGAGGGTTGACAAACATCGAGTCGGGATCGGGAAGATGCATAGCATAGTCAACACCGAGTTTCTGCCACTCTTCAAGCTTTGTGGGGGCATTGTCCTCCTCCCACCCGTCGTTGTCGATAAGCTGATACTCGGGACCGGTGACATAAGGCACTGCAAAATACGGATCCTCCACCACATGGTAAAGCATGCCTGAGTTTCCGCCATGACTTAGTTTCCAGTCCCAGTCGAGGATAAAGTTATCAAATTCACGGTCGGTGACAATATAGCCCGACAGATCACTGCCGTCACCATTAGCCTGTATACAGCCGTCCACCACATGCCATGGCTGGGTAAGCGAGTCACCGTTGAAGTCGCGCCATCCACTCAGATCAACGCCATTGAACAACAGTTCCCAGCCATCGGCTATCTCTGCATCGCTGAGAGCATTATGCCTGACTGTCGTTTCGCATGACTGCAAAACAAACGAAACGCCGGCCACGGCCAGGACCAAATGTAAGAATGATTGTCTCATGATTAGGTTTGGTTTAGATTTAGTTTATCAAGTTTTTAAATTAATTCAAAAACCATATGGAGGTTAATAATAACTCACACTTATATTTTGAGTACAAAAATAAAAATAATAAATAAGAAAAAACCAATTAAACGATAAAAAATTAAGGTTAAAAGACGTATTAATAAGTTAAATTCTTATCAAATCTTGATAACCGGACAATATATCACATAATTTGGACTAAGAAGCACATAAATCTACATAAAATAAACCATCCGACATGATATCACACAGCCTGCCTCACCAACACTCCAAGACAGGCAAACAATCACAGGCAATACAAAACAACAGCAGGAACCCCGTCACCCGAAGTTCCTGCCTTATATTTCAAACTATATGTGGCCTATATGCCAGCCGGATCAGCCCAGACTGTCTATATGCGCGGCTATCTCGTCGGAGATTTCATCGACCGAACGCGAACCGTCGATCGACTTGTAATTGCCACGACCCTCGTAGTAGCGTCGCAACGGCTGTGTCTGACTGTGATACACTTCCAGACGCTCTTTAATGGTCTCCATGTTGTCGTCGGCGCGCCCCGAATCCTTGCCACGCTTTATAAGTCGCTCTATAAGCTGCACATCGGGCACCTCCAATCCTATCACGGTATCAACTGCAACCCCTCTCTTTTCAAGAAGCAACTCGAGTTCCTCGGCCTGTCGTACAGTGCGCGGGAACCCGTCAAAAATAACACTACGTCCTTTTACATCCTCGCTGTCAAGCAGTTCATCGATTATCGACAGCATCAGCTCATCGGGGATGAGATGGCCCTGGGATATATATTTGTCGGCAGTAATTCCAAGCGGAGTCTTACGCGAGATATGATCGCGCAACAGTTCGCCGGTAGATATATGAAGAAAGCCATAACGGTCTATAAGCCGCTCACTCTGTGTACCTTTACCACAGCCCGGAGCACCAAAAATAACAATATTCATTATTATATTATTTATTTGTTTGTCTCATCCTTCAAGACATATATATCAGGCAGGTTGCGGGCCATACCGTCAAGGTCAAGACCAAAACCGATTATAAACTTTGTGGGGATCTCAAATCCAACATAGTCGGGATTCACGTCACACTGTACGGCCTGAGGCTTAAACAGCAACGTGGCCACCTTTATATCGGCCGGTTCCTTGCGCTTCAGATCCTCAATCAGGCGCTTGATGGTGTTGCCTGTATCAACGATATCCTCGATGATTATCACACGCCGTCCTTTGATATCCTCGCCAAGACCCATTACCTCCTTGACCACACCGGTCGAACCGGTGCCCTCGTAGCTCTTGAGTCGTATAAAGGTAATCTCGGCATCCATATCGACAGCCCTGAACAGATCACTGGCAAATGGAAATGCGCCATTAAGAACACAAATAAACAGGGGCACCGAGCCCTGTGGACAGTCGCGCTTTATATCGCGGGCTATCTCATTGATGCGGTTTGCAATCGTCTCACGTTCAATATATGGGACGAATGTTAACCCGTTGTAAGTTACTTGTTTCATACTGCGGTGAAGCGTTTTGCCCGCAAAAGTACAAAATTTTTTGGTGTAATTCACCCAATCACACCAAAAATTTTAAACCCATCTGCCTAAGGGGGTAATCGAAAACGAATCGTTAGGACACATCTCCGCACACCCTTGCTCCGAGCGATTAGCTAAACCCACACGCTACGGTGTGTGCGTTACAATTACGACAGATGTGCGCTGCCCATGAGCCTGCGGCTCCGGGGGGCTCACATCTGTCGTTCCTTTTTTTGAATTTGATTGGATTTTCCGCGGGTTGCGCGACCTTTCGGTCGCTTAACCCACGGCTATTGGTGCCGGCACCCTCTCCGGGGTGCCTTTTACCGGCGGCTTCCACTCCGTTGGATCGATATTGCCTGTGTGCTACCAT
>CAXHRO010000011.1:74523-88521 GCA_964018905.1 uncultured Muribaculaceae bacterium
TGGATTTTCCGCGGGTTGCGCGACCTTTCGGTCGCTTAACCCACGGCTATTGGTGCCGGCACCCTCTCCGGGGTGCCCTTTCCCGGCGACATCTTACCATTGGATCGATATTGCCTGTGTGCTACCATTATGGCATATGCTTAATTCTGTTGTTTGGGGACTGCTTTGTGCAAAACGACAGAATGGCGGGGGCACATACAAAAAAGGCACCCCGGAGAGGGTGCCTTTTTGCTTTGTTACAGGATTACTTGAGGCCGTAATGGCGCATGAGGGCGTCGGGGGTTGGCTTGTGACCACGGAAACGCTCGTACATCACCATGGGATCGTCGCTACCTCCCATTTCAAGTACATTCGTGCGGAACGCATCGGCGGTAGCCTTATCAAAGATACCGTTCTCGATGAACATCTCGTAGGCATCGGTGTCGAGCACCTCGGCCCACAAATAGGTATAGTAACCCGAAGCATACTCGTTGCTACCGAAGATATGCTTGAAGTAAGGACTGCGGTAACGATACTGCACCTCAGAGGGCATACCGAGTTTACTGCCTACCTCGGCCTCAAAGGCTTCGACATCGATGGTGTCACCCTCGGCAGGATTGAGGTGGCCATACTGAAGGTCGAGCCAAGACGCGCCAAGACGCTCTACCAGATCAAATCCGGCATTGTGGGTCGAAGCGGCGGCAAGCTTGGCCACGAGAGCGTCGGGGATAAGCTCGCCGGTCTGGTAATGGCGGGCATACTCCTTGAGTAGCTCGGGCTCGAATGCGAAGTGCTCGTTCATCTGTGAAGGGAGTTCGACAAAGTCGCGGTCTACATTTGTGCCGGCCTGGCTCTTATACTGTGCGCGGGTCATCATGCCGTGAAGACCGTGGCCAAACTCGTGGAACATCGTGTGTACCTCGTCGATGTTCAACAGTGACGGAGTGTCGGCTGTAGGGCTGGTGAAGTTGCCAACGTTGTAGATGATCGGACGCACCTCGGTGCCGTCATCGGCTCGGTAAGCCTCCTTGAAGATGCTCATCCATGCACCCTGACGCTTGGAGTCACGCGGGAAATAATCGGTCATGAACACAGCGATATGGTTGCCCAGTGAGTCTTTCATGTCATAGACATTGACATCGGGATGATACCTGGGAGCATCTACAAGCTCGGTGAAAGTGACGCCATAAAGCTTGCCTGCGAGAGCGAAGATACCCTTGCGCACCGAGTCGACTGCAAAGTAAGGGCGTAACTCGTTCTCGTCGAGGTCATACTTGGCCTTACGTACCTTCTCGGCATAGTAGTAATAGTCCCACGGCTCGATCCTGAAACCTCCACCCTCGCTGTCGACGATAGCCTGCATGTCGGCTACCTCCTCGTTGACGCGCTGACGTGCCGCGGGCCACACTTTCATGATGAGCTCCTCGGCGGCGGCCGGGGTCTTGGCCATCACGGCATCGGTACAGTATGACGCGAAGTCATCGAATCCGAGCAGGCGGGCCTTGGCCGAGCGTACATGCAGGATGTCGTTGATCACCGGACGGTTGTCGGTAGCGCCCGACGAGGCCAGCGAAGTATATCCACGATACATCTTGCGGCGCAGTTCGCGGTTCTGGGCAAACTGCAGTACAGGCAGACGCGAGGGAGCGTGGAGAGTGAACACCCACTTGCCCTCCTTGCCACGGGCCTTGGCTGTCTCGGCCGCCTTGGCGATCACGTTGGCCGGTATGCCGGCCAGCTCCTCCTCGTTATCAACTACGATCTCAAAGGCATTGGTAGCCTCGAGAAGATTCTTGTTGAACTTGAGGTAAAGGTCGGTGAGACGGAGATTCAATCGGGTAAGCTCGGCTTTGCCTGCCGAGTCAAGGAGAGCACCGCTACGGGTAAACTTCTTGTAGGTCTGCTCGATGGCACGACGCTGGGGCACGGTATACTCCACCGAGTCACGGTTGTCATAGAGATACCTGACGCGCTCGAACAGCCCGTCGTTCATCATCATGGCATCGCTGAACTGCGATACCATCGGCATTGCCTTAGCGGCGATCTCGTCCATCTCGGGACTTGAATTCGACTCGGCCAGAGCACCGAACACAAGCGATACACGTTCCAGAATCTCGCCCGACTTGTCCATGGCCAGGATAGTGTTCTCGAATGTAGGGGTCTCCTTATTGGCGACAATCGAATCAATGTCGGCCTGAGCCTGGGCTATGCCAGCCTCGAATGCCGGCATATAGTCGGCATACTGAATCTGCTCGAACGGCGGAATCTCATATACCGTGTCATAACCGGCGATGAACGGATTCACGCGCTCGACCTTGTCGTTGCATGAAGTCATGGTCACTGCCGCAAGAGAGGTAAGGGCTGCGGCCGCCACAAAGTTAAAATGTTTCATATAATGTGATTAAATTCAATTCAAAAAGTAGATAGAGACGAGTTGAAAGTGGAATGATGTCAGTAAATTCCCGATTATACGTTCCTGATATTACCGGGAGTGATTCAGTCGCCCATAGTACGTAGCAACTCCTCGTTGTTGATCGTGCGTTCCATGCGGTCCTTGATGAACTCCATAGCCTCGATCGAGTTACGGTCGCTCAAGAATCGGCGCAGTATCCACATGCGGTTGAGTGTCTCGCCGTTGAGAAGCAGATCGTCACGGCGTGTGCTCGACGACATGATGTCGACAGCCGGGAAGATACGCTTGTTGGACAGTTTGCGGTCAAGCTGCAGCTCCATATTGCCTGTACCCTTGAACTCCTCGAAGATGACCTCGTCCATCTTCGACGATGTCTCGGTAAGGGCGGTGGCGATGATGGTGAGCGATCCGCCGTTCTCGATATTACGTGCGGCGCCAAAGAATCGCTTGGGCCTCTGCAGGGCATTGGCGTCGACACCACCCGACAGTATCTTGCCCGAGGCGGGCGATACCGTATTGTAGGCTCGTGCAAGACGCGTTATCGAGTCGAGCAGAATAACGACATCATGGCCACACTCTACCATTCTCTTGGCCTTCTCGAGCACTATGCCGGCGATCTTGACATGACGCTCGGCCGGCTCGTCGAATGTCGAGGCTATGACCTCGGCATTGACACTGCGTATCATATCGGTCACCTCCTCGGGGCGCTCGTCGATGAGCAGTATCATTATATATGTCTCGGGATGGTTCTCGGCTATAGCATTGGCGATATCCTTAAGCAACAATGTCTTACCCGTCTTGGGAGGGGCTACTATAAGACCTCGCTGGCCTTTTCCGATGGGTGAGAACATGTCTACGACGCGGGTAGATATATTGCATGACTCACCGCTTGTGAGATCAAATTTCTCATTGGGAAAGAGCGGAGTAAGATGCTCGAAGGGCACACGGTCACGTATGAACTCGGGCGAACGGCCGTTGATGCGTGTGGCCTGGCTCATGGGGAAGTACTTCTCACCCTCACGAGGCGGACGTATCGTGCACTCCACCACATCACCGCTCTTAAGGCCGTAGTTCTTGATCTGTCCCTGTGTCACATAGACATCATCGGGCGAATTGAGATAGTTGTAGTCGCTCGAGCGTAGGAATCCATATCCCTCGGGCATTATCTCAAGCACACCGCTTGACTCCAGGAAGCCGTCAAAGTTGTACAGCGGCTCCTTGACAGTCACAGGCTGACCGCCCTGCTGGTTCTGACGGTTTTTCTTGTTCTTCTTGCCCTGGCCCGGCAGAGGCTGTCCGCCCTGCTGGGCAAGCTGGCGCTGAGCGCCAGGCTCCTGTATCACGATCGGTGCCGATGCGACGGCGACAGCGGCCTCCTCTTTCTCCCGCTGTGAGCGGGGCACAAAACGGCGTCCCTCGCTACGTGGGAAGAACTGTCCCAGCGACGAGTCTTTGCCCGGACGGAAGTCACGGCGCTGGCCCTGCTTGGGCTCTGCGCCTTCCGTTGCCTGCGGGCGCTCATTCCCTTCATCGTGGTTTGCCGTCAGTACGGCCTCAGTAGCGGTATCGGCTACAGTTGCGCTATCGCCATCCGGCTGTAATTCTCTGCTATCTGCCACAGGCTCGCTGTTCACGGCCTCTGTCTCGTGCTCAGGCAAGGAAGCCTCCATTGCTACCGCGGCAGCCGCAGCCGCAGCAGCCTCGGCGGCCTCGGCAGCTTTCTGCGCGTTAGACTTGCGACCTCGGCGACGCGGAGCGACAACCGGCTCGGCGGCATCAGATACCGACACCGGCTCGGCGGCAACTACAGGCTGTCCGGCAGGATCGACCTGCTCTACGGCAACATTCTTCCCGGCGGCAGGCTTGCGACCTCGCCTGGCTCGGGGCTGACTCTCCTGCGACTCGGCGGGTTGTACGGTCACGGCCTCAGGCACAGGAAGCAATGACGGATCGACCGAGTCGATACGTGGCATCTCCATGGGCTTGTTATCCACGGCAGGCGACGCCTGGGCATTCTTTGGTTTGCGGCCTCGGCGACGCGGAGCTTCAGCACCGGCCGGCAAATTGACATTCTCGACAGCACTCTTCTCATCGGGACGGGCAGTGGCCGTTTTCTCGGCCTTGCGCGAGATACGCTCACGGCGCGGATGTTGTTCGCGATCCCCTTTTGATCCGCCGGCCGCCATCGCGCTTGACGCATGGTCGGCAGCCTGCTTGTCAAGGATACGGTAGATTACAGCCTCTTTCTCGACGTGATTCAACTTCTTAAGTCCCATAGACTCTGCGATCCTGACAACCTCGGTTTCGGGCATCGCTGTGAGTTCCAAAAAATTATACATATAACAGATCAGGTAGTAATATGCCTCGAAATCTACACCCGCAGTCTGCACGGCCACCACTTACAGGCACAACCGACACTGCCGTCAGGCTCATGAGATGGCCACACAGGCACATTCTCCGATCGAGACAATCAATAAAATTGCTTCGATTCCCGACACACGGTCAGGACAAATAATAAAAATTTAAAGTTTCATATAACTCGACTTACCGGTAAATAAGTCGACAAGGGGCTGCCGGCCAACATAAAAACGGTTCAAAGCCCAATAAAAGCAACAGCCATCCTTTGAACGCCACAAAGTTAGCGATAATTTTGAAAAAACAAAAAGTAATCGCAGATTACTTTTTTCAATCACAAATTTCGCAGAGTTTATGGGGCCATCAGGCTCTGATTTTTTAAACGCGAATTACGCGGATTACGCAGATTTGGCAAAGAGAAATTATAGGCATGCTCGTTTCGTGCTATATTTTCCCTAAAACAAAATTCCCGTAATCCGCGTAATTCGCGTTAAAAAAATCACCACCGGATGGCCCGACAAAAAACGCCTGTAAACCGCGTAATCCGCGTTTCAGACTTACACACGGTTAAAGCCTCAGACGGCGGGTAACCGGAGCGGTGTTGGGGGTCTCTACCGCCAGAATGTATACTCCGCGGGCCACGCCCGATGCATCGAGCGTCAACTCGCCACCCTGGCCGTGGGCTATTGCAACAGCCACGCCCTGCATGTTGTAGAGACGCGCTGTAAGGCGGTCGGCTCCATCCACCACGACATTATAGCTACGGTCACCGACGGGAGTGATCACATATCCGCCGGCATCGGCCAACACACCGTCAACGCCGGCCTCGGCCTTGCGTCGCAACACCTCCTTGATACCGGCCAGCGCATCCAGCCGGCCCCCACCCCACTGCTTGCGCTTGAGCGGTGTCACCATCGCGCCAGTCGAGGAGGGACTTATCGAGGTTGTCTTTATAATATCCTTAACAGTATTCACATCAAGAGTAGGATCTGCCTCAAGCCAAAGAGCAACAGTACCGGCTACATACGGGCATGCCATCGAGGTGCCCTGCAATTCTCCCCAATAGTTACCCAACGTCGATCCACTCACCATCACCTTAGCCGAAGTATTGCTACTCAAGGTTTCTGCATCCATCTGTTGTGTATAGTAGCGGTTGTATGAAGATACTATAGCCGCACCGGGAGCACAAACGACAGGCAGAGACACCCCTTGATAATTAGTGCCGAATGAAGAGAACGGACTTACGTCATCAACATTGTATCCTCCTTTAAATTCATAATAATAACCTTCCTTTGACATTGGCCAGGTTATACGAGAATTATAAGACCCGACAGCAATGATATTCTCACCACAAGCAGTGCCACTTATCGAACCATCAGTAGACCCCTCGGTATATCCCGAGAGATTACCCGAGCTAAATGTTGTGGTTGGATTTGCTCCAGACCCATATCCATAGACATAGACCTGCTGACCCTCCGAGCCCTCTACAATAAGAGCAACTTTACTTGTCGAAGTCTTTGTTCCAAACACACCCGACATTGAAACATGAAATCGATTGTTACGCCTGTTAACCTCTGAGACCATCGTAAATGTTCCGCCCACGGTGGTCGAGAACTGTGAATTCGCACTGACCGACTGACCCGCAGACGTTACAGTCGCGATGTCGGTCAACATCTTAGTAGACGGCTGATACAATGCGACTTTAACCGTTATAGGATCACTACCATTGGTCCAGATATCTACGCCACTTGATTTATTATCGGTAAAAAATGTTTTCAGCGTTTTATCGGCTGATGTAAACTTCTTTCCAACAAACAGTTTATTATCTCCCTCATTACCGGCCGCCACACATATAAGAGCCTCTTTGCCAAGGTCTGCGAGCACACTCTCCAAAGATCCGGTACCATCATGTGGTCCATCATTACTACCCAAAGACAGGTTTACAACAGCCGGCATACCTTTACTCTCGGCATAATCAATAACAGCTTTGACACCCTTTATGATGTTGGACGATGTAAATGAGCCTGACGCCATCACAATATCCGACCCTGTAGCAATACCATAGTACGGTACATTGCCATTATACTTGACACTCCCCTTAGCAGACGGTCCACTGATAGCATAATACTCACCGTCGCCATTATAGGCACCAGCCATAATACCGGCAACATGTGTACCATGAGTCTCATTATTATCATCTGTTTTAAACCGTCTTATCATAACAGGAGCTGTCGCCGACTCGTTAGTGTCATAATTATAAACCTCCTTGACACGGAGAGTTCCTGCAGCGTTTTTAAAATTCACATGATTGGGATCTATACCTTGATCCATCAAGCCTGTAACAACTCCTGCACCGGTAAAAGACAGAGTCTCAGCGCCATACTCAAACCCCTGCTGTATACCCGTCACACCACTTGCCGGTCTTGCAAAATCCATTGTCATATTGTAGATATTACCAAACTCGACATAGTCAACATCGGGACTTTGAGCAAAAGCCTCCATCCTGTCGGCCGGGATTTCCATTATATACATAGTCTCGGACAGAGTCAATACAATCGAAGCCCCATATTCATTAAGGATATCATTGTTCCAACCCGGCTTCAATGTCACTATTGCCTCAATCGGGGCAGAGGGCTTCTGAGATGAGCGCGAGACAGCTTCTGATTTAAGTTCGGAAAGCAACCTAAGTCCATTCAGATTAATCTTATTCTGAGCATATATACCAACAGAACAAAATAAGCACAAAGAAAAATATACTATTCTCATATTATAATTTTAAATGCAAAAATAGCCAATATTCAAATACGTTAAAATAGTATTGAAAAAAAATCCTAATAAAACAGCTATTAATAAAATAGGTTCACTCCCACAAGAATGAACCTATTTTTTATAATTGGATCAACTTAATCAATTATCTTGAAAAAAGTATTGTACTATATTCACCATACAGCAAATATCCGGCACTACAACTGAACAGGACTGCAAATGTACCGGCCGAAGACGGTATCATCTTTCCACTGTTCAGATCAAAAGTAAACTGGAATTCAACTTCACCGTCCACAAGATAACCATCATCCAGGAAATAGGTCAAGAACACACCGGCTCCATATGAGGGGTGAGTCATTTTTCCGACAGTCTCTCCCGAGCTTACCGACAGGCTTATGGTCTGATTGACAGCATCCACACTAAAGGTGGCAGGTGTAACAAGTCCGGCTTCAGGAAAGTCTACAAGCACCAACTCCTTGCCATAACCGTCTTCGCCCTCCTCGGCACCGACTACCGTGCACGACCCGGGCTCACCATTGACACTCAGATTCCATACACCTTGAATTCCAGGATAGTAGACAGGTATCAGTCGCTCATTATCAACCAAAGTCACCTCGGTAGTAGCATGAGCACCAACAGATGCGCCCTCTACCTTAGAGATCTTAGCCTCGAAAGTACGATCCTCATTAATTTCATTATCTCCTTTTGGATAGTACTGGAAACGACCTACTGTCTCTCCGGCAGGAATAATGATCGAAGTCGATGTCATAATATAATTGACATCAGCCACAGCACCGTCTGTACCAACAGGAGAAAGGTCTATAGAAACCTTGACGGGGCCGTTTGTCTCACCATTGACCACGACATCAATATAGCTGTAAGCCGAGCTTGAAGCCTGGTCCTCGGCAAGACGTATCGAAGCCTCCTTCATCTCCACGGTTACACCCGGAGCGGTATTCACATTGTTGTAATCGCTATCATCAGTACAAGACACCATAGCGACCGTACCCAATGCAAGTATTGATAAAAATTCAAATTTCATAATCTTACTTTAAAATCAAGATGGGTAACAATTATTAATAACCATGATTCTGCTGTCCTGCGAGCTGAGGATTGATGTTCATTTCCTCGTAAGGAATAGGCCATACATAACGATAGTCATCATCGCTATATCTGACATTTAATGCAACAACCGAGCGATTGGCTGCAATGGTAGCATCCAATGTATATGGCTGATTGCGATCAAAACCCTGCTTCCAACGACGCAGGTCGCTCAAACGGAATCCCTCGCCAAGCAACTCCTTGGTGCGCTCATTACGTATAAACGCCAGCAGGTCAGAACTTGACATATCAAAATCAGGAGCACCATTTTCCGGGTCATAAAGACGAGCATTAACCAAGGCCTCGATAGCTTCTTTAGCGACGACAGTATTACCCGACATAGCGGCCGCCTCGGCCTTGATAAGATACTGCTCGCTCAAACGGAACGGCTTAGGCGTATTAATGTAATAATTGGTAGTGGAACTCGGATTCAAAGACGGATTACCGGGATACTTATAGAAAAGAAAGCCTTTGACAGTACCAGCTTCAACCTGGATAGGAGCATTGGCAAGAAACGCATAGAAACGCACATCATTCTGATATCCCTCAGCATCAACATACTCCGCTAAGTTAAAAACTGTATTCTCTGTCGGGATATAATCACACTGGGCTGTATTGCCCGGCCACCAATAGTTCCAGCCAATACTTGTTGAAACGGCAGTTCCGCTACTAATCTCCTTGCTGTCATAGTAGGGAGCAAAAATAAGCTCATCAACATTCTCATCACTCCACATGGCGATATAATTATCACCAGTGGCAAGCTGATAGTTTGTGTTACCTATGACATAATCAGCCTTTTTAATAGCTGTATCATACTTTGAAGTGACAAGTGCAACACGAGCCTGGAGAGCAGCCACAGCATATGACGAGATATACATGGCACCGGCACTGATATTGTCACGGTTCACATTCTCCTCATATTCCACAAGACCATCGAACGCGTCCTTCAAGTCACCGTTGATAAGTTCCAGGGTCTCATTCTGAGTAGAACGACCGGGATATTTGGACGAGTCAACCGTGGGAGCATATACCGTAACAAGCTGCAGTCCCATAGCAGGCTTGTCACCGTCAGCTTCATTATAAGTAGTACAGAAGTGGTCAAAAAGGAAGAAATAGCAATACGCACGAGCAAACTTGCACTCGGCGACATATCTCTTAAGTTGAGCCATCTCGTCATCTGAAGTACCGGGATCTTCCATGAGAAGAGCTATCTTCTCGAGTGTAAAATTGATCTGAGCGATCCTGCTATAACAAGACTGGAACATTGCCGTAGGCTCTGAAGTAGCTGAGTTAATCGACCCGTCGGCCATATTCATGCCACGTGCACCATTTGTCGAAAGTCCGATAAAACCGTCAAGCTGGAGCTCCTCACTATAAATCCATGAACCTACCGACATACTGCGAAGAGAACTATAAACCGAGTAGTTACGATTTTGGGTCACGAAATTGAAATCAAGCTCAACTGTATCTTCTAATGCACCATACTGAGTGGTGTCCATATCGCATGAGGTAAATAAACCAGCACATGCGACGAGTGAAAGAAATATTTTTTTCATAATGATAGTACCAGTTTAGTTTAGAAAGAGACCTCGACACCGAACTCATACTGGCGAGTATTCGGGTAATTGAAACGTACACCATTGTTTACATACTCAGGATCCTGTGCGGTAAATCCATCGGCACAAACAGTCCATAGGTTACGTCCTGTAAAGCGGAAAGTAAGGTCACTCAAGCACATTTTCTTGAGCCAGTTGGAGGGAAGGGTATACGATACAGTGAGGTTCTTCATACGCATAAACGAAGAGTTCTCAAGATAACGGCTGTCACCCTGTATCGACTCAGTGATAGCAGGCATCGTTCCCTCGGGATGCTCAGGAGTCCAGGAGTCAAGCATTATCACACTTTGGTTAGCATTGGTAAACGAGAGGTTGGAGGCGATCTGCTGGTAAGCCCAGTTGAAGATATACTTCTCGGCAGCCCAGCTAAAGTCGGCACGCAGAGCCAGACCTTTCCAGCGGGCATTTAACCCAAAGCCACCGGTCCAGGGTGCTTGATATGACTTACCGGTATTTACTGCATCATCGGCATTATAAATCTTGGTCTTGTTACCATTCTTGTCGAGCCACACACACTTACCGTCACGATGGTCAACACCCACATAGCGAACAGTGTTAAGCTGGAAAGGATTCTCACCGATCTTGTATACCATGCCATAATCATCAAGACGATACTCGTCAAGTCCATTGTAAAGCTTGGTGATCATGTTCTTGTTATAGTTGAAGTTGGCATTAACGCCTACATACCAGTCCTTATTTTTGAAAACATCTACATTAAGGGCAACGTCAACACCCTGGTTACGCAACGATCCCACATTTACAAGACTGCTTGTCCAGCCGTTAGTAGCGCTGATGGGTACCGAAATAATCATATCCTTCGTATTCTTGACATAATAATCGACAGATCCGGAAATACGATCAAGGAAACGGAAGTTCACTCCAAGGCTGAACTGCTCGATGGTCTCCCAGCTAAGATCATCGTTTTTCATCGTAGAGAGTCCCAAAGTAGGCTGTCCACTATAAGTTAAGGCAGTAGAAAGTACGCCACGGTAATCATAGTTACCAAGGCCCGAATAGTTACCGGCAGTACCATAATTGGCACGCACCTGCAAGGCATCAAGCCAGGTCACATCAGATAGGAACGATTCTTTCTTGGCATTCCACATACCACCCACGGCATAGAAAGTAGCCCAACGGTTACCGGGAGAAAATTTAGAACATCCATCACGACGAACCGATGCATTAAGATAATATTTCTCAAGATAGTTATAATCGGCAGTCATGAAGTACGAGTTGATAATATATTCCGAACGTGAGTCGCTAATATCATCCATAATAACAGTTGTACCATTACCCATCATCATCAAATCGTTAGAAGGCTGACCTGATGTATAAACACCAAAACCCTGAGACCGGTTAATAATCGATTCCTGACCAAGGAGGATATCGATTTCATGATTACCGAAAGCCTTCACATACTGAGCGGTATTGGTATACGTAAACTGGTACATGCGATTAAAGGTACGACCTACCTCACGCAAAGCATCTTGACCAAAATTGGTCCAGCCACCCATAGGAAGTTCATAATCGACAACACCACGATGAGAATATGAATACACACGATCAAATGCATATACATTCTGCTGAGCACGCAGTATAAGCCCCTTTACAGGAGTAATTTGCTCGTATATGCTTGCATTAACAGAGGTCTGATTGGTAGAACCATCATTAAGATTGGCAGTGAAATTAGAATCAGCAACACCACCCATAGTATACTTATACCACTCGGCACGCTGTCCATATACGATATTGCCGTTCTCGTCAAACGTATAATAGTAAGGTGAATCATACGGCAACATATAATAAGCCTGGAATATAGGACCGTTGGTGTAGAAATTACCTGCATATGACGCAACAGAGTTTGTCATATATTTCTCGTAACCGAAGTTACCCTGGAATCCGATACGCAACCACGGTTTAAGATCACTATTGAAGCTTGCACGTACAGTTTCACGACGCAGTCCTGATTTAGCAACAAGACCATCCTGGTCAAAGTGACCTACCGAAAGGAAATAGTTTGACTTCTCGGAACCACCTTGTATCGAAGCCTCCATCGAATAAGTAGGAGCACTTGAATCAAGGAACTCGTTACGCCAGTCGGTATCAATTCCATATTTTGTGATAAGAGTGCGAGCCTCTTCAGAGATAGGAGTTGATCCCATTTCATTGGTCATACGATCGCGGAACTCAAGGTACTGAGCCGAATTCATCATCTTGATCTTTGACTGTACAGCTGACGACCATCCGATACTGGCACGTACTGTGACTTTAGCCTGTTCTCCGAATTTGCCCTTCTTGGTTGTGATTACAATCACACCGTTACCTGCACGAGAACCGTATATGGCGGTTGAAGCGGCATCCTTCAAGACAGTGATATTCTCAATGTCATTGGGATTGATCGAAGTAAACACCGACGAGCTGACAGGAGCGCCATCAAGGATAAACAGGGGTGTCGAATTAAACTCCAAAGAGCTTATACCACGTATATTGATATTGGCGGGAGACGACGAAGGCTCACCGGTATTCGAATAAATATTAAGACCGGCAACCTTACCCGACAGAGCATCAACAAAATTTGATGACGGGGTATTCTCGATAGCGTCAGCACTTACAACAGATGCAGCACCTACAAATGACCCAAGTTTCTTCGCAGAACCATAACCGGTCACAACTACCTCATCAAGAATGTTATTCTCAACAAGTTTCACCACCATACCGTTGGTAGCGGGAACCTTTACAGCCTCATAACCCACATAGGAAATCGAGAGAATTGTCCCCTCCTCAATTGCAATAGAGAATTCTCCGTCGAGATTAGTGGCTACGCCTTGTCCATTGGGAGCAACGACCGTAGCACCGGGTAGGGGCTCGTTATCGCTCGCCGAAACGACTGAACCTTTGATCAGGCCGGCCTGCGCGAACGCACAGGTGGTCGTCATGATTACAGCCATTAATAATAGAAACAGCTTTTTCATACTAATAATTTAATTAGACATATATTGATTGATAGTAAAATCAAAGGTATTTTTATAATTTCAAACTTTTTAGACAGCTTTTAATTTCAAACCGAATTATCAGACGCTTTTAGTAATTGCGGGCAAAGGTATGTAAAAGATTGCAAATTTTAAAGAAAAATCATGTTTTTGTTACGACTTTAACATTCAAAGAGCATAATTCAAAAACAATATTTTATAACACATCGTGCAATACCTCACTAAAATACAATAAGTTACGTTTTTTGAATCGCAAATTACATTAGGGGCTTCCGGTGGATGCTTTTTTTTGAATCGCAAATTACGCGAATTACGCAAATTTCTTTTTTATGCAACAGATGTCTGTCTTACCTTGTCATTAAAAATGACAATAGTGGATACACTCTCAGGGTGACATCTCTTTCCCAAACCCTTGTGGATTGCATGTATAATATCAATCTTGCGGGAGGTATTGAAGATTACCTTTTACCGAAAAAAAAATATTATTGCCAAAAGAGATACGTAAAAAGGCTCTTTGTGGTATTTGTAAAAGCTTATGTAACGGCACTGCTCACCCTTTAGATTTGAATTCGGCTAACTCACACGTCATTCCAGTGAAATTTGAATATCAATCAATGACAATATGGAAATAAATAAAGTCTATTTTGTCATTGATTCTAAAGAGGAAATAGAACGCATTTTGAAAAGCAATAATTTTTGATTTTATAGAATTAGGCTATATGATTCACTATACATTAAACTGTAATTAGTTGAAACAATTTGGGCAACTGGCTATAAG
>CAXHRO010000012.1:0-28528 GCA_964018905.1 uncultured Muribaculaceae bacterium
TCTTCATCTTCCGCCTCGTCAAACTATACGCCTGAATATTTAACATTTAGTTCTGCCCAATTTAACATATGCACCGTAATTTCGGCTTGAGCCGATTTGGCTCAAGCCGAAATCCCGGTGCATATGTTAAAATGAGCGGTGGCGATATGTTAAATACGCGTTTAAGCTCTTTTATTTAAAATACCATTGCATATCTGAAACTCTAAGAATAACCCACATATCACAATCAATACTAATCAAATAGCAAGACAACACGGCAAAATGTCACCCTGTATATGCCACTGGCGGAACAGTCCTCGTCGAAAAAAACGAAAGCAAGACAACATGGCAAAATGTCACCCTGTAGATGCCACCGGCGGAACAGTCCTCGTCGAAAAAAACGAAAGCAAGACAACACGGCAAGATGTCACCCTGTATATGCCACCGGCGGAACAGGTGTCGTCGAAAAAAACGAAAACATGATAACACGGTAAAATGGCACCCCGGAGAGGGTGCCCGCACTAATAGCCGTGGCGTTAAGCGGCCGATAGGTCGCGCAACCCGCGGATCCGGCAACCCATCCCTCTCTATCCTCAGGCGATGAGCGAGGCCGCCTCGGAGCACGTCAGTGCGGAGAGGTGTCCGAGCGATTCGCCGTCTACCCGTCTTACCGTGAGTGAGAGACAGCTGTGGAGCATCGGAGATGCGATGTCGTTTCCAAAACAGCATCATATCAACGACTGTCAAATTCCAATATTTATTTTGAAAAATATTTCTATTTGTTAGGATATTTCGTGAATTAACATTACTTTTGCGGTGTAAACCCAAATAAGGTAACTTTTTCTTAGGTTAAAGCAATGAAAGCAACTGAAGTACTTGACGACCTTAAACGTCGTTTCCCTAATGAGCCCGAGTATATACAGGCAGTCGAAGAGGTGATAACCTCTATTGAGGATACCTATAATGAGCATCCCGAGTTCGAGCGTTACAACCTTATCGAGCGTCTCTGCATCCCCGACCGTATCTTCTCTTTCCGTGTGTCATGGGTGGATGATGCCGGCAAGGTGCGTAACAATATGGGATATCGTATTCAGCATAACAATGCCATTGGTCCTTATAAGGGTGGTATACGTTTCCACTCTTCGGTCAACCAGTCGATCCTTAAGTTTCTCGCTTTTGAGCAGACTTTCAAGAACTCGCTCACCACTCTCGCCATGGGTGGCGCCAAGGGTGGCAGTGATTTCTCTCCGCGCGGAAAGAGCGACATGGAAGTAATGCGTTTCTGTCAGGCTTTCATTGCCGAGTTGTGGCGCCACATTGGTCCCGATACCGACGTTCCGGCAGGAGATATCGGTGTCGGAGGACGTGAGGTGGGATATATGTATGGCTATTACAAGAAGATGGCGCGGGAGTTCACCGGTACTTTCACCGGCAAGGGACTCGAATTTGGAGGCTCGCTGATACGCCCTGAGGCTACCGGATATGGCAACTGTTACTTCCTGCTCAACATGCTTGCGACTCGTGGAATCGATATCAAGGGCAAGCGCGTGGCTATATCGGGTTCGGGTAATGTTGCGACATATACCGCAAAGAAGCTCCTTGAACTGGGTGCTGTGGTGGTGTCGATGAGTGATAGCTCGGGTGCAATTTATATACCCGACGGAATGACTCCAGCCATGCTTGACTATATATTTGAGCTTAAAAACGTTTACCGTGGCCGTATAAGTGAGGTTGCCGAAGAGTACCCCGATCTGGTACAGTACTTCCCTGGAGAGCGTCCCTGGCATCGTGTGAAATGTGACATCGCCATGCCCTCGGCTACGCAGAATGAGATTGATGGAGATGATGCGCGCGCGCTCCTGGAGAACGGTTGTATTGCCGTGAGCGAGGGAGCCAATATGCCATCTACCCCCGAGGCTATAAAGGAATTCCTCGCGGCTCGTATTCTTTATGCACCGGGAAAGGCCGCCAATGCCGGCGGTGTGGCAACATCGGGTCTCGAGATGGCTCAGAACTCACAGAAGCTGTCGTGGAGTGCTGCCGAGGTTGACGCCCGGCTCAAGGATATCATGTCGAATATACACGCCCAGTGTGTGGCGCACGGCACCGAGTCCGATGGCTTTGTGAACTATGTGAAGGGCGCCAATGTGGCCGGCTTTATGAAGGTAGCCCGCGCCATGATGGCCCAGGGTGTACTCTGAATAATGAACATTTAAGATTGGTTTTATATAAGGTAAAGTGGGGCTTGCCGGGATGGCAGGCCCCCTTTTATTGAGTTGTGGTCGCAAATCGACCGGCCGCGTTCTTGATCGTATGTTCATGGTCTCACCCGGCGAGACGCATGGCTCAGGTTTTGTTATTACGGGGAAAATCTGTATTTTTGGATGTTCAATATATAAAATACCATTTTTCAAGTTATGAAAATAGTGAATTTTGCCGAGTCGCGCTCGCTCATGAATCAGTATATGCGCGAACTGCGTGATGTTGATATACAGGGTGATATGTTGCGTTTTCGCCGCAATCTCGAGCGCATGGGTGAGATTATGGCTTACGAGATCTCCCGCACTCTGAGGTATGGCCGGGAGGAGGTGACAACACCGTTGGCCAAGACCGGGTGTGATGTGATCGTCGACAAGGTGGTGCTCGGCACTATTTTTCGTGCCGGTGTGCCGTTTCATCAGGGGTTCCTGAACTTCTTTGATACGGCGGAGAATGCTTTTGTCAGTGCCTATCGCAAGTATAAGGAAAAGGAGAACTTCGATATATGTATAGAGTATCTTGCGTCACCGCGCCTCGATGGTAAGGTGCTTGTTCTTGCCGATCCTATGCTTGCTACAGGAGCTTCGATGGAACTAAGTTACCGTGCTTTATTGACCAAGGGCGATCCGTCTCATATACATGTTGCTTCAGTGATCGCTTCAAGTCAGGCTATTGATTATATCAGGCGAACGTTCCCGGCCGACAAGACCACTGTATGGGTGGGTGCTGTCGATCCGGAGATAAACGCCCACAGCTATATTGTCCCCGGTCTTGGTGATGCCGGTGATCTTGCCTATGGTATAAAAGAGTGACGGCTATGTTGAAGGTTACTGAACATGCTTCGTTAAAGCCCCTTAATACCTTTGGTATAGATGGCTCGGTGGCTATGCTTGTCGAGTGGGAGTCGGCCGCCGATCTTGACTGTTTCTTCAGGGACTGCGACGACAGCCGGCTGGTCGGCCACCCTTTGGCCATAGGGCAGGGGAGTAACCTCCTCTTTGCCGCGTATGATTATGATCGTGTTTTTCTTAAGTGTACCAATCGTGATTGTGTAGTCATGTCTCGTGACAGTGATTATTCGGTCTCTGTGCTCGTTGGTGCGGGATGCCCTCTTGACGAACTTGTTGAATGGTCATGTCGTCAGCAGATGTGGGGGCTTGAGAATCTTTCCCTTATTCCCGGTACTGTAGGTGGAGCCGCGGTACAGAATGTGGGTGCGTATGGGGCTGAGTTTGGCGATGTGGTGTCGGAGATATACTGCTACGATACCAGTCGCCGTTGTGAGATCACTCTTTCGCGCGATAATGCTTGTTACGGTTATCGTGACTCTGTTTTCAAACATCAGGTCAACCCGGGCCGGCTTGTTGTCACAGCGGTGTTGATAAGGCTGTCATTGACGCCTGCTCCTAAACTTGATTATGGAAATCTGCGGTCGCGTCTGGCCGGACGGCTCGAATCTCTGACTCCCTCCGATCTTCGTGAGGCTGTAGTCTCCACCCGCAGGTCTAAGTTGCCGGATGTGGAGTCGACAGGTAGTGCCGGTAGCTTTTTTAAGAATCCGGTGGTCTCTCAGCGCAGGTTTTCGGATGTCATTGATGTGGCTCGTTCTATGGGTATTGATGAGTCGGATATTCCATCATATCCTGTCGTGGATAAATTTGGTGATCCTGCTGTCAAACTCTCGGCCGCCTGGCTTATCGACAAATCGGGATGGAAGGGATACCGCAGGTGGAATGTGGCGACATGGCCTTTACAGCCATTGGTCATCGTCAATGTCACAGGGTACGCTTCGGGCGTCGAGGTTTTCTCGCTTGCCACCGATATAATGAGCGATATCGAGCGCAAGTGGAATATTCGTCTTGAGCCTGAGGTTGAATTCCTTTTTTAAGCGTTTTTCACGCCTTTTTTTCCTTATACCCCTGCGTTACGTTTAAAATATTTGATTCTCAGAGTCCTAAAATTGCTATAATTGACAGATTGTCAGCTGTATAACTCTGTTTTATTTGTCTCTGTTTTTTGTTCGAATAAATTTTGTCCTCTCGTCATGGTCTTGAACTACATCTGGATTGCATTTTTTATCATCGCCTTTGTGGTTACTCTCTTTAAGTCGGTCTTTGGCGATCCAGCCATATGGGGGGAAGTTATGGGCGCATCGTTTACCTCGGCTGCAAATGCATTTGAGATCGCTCTTTATCTCACCGGTGTCCTGTCCTTGTGGCTTGGTCTTATGAAGATTGGTGAGCGAGCAGGTGTGATCCGGCTGTTCGGACGTCTTGTCTCGCCTCTGTTCTCACGCCTTTTCCCTGGTGTCCCTAAGGATCATCCGGCTATGGGCTCTATGTTCATGAATATGTCGGCCAATATGCTTGGCCTTGACAATGCGGCTACACCGCTTGGGCTTAAAGCTATGCAGGAGTTGCAGTCGATTAATCACGAGAAGGATCGTGCCACCGATGCTATGATTATGTTCCTTGTGCTCAATGCGTCGGGGCTATGCCTTATCCCTGTCAGTATAATGATGTATAGGGCACAGGCTGGTGCGGCCGATCCTACCGATGTTTTTCTGCCTATCCTTGTCGCGACGTTTATAGCGACTTTTGTAGGCATCGTGTCGCTGTGTATACGTCAGCGTATCAGGCTTCTTGATCCTGTGCTTCTTGCATGGCTCGGTGGTATGGCCACAGTGATCGGATTTATTGTCTGGTTCTTCTCATCATTACCTCGCGAGGCTGTACAGCTATGGAGTGGGGTGGCGGCCAATGTGATCCTGTTCAGTGTCATAATAGCCTTTATTTTGGCCGGAATGCGTAGTCGCCTTAATATGTACGAGGCTTTTATAGATGGTGCGAAAGATGGCTTTAAAACTGCTGTCACTATCATCCCTTATCTTGTCGCTATTCTTGTAGCTATAGGAATGTTCAGAGCCTCGGGTGCGATGGATGTTCTTACCGGAGCTGTCGGGTCGTTTGTATCATGGCTTGGCATTGACTCCGAGTGGGTTGGTGCTTTACCCACCGCGATTATGAAGCCGCTCAGTGGCAGCGGGTCTCGTGGTCTTATGGTGGATCTAATGAATACCTATGGGGCCGACTCGTTTGTTGCCCGTGTGTCAGCCTCAATACAGGGGAGTACCGACACCATGTTTTATGTGCTTGCTGTATACTTCGGCAGTGTGGGAATCAAACGTACACGGTATGCCGTCTCATATGCTCTTCTGGCTGACGTAATTGGCTCGATGTCTGGTATAATGGCCGCCTATATCTTCTTCAAGTGATTGACTTCTGCTCTGTGTATCGACACATGTGTCAATGGAATCGTGATGGGATATGACAGTGGAACTATGTGGATAAATTAAGGAGTTGTGTGAGGGGTCTAAACTATGGATACTTTAAATGAATAGAATATAATACCGAACTAATCGAAAATCTTGGGTTTATTTCGCTCTTCATCTCAGTCACATAGCTCGATATGCTCCTTTGGTTAAGTGCAAAATCCACCTCAGGATTTTCGGCCGAGTATTCACATTTATTTTTAAACAAGCTCTTAATTTTTTTTCAAGCAAAAATTTTCTAATTTTGCAATGCATCTTCATGTAGGCGGCGCTTGGGTTTGTGTATGTGCCGCTTTTCACGAGATGTATCTTAACGTATTGAGAATGAAAGTTAATTTACAATGGCTCGCTGATGGTGTCGATATGCCGTCTCTTGATTTCCCGCGCCTTGAGGAGTGGATTGGTGATGTCGCACATCTTCATGCCCGTATTGCAGGGGATATTACCTATATATTTTGTGATGACTCCAAGATATTGGAGGTCAATCGCCAATACCTTCAGCATGACTATTTTACCGATATTATAACGTTTGATTATACTCGTGGCAGGCTCATTCGGGGAGATCTCTTTATATCTCTTGATACCGTGCGGTCTAATGCGGCTCTTGTTGGAGTTGATTATGATACAGAGCTTCTTCGTGTTATTATACACGGTATTTTGCATCTGTGTGGTATCAATGATAAGGGACCTGGTGAGCGCGAGATGATGGAACGTCATGAAAATGAGGCCCTTGGTCTCCTTATGCCATAGTTTTTTTGATATGAGATTTGATTATGATGTCATAGTGGTGGGTGCCGGTCATGCCGGCTGTGAGGCTGCTTCGGCTGCTGCCCGTATGGGCGTGTCGACGCTTCTTATAACCCACGATCTTAATAAGATAGCTCAGATGAGCTGTAATCCGGCCGTTGGCGGTATCGCCAAGGGGCAGATTGTCAGGGAGATAGATGCTCTCGGCGGTCAGATGGGCATTGTTACAGACCGTACTGCCATACAGTTCAGGATGCTTAATCGTTCAAAGGGCCCGGCCATGTGGAGCCCGCGTGCTCAGAGCGATCGTAACCGTTTCTCGGCCCTGTGGCGTAATATTCTTGAGAATACCGATAATCTGTCTCTTTGGCAGGACTCTGTGGAGCGGCTTGTTATTGATGGCGATCGGGTAGGGGGCGTGGTTACTTCGCTTGGAGTTACGTTCACAGCCCGTGCCGTTGTTCTTACAAATGGTACGTTCCTTAATGGTCTGATGCACTTCGGCCGTACACGCATCCCTGGAGGACGTATATCTGAGGCTGCCTCTTATGGCCTGTCCGACCAGTTGCGGCAGTTAGGATTTACTGTTGACCGTATGAAAACCGGTACTCCTGTTCGTATTGACGGCCGTTCGGTTCATTGGGAACTCACTGAGCGCCAGGATGGTGATGACGATTTTCATAAGTTTTCATATCTCCCCTCGGTTCATCGCGAACTTTCGGCCAGGCCGTGTCATATTCTCTATACCAATGAGACAGTACATGAAATCCTGCGTCGTGGACTACCTGATTCTCCTCTCTACAATGGTCAGATCAAGAGTATCGGACCCCGTTACTGTCCCAGTATCGAGACAAAGATTGTCACCTTTGCCGATAAGACCGAGCATCAGCTATTCCTTGAACCTGAAGGGGAGAATACTCAGGAGTATTATCTTAACGGATTCTCGTCGTCGTTACCCATTGATATACAGATAGCGGCTCTGCAGGCTATTCCGGCACTTCGCGAGGTACAGATATATCGTCCGGGCTATGCGATAGAGTATGACTTCTTTGATCCTACTCAGTTGCGTCATACATTAGAGACAAAGCTTGTGTCGTCGCTTTTCTTTGCCGGTCAGATCAATGGAACTACCGGTTATGAGGAGGCTGCAGGCCAGGGCCTTGTCGCTGGTGTTAACGCGGCTCTTAAAGTCATGGGCAGGGCTCCGTTCACATTGTCTCGCGACCAGGCTTATATCGGTGTCCTTATAGACGACCTTGTCACAAAGGGGGTCGATGAACCATACCGTATGTTTACATCGCGAGCCGAGTATCGCATACTTCTGCGACAGGATGATGCCGACATGCGGCTTACTCCTGTCGGTTATGAGATAGGTCTTGCTTCGCGCGAGCGTTATGAGAGAATGATGCTCAAGCGCCGGTGGCGTGATGATCTTATTGAATTCTGCCGGGGAGCGAAGGTTCGTGCCGATGATGTGAATCCGTTGCTTGAGCGGGTGGGGTGTTCTCCTCTCTCTGAGGGTACAAGGGTCTATGATCTTGTGCTTCGTCCTCAGTTGTCTCTCGAACAGCTTATGCATCATCTGCCTCGTGTACTTTCGTTCGTAAACCGTATTCCTGCCGATCTGTGTGACGAGGTTGTCGAGGCGGCACAGATTCTGATAAAGTATCAGGGGTATATAGACCGGGAGCGTTTGATTGCCGATAAGATTGCCCGCCTCGAGGGTATTCGTATACGTGGTAGGTTTGAATACGATAAGATTACTGCTATTTCGACCGAGGCACGTCAGAAACTTCGTCGTATTGATCCTGAGACTATCGCCCAGGCATCGCGTATTCCGGGTGTTTCTCCTAATGACATCAATGTATTGTTGTTGTTATGTGGTCGATAATTGTTTCACGTGGAACATAAATAAAATTCATTATATCAATCTTTTAATTCATTTAAGATGGAATACATCAAGTCTCGCGTTCGCGATGTTGTTGACTTCCCTAAGAAGGGTGTTGTCTTCAAAGACCTTACTACTGTTTTTAAAGATCCTCGTGCTCTTCATATTATAGGATGGGATCTTTCTCAGCTCTATCGCGATAAGGGAGTGACCAAAGTGGTGGGTATCGAGTCTCGTGGATTTATCGGTGGTTCGATCCTTGCTTTTGAGCTTGGCGCCGGTTTTGTGCCCGTGCGTAAGCCTGGTAAACTTCCTGCCGATACTCTCCAGGCTACCTATGAGAAAGAGTATGGTACCGATACCATCGAGATACACCGTGATGCTATAACCGAGGATGATATCGTGGTGCTTCATGACGATGTGCTGGCTACAGGTGGTACGATGGCGGCTGCCTATGATCTTGTCAAGAGTATGAACCCAAAGAAGATCTATATCAATTTCATCATAGAGTTGAGTGATCTTAACGGTCGTGCCCTCCTCCCTGCCGAGGCTGAGGTTACCTCACTTATCAAGTATTGATCACCGGCAGTAATATGTACACCGCCCAAGGCAACCGGCTGGTGTAGACGAAAAGTATACAGCCGCGGAACCTTTATGGCTCCGCGGCTGTATATCCAAAAGAAAGTGATCCCAATCTCAATCCTAATCCACAACACCCGTACAATGGCCAAACACGACAAGAACAAATCGCAGGCGCTTCGCGACAAGATAGCTATCTTGCCAGATACCCCCGGGGTCTATATGTATTATGACAACACCGGGAAGGTGATCTATGTCGGCAAGGCCAAGAATCTTAAGCGTAGGGTATCCTCCTACTTCAACCGCACTCATGACAGTATGCGCACCAATCTGCTGGTACGCGCCATCGCCGATATGAGTTATATCGTAGTCCCCACCGAGCAGGATGCCCTTAATCTTGAGAACTCGATGATCAAGGAGTATCAGCCTCGTTATAACGTGCTTCTGAAGGACGATAAATCCTATCCGTGGATATGTATCACGCGCGAATTATATCCGCGGGTTTTCCTTACCAGACAATATCTGGGTGATGGCTCTAAATATTTTGGCCCGTATACCGATACTCCATCAGCACGCGCTGTTCTTGACTTGATAAAACGGCTGTACCCGATACGCTCATGTCGTATACCAATAACACCCGAATATCTTGCGCGAGGCAAAGGTCATGTGTGTCTCGACTACCACATAAAGCGTTGTGAAGGATGTTGTGTGGGGGAGATCTCGCCCGAGCGATATCAGGAGTATATCGAACATGTCAGGCAGATACTTCGTGGCGATACGTCTCAGCTTATGGATTACCTGCGGGAGCAGATGGAATATCTCGCGTCACAACTGCGTTTCGAGGAAGCTCAAGTGCTCAAGGAACAATATCTGCTTGTCGAGCGCTACCGCGCCAAGAGTGTTATCGTAAGTCAGACAGTAAGCGATGTCGATGTCTTTGGCATTGACGATGACAACCGCGATGTGTTTGTCAACTATATGCATGTGCGTCGTGGCGCTGTTGTGCGTAGCATGACCTTGCGGTATAAACGTAGCCTTGACGAGTCTCATGCCCAGATGCTGGCCTACGCTCTCGACGAGGTGCGCAGTACGCTTGGTGTCACCTACCGCGATGTCATCGTGCCTGTGATACCTGATGTCGAGATGCCCGGAGTATCCTTCTCTATTCCACAGCGTGGCGACCGCGCCAAGTTGCTTGAAGTATCTGTTCGCAATGCCACCCAGGCCAAACTCGATCTGCTCAAGCAGATGGAACGCAATAATCCCGAGGAACGCCTGGAGCGAACGCTTAAACGTATGCAGCAGGATTTCCGCCTTACCGAGCTCCCGCGCCATATCGAGTGCTTCGACAACTCCAATATACAAGGCGCTAATCCTGTGGCGTCATGTGTCGTCTTCAAGAACGCCCGACCCTCCAAGCGTGACTACCGCCATTTCATAATAAAGACAGTCCAGGGGCCCGACGATTTCGCATCAATGAAGGAGGTGCTTACGCGCCGTTATTCGCGCCTTGTCGAGGAGGGGGAGCCACTCCCTCAGCTCATAGTCGTGGATGGCGGAAAAGGGCAGCTTAGTGCCGCTGTCGAGGCTCTTGAAGGCATGGGTTTACGTGGCCGTATTGCCATAGTGGGAATTGCCAAGCGTCTTGAAGAGATTTATTTCCCCGGCGACTCGGCTCCGCTCTATATCGATAAAAATTCAGAGTCGTTGCGTGTCGTACAGCATCTGCGCGACGAGGCCCACCGATTTGGCATAACACATCATCGCGATCGTCGCAGTAAGTTGCAGACAGTCAGTGAATTGGACTCGATAAAAGGCGTAGGGGAAGCAACTAAGACCGCTCTTCTAAAGCATTTTAAGAGCGTTAAGCGTATACGCGAAGCCTCACTCGACGCCCTCGCCGAGGTCGTAGGCCCGGCCAAAGCCCGTCTGGTATCCGAAGCCTTGAGAAAAGAGACTAATTGAGAATGGCGAAAAGAATATCCGGCCTATAACATCCTCAGTCGGCAAAATATACAGCCCATGCTGTTTATCCTGCTTATTGGTGCCTGTTCATCACCTAAAGTCAATTCACAGCCTTTGGCAGTACCGCATCCTCAGCCGCCGGCAATCTGTACACTTCCCCACGTTTACCTGAAATAGTATAATGTTCCACAATCTCGGGCATGTTAAGCTGTAGCTTGACGGCACGCTTGATCATGGATATCTTTTGGTTGAGCGACTCCGATCCGGGTGTGCACAGATTCTCTATCGACTGTCGTGCCAACCTCTCGTCACTGCCGGGCTTCACCAGCAGATACAGCTCCTCGAGTTTCTTGCGGTAATCGGCTATTTCCTTGAGTCTGATCCCCTCAGGGTGCATCAGGAACAGTATGTATATTATGCGAGGCAGGGGGGTGAGCCTGAGTGTCAGTTCATTGTAGTGCGGTAGCACAATCTCCATGTTCCCGTTGATTACGACAGGCGAATACTTGTCGGCAATGACGATAAATTTTCCTGAAGCACACTTTTCAAACAGCTCCATCGGAGGCATTTCGTGATATTGCCTCACGTAATCGGCTACAAGCATTCCTATCCTGTTGATGATATCCCTGCGTTCGCTGTCCAGATGCTCGAGAAATGCGCTCTCTTCGGGAGTCGGTGGTGTTTCGCGTCGTAATTCTTCTCCCTGATATTCTGTTATGGCTTGAGGAGCCGTAGGTTCAGGTATAAGCCCTGGCCGTGAATTGGATACGCCGCTGTCGAAATCGTCCGAACCTCTCTCGTCGGCGCATACGGCATGTATACCGGCATCAGGAGGTATAGCGCCTGCCGGCATAGTATTCATGTACATGTCCGGTCCATACCCGTCGTTGGTGACATCGATCGACCCTTTGTCCCAGTTTTCAAGCCATACAAGTTTCTCGGCCATCGCTTCGATCGAGGCAATGGCGGTATATACTCCACGGCCTCCCGATATCCATGCATATGATTTGCCTCCGATGTTACCGAGGTTGAACAGTCTCGCTACAGTGTAGTGAGACAGATCGGCACGCGGAGCGCGCCTGGTCGTGACCTGTAGTCCATGCAGCTCCATCATAATTGTCAACCTGTTGAGATATCGTTCCCATTCCCGGTCACTACAGTCGTCGGTAGTGAGAAAGTATACAATACCGGGACGAGGCACGAAGTCCAGCCGCAACTGATTGTCCATAGCAGATATATCCATGAGATAAACCGATTTAGTTAGGGCTGGTGAAGATACGAAATCAAAACCAGCCCGACAAAATAAAAACGTGTGTTTTTCAGCGTAACATCGTTGCAAGGGTAATATAACCCCGGAATCTTATTCTTCCACCACCCCGGCTGTCGGCTGTTGACATCTCACTCCTTAAAGTATCCATCATTGCAATACGGCATCCTGCTGGCACAGACATTTTTCACACGTTCCATCCACGACTTGCGCGAACAGGACTCCTTGGCAAACATGGCCTGTGTGCCTTCGGCATCATGGCAGAATGTCATACTGTTGCTTATATTTATCGATATTGCAACCTTCTCCACGTCATGGTCGGCTCCGATATAGGCAAACAGCCAGCCCTTGCTCTTCAAGTCTTTGATGAGTCGGCCGATGGCTTCGTGCGACCACTCCTGCGATGCATTCTCATACCCGTCGGTGATGATTGTCACCGATACCTTGGCCTCAGGATCTCCGGCAGTAAGCGCCAGCATCTTCGAGCATGCCATGCCTATCGCGTCATATAGTGGCGTTGAACAGCAGGGTGTGTACATATCGGTCGTAAACTCCACGGCCTTCATTACATCGATATTGTCATAGACATACCCCTTGTTGCAACCGCAGAATGTCATAAGGCTCACATGCTGGCAGGTATCGCTGTTATCCCTGGCAAAGGCCCTGATAGTGCCGATTGTCTCGTTAACACCGGCTACAGCCTGATTGCGGATCGTAGTCATGGATCCCGAGCGATCCAGAATAATAAGATTGTAGTAATTCATAATTTAGAGAGTTGCTGATTTATAGCTTTTGGTTTACACCACAAAGATACACCCCCGATCCACACCCCCACAGTTTCTGCAACCTTGCAGTATCAAGCCTCCCATCACGATCCTACCGGATCATCAAATATGGATTTTGCGAAATTTTGTCCATTTTTATCTCTGTGATTTAGCCTTTCAATGTTGGTTATACTGATAATTTTTATTAGCTTTGCAAAAAAATACAGATGTTCAATACATTACAGATCAAAAATCTCCGGGGTATAAAGTCTGCTGAAATAAATGGATTTAAGCAAATTAATCTAATTTTCGGTAAGAATAACTGCGGAAAATCAACTGTACTCGAGGCATTATTTCTTGTAACAGGACAATCCAATCCTGTGTTGCCTATAACAGTAAATTCTATGAGAAATTATGGGAAATTCTCTGAGGATGATTTAAATATTGAATTTTATGATCTAAATCCTGAAAATAGAATCTGTATTTCGGCACAGGGAAGCGAGAACCGGTGGCTTGAGATTTCGATAATCAGATCTAATAGTAGAACCATAGATTTGGATTCTTTGGCTATAGGTACTTCAGATAATGCCACAAAAACATATGGTTATAAACAGATCTATTCAATTGGAGAGAGCGGGAATAGATACAGTTCGGAACTAATACTTAAAGAGGGAAGTCCTGAGAAGGGGAAAGTCTCAATAGATAAACGGTATAAGGAAAAGATATTTTCTCAATACATACCCTCATCATCTTCGCATGGATCCTTAGAAGTGGAGTTTGGAAGAATTGTAGCCAATAAGGAGGAGAAATATATATTGTCGGCCCTGCGTGATATTGCCCCGTCAATTAAAGACATCCAACTCGTTGGAGATGAGATATTGGTTGACATCGGCTCGGCTCAGCGTCTGCCGATTAATATGATGGGTGACGGACTCCGAAAACTGCTGCTGATCATACTCGCGATTTACCGCTGTAGGAATGGCGTATTGTTGATTGATGAAATAGATAATGGATTCCATTTTTCTACAATGAAGGTTTTGTGGAAAGTAATACTGACTGTAGCAGAAAAAAATAATGTACAACTATTTGCGTCTACCCATAATATAGATTCACTTAAGGGGCTATGCAACATTCTGAGTGAAGGAGAATATGAATGTTATAGAGAGGCAGTTGGTGCATACAAACTGATAAAGAATAAGGACGGTATTGTCACTAGCCTTAGCTATGACTATCCCAGTTTCCAGTATTCGATTGATCAAGAATTGGAAATGAGATGATTAAGATATTTATTGAATCAAAGAATCATCTGACGCCGGAGTATAATTTTCTTTCAACTATACTGAGGGTGTTCATGTACAATTCACAACCATATGAAATTGTTCCGCTTAATGGGAAGGATTCTTTGCATTTGGCGAGAAATCAATTTATTCAAAACTCTGTTGAGGAAGGCATAAATCTAATTATATTTGATGCTGATACCGAAGTGAATGGAGGTGGATATAAAAAGAGAAAAGAAGAATTGTTGGCAGAACTCAAGGTGCTAAAGATAGACGCTGAGATTTTTCTTTGGCCTGATAACGGTAATGATGGAGATTTTGAGACGATGCTGGAAAGTATTGCCCGTAAAGATATTCATGATCGTTTTTTTGGGTGTTATCAAGATTATGAATTATGTCTTGGCAACGAGTATCTATGTCCAAACAGGAAAGGAAAACTGCACACATATATAACTGCAATGAAACTCACAAAAAAACAGCGTGATAAAATTGGGTCTGGTTATTGGTTGTTTGAGAATGATACTTTGTGGGATCTTAATTCACCCAAACTCGATCCCTTGAAAGCCTTTATTGCAAGCGCATTCTAAGATTCTTTCGGGTGTAGTAATGTCGCAGTTTTTGCGTATATTTGACGGTCGTCCTATGTACTTTCGCTAGGTAAAGCCAAATTTATTTGGCTTTACTCTCGGCTTATTCGTATATTTGTGAGTTGAAAGTTTTTTGCTTGGATTCTCTGATTTTTTGAGTATTCAGTATCATTGGTCGTAATTTAGACAATTTTGATATGAGACGTTTTTTTATCGCTTTTTTGCTTTTTGTCGGGACATTGTCGGGTGTGCGTGCTTTTACGGTTGTCGACGGTGACGGGGCCGGACTCTCCGGCTCGGTGTCTCTTGTGATCGACTTCTCGGGTGCTACTGTCGAAGGTGATGCTCTCGGGGAGTATCTGGAGTCACTGGGGGAGTCTGATGACTTTGATTATGAAATACGCAAGTATTACGCCGATTTTATAAAACGCTTCAACAGCCGTTGTGACAGGATGTTGCTTTCCCGTGCAGAGGGTAAGCCGATAACCCTTACAATCAAGGTGCTTACTGTTAACCGAAATGGTAATGAAGCGGCATGCGAGTATATCTTTACAGATACCGAGTCGGGTCGCATGTTGCTGACTCTCTGCGAGCGCACACGCGAGGGGCGTTTCGGATCGTTTACAAATCTTGTAGGTGATGTCATCAGGGAGGCCGGTGGAGACTTGGGTTCCTTCATGTCCAGATTTCTTAAAAAACAATCCAATAATAAAAAACAAACAGATCCTATATATAACATATGAATGAGCGTCGTGTTGTAGTTACCGGTATGGGTATATGGTCCTGTATCGGTAAGTGTGTGGATGAGGTCAAGGATTCTCTTTTTAACGGTCGGTCGGGCATTGGGCTTGACGACCAGCGTTTTGATTATGGCTATCAGTCGGCATTGACAGGTATTGTGGAGCGTCCTAAGCTCAAGGGGGTTATCGACCGCCGTATGCGTATCGGCATGCCTGAGGAGGCTGAGTATGCCTATATGGCTGCCAGGCAGGCGTTTGACCAGGCTATGGTAACGCCCGAGTATCTGGAGGCCAATGAGGTGGGTATTATATTCGGCAATGATTCATCGGCCAAGCCGGTGATCGAGGCCGCCGAGATAATGAAAGAGAAACATGACTCGGCACTGCTGGGCTCGGGATATATTTTCCAGTCCATGAACTCGACGGTGAACATGAACCTGAGCACGATTTTCAGGCTCAGGGGAGTCAATTTCACCGTCAGCGCGGCATGTGCCAGCGGCAGTCATTCAATAGGTCTGGCATTCATGATGATAAAGCAGGGTCTGCAGGATATGGTGCTTGCCGGTGGTGCTCAGGAAACAAATTATTACTCGATGGCAACGTTTGATGCCCTTGGAGCGTTCTCGAAGCGAATGGAGGATCCGACGCGTGCCTCCCGTCCTTTCGATGCCGGACGTGACGGCCTGATCCCCAGCGGCGGCGCGGCGGCACTTGTGATAGAAGACTATGACCATGCTGTGGCACGTGGCGCCAACATTCTTGCCGAGATCACAGGATATGGCTTCTCGAGCAATGGCGGTGGCATATCCCAGCCCAGTGACAACGGCTCGGTTATAGCCATGCAACGTGCGATGGATTGTGCCGGTGTTACCGCCGGTGATATCGACTATATCAATGCCCATGCCACATCGACTCCTCAGGGAGACATGTATGAGGCTCTTGCTCTTGACCGTCTGTTTGGCGGCACAAAGGCGTGGATATCGTCGACCAAATCAATGACCGGACACGAGTGCTGGATGGCCGGTGCCAGTGAGATAGTGTATTCGATCATTATGATGCAGAATAACTTTGTGGCACCCAACATCAACCTTGAACAGCCATGTGAGGCGGCTGCGCGACTTCATATCGCCCGTGAGAGAGTTGAATGTCCTGTGGATGTAGTGCTGTCCAACTCGTTCGGGTTTGGTGGCACAAACAGTGCCCTGGTGATCAGAAAGGTCGTAGGGTAGATTTTGAAAATTCCCACATTTCCCGATTTCCCACTTTCCCAGGCCCCGGTAAAAGGTGGGAAATCT
Organism: uncultured Muribaculaceae bacterium; assembly: GCA_964018905.1. Lineage (GTDB taxonomy): Bacteria > Bacteroidota > Bacteroidia > Bacteroidales > Muribaculaceae > JAAVFS01. The sequence continues at coordinate 16,679 of CAXHRO010000012.1, forward strand.
CATAGTACTGTTGTTATGGCAAGGGTTGCAAGTATTGTATTATCAGTCTTTTTAGGAGCTGTGGGCTTGTTGGCCCAGGGGGGGGATGTCTTGTCCCTTGCCACCGGGGTCAAGTCGATGACCTGCAGTTTTGTCCAGACCAAGCGGATGGTGCTGTTGTATGACGACATGGTGTCGCATGGCCGAATGGCGTTCCTGTCACCCGACCGATTGAGCTGGGTGTATCAGACTCCCTACGAGTACAGGTTTGTACTTAACGGAGACAAGGTACATGTAGGCAATGACAAGCGTAGCAGTACTGTAGATATCGCCGAAAACAAGCTGTTCGGCACAATAGCCCGTGTCATGATGAATACTGTCACAGGCCGGCTTGACGACCTTAAGGCCGACTTCGGGATAAGTGTGAAAGGCGATGCTCCATCAAGAGTGGTGTGTCTCACACCTAAACGTCGGGAAATGAAGCAGATGCTCAGGCAGGTCGAGCTTATGCTTGACGAGAAGACGGGCACTGTGACCCTGATACGTCTAAGCGAGAAGAATGACGATGTCACCGAGATTGTCTTGAAAGATATAAAGCTGAATGTCCCGATCGATGAGACGTCTTTTGTCATTCCTTAGTCTCGTCCTTGTACTGGCGGTATGGACAGCCGGGGCAGATGACGGACAACCGTCGGAGCGTCAACGTTTTGCGTTTACTCTTGATGCTCCACGCGGTGGTGGTCTGTCGGGTGTCATGGCCATGTCGGTGGGCAGTGATGTCATAAAGGGGGCCATGGTCAATGAATTTGGCTTCTCGGCCGTAGACTTTGTATACAGGCGTGACAAGCACAAGGTCAAGCTGGTGAATGTCATTGATTTTCTTGACAACTGGCGTGTGAGATATGCCATGAGGCGGGATCTGACGGCAATTGTTACGGTGCTGGAAGGGATTGACCGGCCGGTAGGCAGAAACTATGATGTGTCGTATCAGGGGGATACTGTGACGATCGTCAGCCGACGGTATGGGCTTACCTACAGGTTTAGTCCGCTCGAAGGACTGTTGCCCAGGTATGCGCCTGCGGTAAATATATGGGACGGAACGGATTGTGACGCAACCGTAAGGATGACGCCTTATCTCGCGCCCGGCGATGGCAATATGGCGGTAATCGTATGTCCCGGCGGAAGTTACTTCTGGCATGACCGTAAGACCGAGGGCACCGATGTGGCCAGGTGGTTGCAAAGCGTAGGTATCTCGGCGTTTGTACTTGAGTATAGAGTAGGGGGGATCGAGTCGTTTATCACCCATTCGCGTCTTGTAAGGCGTGGCAACCGCTATCCCGACATGTTGTGGGATCTACTCCGTGCCATAGAGGCAGTGCGTTGTGATTCGGATAGTTACGGAATCGATCCGTCGAGGGTCGGAGTCATGGGATTCTCGGCCGGCGGCCATCTTGCTGTTCTTGCCGGAGAGCGGTATGACAAGGCTATGGACTGTGATATATCACTGCGTCCCGATTTTATAGTCTCTGTCTACCCGGTGATTACGTTCACACATGACTGCATGCACCGGCGGTCGCGCCGTGGCATTATGGGTGAGGGCCGAGGTGTGACATCCTTGCTGGCCGACACGTTGTCGCTTGAGCGCCATGTCAGGTCGGGCATGCCCCCGGTATTCCTTATGAACTGCCGTGATGACAGGACGGTGGATTACCGTAATTCAGAGCTTTTGGACTCGGCGCTGAGTCATGCCGGAGTTAGTCATCGTTACCTGCAATATGAGACCGGCGGGCATGGATTCGGAGTGACGGCATCCAAGACATCGTCTGAGGCCGCCAAGTGGCCTTGTGAGTTGCTTAATTGGCTGTCTGATATGGGGCTATTGTCAAACAACAGAAGGACTTCAGACTGCGATGACCAGGATATTGATTGATATATACTGGATGCTTCAACGGCACAGGCTGTGGGGGATGATACTGTTTGCGGTGGTGACAGGTGTGGCGTTATTATCTACATTGTCAATTAGTTATAAAGAGGATATACGCGATTTTCTGCCGTTCGGTGATGATGATTCCCGTGCTATGGAGATATATCAGGATCTGAGCGGAGCCAATCGGGTATATGCCGTTGTAACCTCACCGACAGCCGATAACGGGATACTGATGGATGCTGTCGATCGCCTTGTGGAGAATGTAGAGATGCTTGATACGGTGGGTTATGTGAGCCGTACGGTAGCCGGTGTGGACGAGGATATGGCCGACAGGGTGGTTGAATCGTTGTATGATCTTATGCCATTGTTGCTTACCGAGGATGACTATGACCGCATAGACACCATGCTGTCGAGTCCCGGACTTGTGGAGGAGCGCATACAGTCCGTCAAGGAGATCCTGCAGATGCCTGTATCGTCGGTGGCGCTCAATAGCCTGACTCATGATCCGTTAGGATTGTTCGGGCCGATTATGGGCCGCATGTCCGAGGCCGGCGGTATGCCTGAGGGGCTTGATACAGGAGACGGCTATTTCATCGCTGCAGACGGTAGTGCGGCATTTGTGCTTTTCGAGTCTCCGTTCGGGCCTAATGAGACCAGTCTCAACGGTTTGCTTCTGGATGTGCTACAGCATGCGGCCGATGATGTCATGGCCGTGATGCCTGATGTCGATATCCAGTTTACCGGGTCGCCGGTGATCGCAGTCGGAAATGCAAGGAGCATCAAGCACGACAGCATATGGTCGGTGATAGCCGCAGCTCTGGCAATCATGGCGTTACTGGTGTATGTATTCAGGGATGCACGTAATATCTCGCTCATATTCCTGTCGGTAGGCTGGGGATGGCTGTTTGCCATGGGGGCAATAGGACTGTACTACGACGACATCTCGATAATCGTTGTGGGTATAGCCTCGGTAATGCTTGGAATAGCAGTCAATTACCCGTTGCATCTCGTAGATCATCTAAGTGAATGTGAGGATCGTATGGAGGCACTTGGCCAGGTCGCGGTGCCGCTTGTGGTCGGAAATGTCACCACAGTCGGTGCATTTATGTGTCTTGTGCCGCTCGAGGCACCGGCCTTGCATGATCTCGGGCTTTTCAGTGCAATGCTTCTTATCGGGACAATTCTGTTTGTTCTTGTATTTCTGCCTCATTTAGTGTGTATTAGAAAGGGCGGGCATCGATACGGCGGTGGAGGTATGATAGGTCGGCTGGCCCGGCTGATGAATCCAGGACATCCTCGCCGGCTGTGGTGGATGCTGATACCCACTACACTGGTGTTGGGGTATTTCAGTTTCAAGACCGGTTTTGATCCGGATCTGCGTAATATCAACTACCTGACTGACGGGCAGAAAGCTGTGTTTGACCGTCTTGACAGCACCTTCGGAGGCAAAGGTGGGGAGAGGCGGGTCTATGTAGCGGCCACCGGGGAGACATGGGATGAGGCTACAGCTTTGTATGAACAGGTGCAGAGTGTTTATAAGTTATTGCCCGACAGTGTGATATGTCGGGATGGCCAGCCGGGGCAGATGGTGGTATCGCGTGAGAGCCAGTTAAAGCGTCTAGGCCGGTGGGAGCGGCTTGCCACCAGACGTGACAGTCTGCTCAGGGCGGTGGAGCTGTCGGCGAGCCGACATGGATTCAGTGACGGTGCTTTTGATCCGTTCGTCGAAATGATGTCGCGGAGTTATCATACTGTTGGTGGGGAAGAAATGGAGCCTGTTACCGGAACGTTGCTTAGCCGTAATGTGAGTGTGTCAGACGGGCGGTACACGATCGCAGATATCGTAGAGTTAAATGATGAGGATGATCGTGAGGCTGTTATGAGCTGTCTGCGGAGTCATGTGCCCGATGGTGTGATAGTGTTTGATGTCAAGGGAATGGGCAATGCGATGACAGGGGCTCTTGCCGACGATTTCAATTATATAGGGTTTATGTGTGGTCTCATTGTGTTTGTATTCCTTTGGTTGTCAATGGGAAGGATAGAGCTGGCGATAGTGTCGTTCGTGCCTATGGCTGTGAGCTGGATATGGATTCTGGGTATAATGGGTATGGCCGGACTGCAGTTCAATATCGTCAATATCATATTGGCAACGTTCATCTTTGGCCAGGGTGATGACTATACGATCTTTGTCACAGAGGGACTTACGTATGAGTATGGCGTGGGGCGCAAGGTTGTGGAGCGGTTCAAGAGCAGTATCATCGTATCGGCTCTGATGATGTTCGCCGGAATCGGAGTGCTTGTTTTTGCCGAGCATCCGGCTATGCGGTCGCTGGGGCAAGTCGCTGTCATAGGCATGTTTACGGTTGTGGTGATGGCGTGCGTCATACCACCGGCATTGTTCTGGTTCCTCACATGCAGTGGAACGGGGGAGTATCGGCTCAGGCCTGTGACGCTCAAGTCGTTGGCATGCAACCTGTGGTGGAGAGTGTGCAGGCATGCTGGAACATGTATTCCGGGTGTGAGAATTGATATTGTCGAGGTCGGATCCAATTCACATGGTATGGTACCGGTCAGGGCAGTGGAGCGAAAAGTATACATTGACAGCTATATAGAGCGATATGTGGCCGACAAGGGGTATGGCGGAGATATAATGATAATAGGCAGTGATATGCTTATGTCGCGTAGCGACCGCTGGTATGCCCCCGGGCATGTAACTGTGCTGACAGGTGCAGATGAGTCGGTCTACTGGGCTGTAAGAGAGCAGTTTGTGCGGCTTGATGATGTTTGCGCTCTTGTGCGTGACCGGTATCTGTACAAGGGAGCCGGAGTGTGGCGCAACGCCTGTAGGGAGACAGATGCTATACGCAGTCATGGTCTCGATGCGTATCTTGTTGACAATGATGTGGATAGGGTCGAGATTGATGATCCGGGACAGGGGGAGAGAGCGATTGTCACCGCGATTCTTAATCCCGGGGTGAAAGTGATGGCGCGCCTTAAGGATGCAGAATCTGAAGCACTTGTCCGGGGAGTGTGCAATGGGTTGAGCGTCAATATTTTTTGTGAAGTGAGGAAATAGTCTTATATTTGCATAAAGTAATTATTTAAATTAATATAATCTTATGGATAAAGTAGAATCCGGCAAGTATGTCGAATTGGTTTATGACCTGTATGAAATATTGCCTGACGGTGGTGAGAAGCTTGTTCACCAGACCGATCCCAAAGACCCTGAGCGCATTGTGTTCGGAGTGACCCGCGGTATGATCGAGCCGCTCGAGAAGGCTATCGAAGGAATGGAGCAGGGTGGTAAGTTTGATGTGACGGTCAAGGCCGATCAGGCATTTGGCCCATATGATGAAGAGCAGATTGTAGAACTGGAGAAGGATATATTCGAGATTGACGGCAAGTTTGACGGTGAGGTTATCAAAAAGGGGGCTGTAGTGCCCATGATGACTGCCGACGGCTTCAAGATCAACGGTATAGTTCTTGATGTTACCGCAGACCAGGTTAAGATGGATTTTAATCATCCGTTGGCCGGCAAGGATGTGCGTTTTGATGGTTGTGTACAGATTGTACGTGATGCGACCCCCGAGGAGATACATCCTGCAGGCGGTTGTGGTTGCGGATCTTGCGGCGGCGGTGATTGCAGCGGTGGATCTTGCGGTGGCGGTGATTGCGGCGGCGGATGCAACTGAAAAAAAGCTTCCCATCGGGAAGCTTTTTTTAATTAGGAATTAGGAATTAATTTTCTTGGTTGCTATCCGGGTTTAATAGGCACCAATGGGCAATATAGGCATCATGTGCAGGTGTTTTTGCTGCTGGATGTTTTTACTGCCGGGTATTTAGGGCCGGATATTGTTTTTTGAACGGCGACTTTATGTCGCCGTTTTCTTTTTTGGGGGGCTTGGCTTTCTTAGCGTAGGGGGAGAGCCTGGATGGCGTTGTCGGCCGGGACGCCCCGGTACAGGATGTCGTAGACGGTGTCGAGTATTGGCATGTCAACGGCGATGCGGCTGTTGATCTCGTGCATGCATTTGGTGCCGTAATAGCCTTCGGCGGTCTGCTCCATTTCCATGCGTGCCGACTTGACGGAGTACCCGCGTCCAATCATGGATCCGAAGTTGTGGTTGCGGCTGAAGCGTGAGTAGGCTGTTACCAGCAGGTCACCGAGGTATACCGAGTCGCAGATGTTGCGCGGGGTGGTGTCTATGGCGTTTAGGAAGCGGTCCATTTCCCTGATGGCGTTGCTGACGAGCATGGCGAGCAGGTTGTCGCCGCGTTTTAGACCGTGTATTATGCCTGCGGCAATGGCGTACACGTTCTTCAGGACGCCGGCATATTCGATTCCGTCAACGTCGGTGGAAAGTATTGTGTGGGAGTTGCCGTATTCGAGACAATGTGCAAAGGTGGCCGCCTTGTCCATGTCGCAACATCCTACCGTGAGGTAGCTGGGGCGGTCGAGGGCTACTTCCTCGGCATGACATGGGCCACTCACCACAAGCATGTTCTCGCGCGGAACTCCGAAGCGGTGAGAGAGGTAGTCGGTGACGAGCATATTGCCGTCGGGAACTATGCCTTTGATGGCTGTCACTATGTGCTTGCCATGGAGGGATTCATGAACCTTGTCGATGTGATCCTTGAAGTATGGCGATGGCATGGCGAGGAGGAGTGTATCGGCCTCGCGAACAGCCAGGTTGATATCGTCGGTGAAGAATATGCGTCGTGTATCGAAACGTACATCGGTAAGATATGCCGGGTTGTGTCCGAGTTGTTTGAACTGTTCGATGCGGTCGGGGCGACGCATGTACCAGGTTATTGTCTCGTTATTGTTCATAAGCAGTCGGGCGAGAGCTGTTGCCCAGCTTCCGCCGCCCATGACTGCAATGTTTTTGCAAAACATTGAATTAGGAATTATAAATTAGGAATTAGGAATTATTTAAGTTTTCGCAGGCTCAACTTATGCATTCTTATTAAGCTTTCGTAAGCTTTTGTTATGGACTATTATGGAATCAGGAATTTATCAGTCTTTTTGTTTTAATGACTGAGAGGTCGTTTTGGTTATGCTGCTGAGTAATTTTATAATTTCTTCGCAGTCATCTCTAAGCGACTGGTATTGTTTGTCGGTCAGATATTCAGTGTCGTGCAACAGGTTGAGCCAATAGGCTGATTCAACTGACTCTTTAAACGATATATTCATTTTAGCAAGAAAATCTTTCCTGCTAAAACCACATAATGCTTCGGCAATATTGGCACCTATACTTGTTCCACTGCGTAACAATTGTTTGGACATAACAAACTCATGTTTGTCGGTGGTTAGAAATTTGTAGAGGTTGACAATACGTTTGGCAAAGTCACATGCTTTGACGTAGATTGTGTTTGATTGAAACATTAAGTAATTCAACTTTCGCAAGCTGAAGGTTGAGGTTTAAAGGTTTATCAGCGACTTCGTCGCAAAGTTGATATTTAAAATTCATATCACTTTGCTTTTGAGAAAAATTATAAATCCTTAAGCCTTAAGCCCTCCTGTGCTTGCGAAACTTAAATAAGTCAATATCTGATATGTGGGTCCTAATTCTGTGCTGCGGCTTCGATCCAGGCTGCTACCGCTTCCTGCCCGGGATTCTTAAGGTCGAGCTTGAATTTTTTGTTGATGCCGCAGAGTTCCTGGAAGAGTTTTCCGGGGCCTTGCTGGGAGAGTTGCTCAAGGGTGTATACACCAGCCTTGTAGAGAGGGGCTACCCACTCGGCGGGGACACCGACTGTGGCGAAAGCGGCCTCGCTGTCGCGGCGCTGTGTCTTCTCGGGGCGCATCTGGGGGAAGAGAAGAACTTCCTGGATGTTGGGTTGTCCGGTCATCACCATCACGAGTCGGTCGATACCCATACCCATGCCCGATGTCGGAGGCATGCCGTACTCGAGAGAGCGTACGAAGTCCTGGTCGATGATCATAGCTTCGTCGTCACCCTTATCGGCGAGTTTCATCTGCTCGACAAATCGCTCGTACTGGTCGATGGGGTCGTTGAGCTCGGAGTATGCGTTGCAGAGTTCCTTGCCGTTTACCATCAGCTCGAAACGTTCGGTGAGCTCGGGGTTCGAGCGGTGTTTCTTGGTGAGGGGAGACATCTCGATGGGGTAGTCGATGATGAATGTGGGCTGGATGTATTTGCCCTCGCTGGTCTCGCCGAATATCTCGTCGATGAGTTTTCCCTTGCCCATTGTCTCGTCGATCTCGACACCGAGTCTGACGGCTACATCGCGCAGGGCCGACTCGTCCATGCCAGTGATGTCTATGCCTGTATTCTCCTTGATGGCGTCGATCATTGTTACGCGGCGGAACGGGGCCTTGAACGAGATGATGTTGTCGCCGACCTTGACATCGGTGGTGCCGTTGACGTCGAGGCATATTTTCTCAAGGAGCTGTTCGGTGAATTCCATCATCCAGTTGTAGTCCTTGTAGGCAACGTATATCTCCATGCATGTGAACTCGGGGTTGTGGGTGCGGTCCATGCCCTCGTTGCGGAAGTTCTTGCCGATCTCGTATACGCCGTCAAATCCACCTACGATGAGGCGTTTGAGGTACAGCTCGGTAGCGATGCGCAGGTACAGGTCGATGTCGAGCGAGTTGTGGTGGGTTATAAACGGACGTGCGCTGGCACCACCGGCGATCGACTGCAGTATCGGGGTCTCGACCTCCATGTAGCCGTGGTCGTTGAAGAATCGGCGCATGGAGTTGAGTATCTTGGTGCGTTTGATGAAGATGTCTTTTACGCCCTCGTTGACGATGAGGTCGACATAGCGGCGGCGGTAGCGCAACTCGGGATCGTCGAAGGCATCGTAGGTGACGCCGTCCTTGACTTTCACGATGGGGAGCGGGCGGAGCGACTTGCTGAGAACCACGAGGTTGGCTGCGTGGATAGAGATTTCGCCGGTCTGTGTGCGGAACACGTGTCCCTCGACGCCTACGATGTCGCCAATGTCGAGCAGTTTCTTGAACACAACGTTGTAGAGATCCTTGTCTTCTCCGGGGCAAAGCTCGTCGCGGTTAAGGTAAACCTGGATACGTCCGGTGGAGTCCTGGAGCTCCATGAATGCCGCTTTACCCATGATGCGGCGTGTCATGATGCGTCCGGCCACTACAACCTGTCGGGGAGTGGTCTCGTCGTCGGAGAAGTTGGCTTTTATTTCATCGGCGTGTGCGTTGACAGGCCACATTGCGGCAGGATATGGGTCTATGCCGCGAGTGCGCATCTCATCGAGGGAGTTACGGCGCACGATCTCTTGTTCGCTAAGTTCAAGTATATTCATAATCAAAATGTGTATTCGGTTGAAATTCGGCACAAAGGTACATAATTTTAGCCGCAAATTATGCTGAATGCCGGTTTTTAATCGAGAATTGGGTGTATTATCCGGAATTTTTTGTGTATGAAGATGGATTATGTAGGATGTAAATTTGGCATTGCTCTCAACTTATGCGTATCTTTGACTGCGTCCAAGATACTTGCGTTCGGCAATGCTCAAATAAATTTGGCATTGCTCTCAACTTATTCGTATCTTTGACTGCGTCCAAGATACTTGCGTTCGGCAATGCTCAAATAAATTTGGCATTGCTCTCAACTAATTCGTATCTTTGTAGCTGAGACTTAGCGGTCTAAAATTTTTGAAAAAATAAAAAGGGGTACCCTTTTTTCCTTTCAGGTTTGAAAGGAAAAAATACGCGCTACTAATCAATTATATATTAACTTACTAAACCGATTTTACATGAAAAAATTTTTACTCAGTCTTGTCGGTCTGCTGGCAGTGATTTCTGCCTCGGCTGATACCCAGGAGTTTGGGAATGGTTTGACGATTCCCGGCCTTGCAACGACGTCAAGTGGTACTGAATTAAGTACGCCTGTGAAGTGGACGGCTCCAGGTCTTGGTCTTGAAATGTCAATCCTTCAGTGTTATAAGGCTGGAACTAACCCATACATGATGGCAGTCAAAGGTAAGGCCGAGATTAAATTTACAGTGACGAAGGACATAAAGAAGATCAGTGTCACGACACCGTCATCAGGAACACTTGCCGGTAACGGAACTCTTGCTTTGTATACCGGTGATTCGGCAGAATATGATTGTTACAATATTTGTAAAACGACGAGCACAACTTATGATTTTGTTCCATCGGTGACAGTCGCCGGAACCACTTATACGTTGAAAAATATAAACAATCCTGAGAATGCCAAAAACGGAAATGTACAGATTTCCAAACTCTCAATCGAATATGTTGACGGTGGGGACGGCCCCGCACCGGTAGAGAACGTGAAGGTTGATGATATTGCGGCACTGTTGGCGGCCAATGCCGGGCTTGACGGTTCCAAGAAGGAGGTTTCGAGTTCGGTGTATGAGCTGAGTAATCCTGTTACCGCAGTATATCAGAATGGACAGAGTCTCTATGTGAAGGATGAGTCGGGCTATCTTCTTGTTTATGGAGCTACCGGCAAGACCTATGAGAACGGAGATGTCATTGCCGCCGGAATATGCGGCAAGGTGCAGAACTACTATAATCTGTTTGAACTTGTCGAATTTGATGCTGTCACGTTTGCTGACGGTGTCGCCGGACCTGCTGTGGAGCCGGTTGATGTAAAGGTTGACGGTATTGAGAGTCAGCCTGTGAGCGCATATGTAAAGCTTGAGGGGGTTAGTGTGGCCGGTATGCTTGAAAGTGTTTCCAATTTCAATATTACCGATCCGGCAATCGAGGGTGTGACACTCCAGGGGCGTAATAATTTCAAGATCGGTGCGGTCAATGGCGAGAATCTGACAGTGTATGGCTTTGTGGTAAGATATAATAATACGTATCAGCTATATCCTGTGGAGATTACTACAGCCGGCGGTCTGGATATCGTTGCAATGCCGTATTTCTCGGTAGCACCCGGTGAGGTTGACGGTGGTACCGAGGTGCCCATTACCTGTGCCACCGAGGGCGCTTCGATCTATTATACTCTTGATGGCGAAGAGCCTACGGTCAATTCAACTCTGTATGATGCGCCTATCGTGATCAAGGAGGATGTTACCATCAAGGCTATTGCTGTCAAGGAAGGGATGCAGAGCAGTGCTGTCAAGGTGGGAGCCTATACGGTCAAGGTGATACCCGCCAATGTTGCCATGTTCAATTTCAGCAAGCCGGCTACTCTTGACCCGGCCTATCCTGCCGATATCAATGGCGAGGGGCTGAATGATGAGAGTGGAAGTAAATCGGCGAATGTGAACGATGTGCATTTCTATAATGGTAATGTCGCAGTGACAAATGCCAAAGGAACTTCAACAGATGCCAAGATCTGGTATCAGTCGAATGGTACAATCCAGTTGCGTGTATATTCCGGTGGATCGACAACAATCCAGTCGACCGATCCAGACAACAATATCGTCAAGATTGTATTCACATACAATAACGGTAAGACAAGCTATGACAAGGTAACCGCCCCTGAGTCTGGAACATGGACGGCTTCTACCGGAACCTGGACGGGTGATGCGCAGAAGGTGGTGTTCGCTTATACCGGTACTCAGCAGATCAATGGCATTGAGGTTACATGTGCCAAGGATCTGACAGCCGGAACTCCTCTGCCTCCTGTATCGGCCGGTGTGGACGATGTTGTGGCTGATGAGGATGGTGACGGTGTAGTTGAGTATTACAACCTACAGGGTGTGCGTGTTGAGAATCCACAAAATGGTCTGTACATCAAGCGTATAGGGGCTAAGGCTGTAAAGGTTTATGTAAAATAATCATCCGAACTGGATATTGAATTGATTGATCCGCGGGCTTTTTGGGCACGCGGATCTGTTTTTTGTGGCTGTTTTGTTATCTCCGGGGTGCCTTTTGCTGGGGGTTGTATGGCTGATGAGGGCGAATCGTTCGGACACCACTCCGCACTGATGTGCTCCGCGGTGGCCTCACTCATCGCCTTTGT
>CAXHRO010000012.1:29012-82865 GCA_964018905.1 uncultured Muribaculaceae bacterium
GCTGATGAGGGCGAATCGTTCGGACACCACTCCGCACTGATGTGCTCCGCGGTGGCCTCACTCATCGCCTTTGTATTGGGTGGGGTTGTTTCTTGCTTCCGCGGGTTGCGCTCCCTTTGGTCGCTTAACGCCACGGCTATTAGTGCGGGCATCCCGGAGAGGGTGCCTTTTGTATAGTCGGCTTTGCGGATCTGTTTTTTGTTGGTGGTTGGGTCGTTTTTGCGGTTAAAAATATCTAATCGTGGGGGTGTTGGCTACTTTTTTGGAGGAATTTTGTTATGTTTGTAGTCTGACTGTTTATGTGGCTTTCCTTGTGGCGGCCTTTTTATGAGAGTATTATGAGTAACCAATTGAAGGTATATATCGACAATATAGGTCGTTATGTCGACTTTACGGGTGGCGAGTCGTTGCTTGACGTGCTTGAGCGGGTCAAGGATGAGATTGGCTTCAGGCCTATCTGTGCCCATGTCAACAACAAGACGGAGGATCTGCGTTTCCAGCTGTTCTCGCCTAAGAAGGTGGAGTTTCTTGATGTGGACTCTTCATCGGGGCAGCGTGTATACATAAGATCACTGTGCATGACGTTGTACCGTGCAGTGAGCGAGGCTTATCCCGGGGCCCGTCTGAGTGTCGAGCATTCGATATCCCACGGGTATTACTGTCGCCTGGAGGGTGTCGAGGTTACGGCCGAGGTGGTGTCGAGGCTCAAGGGGCTGATGAGGGCTCTTATAGACCGTGATATCACGGTCGAGCGCAAGGAGCGGCTGACGGTGGATGTCAGGGAACTGTTCCGCCGTCAGGGGCTTGATGACAAGGTGTTGCTGCTTGATACGGTACACTCGCTGTATACAACCTACTATCGTCTTGATGGGGTTTGTGACAGCTATTATGGCGCGCTGGCGCCGTCGACCGGTATGTTAGGTGCTTTTGATCTCAAACCATATCATGAGGGGATGTTGCTGCTGGGATTTGATCCGGCTGATCATTCGCGGCCCAACACCCCGGTGGTGCAGGAGAAGATGTACCGTGCGTTTACCGAGCACCTGTCGTTCAACCGGGTGATCGGGGTAAAGAATGTGGGGGAGCTGAACCGGGCTGTCGCCAACGGGGAGTCGGCCGATCTGATAAATGTGGCCGAGGCGTTGCATGCCAAGAAGATAACATCGATAGCCGATGATATCGCATCGCGGTTTGCCCGTGGCGGTGCCAGGATTGTGCTTATAGCAGGGCCGTCGTCGTCGGGCAAGACTACTACAACCAAGCGTCTTGCCACGTATCTGATGACCAATCTGCTGAGGCCTCAGATGATATCGCTCGACGATTATTTTATTAACAGGGTCGATACTCCGCGCGACGAGAACGGAGACTATGATTATGAGTCGCTGTATGCGCTGGATTTGAAGCTGTTTAACGAGCATCTCAATGCGCTGTGCCGCGGCGAGGAGGTGGAGATACCGAGTTATGACTTTGAGAGCGGAACACGCCGTTTCAAGGGTAACAGGCTCAGGCTTGACGAAAACACGGTGTTGCTGATAGAGGGTATACATGGCTTGAACCCGGAGCTGACGGCCTCGGTCGATGAGTCGCTGAAGTACAGGGTGTATGTATCGGCTCTGACGACGTTGTCGATCGATGACCACAACTGGGTGCCGACGACCGATAACCGTCTGTTGCGCCGTATCATACGAGATCATAAATATCGCGGTACGGGTGCCATAGATACGCTGAGACGCTGGGCGAGTGTGAGGCGTGGCGAGGAGCGTTGGATTTTTCCGTATCAGGAGAACGCCGATGCGATGTTCAACTCGTCGCTGATATTCGAGCTTGGTGTGATGAAGGATTATGGCGAGGAGATACTGCGTCAGGTGCCGCATGATGTCCCGGAGTATGCCGAGGCTTACCGGCTGATGAAGTTTCTGAGCTATTTCGAGCCTATAGGTGATCGTCTGATCCCTCCAACGTCGTTGCTGAGGGAATTTCTTGGCGGTAGCTCGTTCCGGTACTGATGGCCGGTGTTTTGACGGGTACCGTGGACCGGATATCGCTTTTTTTGTTGAATGAAACAGACTGGATTTTTTGATATTATTATGAGGAAGTGTTTTGTTATTGTGGCTGTGCTGGCTTTGTGTGCCGGCTCGCTGTCTGCCGAGACCAGGAGTTCCAAGCGTGAGATCTCGCGGTCGCTTGATATTTTCACGTCGCTGTTCAAGCAGCTGCAGACGTCGTATGTGGATACGATCAATGCCGAGAAGTCGGTGACGACGGCTATCAATGCCATGCTCAATGATATTGACCCATATACCAACTATATACCGGAGAGCGAGCAGGAGGATTTCATGACTATCGCTACCGGAACGTATGGAGGTATCGGTTCAGTAATAATGCAGCGTGACGGGAATGTCTATGTGAGCGAGCCTTACAAGGGGACTCCGTCGCAGGAGGCCGGACTGAAGGCCGGCGATATGTTCCTGATGATCGACGGGGACAGTGTCGTGGGCTGGAAGAGTGACGCGGTGAGCGCCAAACTGAAGGGACAGGCCGGCACGCCTGTAAGGATCATGGTGAAGAGGCCATGGGTGGAGGATTCGATCCTGACGTTTGACCTTACGCGTGCGAAAATTGATATCAATCCGGTGCCTTATTATGGTGTGACACATGGAAATGTGGGATATATCGCCTTGACGACGTTCAACGAGCAGAGCGCTGATGCCGTGAGGGATGCCTTGCTGGCTCTCAAGGCCGACGACCGGGTGAAGTCGATCGTGCTTGATCTGCGTGGAAACGGTGGCGGACTGATGGAGAGCGCGGTGAAGATCGTCGGATTGTTTGTTCCCAAGGGTACCGAGGTGCTGAGGACGCGTGGCCGAGGCCAGCTAAACGAGCAGGTCTATAAGACTACCCGCCAGCCTGTGGATACCGATATACCGCTGGCGGTGCTGGTGGATGACGGCAGTGCATCGGCCGCTGAGATCGTGACCGGTGCCTTGCAGGATCTTGACAGGGCTGTCATCGTCGGTGAGCGTACATATGGCAAGGGGCTGGTACAGTCGACTCGTCAGTTGCCCTATAACGGCTTGTTGAAGGTGACGATTGCCAAATATTACATACCGAGCGGACGTCTGATACAGGCTATCGATTACAGTCACAGGAATCCTGACGGATCGGTGGCGAGGATTCCTGACAGTCTTACAACTGTGTTCCATACCCGTGCCGGCCGTGAGGTGAGGGATGGCGGCGGAATCACGCCCGATATCAAGGTGGAGCGTCCTGAGATGTCAAGGCTGACGTATAATCTTGTGGCTGGTAATACGATATTTGATTTTGCGACCCGCTATGCGGCCGGTCATCCCGAGATTGCGGGGCCGTCGGATTTTGTGGTGGATGATGCCATGTATTATGAATTCAAGCAGTCGGTCGATCCGGCCAAGGTGCAGTATGACAAGCTTACCGAGTATATGGTGGAGCAGCTGGAGGAGGTGACCCAGCGCGAGGGGTATATGAATGACAGCGTGCAGGCGCAAATTGATGTGCTGAAGCGTATGCTGCATCATGACCTGGACCGTGATCTGGATATTCAGCGCGCGGATATATCAAAGTATCTGGCGACCGAACTGATGAGGCGATATTACTACAGCCCCGGTACATATGAGTATCTGGTACGCGATGATGCCGATATGGAGCGTGCGGTGGCTGTACTTAATGATGAAGCGGAGTACCGGCGGTTGCTGTCGCCATCACGTTGAGTTGTTTCAAAGGCGGATTACGCGTTTGTTTTTGTCTTAACCGCAAAATAATTTTGCGATGTGTCTACAATTGGCGGCAGGATGTTGCCGTTCAATTTAACAGGCGGAATGATTCCCATATGAGCAGGCCGGTGGATACGGATACGTTCAGGGAGTGTTTTGTGCCTTCCTGGGGTATCTCCACGCATAGATCGGCGGTGTTGACCACTTCTTGGGCTACACCGTCGACTTCGTTTCCTGCGACTATGGCTACCTTTGCTCCTGCAGGGTATTCCAGCTCGCGCAGGTCGATGCTTCCTTTGACTTGTTCCAGCACTACGATCATGTAGCCTTCGGCGCGTAAGGCGGAGAGTGCGTCCATTGTCGAGCTGAAATATCTCCATTTCACCGAGTCTTCGGCTCCCAGGGCTGTCTTATGGATCTCGGGCGATGGAGGGGTGGCTGTGATTCCGCACAGGCATATGTGGTCGACCATGAATGCATCGCATGTGCGGAAGATGGAGCCGATGTTGTTCAGTGACCTTATATTGTCAAGTACGACTACAAGCGGCAGTTTTTCCTTTGTTCGGTAGCTTTCCAGATCGATCCGATCCAAATCCCAAATGCTTTTTTTCTCCATATCTCAAATCATCGGTAAAAACAATAATCAAAAAAGCGGGCTGACAATCCAATTGTCGACCCGCTTGATTGGTTTTACATTGCGCTTCAGGATGGGCTTGAACCAACGACCCCCTGATTAACAGTCAGGTGCTCTAACCAACTGAGCTACTGAAGCAAGATATGTGATAATTCTTGGTTTCCGTGCGCTTCAGGATGGGCTTGAACCAACGACCCCCTGATTAACAGTCAGGTGCTCTAACCAACTGAGCTACTGAAGCAGGTATTATGCTATTTCGGTTCCCCGAAAATTGCGGTACAAAGGTAAATTAAATTTTTGAGCCAACCAAAAAAAACAACAAAAAAACACGTTTCGCCGGAAAAATGCCCCCAAAAGAGTTGATGGTTGATGTTTTGTGATCTCCGGGGGCCTTTTGATCGGGGTTGCCTGGATGTTTTTTGGCGAATCGTTCGGACACCACTCCGCACTGACGTGCTCCGCGGCGGCCTCACTCATCGCCTTTGTATTGGGTGGGGTGATTGGGGTGTTCTTGGTCCGCGGGTTGCGCTCCCTTTGGTCGCTTAACGCCACGGCTATTGGTGCCGGCACCCTCTCCGGGGTGCCTTTTTGCTTGGGGTTGCATGGCTGATGAGGGCGAATCGTTCGGACACCACTCCGCACTGATGTGCTCCGCGGTGGCCTCACTCATCGCCTTTGTATTGGGTGGGGTTGTTTCTTGCTTCCGCGGGTTGCGCTCCCTTTGGTCGCTTAACGCCACGGCTATTAGTGCCGGCACCCTCTCCGGGGTGCCTTTTTGCTTGGGGGGTTGCGCTCCCTTTGGTCGCTTAACGCCGCGGCTATTGGTGCGGGCACCCTCTCCGGGGTGCCTTTTTGCTTGGGGTTGCCTGGATGTTTGGGGGTAGAGAGGCGGCCGGACCTTTCTTTCAGATGGTCCGGCCGCCTTTATCTTGTGAGGGGCTATGTAGCCTGTGTTTTTATTACATTGCGGCTACCTTCTCGAGGATGCGGCGCAACTGGTTCCAGAAGCGGTCGACTGCCGGGATGTGCATGCGCTCGCCGGGTGAGTGTACGTCTTTGAGGGTGGGGCCGAATGATACCATGTCGAGGTCGGGGTTGACTGATTTGAACAGTCCGCACTCGAGTCCGGCATGGATGGCCTTTATGGCTGGTCGTATGCCGTATAGCTCTTCGTATGCGTCACATGCAATCTTCATGATGGGTGACTCCATGTTGGGTTGCCATCCGGGGTATCCTTCGCCGTGGGTTACTGTGGCTCCGGCGATTGTGAATACGGCTTCTACCTGGTTGGCGATGTCCCATTTGCGCGATTCGACTGAGGAGCGCTGTGAGGTGCATACGACGATCTGGTTGTCGCCTTTCATTTTTACCGAGGCGAGGTTGGTCGAGGTCTCGACGAGGCCTTCGAGGTCGCGGCTCATTGAAACGACACCGTGGGGGGCGCAGTACAGGGCGCGGATGAGGTTGAGCGATGTCTCCTGGTCGATGCAGTACTCGGGTTTGTCGACGCTCTCCATGTCGATGGCGAGGGTAGGCTCGAGTCCGGCATACTCGTTGGCGATGACGGCGCTGTAGTTGTTGAGGGCTATGCGCACGGCCTCCTTTTTGGAGGTGTGTACGCCGACGATGGCGTGGGCTGCGCGCGGGATGGCGTTGCGGAGGTTTCCTCCGTCAAACTCGGCGACCACAACTTCGTGTTCTTTAGAGAGATCCCAGAGGAAGCGGGCGAGGAGCTTGTTGGCGTTGGCGCGTCCGAGGTGGATGTCTCCACCCGAGTGTCCACCGAGGCCTTTTGATATGTCGATCTTGAAGAACTGGAAGTCGGTGGGAGCGAAGGAACGTTTGTAGTTGAATACTGCCATTGTGTCGACTCCGCCGGCGCATCCTACGAATACCTCGGCGTCGTCTTCCGAGTCAAGGTTGAGAAGTATTTTTCCCTTAACCATGTCTTTGCCGAGGTTGAAGGCTCCGGTCATTCCGGTCTCCTCGTCAACGGTAACGAGAACCTCGAGTGGGCCGTGTACGAGGGTGTCGTCAATGAGAGCAGCGAGCGAGGCAGCGACGCCTATGCCATTGTCGGCTCCGAGGGTGGTGCCGTCGGCGTGTATCCATTCGCCGTCGACGATTGTCCTGATGGGAGTGTTGTCGAAGTCGAACGACTTGTCGTTGGACTCGCATACCATGTCCATGTGTCCCTGCATTATCACTGTGGGGGCATTCTCATGTCCCGGTGTGGCGGGTTTGAACAGGGCTACGTTGCCTACCTCGTCGGTCTTGGCCTCGATGCCGTGAGATGCGGCGAAGTCGAGGAGGTACTGACGAATCTTTTCCTCCTTTTTGGAGGGACGTGGCACCTTTGTGATCTCATCAAAGATGCTGAACACGATCTTGGGTTGTAAATCTTTTACTTCCATATCTAATTAGCAGTTTTAAAAAATTATTGTCAATTACGGGCCGACTATACTGTCTGCCGATAGGTCTAAAGACTTGCAGTGTGACTGTCGTCAGGTCAAGGTCGTTGACGTAAAGTCGCTCTAAAAAAGTCTTGAGGTATTGGAAAAGATGTTAAATTATCTATTATTCGGTGACTAAGATACAAAATATAATTGATAAATTCTCAAGATTTACCGCAACTTTCTTTATATTTGCAACGCAAAGCGTGAAAATGTCGACTGCAGACCTTTTGATGACAACCATGAAAGTTATAGTACTTAGCATATTGATGGTGGGAGTTGCGATACTTCTGTTAGGTGTCAAGGTGTTGTTTATCAAGGGATCGAAGTTTCCGTCGGGACATGCCCATGACAATGCCGGGCTAAGGCGCCGGGGAGTGGGATGTCACCATGATGACGCTCGATAGCCTATGAATAGAGAAATATAACATAAAACGAATTTTAAACCATTCAAGATGAAGAAATTCACAATCGCCGTATTGTCGGCCGCACTGGTACTCGTATCGTGCTCGAATAACAGCAATGACAGCAAACAGGCCGAGGCATCGCAGCCGGTAATGAGCGGAGACTCATTCGAGCCGACGACCAACATACGTTATTACAATCTTGATAGCATCATGTCACAGTACAATCTGTGCAAGGATCTTAACGAGATCATGATGGCCAAGCAGAATAATATCGAGGCCGAACAGCGTGCTAAGACCGCCGAGTTGCAGAGCAAGCAACAGTCGATCGAGTCAAAGGCCCGCAACAACGGTTATCTTACCGAGCAGAGCTATAATGCCGATATGCAGAAGTTCCAGTCGATGTATGACCAGGCTCAGCGCTATATCGCCAATCTTCAGCAGGAGGCGGCTATCGAGAGTGCCAACCAGCAGAAGCAGTTCATTGACTCGGTGAACAACTTCCTGTTACAGTATAATTCGACACGTCACTATGACGCTATTATCGTGAAGAGTGTAGGCGATTATTTCAATCCGGCTCTTGATATTACGGAGGATATTATATCTGGCCTGAATGCCCGCTACAAGAAGGCTGAGGTTGCCGAGGATGAGGCGGCCAAGAGCAAGTAACGGCGTTGGTCTTTTAATTTATATTTGAGCCCTTCACTTTATTGTGTGGGGCTTTTTTAATTGATGGTTTGTTTTATGCTGGAGCCCTGGATGTTTTGGGCGAATCGTTCGGACACCACTCCGCACTGACGTGCTCTGCGGCGGCCTCACTCATCGCCTTTTTATTGGGTGGGGGGTGATTGGGTTGTTTCTGGTCCGCGGGTTGCGCTCCCTTTGGTCGCTTAACGCCACGGCTATTTGTGCGGGCACCCTCTCCGGGGTGCCTTTTTGCTTGGGTTGCGCTCCCTTTGGTCGCTTAACGTCGCGGCTATTTGTGCGGGCACCTTGGAGAGGGTGCCTTTTTGCTGGGGTGCCCTGGATGTTTGGGGGCGGGTTGTTGCTTTTTATTCGGTCAGGGTGGCTATATCGGGGTGCATTAGTGGGCGCAGTGTGTCGTAGGGGATTGTGCATGAGGGCATGCCTGCAGCGTACGGGGCTATCTCGTACTGCTGGTAGGTGAAGGTTATGCCGTCTGGTCCGAAGAGTGGCAGTGTGGCAGGCAGTTTGAGTTCGAGGGGGTTGATGAGCAATACGTCGGCCATGTTGCAGTCGTGGCAGTCGGGCTCGAAGTATTGTTTCCAGATCTCTTCGCGCAGGATGTCGATAAGGTCGGCTATGCCCTGGGGGGTAAATGTATTGTCGTAGTCAAGCAAGAGTCCGTCGTTAAGGCGGAACGATGCGTTAATGGCTGTTGTGCCGCCGTGTGCGCCTCCCTGATACCCGTATGACGTGCAGTAGCATGAGGTGATCTTGGAGGAGGTGTAGGATATGCCAAATTTTACGTCATACTCGTAGGAGGTGCTGTAGCTGTTGGCCATTAGATCGGTGAAGTCGCGTGTCGCTTGTGTCATGAGTGAGTCGGCGCAGATGTCGATGAGTTTCTGTCCGTCGGCTATTATGGCTGGGGAGAGGGGTGTGATTTCTTCACCTGTGTATGAGGCTGTGTGGTTGACTGCAGTAGCGATCCAAAGTCGTATACTGTCGGAGATGGCGTCGTGTGACGATGGGTATTGCCCGGCAATGCATACCGAGGCGTGGGAGTCGCCTATGGTAATGGAGTCGGTGGTCGATATGGAGTCGGTGGCGATGGATACGTCGGTCCTGTGACAGTTGTATGATGCTATCCCTATGGCGATGGCTGAGATGAAAATAAGATTCTTCATATGATGATGTTTATCAGATGTGGGTGACAATATGTGGGCTTGGTATCAGAGCGGGGCTGTGTAACTGCGGCGGCGTTTGTGCTGGCGGCGCTCGAAGTATTCCCACTGTTTCTGGACATTCTCGTTGCTCTCAAGCTCGGGGTTGCTCTCGGCCTGTTTAAAGCCTGCTCGCTGGAATGCGGGGATCAGCTCGGTGAACAGCAGTGCGTTGACGCCTTTGCCTTGATAGTCGGGGTTTATGGCCACAAGAAGTAGGTCGACGGTGTCGACGTGTCCGAAGAGTGGTTTGAGCATGTGTCGCCAACCCAGGGGGAATAGGCGTCCTCGGGATTTCTGCAACGCACGAGAGAATGATGGTACGGAGATTCCGCACCCTACGAGACGGTCATCGGCGTCGACGATGATACAGATGTTGTTGAGCTGTATCAGTCCGAGGTATTGTTTGATATAATGGTCAATCTGGCGTGGAGTGAGAGGGGAGTAGCCGTAGAGGTTGTCGTAGGCACTGTTTATGAGATCGAAGAGCTGGTGGCCGTAGCGTTCCTTAAGTTCCTTGCGCGATTTGACGTGGGCTATGTGCAGATTGAGTTTTCGCTTGACGATGTCGGCGATGCGCTGGTGTTTCTCTGGGATCGCGTCGGGTATGGGTATAAGGTATTCGACCCAGTCGATGTCTTTGACCATTCCGCGACGCTCGAGTTGCTTCGGGTAGTAGGGGTAGTTGTAGATTGTGGCCATGGTGCCGAGTTGGTCGAATCCTTCGACGAGCAGTCCCTCGTAGTCCATGTCGGTGAATCCGAGAGGACCTACTATGCGGTTCATGCCTTGCTCGCGCCCCCATTGTGAGACGGCATCGAAGAGTGCGTCGACTACCTCGTCGTCATCGATGAACTCGACGAATCCGAAGCGGAGGTCGTTCTTGCCTGTGCGCCGGTTGACGACCTCGTTTATTATGCCGGTGATGCGTCCGACAGGCTTGCCGTCACGGTAGGCCATGAACGATTGTGCGCGGCAGAAGTCGAATGCCGGGTTGCGGTCGGGCGATAGGGTGTTGACATCATCCATTACGAGCGGCGGTACGAAGTATGGGTTGTCGCGGTAGTGGTCGATGCCGAATTTTACAAATTTTTTGAGAGCGGCCTTAGTGGCCGGTATTTTTTCAACAGTTATACTCATTTTTATCGTGTTAATATGAATCCAATGACGCCGAGCATGACCAGTAGGAAAGCCACCATGGCTATGAGGCGGTTGTTGGAGCGATTTTCGAGGGCGAGTTTCAGTTCCTGAATGTCGCGGTAGCGTGCTTTGGGATCGGGGTCGGTGCATCGTGAGGCCACACGCCGGAGGGTAGAGTTGCGGTGACCGTCGGGGAGAGCCTTCAGCGCCTCGGTGAGCACGAGGCCGAAGTTGAAGATGTCTTCGGAAGCCTCGGCCGGTGAGAGTGAGGCTTTTTGGTCAAAGCCGACGTTGATGAGCTTCAGGTTGCCGATATTCTCGGTGAATATGATGTTTTCGGGCCGTATGGGGTGGTGGACGATATGATTGGTCTGGATATACTCCATGGCATCGACGAGCTGATGGGTGAGCTTGTCGATGTTGTCGTCGGTGACCAGGTTGGAGTCAATGAGTTTGCGCAGGGAGTCGCCGTAGACATCGTCGGTTATGATACATCGGCCGATACCCGGTACATCCTCGTAGTCGTTGATCATGATGATGTGGGGGTGGGCGATATTGTATCGTACGTCAAACTCCTTGTCGATCATGGCCCGGTACTCTTCCTTGTCGCGGTATTGTTCCTTGAGAGTCTTGAGCATGAGCCATTTTCCGTATTTCTTGGCTGTGTAGACGTCATAGAACTCCTCGTCCCATTCGGGGAGGTGTTCGATCTCGGTCCATTTGAGTTCGGAGGGTGTGTCGTGTGGACTCATTGTTGCTGGTTGTTATCGGGTTTACGGTAAGTATTGAAATAGAGGATGTGCTGTCGCTGAGGATCGTCGTCGAGCGTGAACTTGATGGCGTCTATGCCAGCTACGGAGGATCGTCCGATGATGTCGCGGGCTCCGAAGACCTCTCGTACGAGTGTTATGGCATCGTCATATGAGGTGACGAAAAACGGGGCCTGCGGTATGGTGCCGAGTCCTGAGGAGAGTATCGCTGACGCTATCATGGAGACACGGGCCTGGAGGCGCGGGGCATCATGTGAAGCTTTGGTACGGGCCTCGATGGCCTTTCTGATGTTGAATTCAAGCGACAGGATATTGCGGTTGGGGTCAAAGTCATGAAAGTGTACGTAAGCATAGTAAAGCCTGGCCACACTGCGGGTGTCGAGGGAGGGGTCGGCGTTCTCGAACCGAGTGAGTAGCCTGTCGTAGGCCGCCGAGTCAAATGACATGTCGAGATCGAGAGCATGGTAGTCGACAGGAGTGAAGTCCTGAGCTCGGGACGGAGACGGACACATGGCGGCCAGCAGAGACAGCAGGGTGATATGTCGTATCAGCGATGCGATCATCGTGGGGTGGGGTTATTGTTTGCCTGTGATGCCAAGCAACATCGGGGTTATGTCGGTATTGTCGAGCCAGCGGCCGAATATATGCATGCCGTCACCGATGGCGTATATAGGCACGGGGTTTCCGCTGTGTCCGCCGGTGGTCCAGCCGAATCCCTGATTGTCATTGAGAATGTTAAATACTGTGTTGGCGAGGGCGTTGAAGGAGGCGTAGAGGGATTTCTCGTCGGCGAGAGACTGTCGGCGGGCGAATGTGGCGTCAAAGAGTTCCATGAGTTTTTTCTCCTGATTGTCCTTGACCGGCACCACCGACCACAGGCCGGTGTGGCGTGAGGTGAACTCCTTAAAGCTGTCCCATGTGACGACGGCCGAGTCATCGGCGAGCATTTCCTTGACTTTCTGCGAGAACATGTCCTTGCTCATATTCTGATAGGGGACGTATTGTGTGCGGGATTTGTATCCGACGGTGCGGTTTCCGACAGTTAGTCCGCCGGTCTCATGGTCGGCCGTGACGATGATGACGGTCTCGTCGGGGTGCCGGAGGTAGAAGTCGTAGGCCAGTTGCAGGGTCTTGTTGAAGCTGTGTACCTCGACTGCAACTCCTCCACCGTCGTTGGCGTGTCCGAGATGGTCGATGTTGCCCCCTTCGACCATCATGAAGAAGCGGTCGGGGGAGACTTTCATCATGTGGTGAATGGCGGCCGAGGTCATGTCGCTGAGCGTGAGAGAGCCCGGGATGGAGTCGATGGTGAATCCGGTATCATCGTCGTTGAAGGGGTTCTCGCTGTATAGGAATACGCGGCGCTTATCGCTGAGGCGTGCGGCCTGGGGGTCGGTTACAAGGTCGATGTCGAAAGACTGCATGTAGTCGAGGAGGTCGGTGGGATTGTTGTCGCTGTCTTTGGCCCCTCTCCAGGAGGCGCCGGCGATGAACTCGTATCCGCTCTCAGCGGCCTGTCGTCCGATATCGTAGGTCATTTTACGCGAGGGTACATGGGCATAGAATGCACCTGGAGTGGCGTCGTCGGGCGCCATGTTAGTGACGAGGGCCACACCCCATCCGGCATTGTGCAGGGTGGCGGCAATCGATTGTACGGCGGTGCTGTCGGGGGTGACCCCGAGCATTCCGTTGCGTGTCTTGTGGCCGGTGGCGAGGGCAGTGCCTGCGGCGGCCGAATCGGTGACGGTGCTGGAGGCGGAGTAGGTGGTGAGCATACCGCAGTAAGGGAACTGCATCATAAGTAGCGGAGTGTCGTTACCGAGAGCCACACGGTTGTAGGTCTGTCCGGCCATCACGTGTCCCGGGCCCATGCCGTCGCCTATGAAGTAGAATATGTACCGAGGTGATGCCGATATGCATACAGAAGCTATCGATAAGGCCAGTGATAATATAATGTGACGGAGTTTCATCGTGATCGGGTTGTTATTTGGGGTCGTTATATGATTTGTCAATGAGGTCGGAGAGTTGTTCGACGTAACGGCGGTCGGGAGAGAGCCGCGGGATCTTGCGTTGTCCGCCCAGTTTTCCGGTGGTTTCGAGCCATCGGTCGAAAGTGCCGCGAGGTACGGAGTCGATGGTCGGCGGGCTAAGGAATATGTCGCCTGTGCGCTTGGCGTCGTAGTCGCTGTTCTCGGCCCGCAGGTTGAGGTCGAGTCGACGGGCGAACTCTGCGATGTCATCGGGCCGGCGTGTCCATTCCACGAGCCATTGGTGCCGGCCTCGTGTGCCACAAGTGGCGAATACCGGGGCGGCTGTGTAGTTGGCTACCGAGGCTCCGGTCTCGGAGCATGTGCGTGCCATGGCGGCATCGGCGTTGTATACCATGAGTTCCTCGCCGAAGGCGTTGATGTATTGCTGGGTGCGTCCGGCGATGGTGATGGTGAGCGGGTTGATTGATTCGATCCTGACGGTGTCGCCGGGCCTGTACCGCCATAGTCCGTTGCTGGATGTGATCACGAGTTCGTATACCCGGCCGGGTGTTACTTCCCAGGCGGGTACCGGCTCTGAGGATCCGTCGGCGGGGATGAACTCATAGAATGTGTCGACGTCCATAAGGAGCAACATAGCGCGTGACGCAGGGTCGAGCTGTACGGCAAAGAACCCCTCGCTGGCGTTGTATGTCTCGATGTAGCGCATGCCGGGGTTGCCGATGAGCCGGGCGTATTCCTCGCGGTATGGTTCGAACGAGATGCCGCCGTGGAAGAATACCTCAAGATTGGGCCAGACTTCGTGGACGGTGCGTGCGCCGGTGACGCGCAGAACCTCTTTGAGCAGAGTCATCATCCATGACGGGACTCCCGATATGTTGGTCACATTCTCGTTGATGACCGCATTGACCATTAACGGGAGCTTGCGGTGCCAGTCGGCCATTAGGGCAATGTCGCGCGAGGGGACGCGAAGGATGGCGGCCAGCGGGTTGATGCATTCGATGAGATGGGCCGAGAGGTCGCCTGTCCTGGCTCCTGCGGCCAGATCTCCTGGCAAAGCGTTGGCAAAGCTGCCACCGAGAATGAGTGCTTTGCCGCTCATTATGCGGCTGTCGGGGTATAGAGAGAGGTATCGTGCCACGACGTCGGTGCCACCGCGATAATGGGACTTGCGCAGTCCTCGCGGAGTGACCGGGATGTATTTGCTCTTGCCGCCCGATGTCCCGCTTGACTGTGCGTAACGCGATACCTTGCCTGGCCACAGCACCGATGATGTGCCGGCCATCATTTCCATAACAAGAGATCTGATATCTTCGTAGCCTACGAGCGGACAGCGCTCTCTCCACTCCTCGTAGGATAGCGAGGGGCTGAAGCTGTGTTCGCGGCCCCAGCGTGTGCGGCATCCTTCCTTGATAAGGGATGTCAGGATATTGCGCTGTGAGGTCTCGGTATGAGCCGCCCGGTCAAGCATCTCGCGGTCGAAATGCCTGAAGTAAGGACGTACTATGGGAGTGAAATCGATCATGACAGATTGCTCTAACATGCAAAGGTAATGAAATGGGCTGTGATAAAATCTAAACAAATGTTAAGACAGGTAGTTCGTTCATCAATTTAGTAGTATCTTTGCCCGTGAGAACAAAAAATAAAACAGCAATGTCAGAAATCAAATGCATAGGCATTCTAACCTCGGGCGGCGACGCCCCCGGCATGAATGCAGCGATACGTGCCGTGACCCGTTCGGCAATCTTCAGCGGCTTTAAAGTGAAGGGAATCTACCGTGGATATAGAGGTCTTATTACCGATGAGATCGTGGATTTCAGAACCCAGAATGTGTCGAACATAATCCAGATGGGAGGCACGATACTCAAGACGGCCCGTTGCAAGGAATTCCAGACTCCTGAGGGGCGTCAGCTGGCTTATGACGTGTTGCGTCGCCAGGGTATCGACGCGCTGGTGGTGATAGGCGGTGACGGATCGCTCACCGGAGCCCGCATCTTTGCCAATGAGTTCAACTTCCCCATCATAGGCCTCCCGGGCACTATTGATAACGATCTGTATGGCACGGATACCACAATAGGCTATGACACGGCGTTAAATACTATAATGGAGTGTGTCGATAAGATACGTGACACTGCCACGAGCCACGAGCGCCTATTCTTTATAGAGGTGATGGGGCGTGACGCCGGCTTCCTGGCTCTCAACGGAGCTATCGCGGCCGGTGCCGAGGCGGCTATTATTCCCGAGATCTCGACCGAGGTCGACCAGCTGGCCGAGCTGATACAGAACGGATTTCGCAAGAGCAAGAACTCGTCGATAGTGCTTGTGGCCGAGAGTCCGGTGACAGGCGGAGCCATGGGTATGGCCGAGCGTGTCAAGAATGAGTATCCCGGCTATGACGTGAGAGTGTCGATCTTAGGTCACCTGCAGCGTGGCGGATCGCCTACGGCTCATGACCGTATCCTGGCCTCGCGTATGGGCGCGGCCGCTATCGACGCACTGATGGACGACCAGCGCAATGTCATGATAGGTATCAAGAACGATGAGATCGTTTATGTGCCGTTCACGAAAGCCATCAAGAACGACAAGCCTATAAACCGCGAGTTGCTCAACACGCTGCGGCGTCTGTCGATCTGACGCATATGCGTTACCGTCTATACATCATACTGCTCGTAACGGGCATATTGTCAATGGTCATCACCGGCTTGGCGGGTGGTGGCCATTGGTATATCGCGGGTGAGGGTGTGGTGGCCCTCGCGGCGGTCGTGTTGCTGTGGCGGTCGATGGTGAAGCCGCTGAGGGTTGTGGAGAGCGGAGTGTACCTGCTCAGGGAGCAGGACTTCGGCAGTCGTCTGCGGCTAACGGGTCAGGCCGATGCCGACCGAGTTGTGGAGCTGTTCAACCGGCTGATGGACAGTATGAAGTCGGAGCGTCTGAAGCTTGTGGAGCAGGAGCGATTCCTGGGGTTGCTTGTCGATGTGTCGCCGATGGGTGTCGCCGTGTGTGACTATGACGGGAATATCGTGGAGTCGAACAGGGCGTGGAGGAGCATGTGCACACCCGAGCTGGAGCTGGCGGTGGCCGGTACGGCCGAGGGTGAGAGCCGCACGGTGAGGATCGCCTCGTCGCAGATCGTGAAGATTTCGCGCCTGTGGTTCATGGACTCGGGTTTTAAGCGCCAGTTTATTCTTGCAGAGCGTCTTACCGATGAGATTGTCGATGCCGAGAAGCAGATGTTCAACCGTATTGTGCGCACGATAGGGCACGAGGTGAATAACTCGCTGGGCAGTGTCATCTCGGTTCTTGACAGTGTGGGTGATGCTGTGGGTGATGATCGGATGGCTGTCGAGGCTGTCAGGGGGTGTATGTCGAGTTGCGACAATCTGGTGAAGTTTGTGAAGGGATATGCCGATGTGGTGAAACTGCCCCGACCCGAGATCGAGCGTATTCAGGCCGGGGAGTGGCTGGCGAGGGTAGAGCCTGTGCTGGTAGCGCTGGCGCCAGACAATGTGGAAGTGTCGGTGGAGGTGCAGGATGATGCCGGCATGGTGTCGGTCGATACGATGCTTATGGAGCGGGTGCTGGTTAATGTCGTGAAGAATGCTGTCGAGAGCATAGGCGACATGCCCGGGGGCCGTGTGCGTGTCATGGCGTGTGGCGGCGGTGTGATACGTGTCGTCGACAATGGGGCCGGCATAGGGGCTGATGTGGCAGGGAGGCTGTTCACTCCGTTTTTCTCGACCAAGCGGCCTGACCGTGGTCTTGGCATGATGCTTATCGTCGATATACTGCGTGCCCATGGAGCGGGATTCTCGCTGGAGAATCGTGAAGAGGGGGGTGCGGTCTTTATGATCGACGGTCTGTGAGGCTCTGAGGGAGAGACTATGCTGTAATGTCGTACTTTGTGAGCAGTATGGCCGGGTGGTAGGAGAGCTTGGCCTGGCGCAGGCCTTCGTCTCCGGCGTCTTCCTCTCGGTTGATGTATCTTACCTCGGGGTATCGCGATGTGATGTATTGGGCGAAAAGGCGGTTTATCGATTCGCCTGCTCCCGGGACGCTGTGATCCATCTTCTCGATGTGGGTGAAGAGGGTGTCACCGATTATTTCGCCTATGGTGAACGCTACGATGTTGCGGTTGTCGTCGCGCAGTACCAGACCCTCGAACGGGTAGTCGCGGTAGTTGTCGAGTACCCGGAGGGTCTGCAGACTCTCCTGGGTGGATGTGGGGGTGTCGATGGAGTCTGCGCCGAGCCAGTTTGTGTATGAGTCGCGGGCTTCGGTTATGTTGCTCCAAGAGAGTGGCTCGGTGGTGTAGCCGGGATTGTCGGAGATGAAGCGGTTGACATGGTTGCGCTTCCTGTTGTATCGTTTGCCTGCGAGGGTCGCAAGGGCCCGGGCGTCGTAGATGTAGTCGCTCCAGTCGGTGAGTTGCTCGATGTGTCCGGGCAGGATGGCGCGTATCTCGTCGATGCGGTCGTCGGGGACGGCCGAGAATCGCAGCGGGATGTTGTTGACGCGGCAATAATCCCTGATGAGGTCGATGGCGCAGGATAGTGGCATGGCCCCGACAGGTAGCGAGAATGCCTGGAACTCAGGGTGTATCTCGCTCGCGCCTTTTATGAAAAGTGTGTTACCGTATATGCAGTAGCGGTAGTCAAAGTAGTCGGCCCACATCATCAGTCCACCTACCGAGAAGTCGTTGGCGCGTGAGCGTGAAAGTGGGAGTAGTTGCCGTATGAGTGGAATGTCGAGTGTGGTGAGGGGTCTGAATCTCAGTGCGGTGTGGTTGGAGGCCCCGAGTCGGGCCGATGTGTGTGTCTTAGTGTTCAGTGTTATGTTTCTCATAATATAAATATGTGTTTGACGCTATGATGGATGAACGCAGTCTTAAGCATTGGGGCCTGTTCACAGTATAACGTCACGGATGGGTGATATGTTTATTTGTGTGGTGATGGAGAACAATGTGGAGATACAGGTTGTTTTAATTTTATTAAAAATGATTTTAAAAAATGTGCAAAAAAATGTTGTAGTTATAAAAATAAAATAATAATTTTGCTCTTTGCAAGGGTGCGGTTTGTTGTCATCGTTGCGATATAAAAGGAAAACCTAACCATAAATAAAATCAATCAATGAAACTTAAATTGTTCATTATGTTACTGTTGTCGGCTGTGATGCCGGTCGTGGCCCAGTCGGCCCGTATGACCGGAACAGTAGTAGCGGCCGATACCGGTAATCCTGTGGCAGGAGCATTGGTGACCCTGCGCGAACAAGGGATTACAGTGACTACCGGCCCTGCCGGAGATTTCCTCATCAGCAATGCCGCTCCCGGCAAAGTGAACGCTCAGGTCATAGCCTACGGCTATGCCGATGCCATGATCGAGGCCGAGTTGTTCAACGATATGACTGTCAGTGTGGGAGAGGTGCCTATGAAGAGCACCGACTCCAATTCGGCCTACTATGAGGAGAATCAGGAGATGTATTTTGACGAGAATATGCTTGAGAACGAGGATGACTCGCAGTCGATCGCAACGCTGACCGGATCGGGCGACAACATCTATTTCAACACGGCGAGCTTCAACTTCGGCCCGATGTACTTCCGTTATCGCGGCTATGAGAGTTCTTACCAGTCGGTGTCGGTCAACGGTATAGAGATGAATGACCTGATACGCGGACAGTTCAACTTCGCGTCGCTCGGAGGTATGACCTCACGCGCATTCCGCAACAAGACCACTTCGATAGGTATGGATGCATCGTCGTTCGGTTTCGGCTCGATAGGTGGTGCCACTAACTACAATACGATTACCTCGGGTTATGCGCCTGGCTTCAACGGCTCGGTGGCATATACCAATTCCAATTATATGCTTAGGGCTATGGCTACCTATTCGACCGGCATAAGCCAGGATGGCTGGGGCTTGACCGTGAGCGCAATAGGACGCTGGAGCGACGAAGGTGTCGTGCCCGGTACATTCTATAAGTCGGGAGGTCTGTTCCTGTCGTTGGAGAAGGTGCTGAACAACAAGAACTCGCTTACTCTTACCGCCTATGGTGCACCGATACAGCGCGCTGCCACATCGGGTACATATCAGGAGATATTCGACCTGACAGGCGACAACCTTTACAACCCCAACTGGGGCTGGCAGAACGGCAAGAAGCGTTCGGCCCGCATACGCGAGCAGTTTGATCCCACGATGATGCTCAACTGGATCTTCAAGCCGAGTGACCGCACGACGTTGAACACGGGCTTGATGTTCCGCGTAGTCAACTATCAGCAGTCACGCATCGAGCGCTACAAGGCCGCCGATCCGATGCCCAACTATTACCGTTATCTGCCAAGCTACTTCAGCGATGATCCAGCGCTGGCCGACTATTACACCCGTCTGTGGCAGACCGACGACTCCTTCCGCCAGATAAACTGGGACAATCTCTACCAGGCCAACTATCTCAACAATCTTGAGAACCTCGATCCGGCCAACAAGGACAACCAGAAGGGATCGAGCTATATCCTGGAGAATCAGCACAGCAACCAGAAGAATGTTATCTTCAACTCTCTGATCAACCACCGTATCAATGACGTGTTCACTCTGCAGGGAGGCGTGTCGTTCAACTATACCAAGGCAAGCTACTACAAGACTGTGCGCGATCTGCTTGGCGGCGAGTTCTGGTATGACTACGAGACATTCAGCGACCAGTACATGTCGATCAACCCCGACCTGATGCAGAATGACCTTGACCACCCCGACCGCAAGGTCTACACAGGTGACAAGTTCGGCTACAACTATGATATCCATGCCATGCGTGCCAATGCGTGGTTACAGAATATGATCAATCTGCCTCAGTGGGACATCTACTATGGCCTCAAGATCGATTATACCCAGTACCAGCGTGATGGTCATATGCGCACAGGCCGTGACCCTCTAAACTCGAAGGGCAAGGGCAAGATCGTGACATTTGACGATGCCATGATCAAGGCTGGTGCCATATACAAGCTGGACGGCCGCAACAGTTTCTCGGTACACGGGCAGTATGGCAGCCGCGCACCGCTGGCCGATGTGCTCTATCTCACACCCCGTTACCGTGCGGGAATCGTCAATGACCCCGAGAGCGAGCGGATACTATCGGGTGATATTTCTTATTCGTGGAACTACCGCCGTTTCCGTGGTTCGATCTCGGCATATGCCACAATGATCGATGACGCCACCGAGCGCAACATGTTCTATGACGACGACTATCGCTCGTCGATATACTATGTGCTGCAGGGTGTGAAGCGCGTTTACAAGGGTGTCGAGCTGGGCATGGCCTATAAGATCACTCCCTCGCTCACGGCATCGTTTGCCGGCACATACAGCCGCTCGCAGTACAAGAACAACCCCACCGGTACACGCGTTATCGACAACGGTATGTATGAGGATGTATCTAACACGGTATATCTCAAGAACTTCTTCCTCGGATCGACTCCCCAGACAGTAGGCAACCTCGCCCTGGACTGGGCCGCACCCAAGAACTGGTTCTTCAATGTCAACGGTACCTGGATGGGAGACAGCTATGTAAACTTGTCGCCCCGCTACCATGAGGCTATCCCCAACCTGTGGCAGATGTATCCTACCCCTGCCGAGCTTGAGGCCAAGATCGTGGAACTCACTCATCAGGACAAGCTGAAGGATGCATTTGTGCTCAACCTGTCGATAGGCAAGCTCCTGTACATCAACCGCAAGGTGTCGATGAATTTCAACCTGAGCGTCAACAACGTACTCAACAATACCGATATCGTCACCTATGCCTACGAGCAGTCGCGCCTCAAGAGCGATGACTATGACCGTAGCCGCTGGCCCAACCGTTACACCTATGCCCAGGGCACCCGAGTGTTCCTTAACGTTGGTATACGCTTCTAAGAGTATCGAGTATTACATATAAACAACTTGCAGAAATGAAAAAATCTTTATTATATATAGCCCTGATGATGTCGGCCGCCGGCGTGGGGTTCACGTCATGTGACGGAGAGCTGGAGCGTCCCCCGATGATCGAGCCCGAGGCTACCATCAAACCCAATACCACTATCGCCGCCCTCAAGGCCGATGTGTGGCAGACTGACCGTAACTATGTGACCGAGGTGGGTCAGCGCAATGGCCGCGACATCATCATCGCCGGCCGTGTCGTGAGCAATGACAAGGCTGGCAACGTGTTCAAGAACATTGTTCTCCAGGACGAGACCGGTGCTCTGACCGTGGCCATCAACGCCTATGACCTGTATGAGACCTACCAGCAGGGACAGCAGATCGTCGTGAACATGACCGGACTCAAGATCGGCGGTTACAACGGGCTGTTGCAGGTGGGTGCCGAGGGTACATACAACAATGCTCCCTCGATGACCTTCATGACCAGTGAACTCTTTGCCGAGCATGCCCAGCAGAACGGGCTTGCCCGCCTGGAGCGTATCGACACCATCCTCACCGATATCCCGACTGTGACGGATGCCAAGAACTCGGTCGAGGGACTGCAGAAGTGGCAGAGCCAGCTGGTGCGCTTCGATGGCGTGAGCTTCGAGGATGCCGGCCAGGAGTTTGCCGGATCGTCCAATGCCAACCGCTATGTCAAGGATGCCGCCGGAAACCGCATCAATGTGCGTAACAGCTCGTATGCCGATTTTGCCCATGCGATACTTCCTTCGGGCACAGGCTCGGTAGTGGGTATCCTGAGCTATTATGGTACCGACTGGCAGGTTATCCTCAATGACGTTGACGGATGCATAGGGTTTGACGAGGCTGTGACTCCCCCCGATCCCGACCAGCCCGGCGAGGATGGCGGTGATGGCACCGAGGCCAAGCCTTACAGCGTAGCCGAGGTTATTGCACTCAATCCAACGGATACCCAAAATCCGGTAAAGTCGGAGGTGTGGGTGAAAGGCTACATTGTGGGCTCCATGCCTACCGGTGACGGAGTGTCGACATTGCTGTCGGCTACGAACTTCGGTCTTACCGATGCCGCCACGACCAACCTTGTGATCGGTCCGACGGCCGACTGCACCGATGCCGGCATGTGTGTGGGCGTGCAGCTTCCTGTCGACATGCGCGCCGCCCTGTCGTTGGCACAGAATCCCGATGCGCTTGGCAAGGAACTTATTATAAAGGGTAATATCGCCAAGTACTGTGGTGGTCCCGGTGTAAAGACTTTGACCGACTATGTTCTTGACGGCC
Organism: uncultured Muribaculaceae bacterium; assembly: GCA_964018905.1. Taxonomy (GTDB): domain Bacteria; phylum Bacteroidota; class Bacteroidia; order Bacteroidales; family Muribaculaceae; genus JAAVFS01. The sequence goes on from CAXHRO010000012.1 coordinate 51,243, forward strand.
AGCCTATGCCCAAGCCAGAGGCCGGCGGTGTATTCAGGGCTGTAACCACAGTGACTTCGGGAAAAAGCTACGCGCTCATAGCCGGAGGCAAGGCCTGCAAGGTGATTACATCAAACTATGGTTTTATACAGGCGTCGGATGTTGACGAGACAGCTGCTGACGTTGTTGTCCCCGAGGATTGTGTATATACAATAACAGCGGTATCGGACGGCTATACTATCCAGCAGTCGGACGGCCGTTATCTTTATATGACCGGAACTTACAACAGCTTCAACCTTGACGCCACGGCTGTAGAGGGAAGCACATGGACCATAACCGCCAATGGCGACGGGACAGTGTCGGTTACCAATGTAGCCATGGGCAAGACCCTGCAGTATGACCCCACGTACAATAGTTTTGGCGCTTATCCGGATGCGCGTGGCGTATATCCCAGACTCTACGAGAAAGTTGACTAATCCATCCCCCAAAAAGAAGATTATCCTGATATGAATATTATAAAATCATACATGGTGGGCATCGCCGCTGTCGGCGCGATAGCTTTCACCGGGTGTAACATGGATGTCGATCCCGTGCCCGTCAACATTCCCGAGGCCGCGAACACACCCAACACCACCATTCTGGAACTTAAAGAGAAGTTCTGGTCGGACGAGACCAACTATATATACGGCATGGCTCAGGATCCTGAGGCCGAGCCGGCCTATATCCCTGCGATGGATAACGGCGACCACTACATCATCCATGGCCGTGTGTGCTCCAACGATGATGCCGGCAACGTGTTCAAGAGCCTGGTGATCCAGGACGAGACCGCCGCCCTGGCATTCTCGATCAACACCTACGATCTGTATGTCAACTACCGTGTTGGCCAGGAGATCGTGGTCGATGTCACAGGCATGCAGATAGGCAAATACAACGGTCTGTTGCAGATGGGTCAGGCCGAGTGGTATGAGAACGGCAGCGTATGGGAGGCTTCGTTCATGCCTCTGGAGGTGTTCCGTTCTCATATCGAGCTTAACGGACTTCCACAGGCCTCGCTCGTCGATACGATCCAGGTGAACACATTCAGCGAACTCGCCAGCGATGCCGCCGGTCTGCGCAAGTGGCAGAGCCAGCTCGTTAAGTTGAACAACGTACACTTCGAGGAGGGTGGCAAGGAGCTGTTCTCGGAGTATCAGTCGAGTGGCGTAAGCCGTAAACTTATTGACAGCGAGGGCTCGGAGATAGTTGTACGCACGAGCGGCTACAGCGACTTCTGGAACATGACCCTTCCCGAGGGTGACGGTGATGTAGTCTGCATCCTTGGTTATTATGGTACTACAGGCTGGCAACTGACACTTATAGACTATGCCGGCTGTATGAACTTCGGTAATCCTACCATAGCTCCCGGCGGCAAGGACAATCCCTATACCGTGGAGGAGGCTATCGATGTAGAGGCCAACGGCCGCAAGGCTACAGGCTGGGTTACCGGATATATAGTGGGCACGGTAGCTCCCGAGGTTACCAGCATCGCATCGAGCGGTGATGTGGAGTGGGGTGCCGAGGCCACACTGGCCAACACCATGGTGATAGGTCCTGATCCTGACTGCAAGGATGTGGCCAAGTGTCTGGTGATGTCGTTGCCTCAGGGCTCCAAGCTTCGCGAGGTGGGCGCTCTGCGTGACAACCCCGACGTTTACCAGCGCCAGATATGGGTATACGGTACTCTCGACAGCTACCTTGGCAGCTGGGGTATCACCGACAACAAGGGTACGGTCGACCAGTTCAGGATCGATGGAGTGACCATTGACGACGGCAGTGCTAAGGATGGTGACGGCACCAAGGATGCTCCCTACAATGTGACACAGACTCTATCCGGTACCGGAAGCGGTACTCAGGCTTGGGTTACAGGCTATATCGTAGGATTTATCGCTGACAAGGATATCAAGACCGAGTCGGTATTCGGTACAGCCAATGCCAATCCCGCCAACGTGCTCATCGCGCTGACACCCGATGTCACCGACTATACCATGTGTGTTCCATTACAGCTCACTAATGGCAGTGCGGTGCGTACGGCTGTCAATCTTAAGGATCATCCCGAGAATCTCGGACGTTCGGTCAAGGTACTCGGTTCGCTCGAGAAATACTTTGGTGTCAACGGCGTGAAGAGCATCAGCGAGTTTGAACTCGGTGAAGGTGGAGGCGAGACTCCCACCCCTCCCGAGGTGACAGCCATATACAGTTCGCTCAACGAGAGCGACCAGACACTTCCCGATGGCTGGACTGTCGATAATTCCACGATATGGGTGTGGAAGGTGTATGAAGGTAGAGGTTACCTTAATGGCTCGGGTTATATCAATGATGCTGCCACAGCCGCTGAGGCTTATGCGGTGTCGCCTGTGATCGACCTTGCGGGCACTACAGCACCGTCGTTGACATTCGACCATGCGGCCAAGTTCCAGACCACGCTCAAGCAGCTATGTGGAGTGTGTGCCCGCATCGAGGGCACGACCGAGTGGACTATGCTCCAGATTCCTACGTGGCCTGTGGCCGGTGCCTGGACATTTGTAAACTCAGGAAATGTTGATCTTTCGGCTTTCGCCGGAAAGCGTATCCAGATCGCCTTCAAATATGGCAGTACAGCCGCTGGCGCCGATACCTGGGAGGTCAAGAACCTGAAAGTGCTGGGCGAGGGTGGTCAAGGCGGATCGGTTGTAGACCCGAATCCTCCGACACCTCCCGTGACCACCGGTGCGGTTACCGTCACCGGTGGGGAGCTTACGCTCCCCGGTATAACTAATGCCGGTAATTATACTATAGATATCCAGAAGGCAGGTGGGACGACAAAACCCCAGCCTAATACATATAATGAAGTCATAACTGCCCGTGTATATGCCAATAACACCATTACGGTCAAGGGGGACCGCATGACCAAGATAGTGTTTACGCTTAACACTTCGACAATAGGCAAGCGCTATACGAAGCTCAGTTGCAGCACGGGCCAGGTTGGAGCGCAGGCTTCGGGCGACCAGACGATCACCTGGACAGGAGATGCTACCGAGGTTACATTCACAGTCGGCGCACTCGGTGAATACGGTACCGAGAGCACCAAACCGGGTCAGATCCACTTCACCCAGATGGAGATATTATAATAGACCCATAAGAATAGTGATGACCCCGTGCAGGCATAGCGCCTGGCGGGGTCGTTTTTTGTCAATATGCTAAAAAGAGTGTGGGAGTGGGTGATTTTTCGGCTTAAAAGTTTTGGAGGATTGGGAATAACCTCTAATTTTGCCGTCAAAATTCTATTAAACCAATTTTCTTTATCATGAATACAAGCGTCAAAGAACTCGAGAAGGTCGTGGTGCGATTCTCGGGAGACTCAGGCGACGGTATGCAGCTCGCCGGCAATATGTTCACCAATGTGTCGGCCGGACTGGGTTGCTCAGTATCAACATTTCCCGATTATCCGGCCGAGATACGTGCCCCCCAGGGGTCGCTAAGCGGAGTGTCGGGATTCCAGGTTAGCGTCGGCTCGGGCGTTCACACCCCCGGCGACCAGTGTAATGTGCTTATTGCGATGAACCCGGCGGCTCTCAAGCAGAACATAAAGTTTCTTGCTCCCGGCGGTGTTGTAATTATTGATATAGATACATTCAAGGCCGATGGCCTGAAGAAGGCTATGTTCGAGACCGAGGATGCCATCAAGGAGCTTGGCATCACGGCACAGGTGGTCGAGGTTCCTGTCACGTCGATGACCAAGGCCGCCCTGGCCGATACCGGCATGGACATGAAGTCGATGCTCAAGTGTCGTAATATTCTTGCTCTTGGCCTGGTATGCTGGCTGTTCGACCGTCCACTTGACGCTGTCAAGCACTTGTTGAAGAATAAGTTTGCCAAGAAGCCCGCTGTCTATGAAGCCAACTGCCGTGTGCTCGAGGCCGGATATGACTATGGACACAATATACATGCCTCGGTATCGACCTACCGTATCGAGACCGAGGATATACGATCAGGAGTATATACCGATATCAACGGCAATACGGCCACGGCATGGGGCCTGATCATGGCCTCGGAGAAGTCGGGCCGTCCCCTCTTCCTGGGCAGTTATCCTATCACTCCCGCGACCGACATACTGCATGAGCTTGCCAAGCGCAAGGATCTCGGAGTGAAGGCCGTGCAGATGGAAGACGAGATTGCCGGCGTGTGCTCGGCCATCGGAGCCTCGTTTGCCGGTAACCTTGCCGTGACCTCGACCTCCGGTCCCGGCCTGGCGCTCAAGAGTGAGGGAATAGGCCTGGCCGTGATCGCCGAGCTTCCGCTTGTAGTCATTGATGTACAGCGTGGCGGTCCATCGACAGGACTACCTACCAAGACCGAGCAGACCGACCTTATGCAGGCCCTGTATGGCCGCAACGGCGAGTCGCCTCTTGTGGTTCTGGCTCCGGCATCTCCTACCGACTGCTTCACCATGGCTTTCGAGGCATGCCGCATAGCCATCGAGCACATGACCCCTGTAATATTGCTCAGTGATGCATTCATTGGCAATGGGTCGAGCGCATGGCGTGTGCCCGACGAGGATGAGTATCCTGTGATCCAACCCCGTTATGTCCCTGACAATCTACGTGATACATGGCAACCCTATATGCGCGATGAAAAGACTCTCGCCCGCTACTGGGCTATACCCGGTACCGAGGGGTTTGCCCACCGTCTTGGCGGACTGGAGAAGGACTCGGCTACAGGTGCCATCTCGACCGATCCGGTCAACCATGAGAAGATGGTACATCTGCGTCGTGAGAAGATCGAGCGCATAGCTCTTGATATTCCTCAACTTGAGGTTCTCGGTGACACCGGTGCCGATACTCTGCTCGTGGGCTGGGGCGGCACCTACGGACACCTTCGCTCGGCCGCCGAAGAGCTGTGTCGCGAAGGTGAGCCGGTGGCATTCGCCCAGTTCCGCTATATCAATCCGCTTCCGGCCAACACCCGCGAGGTATTCGGCCGCTACAAGCGGGTGATCGTAGCCGAACTTAATACCGGCCAGATGGCCGATTTTCTGCAGGCCAGGATGCCGGAGATAAAGATCGAGCGCATTAACAAGATACAGGGTCAGCCATTCATGATCCAGGAAGTCAAGGATGCCGTAAAACGTATTATTTCAGAAGCCCAAAACTCGTAAGCCATGGAAGAGAACAAGACATACTGTGCAACCGACTATAAGAGCAGTCAATCAGTGCGCTGGTGCCCCGGTTGCGGTGACCACGCCATCCTCAATACCCTACACAAGGCCATGGCCGCAGTGGGCGTGCCCCCCTGCAAGACGGCGGTGATATCGGGCATAGGCTGTAGCTCGCGCCTTCCCTATTACATGAACACCTATGGCTTCCATACCATCCATGGCCGTGCGGCGGCTATCGCCACAGGCTTCAAGGTGGCCAATCCCGAGATGACCGTATGGCAGATATCGGGAGACGGTGACGGACTCGCCATCGGCGGAAACCATTTTATCCATGCCGTGCGCCGCAATATCGATATCAACATAGTGTTGTTCAACAACAAGATATATGGACTTACCAAGGGCCAGTACTCTCCTACGAGCGACCGTGGATTTGTGTCGAAGTCATCGCCCTACGGCACGACCGAGGATCCGTTTATCCCGGCCGAGTTAGTTTTCGGAGCCCGTGGCAATTTCTTCGCCCGCTCGATCGATGTCGAGTTGCAGACCTCGCAGGAGGTGCTTGCCGCCGCCGCCCGCCACAAGGGAGCGTCGGTGGTGGAGATACTCCAGAACTGTGTGATCTTTAACAACGGTATTCACAACTTCATCACCGACAGGGAGCATCGTGCCGAGCGTACTATCCACCTGCGCCATGGCGAGAAGATGCTCTTCGGTCCAGACAACCGTCGCGGACTCGTCAGAGACGGCTTTCTGCTGAAGGCCGTTACAGTGGGAGAGGATGGCTATACGGTTGATGACGTGCTGGTTCATGACGCCCACTGCGAGAGTAACTTCCTGCATCAGCAGCTGGCCATGATGGACGGCCACGACTTGCCGCTGGCTCTTGGCGTGATACGCGATGTGGCCTCGCCGAGCTACAATGACGAGGTGATGGCCCAGGTGTCCGAGGTGCGTGCGCGCAAGGGCTTCGGTGGTCTGCGCGACATGATCCTCGCCGGAGAGACATGGGAAGTAAAGTGACGGTGCTTTGCACGAAGATAAACTACTGAGTCGAACCGGCTCTTAAAGATAAGTAGCTTCGCGGCCGGTATGAAGTGGCTTTCATTTCATGCCAGCCGCGAAGTTTTTCTTATCCGGCATCATTCTTTCATATAGCGATTATACTTGATAATATTATGGTTACATCAGTACTTTTAGCGGTGGTCTTAGCCTCCGGTCCTGTCGGTACCGTTGATACGCGCGTGGGGACAGCCCATAGCGAGACTTTGACGGCCGGTGTCTTCGGCAAGAAGACCGAGGAGCTGGGGCAGACGCTCCCGGCTGTGGCTGCTCCCCATGGTATGAACCTGTGGACTCCGCAGACACGTGATACCGAGCATAAATGTATCGCGCCATATTACTATGCCGACTCGTTGCTACAGGGATTCCGCAACAGTCACTGGATTGTGGGTGGATGTACTCAGGACTACGGCTCGTTCACGGTCATGCCGCTGACGGGCACACTGCGTACGCGTCCCGATCTGCGAGGGTCGCGCTTCAGCCATGACACAGAGATTGCAACTCCGTCATATTACCGTGTAGAGCTTCCTGACGAACATCTTGTTGCCGAGCTGACCGGCACCTCGCGTGCCGGTATACTGCGTCTGGTCTATGATCGTCCCGGGCGGGCCTGGCTTGTAGTCAATCCCAACAGCGACGAGGCTCAGGGTACGATCTCGGTCGAGCCTCATACCGGCAAGGTGTCGGCGGCAAATCCGGTACACCGTATCTATCAGGGGAAGGGTGAGCCGGCCGGATTCAGCGGCTACTTCACCCTGCATGTTGATCGCCCGGTGGCCGAGTATGGCGCATATTGCGGAGATACGGTCATGGCGGGTCTCGGCGGAATATCGATGAGACCCGAGATCGGTATCTATCTTGGCTATGATGTCGAGGCCGGTGATACGGTAACCGTCAGGATGGGATCTTCGTTTGTCGACCAGGCCGGGGCCGAGGCCAATCTTGCGGCCGAGCTCCCGCATTGGGACTTTGACCGGGCCCGTGCCGATCTTGAAGATGTATGGAACCGCGATCTCGGACGTATCGAGGTCGAGGGAGGTGATCCTGATGCTCTCGCCATGTTCTACGGAGCACTGTACCGCACGAGTCTGTTGCCGCGAGTCATCAATGATGCCGATGGCCGTTACAAGGCCTTTGGCGGCAGTGGCGCGACGCTTACCGTGCCCGAGGGAAGGTCGATGTATGACGATTTCTCGATGTGGGATACCTACCGTGCGTTGCATCCGTTGAAGGTCATCACCCATCCGTCAATGACAGCCGACATGATGCAGTCGCTCGTGTCAAAGGGAGAGCAGGGGGGATGGTTGCCGATATTTCCATGCTGGAACAGCTATACTGCCGCCATGATCGGTGACCACTGTACGGTGGCTATCGCCGATGCGTGGGTCAAGGGGGTGCGTGACTTCGATATGGAGAGTGCCTACCGGCTCATGAGACGCAATGCTTTCGAAACCCCGTCGGACAGTGCCGAGTATCGTGACGGCAAGGGGCGCAGGGCTCTTGACAGCTATCTGAGATATGGTTATATACCGGTGGAAGACAGTGTGCCATGGGCATATCACAAGCGTGAACAGGTGTCTCGAACGCTGGAGTATGCATTTGACGACTTTGCGTTGTCGCGTGTTGCCGATGATCTGGGCTATACCGACGATGCCGTGGAGCTGGCGCGGCGCTCGCTCAACTACCGTAATGTCATAAATCCGGCTACAGGCTATGCATGCGGACGTCATGCCGATGGCCGGTGGGTGTCGGGCGACGAGGCCTGTCCGTTTAAGTTCCAGCGTTATATCACCGAGGGGGCGCCGTGCCATTATACCTGGTATGTGCCTCATGATGTCGATGGTCTTGTCGAGATGTGTGGCGGTCGCGAGGCTTTCATAGCAAAACTTGACTCGCTCTTCGACCAGGGGCGTTACTGGCATGGGAATGAGCCGTGTCACCAGGTTGCCTGGATGGCCGCATCGGTGGGTGAGCCGGCAAAGACCCGGGAGCGTGTGCGTCATGTGATGGCTACGGAATATCTGGATAGTCCCGGCGGGCTGTCGGGCAATGACGATGCCGGCCAGATGTCGGCATGGTATGTGTTTGCCGCGATGGGATTCTATCCGGTGTGTCCGGCGACTACCGAGTATGTTATCGGAAGTCCGGCTTTCGAGCGGATGGTGATACATCTTGAGAATGGCCTTGATTTCACGATACTGGCCCATGGAGCCGGGGCCGAAAACCGTCAGGTGAGATGGATGCGGCTCAATGGTGTGTCCTATGACGGCCGGGTGTTGTCACATGCAGATATCATCTCGGGTGGTACACTGGAGCTGGAGATGTGTCCTTGACCGCAAACAGTCATTAACCGCAAGTTGCACAAATTTTATTTGACTATCCGGATGTTTTTTAATTCTAATTTGCGTAATCCTCGTAATTTGCGGTGTGTGGGGTTAGATGTGTAGGAGGTGGCGCAGGGTTATGCGCCAGTCGTTCAGTGTCGATGCTATGGGGGTCAGCAGTGGTTTGAATGTGGCGTGGTGGCGTGGCGTGAACATTCTCAGGGCTGAGTGATGGCATCTGATGTCGAGTATCGGACCCATGTCAACCGGCTCACCGTCAATGTGCGCCGGGCCGTCTGATTCTCTATATATAACCAGCGATGGGGTGCGGAAAGTCTCGATAAGCATGTTCTTGTTGATGTATCCGGTCATCATGTCTATGCCTACGCGTGCTGTCTCGATCGGGTTGCCCTGATGTATTATGGTGACGTCGAGCAGGCCGTCTGTGATAGAAGCCTCGGGGGCTATGTAGGCATTGTTACCATACTGGGAGGCATTGGCTACAGCTATGAGGAATGCGCGCTGGGTGATGAGTTTACCGTTGGCGCTCAATGTGTATGTCTCGGGGTTATAGCTGGCAAACTCGTTGATGGCGCTTTTAACATACATCAGTTTGCCGCGTCTGTGTTGTCGGGCAAAGCGGTGGCTCACGGCGGCGTCAAAACCCACCCCCATTGTGCAGAAGAATGCCGAGCCGTTGACTGTGCCATAGTCGACATCTTCCAGATGCTCTTGCTTGATGATTTCAAGAGATAGTTCAGGATCTACGGGTATGCCTGTGTGACGTGCCAGGCCGTTGCCTGAGCCGGCAGGAATGATGCCGAGTGGAATACCGGTACCGCACAGGGCGCGGGCAGTCTCGTTGATGGTGCCGTCGCCGCCGGCGGCGAGTACGCCGCGGTAGCCGAGATCAACAGCCTCACGGGCCAGGCGGGTGGCATCGCCGCTGCAGGTGGTGTATCGCACGTCGATGTCATGGCCCAGCGGCATGAGATGTCGTGTCACCATCTCGGCCAGCCCGGCCTTGCCGGCTGTGCCCGAGATAGGGTTTATGATAAGCATCAGTCTGTCGGTCATCATTAATAGTTTGTGTGGTAATATGAATCGGACGTTAAAGTGAATGCAAAGATACAATTTTAGATCATGTTCAAGAAGTGATGAGACGTAATTTATTGTCGAATCAATTCTTAGTTGAGAAATGTTAATTATATCTCGGAATTTAATAGCCTCGTTAACTAATATTAACTTAGTTTTTGTGATTTTTACTGGTGATGGATTTAATTTTGCAGAGTGTCTGAATACGGACCCCCGGCCTGTCAAGCCGTTTCCTGCACAATCACAAAGTGTGGCAACCATGAAATCCAAGAGTAAAGAGTTACCCTTAAATCGAAATTAATTACCAAATTATATTAATCAATCAATATTCACTATGCAGAAAGTACATTTCTTTAGCAAATGCACTATGGCCCGGTTTGCCCTTGTGGCACTCATGGCCTTTGTGAGCCTATCGGCTCTTGCGCAAAACAAGGTGAGCGGAACCGTGACCGACAAGGCTACCGGTGAGCCGCTTATAGGCGTTACTGTCCTCGAGAAAGGAACATCCAATGGTATCGCGACCGACTTCAACGGAAATTATACGATTTCTGTGGGGGGGGGTAAGACACTGGTATTTAGTTATATAGGCTATAAGACCGAAGAGGTTGAGGTCAAGGGTACTACCTTGAATGTAGCTATGACCGAGGATGCCGCCATGCTTGACGAGGTGGTGGTGATCGGTTACGGCACGATGCAACGCAAGGATCTTACCGGCTCGATCTCTACAGTCAACGCCAAGGATCTCAATGTAGGTATCTATACCGATCCCGCCCAGATGCTTCAGGGCAAGGTTGCCGGTCTCTCGATCATCCAGTCGAGCGACCCTAATGCCGGAACCACATCTATAACACTTCGCGGAGCCTCGACTCTCAACGGTTCGACTTCTCCCCTGTATGTGATCGACGGTATACCTGATGCCGATCTTTCACTGATAGCTCCCAGTGACATCGAGTCGATCGATGTACTGCGTGACGCTTCGGCTACCGCCATCTACGGTTCGAAAGCCGCCAACGGTGTTATTATCGTCACCACCAAGCGTGGAAGCAACGGCCCTGCCCGTGTGACTTACAGCGGATATGTTTCATGGGAGACATCGATGAACAACCTCAAGATGATGACCGGCGACCAGCTACGCGAGTATGCCAGGCAGGACGCATCAATCGTACTTCCAAACGACCTGGGTTATAACACCGACTGGCAGGATGAGGTGCTCCGCACCGGTTTTGCCCACAACCACAACTTCTCTATCTCGGGCGGCAACGAGAAGACCCGCTATGCTGCCAGTGTCAACTACATGGAGCGTGACGGTGTCGTACGCGGCACCAACATGGACCGCTTCATAGGCCGTTCACTGGTGGAGTCTTCGATGTTAAAGGATCACCTGAAGGTTACATTGCAGGTGAACGGAAGCATCTCCAACCATCAGGGTGTGCCTATGGACAAGACCGGAGAGTCGGTTCTTGACGCCATGTATTACTTCTCTCCGCTCGTACCCGTGCGTAACGAGGATGGTAGCTGGTATGAGGGCACATATGCCTCACAGAACTACAATCCTATGTCGATGATCTACGAGGATCGCTCAAAGTCACAGAGCAAGCGCATCGATTTCACAGGCAAGTTCAACCTCAAGATTATTGACGGTCTATTCCTTAACGGAAACTTCAACTATCTCAACCACCAGTGGGACTACAAGGACTACTATTCGACCCAGACCCAGCGCGCATCCAAGAAAGCCCGTCACGGCGAGGCTTCACGCGAGACCTCCGAGTCGACCCATAAGCTGATGGAGCTGTATGCCAACTATGACAAGAAATTCGGCGAGGATCACAAACTCGGTCTCATGGCCGGTTACTCTTGGGAGGAATGGAAGACCAATGACGGCTTCGGTGCCCGCGGCTATAACTTCTATGACGACCTGATAGGCTGGAACAACCTTGGCCTTGCCAACAGCTATGACACGACTCCGATATGGTCGCGCGACATGTCGACCAAGCGTATGATCTCGTACTATGGCCGTATAAACTATTCGTTCCGTAGCAAATATCTCGTTCAGGCCGCTGTACGTCGTGACGGAGCCTCGTCGTTCGGTACCAACAACAGGTGGGCCACATTCCCCTCTGCCTCGTTGGCATGGCGTCTTAGCGAGGAGAGCTTCATCAAGGATCTTGGCATATTCAATGATCTTAAACTTCGTGCCGGCTGGGGCCAGAGTGGAAACTCGGCCGGATTTGATGTCTACACCTCGCGTTTCTTCTACAAGTGGACCGACAACAAGACTTTCCCATACTATGATCCCGCAACCGGAGCGGTTCAGTACTATAAGACCCTTACCGCTGCCCGCAACCAGAACAACAACCTCAAGTGGGAGACAACCTCGATGCTTAACATCGGTCTTGACTTTGCATTCTTCAACGGTCGCCTCAACGGTACCATCGAGTATTATAACAAGGACACCAAGGATATGATCTTCGACTACCGTGTATCGACCGTACATTACCCCTATGAGTGGATGACCGCCAACGTGGGCAAGATGAACAACCGCGGTGTAGAGCTGACCATCAATGCCGTGCCTGTGCAGACACGCGACTTCACATGGTCTACCACACTTAACCTCACCCACAACCGCAATGAGCTCGTGAGTCTATCAAACGGTGAATTCTCAAAGGACTTTGACGACCGTCTCAATCCCGATATCCCCGGCTGGGATACATGGAATATCCAGCGCCTGATGGAGGGCCAGCCCGTGGGTACATTCTACATGTGGGAATGGGCAGGATATGATGATGCAGGCCGCTCGGTGTTCTATTGTCAGGATCCCAAGAACGGCGGCCGCATGGTCGACGAGAACGGTGAGTATGTCACCACCGACAATCCCACCAACGACGACCGTGTGATCAAGGGTAGCGCACAGCCCAAACTGCAGATGGGCTGGAATAACGAGCTCCGCTACAAGAACTGGACTCTTAATGCATTCTTCCAGGGAACATTCGGCAACAAGATATTCAACGCTACACGCGCTTATTACAGCAATGTGGGTAATGTCGCTGTCGGCAAGAATGTCCTGGCCGACTGCTGGACCGAGCAGAAGATCACCGATACACGTGCCCAGGCACCGAGTGACCGCTATCTTGAGAACGGCAGCTACTTCCGTCTCGCCTCGCTCACTCTCGGCTATACTTTCAACAACTGCTTTGACGGCTGGATCAACAATCTCCATCTGTATGCCACCTGCAACAATGTGTTCACACTCACGAAGTACAAGGGTGTAGACCCGGAGATCAATCTTGGCGGTCTCGAGCCTGGCTGGGACGCACGTATCAACCGCTACCCCCGCACCCGCCAGTTCATTGTAGGAGTAAACATCAATTTCTAATGCTTTAAGATGAATACCAATATGAAATCATATATCAAACTACTTTCGCTCGGTGCTCTTCTTGCCGGCTCTACCGCCTGCACTGACCTGGATGTGGATCTCGACAACCAGTATACCGAGTTTCCAGATAATCCCATAGCGAGTCTTGGCAAGTACCAGGCCTGCTACTCATATTTCCAGAATGTCCTGGCCCGTGACTACAAGGAGCAGATCTTGTTGTCGAGCGATGAATTTTTCCCGGTAGCGTTTGGCTCGGATTACAGAGATGTGCGCTATTCGTTGCCCTATCTCCATATGACCAATGCCGACAACTGGTTCAACGAGTCGACTTTCACAGCCATGACATCGGGTATCGTTTACTGTAACAACGTTATCCTGGAGCTAAATAGTGGCAATGCTACCGACTATGTGCCTGCTTCGGCTCCTGTACGTGCCGTACGAGCATTCTATCACTTTATTCTTATGGATGTCTACGGTGATGTTCCTATCCTGGAGTTCAATCAGGAGGAGGGTGTGCCGGTGGACCGTAAACTCCGCGCCGATGTTGCTAAGTTTATCGAGAAAGAACTCCTGGAGTCTATGGACGATCTGAGCGAGGAGAACAACTTAAATACATATGGCGGTCCTAACAAGTGGATGGCCAAGGCGTTGCTGGCCAAACTGTATCTCAACTGGGGTGTATACACAAATGATATCACCACAGTTACCAACGATACACCCAATCCCAAGCTTAACGATTGTGTGAAAGTTTGTGATGATATCATCGGTTCGGGCGTGTTTGAGGTAGGTACCGGTTACCGTAAGAAGTTCTTCCCCGACAACAAGCTTAACAACAAGGACTTTATCTATTCGACAGCCTACAATATTGATAACGGACACGACTGGGGCCGTTACTTCCAGTTCCGTCAGAACAAGAATGACGCCAATTCGTACTGGGGATTCCCTTTGACACAGTCATGCGGCGGCAATATCCGAGTTAACCCTTATATGGTCGACCTGCTCACAGAGCTTCCCGGCGACGAGCGTGCCAAGACGATCCTTGGAGGCGATGTATATGTGTATGATCCCTCTACCTATGAGCTTACCAACGAGCGATTCATGTATAACGGTGCTCCTGTGACATTCACAAAGGAGATCACTATTGAAAAACCCGATATCGATATGAGCGTAACAAAGGATATTAACGGATGGTGCTCGGGCTACGAGTGTGTAAAGTATCCTATCAACAATACGTATAATACACATGGCCGTCGCCAGACCAACGATATACCCATCTTCCGTTATGCCGACATTCTGCTCACCAAGGCCGAGTGCATACTGCGCGGTGCCGCTGCCACCAATGGTGTTACCGTGGCTGGTCTTGTCAACGAGGTGCGCGACTGCTCGGGTGCCCCCCATGTACAGGGCGCGTTCACTCTGCAGGATCTTCTTGACGAGCGTGGCCGCGAGTTCTTCGCTGAGCTGTGGCGTCGTAACGACCTGATACGTTACGGCCAGTTTGAGAAAGAGCGTCTCTATGTCAAGGAAATCAATCCTAACGGATGGAATGACAAGAACAAGCGTCTGTATCCCATCGGCACAGCGGTGATGAACACCAATACCAACTGGACTCAGAATCCCGGTTACTGATCAATCGGTATGACTAAACGAGCCTGGCGGCTTTCATGCCGCCGGCATTTAGTATAGGTTATAGGAAGAAACCGCCCCGGAGCAAACTCTTGCCCGAGGCGGTTTTTTGATGGCTATTGGCGGGGAGGGGTTAGGGTCTTTAAGGTCTTTAGGGTCTTTAGGGTCTTTAGGGTCAATAGGGTCTTTAAGGTCTTTAGGGTCTTTAAGGGCTTTAGGGTTAAGGTGTTTAGGGGATTTTTGGCTTTTTGTTTGCTTTTTGTGTTGGATTCTCTTGGTTTATGATTTGGTTTGACCTATTTTTGTTGGAAAATAATTGTTATGGAACAACTTGTGCCTCAGCGTGGTGATTATAAAAAACTTTTGAGCTATCAAAAAACTGACGTTATCTACCGGCTGACATATTTCTTTTGCAATAAGTTCCTGAAACCATCAGATCGAACTGTTGACCAAATGATACAAGCCGCTCGTTCGGGAAAACAGAATATAATAGAGGGAACAGCTACATCGGGTACATCAAGTAAGTCTGAAATATTTCTGCTTAATGTTGCAAAAGCGAGTTTGAAGGAGTTGTTGGAAGATTATGAAGATTATATTAAGACACGGGGAGGTTCTATATGGAGTCTGGAGAGCAATCAAAATGTTGTTATGCGACGTCTGGGAGCCGAACATAGCGATGCCGAATATTTTTTGAAATTAGCTGAAACAAGGCCGGATATCACCATAGCAAATATGGCGATTGTATTGATCAAACAGGCCGATTATCTGCTTTTTAAGCAAATCAAAAGACTGGAATCTGACTTTCTGGAGGAAGGGGGATTCAGTGAAAGGATGTACAGGCTGAGAAAAAACAAGCGTGACAAGGAGAAATAAAAGGTCTTTAAGGTCCATAAGGTCATTAGGGTCATTAGGGTCATTAGGGTCATGGGGCCTAAGGTCAAGGGTCTAAAGACTCTAAAGACCTTAATGACCCTAATGACCCTAAAGACCTTATTGACCCTAATGACCCTAATGCCTCCAGACCCTATTGGCCCTATTGACGTAGGATTCAGGGTTGAGAATTTTGTTTTTTGCAGTGTGACAAAAAACTCGTATCTTTGCGTGTTATAACATTAGATTCATAGCTATGAATATCTCTTACAATTGGCTTAAACAATACATTGACTTTGACCTTTCACCCGATGAACTGGCGGCCGCGCTTACCTCGCTCGGTCTGGAGACCGGCAGTGTCGAGGAGGTTGAGAGTATCAGAGGGGGTCTTCGCGGAATAGTTGTAGGCAAGGTGCTTACCTGTGTCGAGCACCCCAACAGCGACCACCTGCATATCACTACCGTCGACCTTGGTGATGGTGAGGCTACTCAGATAGTGTGTGGCGCTCCGAATGTCGCTGCAGGTCAGACTGTTGTTGTCGCTACTGTTGGTACTACACTCTATGATGGCGACAATGAGTTCCAGATCAAGAAATCAAAGATACGCGGAGTGGAATCGTTTGGCATGATATGTGCCGAGGATGAGATCGGCGTGGGTGCTTCACATGACGGTATCATGGTTCTGGATCCGAGCGTTAAGGCCGGTACTCCGGCCGCCGAATACTTCGGTCTCACAAGCGACTATGTGCTTGAAGTTGATCTCACTCCTAACCGTATAGATGCCGCCTCACACTATGGTGTGGCCCGAGACCTGGCCGCCTGGCTGTCATGTCATGCCGATGGCGCGCAGTTGCGTCGTCCCGCGGTGGATGCGTTCGGCACACAGCGTCAAGACGGAGCCATCAAGGTGAGTGTGGAGAATAATGATGCTTGTCCGCGTTACTCGGGAGTCACGATACGTGGCGTCAAGGTTGCCGAGAGTCCAAAGTGGCTCAAGGACCGTTTGACCACCATCGGTCTCAGGCCGATAAATAATATTGTCGATATTACCAATTATATACTTCACGCCATGGGCCAGCCCTTGCATTGCTTTGATCTCGCTAAGATCAAGGGGGGCGAGATCGTGGTGCGCAACGCTGTTGAGGGAACTCCGTTTGTCACTCTTGACGGGGTCGAGCACAAACTTGACGGCCGCGACCTGATGATATGCAACGCTGAGGAGCCTATGTGTATCGCCGGAGTGATGGGTGGCCTGGAGTCGGGTGTGACCGAGTCGACCACCGATGTATTCATTGAGAGCGCATACTTCAATCCTACCAGTGTCAGGAAAACGGCACGCCGCCAGGGGCTTAACACCGACTCGTCATTCAGGTTCGAGCGTGGAGTCGATCCAAACGGTACGGTGTACAATCTGAAACTGGCCGCGCTGATGGTTCAGGAACTGGCCGGCGGAGAGATATGCGGCGAGATTGTCGATATTTATCCCGCTGAGATCAAGCCGTTCCCGGTCACTCTCGGCTACGGGTATCTCAATACTCTCGTAGGCAAGGATATAGAGCCGGATGTAGTGGACGGTATACTACGCTCGCTGGAGATCGATATTGTAGGCCGCCGCGACGGAGAGATCGATCTCTCGGTACCTACCTATCGTGTGGATGTGCAGCGTCCATGTGATGTGGTGGAGGATGTATTGCGTGTCTACGGTTACAACAATATAGAGATAAGTGACCGTGTTCACTCGTCGCTTTCATACAAGACATTGACCGACAGTGCTAATGATCTGCGCCGTCTTGTGAGCGAACAACTCACCGCCGCCGGGTTCAACGAGATACTTAACAACTCGCTTACTGCCGAGCGTTACTATGCCGGCAACGAGATGTGGCCCCTCGAGGAGTGTGTGAAACTCCTTAACCCGTTGAGCACCGATCTGAACGTGATGCGCCGCACACTACTTTATGGCGGACTTGAGTCGATCGAGCATAACATAAACCGCAAGGCTCAGGATCTGATGATGTATGAGTTTGGTAACGTATATCATTTCAATCCTGCCTCTGAGTCTACAGCCGAGAAACCGCTGGCTCCATATAGCGAGGGGGCGCGTCTGGCGCTGTGGATGACCGGCATGTCGCGTCAAGCCTCGTGGAACCATCAGGCCGAGGAGGTATCGGTCTATGACCTGAAGGCGGTCGTCGCCAATGTACTGGCACGTCTGGGCGTGAGTCCCCGTGAGATCACTCTAAAGCAACAGGGTGGCGATGCCCTCTACAGCGCGTCGTTGTCTATAGCCACACGTTCGGGCAAGGCTCTCGGCAGTATGGGCATACTTGGAAAGAAGGTACTTAAGATGTCCGGAATAAAGCAGCCGGTGGTTTATGCCGAGCTTGACTGGGATGCCCTGGTGAAGCTGTCGCTCAAGAAGAAAGTTAGTTATACCGCTCTGCCAAAGACAATGCCTGTACAGCGTGATCTTGCACTGTTGCTTGACGCCGCCGTCACTCTTGACCAGGTTATAAAGGTGGTTGGTGACAGCGAGAAACGTCTACTGAGGGGTGTGCGTCTGTTTGATGTATATGAGGGCAAAAACCTGCCCGAGGGCAAGAAGTCATATGCCATCTCCATTACCCTGCAGGACGATGAGAAGACTCTACAGGACAAACTCATCGATGCGACTATGAATCGTATCGTCGAGAATCTGAAAAAGCAACTCGGCGCCGAACTTCGTTAGTTAAAAGTTGACGGTTGATAGTTCCTTATCTTTTCAACTGTCAACTTTCATCTTTCAGATCTCAATATCACTGTTTAATCGGATAAAAAAATCAGTAAACAAATTATATACTTACAATGGGAAGAGCTTTTGAATATCGTAAAGCGAGGAAACTTAAACGCTGGGGTAACATGTCACGTACATTTACCCGTATTGGTAAGGAAATAACTATCGCAGCCAAGGCTGGTGGGCCCGATCCCGACTGTAACCCGCGTCTGCGCGCTCTGATGCAGAACGCCAAGGCCGCCAATATGCCCAAGGATACTGTCGAGCGTGCCATCAAGAAGGCTACCGACAAGGACTCGAGCGATTACAAGGAGATCACCTACGAGGGATACGGCCCCTTTGGTATCGCTATCTTTGTGGAGGCGGCCACCGACAACAATACACGTACTGTAGCCAACGTGCGCTCATACTTCACCAAACATGGAGGTTCACTCGGCACACAGGGCTCTCTGACATTCCTCTTCGACCATAAGAGCCTGTTCAAGATCAAGCCCAAGGATGGAGTAGGCCTGGATGATCTCGAACTGGAGCTTATCGACTATGGTGTTGACGAGCTTATCAATGACGAGGATGAGGAGCTGGGCGAGTACATCGCTCTATATGGTGGTTTTGAGGATTATTCAAATATCCAGAAGTATCTGGAGGAGAATGGCTTCGAAATTATCTCGTCGGAGTTTGTGCGTATTCCTAACGATCTCAAGGAGGTGACCGCTGAGCAGCGTGCTACCCTGGAGAAACTCCTGGAGAAACTCGAGGAGGACGAGGATGTGCAGAATGTGTTCCACAACATGAAGGAGGAAGACGAGGAGTGATTTTAATTAATTAGGAATTAGAAATTAGCATATCTTTTCTTAATTTCGGGTTCATGGCTGATGTTATGATAGACTCCCGTTTGGAATTCCTAATTCCTAATTATTTAATCCTGTTGGTAAATAAATTTTTAATTCCTAATTCTTTAAGGTGTGTTTTCCGGAATAGTTGAAGATGCCGCAGTCCTGGTGGCTGTGACGCCCCGTGGCGGCAATATTGACCTCACGCTCAGATGTGGCTTTACCGGCGAGTTGAAAATCGACCAGTCGGTAGCGCATAACGGAGTGTGTCTTACTGTTGTGAGAATTGATGACGATACTTATACAGTAACCGCCATACAGGAGACCCTCGACCGTTCTAATCTGGGGCTTCTCAAGCCCGGGGATCGTGTCAATCTCGAACGTTCGATGATGATGAACGGGCGTCTGGACGGACACATCGTGCAGGGGCATGTAGATTGTACCGCCCGCTGTGTCGATATAGAGGAGGTTGACGGAAGCCGTTATTTCAAGTTTGTCTACGAGGTCAATCCCGAGCTCGTGGCCAAGGGATATATGACGGTCGAAAAAGGCTCGGTGACAGTCAATGGAGTGAGCCTGACGGTATGTGACAGCGAGCGTGACAGTTTTCGTGTCGCTATCATTCCTTATACCTTCGAGCACACCAACTTCGGTGATGTCAAGGTGGGGAGCGTTGTCAATATAGAGTTTGATATCATAGGTAAGTACCTGAGCAGACTGATGGAGCTGAAGATTAATGATTGATTGCCATTAGTCAATGATTGATTCTGTGATCCTGTTATGGCTAAGAAAGTAGTAGAGACACCACTTATGAGACAGTATGTCGAGATGAAACGCAAGCATCCCGACGCCGTGTTGTTGTTTCGTGTGGGTGATTTCTATGAGACTTTCAGCGATGATGCCATAACGGCCAGCGAGATACTGGGCATAACCTTGACCAGGCGTGCCAACGGTGCGGCCTCATCGGTCGAACTCGCCGGTTTTCCTCATCATGCCCTTGATACGTATCTGCCAAAGCTCGTGAGGGCCGGCAAGCGTGTGGCAATATGCGAGCAGCTGGAGGATCCCAAGACAGTAAAGGCCGGTACGCTTGTGAAGCGTGGAATCACCGAGCTTGTGACCCCGGGAGTCTCAGTCAATGACAATATACTTGACAACAGGGAGAACAACTTTGTGGCGGCATTGCATTTTGACCGTCATGAGGCGGGTGTGGCGTTTCTTGATCTCAGTACAGGCGAGTTCCTTGCCTCTCAGGGGCCGGCCGGGCATATCGACAAGCTGTTGTCCGACTATGCTCCCAAGGAGGTGCTGGTGGAGCGCGGAAAGGGTGAGCGATATGCATCGGACATCACAGGGAAGTATCTCGCAACGTGGCTTGATGACTGGGTGTTCACTCCGGCAACGGCTACAGAGCGGCTTCTCAAGCAGTTTGAGACAGCTACGCTCAAGGGGTTTGGTCTTGACGGGATGCCTCTTGCCATTATAGCCGCCGGTGCGGTCATGCATTATCTCGATATCACCGAGCACACCCGTACGGGACATATAACGAGGCTACGCCGTATCGAGGCCGACCGCTATGTGAGGCTTGACAATTTCACCGTGCGTAATCTCGAGCTGGTTGCAAGCAATAGCCGTGACGGCAAGTGCCTGCTTGATGTCATCGACCGCACCATAACCCCGATGGGGGCGCGCATGTTCAAGACCTGGCTTCGTTTTCCGCTTAAGGATACGGAGGCTATCAATGACCGTCTTGACTGCGTGGAATACTTTTTCAAGCACCCCGACGAACGGGAGACTTTGCGTGACCTTCTGGCAACGGTAGGAGACATGGAGCGCCTGATATCCAAGGTGGCTCAGCGACGTGTGTCGCCTCGTGAACTGATACAGCTGCGCAACGCGCTGTCAATAGTGAGGCCGTTAAAGGAGTTGTGCGAGAACTCGGGCATTCAGGCCCTGGAGCGTATGGCTCGTAAGCTCGACCCATGTGACCTTGTGAGGGAGCGTATCAAGAACGATATTGTGGAGGATGCTCCCGTGGCTCTAAACCGTGGCTCAGTCATAAACCGTGGTGTAGACCGCGAGCTCGACGAGTTGCGTGATATCTCCAGCCAGGGTAAGGCATATCTTAACGGCATAGTGCAACGCGAGATTGCCGCCACCGGCATCTCCAGCCTTAAGATAGGCTTTAACAATGTCTTCGGTTACTACATAGAGGTTACAAACACCCATAAGGACAAGGTGCCGGCCGAGTGGATACGAAAGCAGACACTCGTCAATGCCGAACGTTATATCACTGAGGAGCTGAAGGAATACGAGAACCGCATTCTCGGGGCTCAGGACAAGATCGAGGCTCTTGAGGCCCGCTTGTACTCGGAAGTCGTCACCGCAGTGGCCGAGGCGGTGGCTCTCGTGCAGGACGATGCTAAGGTCATAGCTACGATCGATTGTCTGTCGGGCCTTACCGTAGCCGCGTTGGAAAATCGTTATAATCGTCCTGTTGTTGACGATTCGCTGATTCTTGACATCATAGACGGCCGTCATCCGGTAATCGAGCGTCAGCTTGATCCAGGCACCGAATATATCTCCAACAGCGTGCGTCTGGATAATAACGGCACACAGGTGATGATGATCACCGGTCCGAACATGTCGGGTAAGTCGGCATTGTTGCGCTCCACGGCTCTCAATGTGCTGATGGCCCAGATGGGCAGTTTCGTGCCGGCGCGATCGGCCCGCATAGGTATTGTTGACAAGATATTCACACGTGTGGGTGCCAGTGACAATATCTCGCAGGGAGAGTCGACATTCATGGTCGAGATGACCGAGGCATCCTCGATTCTCAACAATATGAGCGAGCGCAGTCTCATACTCTTCGATGAGCTGGGTCGCGGCACGTCGACCTATGACGGTATCTCGATAGCATGGGCGATAGTAGAGTACATACACCAGAGCCGACAACATCCCAAGACGCTGTTTGCCACCCATTATCATGAACTCAATGAGATGGAGAATACCTTTGACCGGGTGGTCAACTATAATGTATCGGTGCGGGAAATTAACGGTAAGGTGGTATTCCTGAGAAAGCTTCAGCCCGGCGGCAGCGAGCACTCGTTCGGTATCCATGTGGCCAAACTGGCCGGAATGCCCCGTGTAATCGTAGACCGTGCTAACGAGGTGCTGAAGCATCTCGAATCAAATGCAAGGCGCGGCGGCGGAGATGAAGGGGCCATCGTGAAGGCCCCTACGAGCCGCGACATGGCATCGATAGACGCGCCTGACGGCATGCAACTCTCGTTTTTTCAGCTTGACGATCCGATCCTGGCCCAGGTGCGTGATGAGTTGCTTGGTATCGATATCAATAATCTGACGCCAATGGCGGCGCTTAACAAGCTGAATGACATCCGTTCCATACTCACCGGGAAATAATAGCCGGGGTATAGGCTTCTGTAAGGTATGGATCGTGGCCGGAAAGTAATGATCTCCGGGCGGTTGATCGTCGTATAGATATAAACCGCCAAATATTTATGATCAGAAAATTTTTTGTTACTCTGTTTACTGCCGGGGTCTCGTTGTGGGCTTGTGGCGAAACTGATTATACCTGCTATGTCAATACATTGCAGGGTACGGATTCCAGCTATGGTCTGAGCCATGGCAATACCTACCCTACAACCGGCATGCCATATGGTGTGCACTTTTGGTCGGCGCAGACCGGTCGCAATGGTGACGGTTTCAAATATTGCTATTCGGCCGACCGGATACGTGGATTTGCCCAGGCTCATCAGTGCAGCCCGTGGGTCAACGATTATGCCGTATATTCATTCATGCCGGTATCGGGAGATCTTGTTGTCAACGAGGACTCCAGGGCAACGAAATTCAGCCATGAGAACGAGACCGGACGCCCCGAATACTATAGTGTGGTGTTAGATAACGGTATAAGAACCGAGATGGCCCCCACCGAGCGTGGGCTACATATGCGCTTCAGCTATCCCCATGGCGTGGA
This sequence comes from uncultured Muribaculaceae bacterium, assembly GCA_964018905.1. Taxonomy (GTDB): domain Bacteria; phylum Bacteroidota; class Bacteroidia; order Bacteroidales; family Muribaculaceae; genus JAAVFS01. The sequence continues at coordinate 74,339 of CAXHRO010000012.1, forward strand.
CGACGCATGGCTGGTGATCGATGGCTATACTGAAAGTAGTTCCATACATATAGACCCTAAACGTCGTACGGTGAGCGGATGGGTTAACAATCAGCGTTTCTTCAATGATGCAAAGAGCTATCGCAATTATTTTGTGATAGAGTTTGACCTCCCGTTCGAGGAGTGGGGCCTCTGGGAGAATGCCGGTGACAGCATAATGAGTGGCCGTACAACAGGCGTGGGTCGTGGATATGGAGCGTATCTCCGTTTCAAGCCGGGAAGTATTGTACAGGCCAAGGCCGCGTCATCGTACATCTCGGCCGAACAGGCTCGTGTCAATCTCGATACCGAGCTGGGTGGTGACCGCCGGCTTGAGGATACCCGTGAACGTGGTCGCAGTGAGTGGAATCGGCTCCTGGGACGCATCCGGGTTGAGGGTGGAACCGAGGAGGAGAGACGTACGTTCTACTCCTGCCTGTTCAGATCCAATCTGTTCTCGCGCAAGTTCTACGAGCTGAGACCCGACGGCTCGCCATACTATTACAGTCCGTATGACGGTAAGGTTCATGACGGTTATATGTATACCGATAATGGATTCTGGGATACATTCAGATCGCAGTTCCCGCTGACAAATATCCTGCATCCCACCATGCAGGGACGTTACATGAACGCTCTTCTCGATGCCTGTGACCAGTGTGGCTGGCTCCCTTCGTGGTCGTGTCCAGGTGAGACCGGAGGGATGCTGGGCAATCACGCCATCTCGTTGCTTGCCGATGCATGGGTCAAGGGGATACGCACGTTTGATCCGGAGCGGGCACTCCGGGCCTATGCCCACGAAGTGATGAACAAGGGCCCTTGGGGAGGTGCCAATGGCCGAGCCGGCTGGAAGGAGTATTTCACGTTGGGCTATGTGCCTTATCCTGAGTCAATGGGCTCCACGTCCCAGACACTGGAATATGCATATGATGATTTCTGTGCCTGGCAACTGGCACGCATGACCGGAAATGTTCATTATGAGAAGATTTTCGAGCGACAGTTGTACAACTACCGCAATGTATTCGATCCCGCTACCGGATTCATGCGTGGACGGGACAAGGATGGCAGGTGGGTGGAACCGTTCGACCCGATGGAATGGGGAGGCCCATACTGTGAGGGTAACGCGTGGCATTACAATTGGTCGGTGTTTCATGATATACAGGGTCTTGTCGATCTTTATGGCGGCGAGGAGGCATTTGTATCCAAACTTGACTCGGTGTTCACACTACCCCCGACTGTCAATCCCGGTACCTATGGGCAGATGATCCACGAGATGGTGGAGATGCAGTTGGCCGACATGGGACAGTATGCCCATGGCAATCAGCCCATACAGCATATGCCATATCTTTATTGTTATGTCGGCCAACCTTGGAAAACCCAGCAATGGGTGCGGCATATCATGAGCCGCCTCTATAATTCGGGACCCAAGGGATTCCCGGGTGACGAGGACCAGGGGGGCATGTCGTCATGGTATGTGCTCAGTGCCTTGGGTATATATGCAGTATGTCCGGGTACCGATCAATATGTTATTGGCAGTCCGGTGTTTAGCCGTGCGACGATCGCGCTCGAGAATGGTCGCAGATTCACTATCGAGGCTCCTGGTAACAGTCAGGAGAATATATACGTGCGGTCGGTGAAACTCAATGGAGAGCCTTACGATCTCAACTACATCACTTACAGTGATATAGAGAATGGAGGTACACTTACTTTGGAAATGTCGGCCGAGCCGTCGTCACGTTGCGGTTCTGCCCCCTTCTCGTTAAGCCGCTTGTAGGTTTGTATCACAGGCGCAAATGGCGAATAAAGATCAGGGGCTTTTGATCGTCATATTGTTGTATTATCTATTGATCTGAATGATGAAAAGACTGTTTTTACTGTTTACACTGATGGCCTCTCTGGCTGTCGTCGCGGCTGACGGCGGCTTTGCCCGCAAGGTCAATACACTGATCGGTAACAAGGGTGTGGGACTGACATCGGGATATCTCTATCCGGGTGCCACATACCCCTTCGGCATGGTCCAGTTTACCCCTACATATTTTGCCAAGCGGGGTGGTTTTGTTATCAACCAGCTTAGTGGCGGCGGATGTGCCCATATGGGAAATTTCCCTACGTTCCCGCTCAAGGGAAAACTGACCGTTTCGCCCGGCAATATCATTGATCACAGGGTCAACGTGTCTCACGAGCAGGGACATGCCGGCCTGTATAGAGCCAGAGTCCAGGATGATATAGATGCATCGCTTACCGTTACCGAGCGTACCGGCATGGCCCGATACGGTTTTCCGGACGACGAACGTTACGGTACTGTGATCATAGGTGCCGGAATCTCGGCTACTCCTATCGAGAATGCGGCTGTTGTTGTTACGGGACCAAACTCCTGCGAGGGATATGCCATGGGGGGCAATTTCTGTGGCATAGAGACTCCATACAGAGTATATTTTGTAGCTGAGTTTGACAGTGACGCGGTGGAGACCGGCATATGGAAGGACGAGAAGCTACAGCCGGGCGCACGATTTGCCGAGGGTGCCATCTCGGGCGTATATTTTACGTTTGATCTCAAGAACAGTCATACTGTCGATTATAAGATAGGTGTGTCGTATGTCTCGGTAGAGAATGCCCGCGAGAATCTCAAGGCTGAGAATCCCGGATGGGACTTTGCCGCTGTGAGTGCCGCCGCCGAGCACCGCTGGGACGAGTGTCTGGGGCGTATCGAGGTCAATGGTTCTGAGCCTGACCGTGTGGAGCAGTTCTACACCCATCTGTATCATGTGCTTATACATCCCAATGTGTGCAGTGATGTCAACGGTGAGTACATGGGAGCCGACGACCGCGTATATAAGACCAACAGCAAGCAATACACATCGTTCAGCAACTGGGATACTTACCGTACTCAGATACAGTTGCTGTCGATGCTGGAACCGGAGGTGGCATCGGATGTCGTGATATCACACCAGAAGTTTGCCGAACAGTCGGGCGGGGCATTCCCCCGCTGGGTGATGGCCAATATCGAGACCGGTGTGATGCAGGGTGACCCGTCGGCCGCGCTGGTATCCAACGCGTGGGCTTTCGGTGCCCGCAACTATGATCCGCAAAAGTTGCTGGCAGTGATGCGTAAAGGTGCCGAGGAGCCTGGAGCCATGTCGCAGACGGTAGAGACCCGTCCCGGCCTTGAACAGTATCTTTCAAAAGGATATTATGACTCGTCAATACAACTTGAATACACCACAAGCGACTTTGCCATAGGACAGTTTGCGCTGAGGGCCTGCGGCGATGAGTTCCTGAGCTGGAGATACTTCGGCGTGGCACGTTCGTGGAAGAATCTCTTCAATCCCGAGACCGGGTGGCTGCAGAGCCGCAATGCCGACGGTTCGTGGCGTCCCCTGGATGCCGACTGGCGCGAGTCGACCTATCCCAACTACTTCTGGATGGTGCCGTATAATATCGGTGGCCTTGTAGAGATCATAGGTGGCCCTGAAGAGGCCGAGCGACGTCTCGATTACCTGTTCCGCCGTCTTGACGCCGGCTATGGCGACGAATGGTTTGCCTGTGGCAATGAGCCGAGTTTCCAGATTCCCTGGACTTACAACTGGATAGGCCGTCCGTGGAAAACCCAGGCAATAGTCAACCGTGTGCTCAACGAGCAGTACAGCAGTGCTATTGATGGTCTGCCTGGCAATGATGATCTTGGCACGATGGGCGGATGGTATGTCTTCGCCTGCATGGGTATGTATCCCATGATACCCGGTATAGGAGGCTTTACGCTCAATACTCCTATTTTTGAGAATATTACGATACACCTTGGTAACGGCAATGATATCAATATCAGAGGTGGATCGGAGAAGAATATATACACTGCAGGCTTGAAACTCAATGGAGTAAAGCATGACTGCACGTGGGTGGACTGGAGCGATCTTGAAGGTGGAGCCACGCTTGATTACACCACTTCGTCGAAACCCGACAAGAAGTGGGGAACTTCGGTATTACCCCCTTCGTATGATTGATTACAATACAAGGTTATGATGAAAAGATTTGGATTATATGTTCTGGTGGCAGGCATCATGTCGGGTGCCTGCGATCGTGCGGCGGTGCCCGACGGGTGGGCTATCACCGGTTTTGAGCGGGTGAGCAGGATTCCGGTTCTCGGACCCGACCCCACAATGAAGTTTATGTGTCCCATGAGGGGCGACTCGGTGGCATGGATGGAGAGCGATGTCTTCAATCCGGCCGCTACGGTGAAGGGTGATTCGATAATAGTACTGTTCAGGGCCGAGGATAACTCGGCTACCGGCATAGGAAGTCGTACCTCGAGAATAGGTTATGCATCATCGGCCGACGGTGTGGATTTCAGATATATGCCGGGGCCGGTATTGTTTCCAGCCGATGACAGCCAGCGTGAACTTGAGTGTCCGGGTGGCTGTGAGGACCCGCGTGTGTCGATGACCGAGGATGGCACCTATGTCATGTTCTATACCCAGTGGAACCGCAAGGTGCCCCGCCTGGCAGTAGCTACATCGCGAGATCTTGTGAACTGGGAAAAGCACGGACCGGCATTTGCCAAAGCATATGACGGCCGTTTTGCCGATGATTTCTCCAAGTCGGCCTCGGTGGTGACGCGTCTTGACGGTGACCGCCAGACGATAGCCCGTATTAATGGAAAATACTATATGTACTGGGGTGAAAAATATGTGAATCTCGCCACCAGTGACAATCTTATCGACTGGACACCTATGTTGGATTCCGCCGGCGGGTTGCTGCATGTCATGGATCCGCGTGACGGATATTTTGACAGCGAGCTTACCGAGTGTGGGCCACCCGCCCTGCTCACCGATAAGGGTATAGTCATGCTCTATAACGGCAAGAATGCCACCGGTGACAACCGCGACGTGAGATATGCCGCCGGCACTTATTGCGGAGGCCAGGCTCTTTTTGACGCCGGAGAACCTGAGAGGCTGGTAGCCCGTCTTGACGAGCCGTTCTTCAAGCCTGAGGCCGACTATGAGAAGAGTGGCCAGTATCCGGCAGGCACGGTCTTCATAGAAGGTCTTGTGCGCTTTGATGGAGCATGGTATCTGTATTACGGATGTGCCGACTCGCATGTCGGAGTAGCAAAGACAAATAACTGATAAAAACACCTGCATATGAAAAAAATGATCTTATCGGCCTTGGCCGTAACGATGACAATCGTATCATCGGTCCGGGCACAGGAAATCAAGCCTTTCAAGGAGGGGGACCGTGTGGTATTCCTCGGCAACTCGATCACCGACGGTGGTCATTACCATTCGTATATATGGCTCTATTACATGACGCGTTTCCCTGAGATGCGTCTCACGATGTTCAACGGCGGCATAGGCGGAGACACGGCCTATGATATGAACAAGCGTCTTGATAATGATATCTTCAGCAAGGATCCGTCGGTGCTGGTGGTGACCTTCGGCATGAACGACTCGGGGTATTTTGAATATAACGGTGACAATGCCGTGGAATTTGGCGAACAGAAGTACCGCGAAAGTATCTCGAACTTTGAGAATATGGTCGACCGTTTCAAGGGATTACCCGATACACGCATGGTCATGGCGGGAACATCTCCATACGACAACTTCGCGCAGATCCCCAATGATAATTTCAAGGACAAGAACAAGACCATACAGCGTATAGTCGACTATCAGATGGCGACTGCCGACAAATACGGCTGGGAGCATATAGACTGGAACCGCCCCATGGAGGCGCTGAACCTCAGGGAGCAGAAGGCCGACTCGTCGTTTACGCTCTGCGGTACCGACCGTATACATCCCGACAATCATGGTCACATGGTGATGGCCTATCTGTTCCTCAAGGCTCAGGGTATGGCCGGCCTTAAGGTAGCCGACATGGAGATTGATGGCGGCAAGGGACGCGTTGTCAAAGCCGGAAACTGTAAGGTAAGCGATGTGGTGAAAAAGGGGCGTACACTAAGCTTTGACTATCTGGCCGGCTCTCTTCCTTATCCTGCCGACACCATAGCCCAGGGGTGGAATATGTCGCATCCCCAGGCCGAGGCATTCAAGGTGGTGCCATTTGTGGAGGAGATGAATCAGGAACTGCTTAAGGTTACCGGACTGAAGGGTGACTACAAGCTGTTTATCGACGGTGAAGAGATCGGCACATGGAGTGGCGGCGAGCTTGCCGAGGGTATCAACCTGGCCGAGATCTCGCTTACTCCCCAGTATCAGCAGGCTCTGGCAGTGATGCATCTTAACGAGCGCCGCTGGGAGTTGGAGCGCCAGACGCGCGAGTATGTATGGTGTCAGCACGGTTTCTTCCAGAAGCGTGGCCTGCTCAATGCCAACAACCGCCACGCTATCGAGGTGATGGACCGTGACCTGGAGAGCGATGGCTGGATGAAGATGCGCCGTCCGGTATATGCCGCCATGATGCATGAGCCTGTACGTGAGGCAATGCAGGGGCAGATGGATCTGTTGACCGATATCATTTACAGTGTCAACAAACCGGAGACCCGTCACTTTGAGCTTGTGAAGCAATGACAACCATTTGTTGAACCGATATCCGGAGAATAGGCTCCGGCGGCACGGCATCTCCCGGCAACGGTGTGGATGCCGTGCTTTTTTGTTAGAGAGTGTCGACCTGGGATTATTGGGCGAGTGTGCCTATTTTCTTTACCTTTTCTTCAAATTCCTCGGGTGTGAGTACTGAAGTCTTACGCACCTTGCTCTTATAGTTGTAGACGGTCTGGACCGAGTAGTGAAGGAATCCGGCGATCTGGCTCATGTCGGTGATGCCAAGTCGTATAAGGGCAAAGATACGTACCGGAGTGTTGAGTCGGTCTTTGGGTAGATTGAAGCGGGCCTGGGGCTGTAGCAACCGGTTGAATTCTTCGATGAAGTTGGGGTATAAGTTTAGGAACGCCTTATCGAAGTTTTCGTACAGTTCGTCAAGTTCTTTTTCCAGCGGTCGCGATGACATCACATAGGCTTCTTCGGTGCGGTTGGCCTTGAGCTTGCGGTTTATATTGATGCGGAACTTGTCGAGTTTGTCGACATTGAGCGAGCACTGGTGCATGAAGTAGCCAACGTAACGTTCACGAATGAGATTGGCTTCGGCCAGTTTGACCGAGGCACGTTCGAGCCGGTGGTTTACATGAGCCAGCTCGGCCCGTGATCTTGATACGGCCCGTCGTTGTTTGAGCAGTAGCAATGCTACCACGATCATGATAATGAACAGCAGTACGATGACTCCGACCACGAGTCGGAGTCTCTGTTGCTGGGCGTTAAGACGTTCGATATATGACATCTCCACGATTGGATACATCCTTGCGATGACCGAGTTCTTGAAACTTGAGTTATAGAAGTTGGCATCCTCAAGGGCAACTCTCATATAGCTGTATGCCCGGTCGATTTCACCTGAGGCATATAGTTTCTCGGAGAGTGCGAGCAGAGACTCGTTTTCTTTGACTGCCATCTTTATATCGGCGATGGCCGATATGAGCAGGTAGTGTATCTGAGATTGTTCGTCACCGGTGAGGCCATACAGGTCGGCGAGGCCTTTGGCTATCATCGCGGCCTCGTGGCTATCGGGTTTCTCTTTTTCATACAGTTCTTTGTATATTGTAAGAGCCGTGCGGTAGTCACCTTGTTCGCGGCAACGGGCCGCGATCTCTTTCCGGTGCAGATCTGTACCCGGATCGAAGATGTCTATAAGCGAGTCGCGAAGAGCGAGATTCTCGTTGTAGTACAGGTCTCTCTCGTGTTGTTCGTGTGTGCTTATGGCGAGATTTTCGAGAAATTTTATCCGGGCCCAGCAATATCGGGCCTTTAGATGGCCGGGGAGTGATGTGTAGTCGATGGAGTCGAAGATGTCGCGAGCCTGCATAAACTGGCCGTTCATGGCATATATCAGAGCCATGCGTATTCGAGATTCTGAAATCAAGTCGGGGTCTTGAAGTCGTGTCGCTATCAGTAGGTTCTCGTTGAGATATTTCTTAGCAGAGTCGCTTAAAAAGGATTCATACCGGTTTGCGATCAGTGAATTGCAGTCGTATATCTCACGGTCGGATGTGAGTTGGTTGCGTTTGGACTTCAGCTGGTCGATCTGTTGAGTCCGTTCGATAAGGTATGTGTCACGTATGGCGATGGCCATGTCGAGCGCGTGCATCAGAGAATCGGATGCCGATGCCGAGCGGGCGTAGGCGTGGTGGCCGGCTATAGCTGTGACTGTAAGCAGGAGCGGGATTATTATATGTCGTGTCAAGGTATTTGTCATTCAGTTGGATGGTGAGATGATTACAAATATACGAATAAGCCGAGAGTAATGCCAAATTTATTTGGGCATTACCGAGCGAAAGTATATAGGACGCAGTCAAATATACGAATAAGCCGAGAGTAATGCCAAATTTATTTAGGCATTACCGAGCGAAAGTATATAGGACGCAGTCAAATATACGAATGTAACTACTCAGGTAGGTAGGGCACATTGATTTGGTCGGTCTATTAGACCAACGCAAAAACGGCATCCCAGCGGG
>CAXHRO010000013.1:0-81278 GCA_964018905.1 uncultured Muribaculaceae bacterium
AGGGACTTTTGCAAGAAATAACTAATTAAAAATCAACAATATAACCGACAAAATTCAACTTTTGTCATCTACTAAACTCATTCTGAAGTGTTCTTATTATTGATTCATTCGACATATTGTGCTATGAGAAAGTGTTGTTTTTTTGTCGTCTTTGTTGCGTTTGCCCTGACTACCGTATCGTCGCTATGCTCATGCGGGGAAAGTAAGCTGGAGAGGGAACAGCGGGTTATGATTGATTCTTTGCAGAATGTCAATGTCCAGACCCGCATGGATTATGAGAATCTGAGCGAATATCTCACTACAATATCTGTCGGGCTTGACAGTATCTATGTCGAGGAACAGGAGATTGTGTTGAATATCAGGGGGTCTGAGAACGGCCGTATGAACCGTCAGCGCATGAAACAGCAGCTTGACCATGTGAGACAAACGCTGGGACGTCATCGTGACCGTATTGCCGAGCTGGAGCAGAAACTTGCCAATTCCAATGGCGCGGAGAAGAAACTGCATACGATTATTGTCGCACTACGTCAGCAGATAGAGCAGAAGGATGCCGAGCTTGCACGGTTGCGCACCGATCTTGACAATAGCCGCAGGAATATCACCGAGTTGCAGACGACTGTCGCACAGATGCATGAGGTGCAGGAATCCCAGCAACAGACTATCGTGGAACAGCAGAGCGCATTGGAGGAAACTCAGCATAAGCTTTCGACTGCATATGTAAGGATTGCGACAAAAGATGAACTTAAGTCTCTCGGATTACTCAAAGGGGGCGGTTTCCTTAAGAAAAGCAAAGTAGATTATTCCGATTTCAATCCGTCTCTGTTTGACCGTGTGGATATCAATACGGCCACACAATTCAGACTGCCTAAAAAGTATAAGATTCTGACCACTGTGCCGGAGTCATCATACACGGTACAGAAGAATGGTGACGAGAATATATTGACTGTCACTAACAAAGACCAGTTCTGGAGTGTCTCCAATTACCTTATAATACAGATTAACTAAGCATACATAACCATTGTAATGGATAAATACACGGCAAACAGCCTTATCGCGAACAGCGGCCTGCATTTCAAAACCACCACTCTTGAGATCAATCCCGAGGAGCCGTTGCTTATAAACGGCGGCAAAACGTTGAAATATACATTTCTCGAGACAATAGATTTTCTTAACGACCAGCAGGTGCGTTTTGACGTGTGCACTTCGAAGGACGCGCTTTATGTCCCGATCAATTCGGCGCAGAACAGTCAGGATCTTCTTCAGCGTTCTGCTAACGGTATGATAGAGCCTGATATGACCGGAGTACCGAAGATCAAGCCCGACACGGTTATGGCGCTTGTCGAGAATTATCCGGCCGGGGCTCCGTGTCTGATAAATGTCAATTCGCTGTCGTCATTAAGGATAAAGAAGGGGACGGAGGTGAAGTCGGCATTCGATCTCCTTGTCGATAAATGGCTACCGATGCCTATGTACGAGGAGGAGCTGAGCGGACAGAGCACCGGTTTTCCCAACGGATGGTGCCGTGTGAAAATCACTCCTATGGGTGAGCGTCAGGCTAACGGCCGTCAGCAGTACAGGCTTGTATGGGCGTTTGATACCAAACTCGCCGATGATATCACCGAGGGATTGCTGAGACCGGCATTCTTGGGCGGAAGCGACATGAAGAAGATTTATAGCCTGTGTAACCGGGCCGACCTGTTGTTGGGCGGATTCCTTAACATTCCCGACGGACAGAATGATGCCCCGGTAGGAGACTACCTCGTGTCGTTGTTAGGTCTTGATATGAGGAAGGATGAGCCTCACAAGTACAAGTTCCTCGGATATTATATATACCTGATAAATTATCTCAGATTGTCGGGAGCATCGCCGAGGGTTACATTATATAACAATACCGAGAAGCGTATCCCGGTGGATATGTCGGTCGACATAGGCAACAGCCGCACGTGTGCGGTATTGTTCGAGAATGGTGATTTCACGAAGGCACGCATGTTGCGAATTCGTGATCTCAGCGAGCCGTGGCGTACGTATGAGAATGCCTTTGATATGAGAATCGTGTTCCGCAAAGCCGATTTCGGCGGTGACCTGACACAGAGCAAGAGTCTGTTCCAGTGGCATTCGCTCGTGAGGGTCGGGGAGGAAGCCCGGCATCTCATCTACAAGTCGATGGAGAACCATGGCGAGAGCGAGCGCACGACCAATTATTCGTCGCCCAAGCGCTATCTGTGGGATGACCGCAAGTATGGCAAACGGTGGGAGCTGATGGTTGTCAATGACGATCCTACCAATCTCAAGGTCAGCCCTCAGATCTATATCGAGGGATTTACCGATCATTTCAACGACGATGGTACATTTACCGATGAGGCTCAGGAGATAGATCTTTTCAACCTCGGGGTGAGCGATGACTCGTGCCATTATAGCCGTCAGTCGCTTATGACATTTGTGATGATCGAGATGCTCCAGCAGGCCATGTGCTATATCAATTCAAGCAAATTCCGTGATATGCACGCAAATATAGACTGTCAGCGTTATCTGCGCAATATCATCGTGACGTGTCCCACGGCGATGACGCTCAAAGAGCAACATGCGTTGCGTCAGGCCGCCAAAGATGCCACACGCTTGTTGCGGGTAGTGATGCCGTCGTTGCCTGAGATGACGATCACGCCCGATCCCGACAAGCTGCGTCCCATCGAGGATATAACCGAAATGGAACAGCGCGGCTGGCTGTATGACGAGGCTTTTGCCAGTCAGCTTGTATATCTGTATGCCGAGATGAACCAGCGTTACGGAGGACGTGTGGAACAGTTCTTCGATCTCAAGGGCCATGTGAGAAAGGAACTTGAAGAGATGGGATTTCACGGTAAGTCGCTTACAATAGGAACTATAGACATAGGAGCCGGTACGACCGACATCATGGTGACAGCCTATGGCCAGAAATCGGAGGGCCGCATCACTCCTATACCTCTTTACTATGACAGTTTCTTCACTGCCGGTGATGACATCCTCCATAACGTGATACGTGATATCATACTCGAGGGTAACGAGGGTGAGGGGTCTGCGACCATGGGTAGCATTACCAATGCTCTGACACAGCGCGTCATGGCGATGACTCCCGATGAGTTGCTGACAATACCGCGTGTAGCCGATACCCCCGAATACCGTGCGACGGTCGAGGACATACTCAACGCCATCACAGCCGAGGAAGTGGATACGCTTAAACGGCATCTCATACATGAGCTGATGCATCATTTCTTTGCCGATGATTCGGCTAAGATGAGCGAGCGGGATCGTCGTTGCCGCGTCGATTTCTGCACTCAGGTAAGCACACCTATAGCGCAGTTCATGCTCGAACTACTCAAACAGCAACGTCCCAGCAGGATGTACACGTTTGACGAACTCTTCCCCAAGGAGAAGCCGGCCGGCTATCTCCTTGACCATTTCGCCTATCACTTCGGTTTCAGATTCGAGGAACTGACATGGCGTTATGATCCTGCCGCTGTGGGGAAAATAGTGCGTGACGCGATGGAACCGCTCATTAAGGTGCTGTCGGTGGTGATGTATGCACATCATTGTGACATACTCGTGCTGTCGGGCCGTCCTACCAATCTTGAGCCGCTTACCGAGCTGTTCCTCAAATATATACCTATATCGCCGAGCCGTCTGGTGCGTCTTAATCAGTACCGTGTGGGACGCTGGTTCCCGCTGGCTACCGAGGAGGGGTATTTCCAGGAGAACCAGAAGGCTGTGGTAGCCGTCGGTGCCGAGGTGGGCTACATTGCGAGCACGGTGGGTTACAACGGGCTGGTGCTTGACTTCTCGGTACTGGCCAAGAAGATGAAACCTACGTCGTGCTATATGGGTAAGTATGACGAGGAACTGCTTGAGGTGCCGCAGGCGTTCCTTACTCCGGAGAATGGCACTGCCAATCTGCGTAACATATCGGTGTTCCCTTATTATATAGGATGCAAGCAGTATGACTCGCCCAAGTATCAGGCTCGTCCTATGTATGCTATCTACAATAATTCGGGTCTTCCTCAGCTTAACATAATGATCCAGCGCAATTATTACGAGGACCGCGAACTGCTGACGCTTGAGGATGTCACAGACATGGAGGGTGACAGTATTGATCCTGGCAAGGTTGAACTGCGGCTCCAGACGTTGGCCCATGACGGAGAATTCTGGATGGACAAGGGTGCGTTCACCCTCAAGATTCAGGAAAACTGACCGATAAACCCACAATCATTATCACACGAAAGCCATGAATTCAGATATACTGAGACAAGTCGAAAATATCAACCGCGCAATAGCCTGGGTAAGCAAGAACAAGCCTGCCGACTATGAGGTCAAGTTTCTTGAGATGGTCGAGGAGCGCCGAAAGCTCCTGATGATCGCCGACGCCGCAGAGTGCAACCCCGGCATAGCCGCCTATGGTGTGAGCCAGGTAGGCAAGTCCTATCTTATGAACTGTATGCTGCAGAAGGACGGACAGCCGTTTTTGATCGAATCAAACGGCCGTTCGTACAAGTTCATCGAGGAGATGAATCCAAAGACCAAAAACACTGAGGCGACAGGAGTTGTGACACGATTCACGTCGTTCAGCAATGATACAGAGCGTTACAGTCGCGAATATCCGATATTGATGCGTTGTCTGTCGGTAACCGATATCATACTGATACTCAGTGACGGATATTATAATGATGTGCGGGACTATACATCGGCCAGCGACAGTGAGCTGGAGGAACTTGCCGCCTATTTCTATGATAAGTATAGCAAGATGGAGCCCAATCCGTCGTCACCTGTACAGGCCGACGATATATTGACCATGAAGTCGTATTTCAAGCAGTACATAAATAACGCGCAGTCATTCCGCCATACGAGTTTTTTCAACACACTCAGCCTTATTGCCGACCGTATCCCCTCGAGCGACTGGCTTGATGTGTTCTCGACTTTGTGGAACCGTAGCCCGTTCCAGACACGGTTGTTTACAAAGATGGCAGGCACGCTGGCCAAATTCAGGTATGCCAAGTATGTCTATCTTCCGCCCGAGGCGCTTCTTCATGACGGCATAAACGAGAATACGGTGATGAGCGTGCAGTGTCTTAACGAACTGTTCAATGAGAATCCGACCTATTTCACTGATGTTTACCTGAGGTCCGGAGACTCCTATACCAGGCTGTCTCATCTTACCAAGAGCGAAGTGTGTGCCGTGTGTGCCGAGATTGTAGTCAAGATAGGACGACAGTATCTTGATAAGGCGGGCCGGTATTGTTTTGATGCGATGGCGCCTGATGTGCAGGCACGTCTGGGAAATGGCGAAGTCATGATGTCCATACTTGACAATAACGATATGCTTGATTTCCCGGGTGCACGTTCCCGCATCAAGGAGACCCTCGAGACATTGCAGTCTAATCTTCTACTTACCAATGTGTTCCTGCGAGGCAAGGTGGCATATCTGTTCAACAAATACAATGAGGCGAAGAAAATCAACATCCTTCTTTACTGTCATCACGGAGAGAAGAATGAGGTTACCGACGTGCCGCTGTTGCTTAACAACTGGATAATGAACAATGTAGGCGAGACTATGGAGAAGCGCTGCCGCACTCTGTCCATGACCTCTGACATATCACCGCTGTTTTACATAGGCACCAAGTTCAATATGGACATGGAGCAGAGCACCGAGGAGATCGCCAACAATACCAATGCGCTTAACGAGCGCTGGAACGCACGCTTCACCAAGGTCCTGTACAAGGAGTGTTTCAATGTCGACGGTAACCTTGATGCCGATAAGAACAAGATATTCCTGAACTGGACACGTCCCGACGAGCCGTTCAGGAACAGCTATATACTGCGTGATTTCAAATATTCGGGTCCTATGGCCAGCAAGCTGTATGATCAGGAGAATACGCCTCAGGCCCGTATGACGATGCCAGCCGATTATTACGAACGCATGCGCGAGACATTTATCGGGAGCGAGCATGTGAAACGTTTCTTTGCCAATCCGGCTCTGTCATGGGATGTGTGCGCATCGGTCAATAATGACGGCACCCTGTATATTATCGAGAATCTCTCGAAGATAGCCGATAAGATGGCCGATGCCCGTCAGGCCCAGTTCAACGATGTGTGCCGTGCGGGCGTGAAGCGTGTCGTCAACAGTATCATCGATTATCTTGTGTCGACCGATACCGATGAGATACTGCGAGCCAACATACGCCAGGCCAACAGTATATTCCGTGAATTTGAATTCACCTGCCAGTCTGATCCCGAGTACTTCGGTCATCTGTTGCAGGCGCTACAGCTCTCCGAGTCGGTCAGCTTCAAACATATCCACAGGCTCATCCCCGATCTGATAAGTACCGTGACCGGTGATACCGTAATCAAGGATTATGAACTTATAAGGAAGCGGTGCCATAATTTCGAGGAGTGTGTCACCATCGACGACAAGTGGGAACTATTTGTCTCGGCCTATCACTTTGCCGACCGGCAGGAGGCCGCCGACTATCTCTTGCGGCGTAATATAGATCCTGAGAAACTGTTCAGCAACAGTACTATGAAACGTAAGAACTCGGCAGTGATAGCCAACAGTTTCATCTCGATGTGGAAGAGTTCGATAACCAGCGTGCAGTTCATGAACAGTTATGCCGAGAACGGACTGATGAACCAGTCGGTCATGTATAATCTCGTCAACTGTCTTATATCGACGGCTGTGGCAATAAATCTCGAGGAGTATATCCAGACGAGTATCTCTAACTATACCGATGTGCTCAATGTCTCGAACATCAATGAGAATCTCGTCGCCGATATGATCTCTACGACAATAAGCGATTTCGTGACCGACTTCGGATTCAGTCATCTGGAGCCGGAGCGTGTGGCCTCGGCCCGGCGCCTGGCTTCCGAGAACGGACTGTCATGTTTTGACTGGATCTCGAGAGAGCGTCAGGAGCACTATGAGGAGGCCGATATGACGCGCCTGTTCAATGATATCCTTGACTCGGCCGAGCAGTTCACGCCATCATATGATGCCAATTACAACTGCTGGCTCGAGTTCATGTATATAGCATTCATAGCCCATATCAACGTTCCCGAGTTTGACCGTGACGCTAACGATGCCCTAAGAACAATTCTTGACGATCTAAAGAAATAATAATATTATGAGCGATAACATACCAGCTAAATCTTCGGTTAGGTTCTGGCGTCCGCTCGGCGCTATGGGCTGCCTGTGGAGATCGGTGGTATTCCTGCTTGGAATACTGCTGTTGTGCTTCATCCTTGCGATGCTTCTGAGGGGATGCGATCCTTCAGGCATGATACCTGGCGGTGATAATCCGGTTGGGGGAGGCGGAAAAGACGGTGAAGACCGCGAGTTTGTATATGATCCTGAGGAGGACGAGTGGTCACAGCCTGTGCCTGACACTATCCCGTCATATGACGACCGTGACAAGGCTCCGGTGGTAAGGGACTGGAACGACAGCATACCCGGAGTTCCCGAACTGCCACGTCCCGATGACAACTACATTCCTCCGGTCGACTCGACAAATATTGTCACCGATCCTACCGATCCCTATGGACAGATAGTAGGTGACCAGCTGAACGTGTTCTTCAATTCAACCGATCTCAAGGGTGACATAGCACGCTTTGCCCGTCGTTTCAAGCAATTGTATCCCGGACCGTCATATAATGTGGCCTACTATAATGTAGAGGCCGGCACGATGATACTGACGGTTCCTACCGCCGAGCTGGAGCAGGTGGCCGGCAATCTTGAGAGGCAGATAACCGATATTGATTTCATTGTTGTGACAAACGAGATCATGGACGAGCGGTCGAAGCCCGGAGACCCTGCATTCGGAAGCAAGCATAATGATACGTATTTCAATCTGATACAGGCTTACGACGCGTGGGATATCACCAAAGGTTCGCCCGATGTGAAGGTAGCCATTGTCGACAGTTATTTCGATCTGTCCAATCCTGAGATAGGCGAGCGATATGTCGATGCGATCCATATACCGTCAAAAACGCGTGCCGTCATGCCGCCGCGCCGTGCCGCGTCCAGTGACGATGAATATACTGCATTCAGCCACGGTTCTCATGTGGCAGGTATCTCGATAGGTTCACAGAATAATTCACGCGGAGCGTCGGGCATAGCTCCCGGGTGTACCTGGATACCGGTATCGCTCGGAGACGAGCTGTCGCAGTTCAATATCATCGAGGGTGTTCTCTATGCAATATATCACGGTGCCGATGTGGTCAATCTGTCTATAGGCCGTGCGTTTCCCGAAGGGATTGCCGATATGGTTTCCCTTGAGGAGCAGGTTGACTATGTGAAGACCCAGGCCGGGCGCAATGCCGCATTGTGGCAGTATGTAGGCAAGGTGGCTGCCGACCACAACTGTGTGATCGTGACTTCGGCCGGTAACGAGACTCTGTTGATGGGAATGGATCCCAAGAACCGTCCGACAAATATCATCAAGGTAGAGGCTGTCGACGAGACCGGCATCAAGGCCGATTTCAGCAACTATGGCAAAGTGCCCGAGGACAGCATAGACTTCAGTACGGTGGCCGCTCCGGGTGTGAATCTGTGGAGTGTGTTGCCTCAGGTAAGTCTGCCGTTTGCCAAAGCCTGCGGGATAAAGACTACGGCCGACGGATTCGGAGAGATGAGCGGTACCTCCATGGCATCTCCTGTCGTGGCGGGAGGTGTGGCGCTGCTTAAGAGTAAGAACAAGGATCTGAGTGCCGACGATATAATCAAGATCCTTACCATGACAGCCCGTCAGACCGATACAAAGCATCGTATCGGTCCTACGATACAGCTTGCCGACGCACTGAATGCTACCGGTGGCGAACTGCTTAATTTTGATGATCTCATGAAGGATCACGACATGCTGGTGGGCAAGTGGAAAAGCACACACGAACTGTACATCAGCAATGAAAATGAAGGGAAGGTCGATGATATGTGGACATATTTTATCTTCACTTCGCCCGATGAGGGTCGCCTGGAACACCACTGCATACGCACACATCGTGTCTACAGCGCTCCTCTGCGTGTGGTGTGGGGTAGTGACCATATCAAAATAAACCAGACCGATCAGGCCCGTACGCCTCAAGGTGATACTCTGATACATGACGACTTCCTGTGCAGGCCCAATAAGGACCGGTTGCTCGAAGCCCATTGTATGCGTGGCGGAAAGGAACAGTTCAATTTCATGCTTGAAAAAGTGAATTGATATTTGATCTGATAATAAATTAAATTATAATCGGTTACGTAATCAGGTAACAAGACAAACATAATCATGTCACAGAAAAAAGACTCACGTATCACCCCGGCCAACATACTGGCAATGCTCGGACTCGCCTCCATCGGTGTGATCACCTTCTTCGGGGCTCTTGCCCATTCCACCGACGGCAAGCCTACATTTGCCGTCATATGGGCTATTGTTGTAGTTGTAATTCTCGGTTTTTTCCTGTTTCTCGGCATCAAAGCCAAGAGTGCGGAGGATAATCCCGACAAGTGGAGATATGTTGAGTGGGCATCGATAGTGCTGTATATAGTGTTCGCCATCCTGTTCTCCGGTGCATTCCAGCGCTTCTTCTATATGATTGATCTGAAAGATGATCTGCAGAAACAGGCTCGTGCTGAACTCACCGAGATAAAGAACATGCGTTCGAGCTATGACCAGCAGCGCAGGACGTTCATAACCCAGGCCGCCGAGCAGCTTGAGAATTACAATATACGTTATGCCGACGGCAGTGGGAGCGGTTATAACAAGGATATCGCCGTGTTGTCGTCGGACGTGGATGCGTGGCGAGAGAAGGCTCTTGCGGTGACTGCCCTTGAGGCCGATGAGCGTATAGGGGACATAGAAAGCCGTGTCAACGGCTGGAACCTGATGGGGATAGCTTCGATAGCAAGTGATCTGGAGAGGCTTGATACTGGTGCATGGCTGTCGGTCGAGTGCCAGATAAGCCAGTATGGTTCGAAGAACGGACTGATACCTGTGATCTCGGGCGGTATCGACGGTACACCGTTCGCCATTACAGGCCTTGCCTCGTTTGATCTCGGTACATCTCCCCGGGCGGTTTTCGCCGAGAAAGTGCGTAATGCCAGCGGAAGCACTCCTCTGGGATGGATTGTATATGTGTTGCTCAATGCTCTTGTGTTACTCAATATTCTGGTTACCTCGCGTTGCAGCTATGTCGGTCCCGGTTCAGGTAGCTCGACCCCCGGAGGTCAGGAACTGTGATATGACAGAATTTATAAGATAAACTATATCGCCATGACTATACTTGGACCGAATAAAACGATACTGTTGGAGCAGTTACGACATACACCCAATCCACCGATGGAGCAACTTGTGAAATTGCTGCAGAGCTATTCTGATCTGAAAATCGACGACATGCGCGGCATCGTCAGCGACATGTTGCTTGAGCAACTTGCCGAGGCGAGCCGTGACCCTGAAGAGCGTAATGCGTGGAACATGATACAGGGAGCACCGCGTAATACTCCGGCCGAGATACAGTCGCTCATATCGGCTGTCGGCGGGTATCTGGCACGATACCCCCTGGGGCCAAAAACCGATGAGGCGCATAACCTGTGCACCGATCTCAATAACCGTCTTGCCGAAGCCTATGAGCGTCAGCGTCGCGAAGAGGAGATAGCTCGGGAGAGGGAGGCCTGGGACAAACTCAACCGTAACAGTTATGCCTCACTGCAGAGTTATATGGCACGTTATCCCGAGAGTGTTCATAAGAGCGAACTTGACGATATGATGTGGGCGTTGACCAAGACAGCTGTAAATTACAGTTCTCTCAACCGTTATCTGGCTGACTGGCCGATGGGGGCTCATGCCCACGAGGCCAATACGGCTCTGAACCAGATGCAGCAATGGGACGACATCAAGCATTCGGGCGATCTGGTGCAGGTTTCGGAGTATCGTGCCAACAATCAGGGAAGCGCATTGTCAGCCGAGATCAATTCGACATTCTATGCTATGCGGGATGAAGAGCTCAAGAACATGCGTACGAACCCCGCCGAGTATGGAGTGGATCTTATAAACCGTTATCTCGACAGCGGTGTGTTCAAGAAGTATGAACTTGTTGACGAGGGACTTATTACCGATGAGAGCTGGGATAAACTGTTCATAGACCGAGAGTCTTACCCCAATCTCGCCGAGTACCAGATATCAGATCCTAATATCCAGGCTCCAGAGGATTGTACTGATGTATATCTTTTCGGCACTCCTGGTACAGGTAAGACGTGTCTGCTCATGGGTCTCACTGGAGCCAACGGTAACGGGTACAGCCTTAATATGAAAGTAGCCGGCGGCCCGTATGCATCGGCATTGCAGCAGTATGTCCATGACGGTATCACCCCCGGCAGTACATTCGGCAGTTTCGTGACGGTGATTCACGGAGTAGTATCGGAAAATACCAAGAGAGGCCGAGTCATCGACCATAAGATCAATCTGGTGGAGATGTCGGGAGAAGAGTTCGCTCTGCGTATCTCGGAGAACAAGAGCGTATCGCTTGCCGACATGGGTACCGGTGCGACCAACCTGCTGAAGAACAATAACCGCAAGGCGTTCTTCATAATCGTCGATTCGATAAAAGACAATATCAAGGTGGAGTATGTCGACTATGTGTATGACAACGAGGGGAATATCATCGATCAGCGTATACGTAAGCGTTATATCTCCCAGCTTGATATCCTTAATAAATTCGTCGGGCTCTTCGAGCTTCCCGAGAATCAGGAGATAATGAAGAATGTCGATTCCATCCACTTCATCGTTACGAAGAGCGACCTCCTGGGCGATCCTACCGTCAGGGAATCGAAAGCCAAGGAACTGCTCCTGAACCGCTATCTTGGACCTGTCACCTCGTTGAAAAATTATTGTCGCAAGAGCAAGCGCATCAACTACTCGACCAATTACAGTCCCCATGTTTTCACTTTCTCTCTCGGTAAATTCTATCTCGGCGACATCTTCGAGTTCAACAACAACGAGACATTGAAGATTGTCAACGCCATACGCTCGGTAACCGCCGGCCGCACAGAGAAATCGTGGATTGACAAACTTAAGGAAGTCCTGGGATAAACAACAAAAAACCAATTTTCTCAAGCGAAAATTGAACTTGTGAAACATAAATACAACAGATTATGGCTGCAAACATCATTACTCTCCGCATATCGGGAACAAAAGTCCGCAAAGCCGGTTTTTCCCCACTTGTCGCCATCGGCATATTACCTCCAGTCGAGGAACATAATCTCGACCGTTCGCTACAGGTAGCCGAACGTCCGGGCTTCATATTGAAACAGACTCCAGAATATATTTTATATAATGCCGTAGACTGCAAGGTACGTCCGGTGGATGACGATGCCCCCGGCCGTATGAGCATCGCGTTGTCTATACCCGCCAACATGCAGCTTGCCGGGGGCGCAAGTCCCTATGACCTGCTTATAGAGGTATATACATTCTTCCGTAACAACTATATGTCGCCGCTGTCAGACGGCCGAGACGTGTTTATCAATACCGAGGTTGATCCCGAGCCGTTCCGTGCCATTCTCGGGCGTTACAATCTCGAGGAAAGAAAGGGCCCGTACACTTCCATGACACCGTCGGGTGCCACGGGGCGTCTGAGACTTGTGGAAAGCAAGCTTGCTGATTTCTTCCGTGATTCGCAATATCCTGAATTCGGTAGCTTCAAGGAAATCGAAATAGGAACATTGGGTGAATCTTCGCCATCGCTTGAAGCCATTCATGTGCCACGACCTAAGGTTTACAGACTTAAAATCAACGGAGTCTATAAAGGAGACGTGAGCAATCCTTCCGAGTCTTTACCGGTGCGTGCCCTGTCGACCGACACAGAGGAATTTACGCCTGTTTCATTCTCCATCAACGAATTGCTGGAGAACGGAGGAATGCTCAAACGTGACGGAGCTACTATCATGCTCAATCCGTCGACGGAGACAATAAGCTGTGATCTGGAACGCAAGCCTATCACTTTCCGCGTGCGTGTCAACTGGATGGCCTATAAAGATTCGGCCGTCATGATGAGACAATGGATGGAGAACGGTGATATTGCCATAAGCCAGGGTAGCAAGGATTACACCCGTGAGCTTCTTGACGGCAGTTGCCGTATCAATGCCCGCAATGCCCGTGCCCAGTTTGTTTCAAGCAAAGAGAAGTATCGCGATCACATCATTAAAATCAACCAGACAGTCGACCTGGACAAACGCGAGGTTGTACTGACCTTTGACGTTAAACAGGAGCGTCGCACTATTATTGTTGATGACCGTAGCCGCGCAGGTGGAAACGGCGGTGGCGGTAACCGGGTGAATGATAACCGTAATGTGATAGGTGCCAATGACCGTAATAAGACTGTCAATCAGCCCGTGATCAATGATGTTCAAAGTCATGAGCCGGCCAGGAACACAAAAGGAGAACAGCAGCGTGCGTTCTTCTTCGGTATTCTGGTTGGTTTCATCCTCGGTCTGGCCGGCTTCTATGCCCTCAATGAATTCGTCCTGAAAGACAAGCAGGCCGAAACTGATGGGCAGACTGAACAGAACTCAGCAGAAAAGGAACAACAAGAACCTCAATATATCGTAGCCCAGCAGACAATCCAACAAATTGAAGATCAAAAAGCAGCACAGGCAGAAGAAGCAGCACAGGCAGCAGCTAAAGAGGCAGCAGCTAAAGAGGCAGCAGAGAAAGAGGCAGCAAAAGAAGCTGCAGCAAAGGCGGCTGCACAGGCAGCAGCAAAAGAAGCTGCAGAGAAAGCTGCTAAAGATCAAAAAGAGGTGTCATTAGATGAACTTAAAAAACAACTTGTTGATTTGTTTAATAAAAATCAATGGAACAACTCGAGTAATTTGATAGACCAAACCCCAGAACTCGCTATGTATAAACAAGATTTAAATTATATTCTTAGGATTCGACAAAGAAAGAAAGTATTAGATTCTAATGGAAAGGAAATTGATTTGACGGAAGAACAACTTACGTCGCTTAAGGCCCAAGGTTTTTTTGACGGAAATAATGGAGCTAATCAAGATAAGTTTAAAATTAACGATATAACTGAGTTAAGTCAAAAGAAAGATGACATAAAATCGTTGCTGAAAGCATTCTAAATATAAAAATGATATGAAGATATTGAAACTTGCAGGCATTTTCGCTGTCATAGTCGGCGTACTTGTACTGATACTTAACTGGGGATCTATTTTCTCTTCGACCGATACCGAAGAACAGTTTCCTGAGGAGGATCAGCTTGATGTCGAACAACGATGCAGCCGTATACGTAAGGCCTGGAGTGAGAACAATGCATGGAATCAGGATCTATATGACAAGCAGAGGGCTGAGCTCAAACAGGATTCGGCCATGCATCTGTTCAGCCATGCAAGCTATAGTATTGTGCGTACATGCATAAGGGAATCTGCTACCGACAATGTATACCGTTGTTATAAATCGGTACTGCAGCAGGAAACATACGCACATAATAAGGTGACCGGAAACTATAAAGGAATCGAACATCTCAGGGAGCAGGAACTGAATATGTCGGCCGACG
Source organism: uncultured Muribaculaceae bacterium (assembly GCA_964018905.1). GTDB lineage: Bacteria > Bacteroidota > Bacteroidia > Bacteroidales > Muribaculaceae > JAAVFS01. Next base: position 14,551 of record CAXHRO010000013.1, read on the forward strand.
AACGGGCCAAGGAAATCAGTGCAATACATAGCCTGTATAAACGGGTATATGATTTTGCACGTAACGAGAAGCATCCTATCGTACCGAAGTTTAACACCGAGACTCTTGAATGGACATCATTCTCTGCATTGCAGAACGGGGTACTGTCGACGGCAAACTCTTACCGAAACAACGCTAAGTTCAATGAACTGAAGAATATCCCGGGGTTTGCCGCTGCACTCGATCAGACAAAACTGCGTAATATCACCGCCCCGCAACGTAATGGCTTCTACAACAAACTGAGCGGTCAGATAACCGACCATTTCAATCAGCTTGAGGCTAACGAAGAAAATATAGAAAAATTCAATACGGTGTACAAACGTTATGTAGGTGAGGAATCTTCGATCGGTGTCAAAGATATAGCGATGAGCCTGTTGAAGATGAAAAACCAACTTGAATCCAAGAAAAGACAGAATGTATGTTTAGACACTGTATTTTAGCTTTCTGCCTGACGGCAGCGGCCATCCCATTCAGTATGGACGCACAGAAGGCCAGAGGCTCGAAGCCTGCATCGGTCGCTGTTGCCGGAACCGGTGAGCCGTCAGACGATGATGACAAGATAATGGAGCTTCTTGAGGAGAACCATGAACTCAACAAGCAGCTTAAGGAGAAGAACAAGGCGTTTGACCGTCTGACAGCTGACTACGATAAACTTAAAAAGAAGTATGAGGGGCTGGATGGTAAGGTCGCAGAGGCAGACGCACGGGCCTCTAAACTGAGGCATGAGCGCGATTCGCTTAAACTTGCGATCGTATCATTGGAGAAAGGACGGCAGGCTTTGGCCGATGCCAGGGTGGCCGATATGCAGAATATCATAGATTCGCTTGACCGTGAACTTATCAATGCGAACCGTGCTCAGGAAGGACTTGTTGCCGAGAATACACAGCTCAGTAAAAAACTGGCTGAGACCGATGGCGAGCTGAGTCAGTTGCTGGTATTCAAGCGTGATTATATAAAGAATCTGGCAAGTGTCTATACCCGAAACTGGGCTTCGAAACTATTCTCGCAGATTGACTCGGCCGAACTTGATAATACTATCGCCGATTGTAAGCGGTATGCATCTGAGGATATCGGTGTTGGTGTCCAGCTTGAGAAACTGTTGGAACTTCAGTCTCAATATAGGGTGTATGCTGAAGGTGAGAGATGTCTCGTATCGGAGTATGACCGTGGCAATGTGGCGTCGGTCGGCTCGAGAATTGCCGGCATGAGTGCTGATGTGCCTCCTGTGCGAAAGCAGGAGATGGACGATCTGTACAGCAAGCTGGGCAGTTACAAGGCGAGCGTGTCGGCATTCCAGCTTTTAGTCCGAAATATCGATGAGTCAAGCAAGGATTATGATACCCATGTCCTGGCAAGACCGTTTGTCGATGCTACACTTGAAGACGAAGACAATAAGAAGCTCATTGGGTCGGTCAGAAAAATCCCATGGCTTAATGATCAGCTTGATCTCTACTTGAAAGCTCTTGACAGGGATTGTAAGGCTTCGAATAAAGTCCATGATCTTATTCTCGGTCTGAAAATCATGTAGATCGGTTCAATATAATACTCTACTCCCAATACTTGTAATATGAATATCAAGATTAAAGCTACCGGTATTGCCTGCATGCTGGGCGATGACTATGACCGCGTATATACGGCCCTGACCCGACAGTTCGGCAAAGGATCGGATTGTCTGTTTACCGAGCGTATTGCCGGCCATGAGTATCTGCAGTGGGTTCTTCCGGGTGACGGCTGGACAGCATTGGCCCAGAGTGATCCGATAATGGGTGCTCAGGTGAGGGAAGAACTGAAATTGCGCCGCCAGTCGGTAATGGGCCGTTTCGGTGCCAATGTCGATATGGCAAATCGCGTACTCACTGTTCCCGACGATGAATATATATACTACAAGGCCGATGCCGCCGGCAATATTGATATTAAGTTCACTGCCTGGGGATACCGTTATCCCGAACGTGTAGACGGTGGTAACGCCACCGGTGTGATTACCCCCAATGCCACGACCGAGAATGTATCGGTGAGGATCGTCAACAATGGCAGGCCTGAGTCGGGTAAGGTATTTAAAATTAATGATTTCAAGCGTGTTACCGGTGGGAGTGGTATGCTGTGTATAGGTAATTTGCCTATTGGCTATCAGTTCGATATCGAGGTTGACGGGACGAAGCGCCATTATGAAGTGACAGCAGGTGAGAGTATTGTCGAGTTTGACTGTACGATATATACCGATGTCAATATAAATATCACGAAAGACGGTTCACCGGCAGGCGGTGTCGTCGTATCGATAGATTATGATGGCAGTTCGCGAGAAGTCGTTACCGATGAGCAGGGTCACGCTACGGTACGCCTGCCGTTGAGTCTTGACGGAGTTCTCTGCACGGTTACTGTTGAGGACGAAAAACAGCAACGGTCGTTGCATATGGAAGCGAACGTTTTTGATTTCGCACTGACTTCGCCTGTTGTTGTCCCTCCGGTAGTTCCGCCTGTCGTGGAAGATGAAAAGAACGTCGATCCCGAGAAGGAGAAAGAGGAGAATAAAGAAGAGGAAAAAGAAGAAGAGGAAAAGCCGGAAGAAAAACCTGAAGAGGAAGATATTAAGGAAGAGGAGGCGAAAAAGCCGGCGGCGGAGGAGGAACCACGTGAGGATGACGGCAAATCATCGGGCGGGCGCATACTGCCGCTGATCCTGCTGTCGCTCGGCCTCGTTGTCCTTACTGTTCTTACCTATTATTGTGGATGGTGTATGCTCTTCGGATAATCTATTGTTTAAAATCACATTTACTACCATTATATCATGCCCGGTATTATTTTCTTTACAGTGCTGTTCCTGTTGAATGTTGTTGCATTCCTGCTATATGGACTCGACAAACACAATGCCTGTTATAAAAAGTGGCGGTATCCCGAGATATTGTTGCTGGGACTGGCGATACTTGGCGGTGCCTACGGTGCAGGAATGGGGATGTTCCTGTTCAGACACAAGACATGCCATCTGTCGTTTATCATAACAGTATCCATAAGTTTTGTCATATGGATGGTTATTTTGGGTATAATCTGTCTGCTCGCCTAAAAACTTATAGTCATGAATATAAAGATAGGCGTTAACGCTGTAACCCGTGTTGTTGACACAAAGGTGCCCATGGAGCAGGTATACAAGCTGGTGCAGACTGCGGCGGCCGGTGCCCGTATTCAGCTCTGTCCTTTTACGGCCGGTGCCGGATACCTGCAGTGGTCGCTTGACGGGGACGGCTGGATGCGATTCAGAGATCTTGATGATACAGAGAAAGGTATTGTCGTTCAGTATTTCACTGCCCGCCGACAGCTCATGATCGATGCCCTGAAGGGAGCACCGCTTATCGTAGATATCCTTACCGTACCGTCTGATGAGTTTCTGCTTGTAAGGCATAACGGAGCCGACTATGACATAGCATTGGCAGCATGGGGATACCGTTATCCCGACAGGGCTGTGGGACTGGAGCTGAATTCATGGAAATCAAATACAAAGTATCAGGAGGTAAACATTGAGTTCATGTGGGACGGAAAACCGATACCCAATATGCCGTTCACACTCGAGGGACTTGCTCATTTCACCGACATGGAGGGTATATTCCATGTTGACCGTCCACTGCCGGTAGGTATGCGGTACAGGCTCCACACTTCCGGTAATCCTGTTCCCTCGGCCGAGGATCATTCTTTCACGCTGACCGTGGAACAGAATAAGGACCTATATAGTTTTGATATCACTCAGATGTTTGATATCGAGGTTGTTGTGACTGTAGATGGATTACCGTCATCAGGTGCTGAGTGTGATGTGAAGTTTGGCGACCGTCACGAACGGCTCGTAACAGATACCTCAGGCCGTGCCATGTTGCGTCTTCCCCTCGTGAGGGATGTCGTGGGGCATATAAAGCCTGTCCAGCCTCAGTGTGTGGTTACATGCCGTGGCAGGGAACTCGATTACATTCCCCGTTTTGCCGATGAGTCGCACACTTTTGAATTTGACTTTGAGGGTAAAAAGGTCGTTGTGCCGGAGGTGCCTGTTGTAGCGCAAGAGGAGCCGGAACCGGATCCCTCCGTGGTACGGGACCCTGAGACGGTTACAATAACTATCCTCGACTATGAGGGATATCCGGTGGTGGATATGCCGCTTAAACTTAAGGCCGGGGCCAAAGGTGAGCTTGACCTTAGAACAGATGACAAGGGTATTGTCACGGTTCCGGCCGATATGCTGACCGACAGGAAGAAGGTTAATATCAGTTTTACAGTAACTCCCGAGTATCAGGAGTCTCACGATATCCATTATTACAAGAAGAAGTAATAGTTTTAAGAAAAATAACGGGATATGGCTAATAAAAATAATCCTACGATACGTGTCTGCCACAATATGAAATACAGGCAGGAGTATAATGCCTATACCATACAGATGAAGCGTAAGCGTCGTCCCTGGTGGCTTCTGTTACTTCTGTTGCCGTTGCTTCTGTTTATCAAGTGTGACAGGACAATCACGGCGCATTGCTTCGAGCCTGATACCGGTATCCCGGTCGGAGGCTGTGAGGTGACGATGGATTATCAGGCCCGCTACCTGTGGAGCGACAGCCGGTTACTCGCCACGGACAGCATTACGCGTACGGTCACTGCCGACGAGGATGGAAATGCACGCTTCGAGGATTGCCCGTGCAGTGTATTCAGTTATATTTTTTATGCCCTGAGCAAGGCTACGTTCACAGCAGTCAACGGTTGTCACGAGGCCGAGGATGTAAGTTGCCTTTTCCATTATACATGGAATGTCGATCTACCCATGGAACCAAAGCGCGAGGATCTGTATGTACAGATTGTCGATGCCGAGACCCGCGATCCGCTGCCTGACGCAGTCGTTACTTACCGTTATATAGATAATAACGAGGAGATCACTGACTCGGCCCGCGCCGATGCTATGGGTATTGTCATGATGCCGCGCATGCGTTTCTGCGGCATGGTTGATGACATAGAGGCCGGTTGCTACGGGTATGCCGACACTACGGTGGTGAACCGGGCATGTGCCGATCTGCTTGTGCCTACTGACAGTACCGCCATACCGCTGAGGCCTATAAAGCAGCGGTTTACTTTCTTTGTGAAGGATGCCGAGACCAGACAGCCTATTCCCGATGCTGTATGTACCGTGAGGCTGACACGCCCGTCGGGCAAAGCTGATGCTCCGCGCATTGTACATACCAGTGTAGACGGCAAGGGTGTGGCTGCCTATGATGATGCATTCGTACTGTCTGTGATCAATATCGATGCCGCGAAACATCATTATTATGACGGCCGGCTTGAGGGTGGCCCATGGGTGGTCGAGAATTTTATCAGGCAGGATGATGACACGCGTACAATATGGCTTAAGCCCGAGCCGTATCAGGTACAGTTTGTCAATGTCGACAGCATCAATGGCCGGCCGATACCTAATGTAAAGAACCGTATCACTGTCATTGATCCGGCCGGTAATACGGAGACATATGACGAGACCAGCAACAGTAACGGCGTTTTCCCTGTGACAGCCAAGGAGGGATCACGTATAGAGATCGTTTCGGTATGTCAGCCTGATTACAGGGACAAGACAACCGTGATAGACCATTTTGACGAGGGTGAGAAAGTAAGGATGCAGCCGGTCATGACCGATGTCTGCTTCAAGACGGTAAAGGACAATACCCGACGTCCGATATTGCCTGGCTGTACTCTGAAAGTGACCGGTTCGATAAGCGGAGGCTTGCCCCCGGCCGATAGTGGTAGCGGTGAGTTCACCGTCAAGGCACGTATCAATGAGAACCTGTCGATCGTAGCGTCCAGACACGGATATGCCACAAACGGTACTACTGTCAGCCAGACTCCGGTAGCCGATCTACGAGGCAGGGTCACAGAGATTCCCCTCAGGGAGGATCCGGTGGTATACTTGCACTCCGATGATATCAAGGGGTCGGTTAGAAACTGTTATGATCTTCATGACGCTCCGTGCCGTATCAACTTCGAGTGGGAACTGTGTGATGCATGTACGATGCTTATAGTTACCGACGGGAATGGACGTGAAATACGCCGTTTTGGCCGTAACGATCCTGCCGGCGGTGGCGGTGGTCAGCAGTACAGTGTGCCTAAGGGTTCGGCGGTGCTTACATGTACCACCGAGGAGATATGTGTGACATCGGTCAACGTAAATGGTCACACATGCACCTACCGCATATCAAGGCTTGACTGACGATCTTAAGCGTGGATATTATCTGCGCTTTGCTCTAAAAGAGTTATACGACACCGTTCTCCAATATTTGTTAACGCTTGGCCGGGGCGACGATATCTTATGCCACGGACAACCGAGGATAAATATGACTATGATGAATTAAGGCCGAAGCTGGATTATACGGACCGTAACATAAGCATTCCCGGGTCAGACGGTCAAAAAATCCGATTGAGATCCATTTAATTGTGTGCTGATGCATAAAATTACATTGCCATCGCATCTCTCCGGCGCTTTTTGCCTTGTTCTTCAGTCAAATTACCGGTGTATATATCTGTGAATGGAATCTGAGGGGTGCTGTGCCGGGGCGGTTGCCGTGCGGCACAGGTTCGGTTTGGATCGGATCATGGTGTATAGCCCAGCAGGGGGAGTAGCAGGGGGGCAAGCAGGGCTGTGAGAAGACCGTTGAGGGTGAGACCGAGGCTCGAGAAAGCTCCCCAGCGCTGGCTGCGCTCCATGGCTGCGGCCGTGCCTACGGCATGACTGGCGGTGCCTATGGAGAGGCCTCCGGCTATAGGACTCTTGATGCGGGTGAGGTGTACGATCTTGAATCCGGCGAGGTTGCCGAGTATGCCTGTCACCACAACGACGGCGGCTGTGAGCGGCGGTATACCGTTCATGGTCTGGGCCACTTCCATGGCTATGGGTGTGGTGACGGCCTTGGGGGCAAGAGATACGATGACATCGCGGGTGGCTCCGAACAGTTCGGCTGTGACGACTACCGATACGATTCCGATCACGCATCCGGCCAGTTCGGCCATCAGTATGGGGACAAGTTGTTTGCGAATGGTCTTGAGTTGCCGGTAGAGTGGCAGTGCGAGTGCCACGACCGCGGGTTTGAGCCAGAAGTCGATGTAGTCACCCCCCTGGCGGTAAGTGTCATAGTCTATGTCGGTGACAAGGAGATAGACAATCAGGAGGGTTATAGTGATGAGTATAGGGTTGAGCAGGGTCACGCGTAGGCGGCTCTGTAGCCATTGAGCCCCGAGATATATGAGAAACGTGAGGGCTATGAGGAAGAATTTATTTGCGAGAAACTCCATTGTGTGTGGCTTTGCGTGCAAGCTGGTGTACCCAGCCTGTAACGGCTATTATCAATATTGTGCTCACGAGGGTTGCCATGACGATGGGCAACCACTGGGCCTTGATGATGTCGAGACAGCGCAGGAGTCCTACGCCTGCCGGGACAAAGAAGAATCCGAGATTCCTGACGAGAAAGTCGCTGAGACGGTCGACCCAGTGCTCTTTTACGATGCCCGTCTGCAGGGCGCATGTGAGCAGTATCATACCTATGATACTGGACGGTACGGGTACCCCGGTCAGATAAACAAGTAGCTCGCCGATAGCGAGAAACGCGAATATTACACTACATTGTACAACCATGACATCCTATTTATTGTCTGACTGCTCGGCTCCTGAGTTTTTCTTGCTCCCGTCAAGCAACCGGCTGTATTGACTCTCGTCGTTGATAAGGTCGAGTGCGGCGCGGTATATAGGGTTGATGGCCGGATAGGTGACACGATAGTAGGTGGATTGCTCGAACAGGTCGCGGCCTATGATGCCTTTGATTATGGTGCTGATGACCCGGCGCGATGTCTCGAGCGCGTCAGGATCGGGCTGGATGTCGCGTGACGAGGCGAGTTCCACAAGGCTGTCGATCATGGCTGGGGTGACGTTGAAGTTGTCAATGAACGACTGTTCGGTGGGATATTCCTTTCTGAGACGTCGGCGGTTGTCGTCGACATAGGTTATGGCATAGCTGTTTATGACGCCGCGTGCCACGAGATCGCGATAGTAGGTTGAGTATCCGGTGGTGTCGACAGGGACAAAGAGATCGGGTGTGATGCCACCGCCTCCATAGACGGTGCGGTGGTTGTGCAGTGTCTCGTAACGCAGAGAGTCGTCGAAGTGTATGCTATCGGCGTTCATGTACTCGCCGTGCTCGTACCGGCGCAGGAAGTCGCGGTTGTACTCATCATTGTCGCCTGCCTCATAGGGGCGCTGTATGCATCGACCCGATGGTGTGTGGTATCGTGAGACTGTGAGGCGTATCATGGAGCCGTCGGGGAAGGGGAACGGGCGTTGTACAAGACCTTTGCCGAAGGTGCGCCGGCCTACGATCAGTCCGCGGTCATTGTCCTGGATGGCTCCCGAAAGGATCTCGCTGGCGCTGGCCGAGTATTGGTTGACCATGACGACGATGCGTCCGTCGGGGAGCATGGCGCCATGCTCGGCATTGAACTCGTTAGTGCCCTGGCGGGGAGACTCGGTATAGACTATCGGGGCGCCTTTGGGCAGGAACATATCGGCTATGGCGGTGGCGGCTCCGAGATATCCGCCGCCATTGTCCTCGAGGTCAATTATAAGATGTTTCATGCCCTGTTTCTTAAGTTTGGAGATAGCCTCGGCAAGTTCGCGGTCGGTCTCCTGGGCAAAGCGTGTGATGCGGACATATCCAGTGCCAGGCGATGCCATGAAGGCTGCATCGACGCTGTAGACGGGAATGTCATCGCGCTCAACGGTGAACATCAACGGTGACGGCTCGCCACGGCGCATGACGGAGAGGTCAACCCTCGTACCTTTGGGTCCGCGCAATATGCGCAGTATGTCGCTGTTGGGACGTTTGAGACCTGAGATTACAGTATCGTTGGCGGTAAGTATGCGGTCGCCTGGCAGTATGCCTACTTTCTCGCATGGGCCGCCCGGTGTGGTCTGTATCACAAAGAGAGTGTCGTTCAACATGTTGAACTGTATGCCTATGCCCGAGAAATTGCCTTCGAGCGGTGTGGTGAGCTCCCGGGTCTCGTCGGGATCAGAGTAGGTGGAATGTGGGTCCAGATTTTTGAGCATTGCCACGATGGCGTCCTGTACCATCTTTGACGAGGCTGTGCTGTCGACGGGGTCAACGTAGAAGTTCTCGATGATGCGCTCGGCATATCGTAGTTTCATGTCGGGCGTGAACTGGGGTTGCTGTTGCTGTGCGCAGAGCATCCCGGCGCATGTGGCTATTATGGCCACAATAAGTGTGGGTCGTTTCATCAGTGAGGTATGAATTGGGAGGTGTCGTGACCGAAGTGCTGTAGCTCGCGCACGACCGACGAGCTTACTGCCGCATGCTCGGGGAGGGTGGGTATCAGTATGGTCTCGATGCCTGATATTGTACGGTTTACTGTAGCAAGAGTGTATTCGTATTCAAAGTCGGCGACTGTGCGCACACCGCGTATTATGTAGCGTGCTCCGAGGTCACCGGCCAGGTCGGTTGTGAGTCCGTTCCATGCCATGACGCTTACACCGTGAAGGTGGCCTGTGATACGTTGTATGGCCTCTACCCGGTCGGTGTATGGTGTCGTCGAGTTTTTGGCTTCGTTGTATCCTACGATGATGACTATGTGGTCAAACAATGGTAGGGCGCGTTCCAGCACCGACATGTGGCCGATGGTGAACGGGTCGAACGAGCCTGGAAACAGAGCTGTGACCGGTTTGCGGCGGTTGTCGTCAGCAGGCAGGATTTCAGGAGATTTCGCTGTCATCTTCCACTACAAGGTTATTGATGATGAAGTTCTGTCGTTCACCGGTATTCTTGCCCATGTAGAAGGCGAGCAGATCGTCGAGGCTATCCTCTTTGCGCAGTGTAACGCGGTCGAGTCTCATGTCGGGGCCGATGAAGTCGCGGAACTCTTCGGGCGATATTTCTCCGAGTCCTTTGAATCGGGTTATCTCGGCATTGGCCCCGAGCCGTTCGATGGCTGTAACACGCTCCTCGTCGTTGTAGCAGTAGTAGGTGTCGTCGGGGATGCTGCTCTTGCTGTCCTTGGGACGGGCCGAACCCATGCGGCGGGTTGTCTTTTTGTTGCGGACACGGAAGAGGGGAGTCTGCAGTACATAGACATGTCCTTTCTTTACCAGATCGGGGAAGAACTGCAGGAAGAACGTGAGTAGCAACAGGCGTATATGCATGCCGTCGACATCGGCATCGGTGGCTATGATGACGTTGTTGTAGCGCAGTCCGTCGATACCCTCTTCGATGTTGAGAGCGGCCTGCAGGAGGTTGAATTCCTCGTTCTCGTAGACAACCTTCTGTGTGAGACCGTAGGAGTTGAGCGGTTTACCTCGTAGGGAAAACACGGCCTGTGTCTCGACATTGCGTATCTTGGTGATCGAGCCTGCTGCCGAGTCGCCCTCGGTGATGAATATCGATGATGCGAGTTTTTTCTCTTCGTTGCCTCGTGTGTCGTTGAGATGGACACGGCAGTCAAGGAGTTTGCGGTTGTTCATGCTCACCTTCTTGGCCCGTTCGCGCGCCAGCTTGGTGACGCCGGCCCGGGCCTTGCGCTCGCGTTCCGAGTCCTGGATTTTGTGGAGTATGAGATCGGCAATATCGAGATTGCGGTGCAGGTAGTTGTCGAGTTCTTTCTTGATAAAGTCACCGATGAATTTTGCCACTGTAGGCCCATCGGGGCCCATGTCGCGTGAGCCGAGCTTGGTCTTGGTCTGGGACTCGAATACGGGTTCCTGTACTTTGATCGACACGGCGGCGATCATGCCGTTGCGTATGTCGGAGTAGTCGAAGTTGCGTCCGAAGTAGTCTTTGAGCGTGCGTGATACAGCTTCCTTGAATGCAGCGAGGTGTGTGCCCCCCTGGGTGGTGTGCTGTCCGTTGACAAACGAGTAGTATTCCTCGCCATACTGGCTGGCGTGGGTTATTGCGACCTCAATGTCATCTCCTTTGAGATGTATGATGGGGTATAACGGTTCGTTGGTCATGTTTACCTCCAGGAGATCCCTCAGGCCGTTGCGCGATATATAGCGCTTGCCGTTGAATATGATGGCGAGGCCGGTGTTGAGGAACGTGTAGTTGCGCAGTAGCGGGACGATGAATTCGTCACGGAACTGGTATCCCTTGAATATGGAGTCGTCGGGTGTGAAGCGCACATATGTTCCGTTAGGCTCGTCGGTGGGTAGGATTCCGGTCTCCTCGATGAGCTCGCCACGTGAGAATATAGCCTGTCGGGTCATGACGTCGCGTGTACTTTGAATCGAGAATGACTGTGAGAGGGCGTTTACGGCCTTTATGCCCACACCATTGAGACCTACCGACTTGACAAAAGCCTTGGAGTCGTATTTGCCTCCGGTGTTCATTCGTGATGCGACCTCGACAAGTTTGCCAAGAGGTATGCCACGACCGTAGTCGCGCACCGATACCGATGTTTCGGAGACATCAACTATCACCTGTCTGCCGTATCCCATCATGAACTCGTCAATGGTGTTGTCGAGAACCTCCTTGAGGAGTACGTATATACCGTCATCGCTACCCGAGCCGTCACCGAGCTTGCCTATGTACATGCCGGGACGCAGGCGTATGTGCTGCTTCCAGTCAAGCGTGACGATGTCGCTCTCGGTGTATTCTACCGGTGTTTCGGGCCCTTGGGCATCAAGCAGGAGGTCTTCTTCTTGAGTCATATAAGATGTATTTGACTGCAAATATACGCATAAGTCGAGAGTAATGCCAAATTTATTTGCGCATTACCGAGCGGAAGTATATAGGACGTAGTCAAATATACGCATAAGTCGAGAGTAATGCCAAATTTATTTGCGCATTACCGAGCGGAAGTATGTAGGACGTAGTCAGGTATACACATAAATCTGATAAAGTGTGTTTAGATCCGTGTCACTCTTACACGGGTATTCTTGAGGCGGTGTGGCGCTACAGCCTTGACGACATCGCGGGCCTTTTCGCGTGGCACTGCGGCTATGGCCGAGTGATCGCCTACGATGATGCGTCCTACCTCGGTCGGTTCAAGCCCTCCTCGGTTGATGAGGTAGCCGGCGATGTCACCGCGAGAGATTTTTTCTCTTCTTCCGGCATTGAAGTACAATGTGGCTGTGTCGCTGTGAATAGGGTCATCGCTGTGCCCTGACGGTACGTATGACCTGTCAAAGGTGATACAGTCGGGGATGTTCTCACCCTCGGCTGTGATGACATAGATGGTACCGTGGGCATGTTGTCGCGCCGTGCGTCCGTTGCGGTGAGTCCAGGCCTCGGTACTTACGGGCATGTGGTAATGTATGACGGCGCCGATATCATCTATGTCGAGACCACGGGCTGCGAGATCAGTGGCCACAAGAACCGGTGTGGTGCCGTTGTCGAGGAGATCGAGAGCGAGTTGTCGCTCGCGTTGTTCAAGGCCTCCGTGATAAAGCCCGGCTGGGAAATTTTCCTTGATAAGTGCGTTGTAGACACGTTCGGCACTCTCGCGATGATTGACGAATATAATGACACGACGGTTGTCGACCGAGTGAAGCAGGTCGATTAGGGTGTCGAGTTTGTCGCGCACGGGGCTTTCTACCTGTACTATCTGCATGCGGTGGCGCGGTGCCGGTGTAGAGTCGGTGAAGTCGAGGGTCTCGAGCCGGTCGATCTTAAGGAAGTCGGGAAGCTGGCCGAGGCGTGTGGCACTTGTCAGCACGAGGTTCTTAAGAGCGGTGAGTCGGCGTGTGATACGAGACATCTCGTCGGCAAATCCGAGTTCGAGTGATTTGTCATACTCGTCAAGCACGAGCGTTGTGATGTCTGAGATGTCGAGTTGTCTTCTCTTGAGGTGGTCAAGCAGGCGTCCGGGGGTGGCTACGATAATATCAGGTGTTACCGATAGGGTGTTGATCTCATCGGCCATCGAGTGTCCGCCATAGAGCGGCGATACCTTCATGCCTGTGGCCAGCGGGCGTAATACGTCATAGATCTGTAGTACGAGTTCGCGAGACGGAGCCAAGACAAGGGCCTTGACTTTGCCTGGCCTGTCATGTGGGGATACGCGTTGCAGCAGATACAAGGCAAAAGCGAGTGTCTTGCCCGAGCCTGTAGGCGCGAGTAGCAGTATGTTGTCTGCGCCGGTGACGGCCATGGCCTCCTGCATGGGGTTGATGCGTTCGATGCCGGTGGATGTGATTGCTGATTTTATATCTTTGAGTTTCATTGTCGTTGAGTTGGAGCTGGTTCTTTATGATAATAACGTCAGACGGGGGTGTTTTAGCGTGTGATGATATGAACAAAGGCTACGCTTCATTGTCGTGAAACGTAGCCTTTGGAATGCTGGGACAGATCAGCGGGGACCACCGGGACCTCGGCCGCCACCCGGAGGTGGGCCACCGGGGCCGCCTCCCCATCGGCGGGCGTTGCGGTTGGTGGGTTCGTTGCCTTTGCCGAATGTGTTGAACTTGTAGGTGAACGATAGCATGAAGTAGCGTGTCAATGTGTTGTACTCGATATCGTCGATATAGTTGGCGGTTACCGAGCGTTGTATCTGCTGCTTCTGCTGTAGTAGGTCATAGACCTTGAGTTGTAGTGTGGCCTGTTTGCTACGCAGGAACTGATAGCTTATCGATGCGTTCCACATCCATGTGTTGGTGTCGTAGCCGTTGGCGTAGCCCTTGGTCCCGTTGAAGTTTAGCTCGCTGTCGAGAATGATGTCTATGGGGGTGTAATAGTAGGCGTTGAACCCTACGCCATAGTTGTGGACGAGCAGGTTGCTGTTGTTTGTGGCGGGCAGGGTGTTGAAAGTTTTCTGCAGACGGTAGTTGGGGCGTAGCTCGAGTGATATGTTGTCTGGCCGCCATGCGATGCCCATCATATCGGCAAACATCACCGTACGGCTGGTGTTGCGTAGGTCGTTGTTGAATCCGACGGTCTGGTTGTAGTTGATGAACATGTGGTTGTTGAATGTGAACGCTTTGTTGCGGAATGGGGTCGAGAACATGTTCATGACGCGTGCGCTCCATACTCCGTTGACATTCTCGTAGGTGGTGAACTGGCCGCCTGTGGAGGTGTCGTATTTGGTTTTCGATACGATGCTGTTCTGCGCGAAGTTGATGAATGCCATGGCCATGATTGACTGCTGGCGTTCCTGGTTGAAGTTCTGATATCGTAGCTGGATGTTATGTGTGAACGTAGGCAACAGGTCGGGATTACCCTGGATCACTCGTAGAGGGTCACTCTCGTCGGCTACCGGCTGCAACTGGGCCATCGAGGGCTGGGATGACCGTCCGCGATAGTTGGCGTTGAATGACGATACCTTACTTATCTTGTAGCGGAAACGCATGAACGGGGCGTAGTTCCATACCCAGCGTTCGGGTATGTTCTTGTCGGAGTTGATGAGGTTGCGGCTGCGTGACATTGACGGTACGGCCGAGACGCCCCCCTCGAAGTTGATTGTCTTGGTGACTTTCTTGTAACCCACACGTATGTCCTGAGAGAAGAAGTCGTTGCGGAACCTGTTGCTGAGACCCTGATCCATAGGCACTCCAAGATAGTTGCTGGTGTAGACCGGTATGCCGGGTGCCGGCACGTTATCATACTCGCGGTATCCTATGAACTCAAGGGAGGCGGGTATGTCATCGGGATTGTCTGTGCTTACCTTGTATACCAGCTTGTCGGCATTGTTCCAGCGGTACTGTGCATTGTAGGCCACGGTGATAAAATTACCGTTGGCCACGTTACCCAGCGGCTCGGTCCATGATAGTCGGCCTGATGCCGAGTTGCTCCATGTATGGTTGTCGGCATACATGTTGTAGATGTCGAATGTGTCATCGAATGTGTCACCGTAGGTATCGAGAAGCTCGTCATCATCCATGGCGGCCTGTAGTATGCGATACCAGTTGAAGGAGTAGCTATAGGATTTCTCGCGTACATTGGACATGTTGTAGCGTCCGAATATCGAGAACGAACGTCCGCGGTGACTCTTGAAGTTGTGGTTGTAGATTGTCATGAAGCCGGCCTCGTAGCTCTTGCCGTCGGACGAACCGAGGTTAAGGCTGGTGGTTGTGTTCTGGTTTGGGCGTGTCACCGAGAACTCGTCACTCTCTGAGTCATTGAGGTTTACCGACATATTGGGACGTAGGTCGAGGGTGTTGAACGAGTCGGGTTTCCATTGTATGCGGAAGTCGGCGCGTATGTTGTGGCCTTTGTCGGTGGCCAGGGAATTGGAGTTGGAGAAGTAGTCGTCGGTGTTGAGGAGGTATTCGCGGCTCTGGCGTTTGCGGGTATCACGATCGGTGTGCGAGTACATTACGTCACCGCCCACACGGAATATCTCTTTGTTCCCGACATTGAAGTTGATTCCGAATGACTGGGAATTGTTTATGCCCTGGTCTCCACCGAAACGTCTGAAACGGTTGCCGTTGCCGTCGGTGAATCCCAGATCGTTGGTGTTGTTGGCCGATCCTATGAATGTGATCTGATTGTCGTTCCAGAAGCGGTTGATGTTGAATGTGGCCTGGTAGCGGTCGTCGGTGCCGTAACCGGCCTCGACAGTGCCGAACCATCCGTTTTTCATGCCTGGCTTGACGGTGAGGTTGATGACAGTCTCCTCCTCTCCGTCATCGACACCGGTGAGACGTGCCAGATCACTCTTGCGGTCGACTACTTGTAGCTTGTCGACCATGTTTACAGGGAGGTTCTTGGATGCAACCTTGGGGTCATCGCTGAAAAATTCCTTGCCGTCGATGAGTATCTTGGTGACACTCTTGCCGTTGGCTGTTATCTTTCCGTCTGTGTCGACTTCGACGCCGGGAAGACGTTTGAGCAGATCTTCGACGACAGCATTGGGCTGGGTCTTGTATGAGTCGGCGTTGAATTCCACAGTGTCTTCCATCACTTTGATGGGGGTCTTGATTGCTGTCACGACCGCTTCCTGGAGTTTGATCGAGGAGTCGGTCATTCGCAGAGTGTCGGCGGTGACGTTACTGTTGCCGATCTTGACATCGACATATCCTTTGTTGTATCCGAGATAGGTTGCCTCGACAATGTAGCTGCCTCGTCTGATGCCGGAGATGGTGTATTGTCCGTTGACATTGGCTATGGCTCCCTTTACAAAGGTGCTGTCGCCGGCGGCGAGTAGTCTGACTGTGGCGTCAGACATAGGGTCGCCTGTGGAATGGTCGATTATGACGCCCTTGATGTCGGCGGCTATGGCGGCCGACGCTATGGCCGCCATCAGTAGTGATGAAATTGTACGGTTGGAATTGAAGCGCATGTTTTGTTGCGTTGTTTTATATTTTAACTAAAATAGTCATCAATAATCATCAGTGTTATTAAAAAGCTGACATGTTTAAAGACTCCTGCCGGTGTATACGGTTTAATGTGTTATGATATTTTAATATTTGTGAGCATAATTTTGCATCGTTGAACCGGCATGTGACTCACCTGCCTATGTTAATGTCTTCGGGCGGCTCAGCGGTGTACACATCTATATCAGACCCTGTTCCACAGCGTTAACAAATATTGTGGAACGTGATCTTAGACAGTCTCTTAGAATAAGCTTTGAAGAGATAAAGCATATTGAAATGCACTCCTGATAGAGTGTCGGAACGCGCTAATCGGTAAGCCTTTGCAATGACAACAACTATTGGATTAATGCCGCTTGTGATACCTGAGTATTTACACCGACGCACTATATTGTCAGATGAGCCGTTCGAAGGCGATGCGGTCGCCTTTCGGACCGTAACTTACGATGCCGCAACGCTCAAAACCGTTGGCGTGCAACAGGCTTAACATTCGGTCGTTGTCGTGGTTGGTGTCTATTCTCATGGATCTGAATCCCTGGCGTGCAGCCACATCACATGTGATGTCAAGAAAGCGGGTCGCCATGCCTCGACCCTGCATGTCGGGAGCTACGGCAAATCGGTGGACGGTGACGTAGGGTGAGTCTTCGGTGAGCCAGTCGCCGTCGGTGATGTTGTCGTAAGCGGGTTCGCCGGTTGATACTACCGCACCGTAAGCCGCGATTGTGTCACCGTCAAGGAGTACGCGGGCTGTGCCATGGTCGATGTCTTCGATAATGTGTGTGACCGACGGGTAGTTCTCGTCCCATTGCCGTTTTCCTTCCATGAGCATGCGCTCTACTGCAGCATTGATGATCGACATGATGCGTGGTACGTCAACGAGGCGTGCGTTTCTGTAGCTGTGATTCATATAACGAAAGTGAATTTGCCTCCAAAGATACAAAAACATCCGGTATTGGGGGGTGAACAACATATAGGTATTATTGAACGACACCGTAACCGTAGGTTGCGCCGCTCCCTCCGTAAATTTTTCAGGTGAAATTTGGAAATTGCCTATATAGGTTTTATCTTTGCATTGGAAATATCTGTATGATTCAGGGCCTCGCCGTCAGCTTCAAGGATGGTCGGGCACTTTATTTTTATGTATAACTTAAAAAAAAACACATAGAACTATGGCTATAACCTTCATGACCAAGGATGGTTACAGAAAGAAAATGGAAGAAATCGCTTATCTTGAAAATGTTAAGCGTCCCGAGATATCACGTGCTATCGCTGAGGCCCGCGACAAGGGTGACCTGAGTGAGAACGCCGAGTATGATGCTGCAAAAGAGGCACAGGGCATGCTCGAAATGAAAATTGCCCAGCTTAAGGATCTTGTGGCCAACGCGCGTATTATCGATGAGAGCAAGCTCAATACCGATGAGATACAGATAATGAACCGTGTCAAGATCAAGAATCTGGCTAACAATATGGTTGTCGAGTATACGATAGTGACCGACAGCGAAGCCAATCTCAAGGAGAAGAAGATCGCTGCTTCCACTCCGATCGCACAGGGCCTGCTTGGTCACAAGACGGGTGATATAGTGGAGATCCGTGTGCCTCAGGGTCTGATGAAATTTGAGGTTATTGAAATCGGATTCTAAATGTATTGAAGTCATGGCAACACTGTTTTCGCGTATAGCTGCCGGTGAGATTCCGAGCTATAAGGTCGCCGAGGATGACCGTTTCTTTGCTTTTCTTGATATCAATCCTGTCCAGCCGGGTCATACTCTTGTGATTCCGCGCCGTGAGATCGACAATATCTTTGACCTTAGCCAGGACGAGTATGCCGATCTGCAGCGCTTCGCATGGCGTGTGGCACAGGCGGTCAAGGCTTCGGTGCCTTGCCGCAAGGTGGGTGTTGCGGTCATTGGTCTTGAAGTTCCTCATGCCCATATTCATCTTATTCCCATCACCAATGAAGGTGACATGGATTTCGGGAACAAGAAGACTCTGCCGGCCGAAGAGATGGAGAGACTTGCCGCCGAGATTGCCCGTAATTTCAAATGAATCATAATTACACCATGAAACTTTATCATTATCTTATGGCAGGTATGGCTGTGGTCGCCGCTACGGCATGCAACCATACCGACAACTGGAGTGTAGGTGGTACGATAACCGGTGCCGAAGGCAGACTGCTTACATTGGAACGTTCTTACAACGGCATGTGGACTGTACTTGACTCGGTGCGACTTGACAGTAAGGGTGACTATAAGTTCACATCGGCTCCGTTCGGCTATCCCGACATATACAGAGTCTCTCTTGACGGCAAGACATCGGCATATTTCCCTGTCGACAGTCTTGACAATGTCACACTCAGCGGTGACGCGGCCACATTGGCTACCGATTACCGGCTTGCCGGAACGACCAATGCCGAGATGTTGCAGGCTATCAACGGTATGATAAATAAAAAGATCGCATCAGTTGGCCGTGATGCGGCTGTAAAAGATTCATTGCTCAAGCGTGAGCTCTCGGGTATGGTTCTCGGAGACATGAGCAGTATCGTATCTTATTACATCATCAACAAGGAGATAGGAGGGAAACGCATATTCGATCCTACCGACAAAGCCGATCTTCGTGTTATCGGGGCCGTGGTCAATGCTTTCTCGGCGCTACGTCCCAATGATCCGCGCACGCGTTTCATGGAGATGCAGTATATAGCTCGGCGCCGTGCACTCAACCCGGTGGCTACACAGGTGACTGCTACCGAGATAGGATTCCCTGATATTAAGTTGCGTGACGCTCTCAACAATGAGCGTGCGCTGTCCGAACTTGTGGGTAACGGTAAACCTGTGATCATTAATTTCATAGCATATGCCGCTGAGAATTCGCCTGCGGTTAATCTTGCCCTGGCCAATATTTATAACGCAGGTGGAGTTGAGATCTACCAGGTGTCGATTGACAGTGACGAGTATCTGTGGCGCGAGGCTGCCCGTAATCTGCCATGGGTAGCTGTGTTCAATTCGCCCCGTGACGGAGATCGGGTGCTTATCAATTATAATGTTGGCGCCGTGCCAATGTCGTTTATAATAGATCGCAACGGTATGTTGCAGGAGCGTATCGATGATATCTCCAAGCTCCAGGATCTTGTAAATAAATATAAGTAATTGACAGCTGACGGGTAGCTCCGGTGCCGGCTATTTTCGTTATCCCTATTATAATGCCGCAAGGCGGCGACATCGCTCAAAGGATGTCGCCGCCTTGCGTTATTCGGGGGGGGAGCGTACGGCAGGCTATTCATCGGGTTGTTCGTTGCGTGTGACGCGTATCAACTCGAGTCTCACACCCTTCTTCTTGATAATCTCGAATGTAAGCGGTGACAACTCGATGATGTCACCCTCGGCCGGTATCGAGCCTGTGCTGTGCAGGATGTATCCGGCGAGAGTCTGGTATTCATCGTTCTCGGGTATGCCTAAGTGGAATGTGTCGTTGATTGTTTCGGTCTCACTGCGTCCTGAGAATTCATATACACCCGGAGATACTTCGCGCGCGGTTACTCCCGACTTGTCATGCTCATCCTGTATATCACCGAAGATTTCCTCTACGAGATCCTCGAGAGTGACCATTCCGGCTGTGCCTCCAAACTCGTCGACAACGATCGCGAGTGAGCGTTTCTCGCTTAACAGACGTCGCATCATCTTGTCGGCCATCAGCGTCTCGGGCGCGAAAAGTACGGGCTTGAGGTGCTCTTTCCAGTCGACCGACGGATCGAACAGCTCGCTTACATGTATGTATCCCAGTATGTTGTCGATGTCTTCGCTGAATACAAGGATCTTTGACCGACCCGAGCGTGTGAACAGTCGGCTTAGTTCGTCATAGCTGGTGGTGGCTATGTTCACTGCTACCACTTCGTTGCGGGGTGTCATGCAATCGCGAAGGTGGGTTGTGGAGAAGTCGAGGGCGTTGTGGAATATCTTCACTTCATTCTCGATCTGGCTTTTGGCTCCGGTATTGTCGTCGATCGTGCGTTCAAGGTACTGGTTGAGGTCGCCTATTGACAGCAGTGCCGGCCGTTGCGGTGTTTCTTTCATACCGCATAGTTTCATCAGACCCTTTGATATGCCGGTGGCAAGCAGGGATATCGGATAGAGTATGAGATAGATGAGGAATATAGGCAGGGCAAAGTAGCGCAGTGACAGGTTGGGGTTTATGCGGAACATTGTCTTGGGCAGAAATTCGCCTGTGAGCAGTATGATGCCTGTCGATATGAGTGTCTGCAAGAGCAGTACAAGGACATCGCTGTTGATATGCTGTTGCAGAAGTGGCTCGATGAGCTTGGCCATGCCCATTCCGTAGACGACAAGCATGATGTTGTTGCCAACAAGGATGGTGGATATGAAGAAGTCGCTGTGTGCGTAGAATAGGTTGAGTATTCGGCTCAGTGCTCCGCCTTTTTGGACATCGATTTCGAGTCTAACGCGGTCGCTGGTGACAAAGGCTATCTCCACGCCCGAGAATATAGCTGAGAATATCAGTGATATGATGCTTATTATGAGCCAGAGTTGTTGGTCGGGTGTCATTTTTTGATAG
This sequence comes from uncultured Muribaculaceae bacterium, assembly GCA_964018905.1. Taxonomy (GTDB): domain Bacteria; phylum Bacteroidota; class Bacteroidia; order Bacteroidales; family Muribaculaceae; genus JAAVFS01. The sequence continues at coordinate 35,465 of CAXHRO010000013.1, forward strand.
GTTCTGCTTTGAGCGGTGTGAGCTTGGAGTCGGTTTCGTTGAGTTTAAGATTGCGGCGGCGTGTTACTCTTTTAAGTGCCGTGTCGTTGTGTGTTGGCATATGCCTGTGGATCGTGTCGTTTGGGCGTTGAGGCGGTCGTGCCGAAGATGGGCGAGCCTTATGGGACGGTGACTGGATGGTGTCGGCCTGGCTGTTGCTGTCGGCGATCGAGTCGGCCTTTTGTCTGCGTTCGTCACGCTGTTCTTTCATACGGTCTATCGGGAGTATCATCTGGGGGTGGAGTATGGTGTACTCGGTCATGGCTTCGTTGCTTTCGAAGCCATATCCCTCGATGATGCGCTCGGCGCGTACAATGTGCATGAACGAGTCACTGTAGACGCGCTTGGTGTTTTGGTCCCAGAACAGCTGTGGGGTTGCGAAGCGGTCTCCGTCGGTGTTGCGCATGTTGACGTTGCCGTCAAACCGCCATATCTTGCGTGAGCTGAAATAGGTCGCCGAGTCGGCGCGGAATGTCGCATCGGTGTTCATGTCATCGTCAAATTTCTCCAGATGCATACCCTCTGGAAATGTCCAAAAGGGTGTATCGGTCTCTTCATACATTATCCATAGGGGTGCGGTGATGTGGTAGCGTGTGTAGCCCGAGTCGCTGACATAGGTAGAGACGTCTGTTGTGAGCATTGTGGGGGCCTTGTCGGAGTCATCGATATCGGCGATGCGTGTATTGTTTTCGTCTCCACACGACACTACGGCTGTCGATGCCGTGAGCGTCATGGCCACGAGAACCGGTAACGATCGGAGGGTATTCATCGGACAGGAAACTGTGACTGCCGTTTAATGGATCTTGCTCTGGAAGAACCACATCTCGTTGAAGTTTATGCCGAGTGTGACCATAATGCAGTCTTCCTTAATGAGAGCCTGTGGAGATGCCTGACGGTGGCGATACTCAAGGCTGAGGTTGACGACCGAGCGAAGCATCATGGAGTTGGCGGTGGGGAGTCCGAAACCAATAGAGGCTCCGTATTCACGCACATTATTACCGCGAACTGTCATGTAGTCGTTGGTATAGAATGCGCCGGCACGGTATTGTATACGCTGAAAGTAGTTGCCGCGCTGGCGTGGAGTGAACTGCAGACCGGCGTTGATTTTCCAGCGGTCTGAGAATTTCTCGGCTGTCTCATAGCCTTCAAGAGCCTGATATTTGACTTTGCTCCAGGGCTGATAGGTGAAGTCGGCCTCGACCATAAGTCGGTCGTCAAACTCGTAGTTGATGCCTGCACCCCAGGTCTCGGGCATGGAGAATTTGCCCTTGAGGTTGGTATAGCCGGTAGTATCGGGCTTGACTGTATTGTCGCTGCCTATGGGGTAGTGTACTCCGTAGGTGTGGCCATGGAATGATTTTCCCGGCGAGTATACGACACCGGCGGTAAGGCGGTGACGAGGATTGATGCGATAGCTGTACTGTATTCCAAAGTCGAGCTTATAGTCGGTGACTTTGATCAGGCGCTCGAAGAGAGCCTGGTTGCCTTCGGCCGTAGTCACGTAGTTGTCATTTAGTATGTTGCCGAACATGTAGGAGATGTTGGCTCCGACTGTCAGTCCTTTGTATGGCTTGCCTGCGACACCGACATACAGTAGGTTGATACCGCCACTTCCTTGTCGGGAGCTTATTCCGGCATCTTCGCCCACCACGTCTCCAAACGAGTATCCTACCTGGCTGTAAGGGAGAAGACCTGCACTACCGCCCATGTGCTTGCCCAATGGGAACTGCATCGTGATGTAGTCGAGGCCACCCGAGAGATCTTTCCCGGTTGCGTTGCTACCGTCGGCCATAGGCTCGGTGCTCCATGTCTGACGCAGGTTGCCACCCATGTCAAAGAGGAATGTAAGGGTGTCGATGGCGGCATATGAAGCCGGATTCATGACATTGATCTGGCGTCCTGAATTCATGGCATATCCGACACCTCCCATGCCACGCTGGGACGATGTTACATTGTCGCTCAGTATGCCGTAGCCTAAGCGTGAGTAGGGTGAGTTTACGCTGTTCTGGGCCGAGGCCGAAAGTGTAGCAATGGCTGCAAAGGCAGCGAGGATGATCTTAGTTATCTTCATTATACAATAATAGGTCGTTGAGGCCACGGTTTACGAGGCACTCCTGGTAATCGGTTTCAAAGTCGAGCCTGGCTGCAAGCTCCTGTCCCCATCCGCCCGATATCACCACTATGGCATCGTGTGGCAGGCGGGAACGGTAATAGGATATTTCGGCTACAACCCCGTTGACGGCACCCGAGCGCAGGGCGTTCTCGGTCGAGTTGCCCCACAGGCGTGTCTCTCCACGTCCGGATATCAGCGGCAACCTGGCTGTATAGGCGTGCAGTGCCTTGAGCCTCATGCCTATGCCTGGGGCGATATTGCCGCCGGCGAAGTGATTGCGTGCGGTAACCCTGTCATAGGTTATCGCTGTGCCTGCATCGACCACGAGAAGTTCGGTGTCTGGGTGAAGTCTCGATGCGGCTACGGCGGCGGCGATACGGTCGACACCGAGTGTCGACGGTGTGGCGTAGTCAATAGTCAGGGGAACAATCGAGTGGTGGGTGAACTCGATGGCATGTATGCCGTATTCGCCCAGTTGCTGTGACAGCATATCCTGTTGTTCGGCTACCGTGCAATACATCGCACGATCAATATCGTAGCGGGCGACGAGACTTGTAAGCTCGTCGTCGCCCAGTGATGCGAACGGCATGAAATAGACGAGGTTATCCCCGTCCCATACAGCCACTTTGGCACTGCTGTTACCCTGATCTATGGTTAGAGTAAGTCCCATTAGCCCACAAAATTACAAAAACCTATCAAACAGTGAAATTCTTTTAGCATTTTTAAGAGTATGCAGCTTGGCGCGGGAGCTTACCGGTCAAGGGGGTGGGAGAGGATGTTGATGTCGACCAGCCCATTTACTCCGTTGACGTGCCCGCGGTGGGTGTATTGCCACATGTACCAGGTGTCGGGGCCCGGGGGGTCTGAGAACGAACATATCCACAGGGGATGGTCGGGGAAGTTGCTGATGAACCGTCGGTATCCTTTCTTGTTGGTGTACAGCATCACTTGGTGACCGTTAAGTTCCAGATGTCGGATAGCACGGCTAAGAGCCTTGATGATGATGTCGGTGTCGTATGCTTGGGGATTGCCCGATTCCTCGACATCGAGGGCTACCGGGAAGTCTAACTCGAGTCCTCTGATGATGTTGAGGAAGTGATTGGCCTGGACTGCGCCGTCACAGTCGAACCTGAAGAAGTGGTAGGCTCCGACCTTTAGCCCGGCCTCGCGGGCCTTACGATAGTTGTCGGTAAATTTCCTGTCGGTGAACGATACCCCTTCAGAGGCTTTGAGCATTACGAACTTCATGCCGGCATCTTTGACTGCCTCGAAATCTATGTCACCGTTGTGGGCCGACAGGTCGATGCCGCGTGTAGGATAGAGGCTCTCGCTTGGCTCGATATGTGGGGATAGGTAGCGTCGCCATCCCCACCAGCATGCTGTGGCTGTCAGAGCCAGGATGGCGATGAGGGTGGCTGTGACCAGTATCCGTGTGCGGGTGAATCTCATGAAGCGTACTACTTGTGTGATATTACAGGCCGTATTATTCTTGCGGCAAAGAATACTACTGCCATCAGTGTTACTATGATGGCCGAGCATGGCACATCACCGAGTGTCGATAGCATAAGTCCTGCCACGCAGGTCGTGACAGAGACGATGACCGATCCATATACAAGATGCTTGAAGCGGCGGCTGAATATCTCGGCTGTCATTTGCGGTAACGAGAACATCGACATCAGCAACATGATTCCAACAAGTCGTATAGTCAGTACGATACATACGGCTACCAGCACAGTCATCGTGTAATTGACGAATCTGACAGGCAATCCTGACACGCGGGCAAAGTCACGGTCAAACGCACAGATCACGATCTTCTTGTAGTAGAGCGTGAAGAACGCGATGAGTATCGCTGTGAACAGGCCGAATACAATAAGGTCGGTGTGTGTGATTGTCAATATGTTGCCGAATAGAAAGGAGTTGAGTTCGGGGACGTATCCCGGTGTCAGGAATACGAATATTACACCTGCTGCCATGCCTATCGACCAGACGACAGCTATGGCCGAGTCTTCACGCACCCTGTGCCTTGCGGCCATCCACTCGACACCTAATGAGGAGCCTATGGCGAATAGTGCGGCGGTGATCACCGGGTTGATACCCAGGTAGTAGCCGAGTCCCAGTCCGCCGAAGCATGCGTGTGTCACTCCACCCGATATCGCTACGAGGCGGCGTGTTATGATGTAGGTGCCTATGATTGCCGAGGCGATGCTAAGTATCACTACGGCTATGAGGGCGTTTTGGAAGAATGCGTATTCGAGTAGTTCCATATCTAATGTTTGTCTCTTGCCTCGGTCACTATCATGAGTAGCTCTTCTCGTACATCGTCGGGCAGTGTGATACCGCGTACGGAGATGCTACGTGCCCAGCCGGCAATCTCGTCGGGCCGTAGGGTTAGGAGTACTTCGCGGAACATCTCTGTCTCCAAAGGCGTGTAGCTGTCGGGCTGTCGTCCCTTGAAGGCATCGAGTTCCTCGTCGTCGTAATAGAGAGTATCTCGGTCAAGCCCGACGAGAAGTGAATCTTTCTCACATGTGATGTGCAATCCACAGCACTCGCTGCTGTCGTCGTTGTATTGGCCCGGTTTATCATTAGTCTCATCATTCACCTTCTCCGAGGTATCGGTACTGTCTTGACTGCCGAAACGCAGGCGGTCATGAATGTATAGAAGTAGTCCGCCGGCGATAAGTATTGTCAGTAATATCAGGGCTGCGGTCATGACTGGCTGATTTGGTAACCTGCACCGGCAAGATGTTTCCAGTAGTCGGGGTAGGACTTTGACACGACAGCCGGATTCTCGATCGTGAGCCTGCCGTTCACTGATGCCAATGGAGCCATGGCCATGGCCATGCGGTGGTCCTTGTAGGTTTCGATCACCGGATCGGTGACTGCCGGTACTGTAGTGCCGTCCCATTCAAGTATGCTTCCACGGCTTACTGTCAGGAGATAGCCGAGCTTGGCGGTCTCCCGCTTGAGTGCTTCCAGCCGGTCGGTTTCTTTGATGGGCAGGGTAGACAGGCCTGTGAGCCTGAATGGGATGCCGAGTCCGCAACATGTCGCGGCTACGGTCTGTGCCAGGTCGGGGCATGACTGCATGTTCAGTTCGATGAATGACGGTCTCGGTACTGTTGTCGTATCATATTCTACGATCATACTGCTGTCGTTGTTCAAGCGTGTGTTGACCCCTAATTGCCTGAATATATGGGCTACTACCGAGTCTCCCTGTAATGACCTGTTTTGTAGGCCTTGTAGCATGAATGTCTTGCCGGTGAGAGCGGCTACCTCATACCAGTAGGAAGAGGCCGACCAGTCGGCCTCGACAATGAACGGCTGTAGCGGAGGGAGGTAGTTGCCTGGACTCACTTTTATGCAGAGATCGGCCGAGTCGTTCGATTTCTGTATGATGTTTATTCCATAAGCGTTCATCATGGCTGTGGTCATTTCGATATAGTCAAGCGAGACTGGTGTCCCTTTGAGTGTCAGTTCCATGCCATGTTTCATGGCCGGTGCTGTCATTATCAGTGCCGATGTGTACTGGGAGCTTACGCTACCGTCAATCTCCACTGATCCGCCGTCAAGTATACGCCCTTTGATATGCAGCGGAGGGTATCCTTCTCGCTTAAGACAGGTGATGTCGGCTCCGAGGTGTCTCAGGGCGTCCACAAGTATTCCGATAGGACGCTGGCGCATGCGTTCAGATCCGTCAATAGTTATGTCACATCCTGGCAGTGTTGCGTAATAGGCTGTTAGAAAGCGCATAGCGGTGCCGGCGGCGCCGATGTTGACATAGCCGTGCCTGTCGGCCGTAAGGGCCTGGAGCATGGCGTCGGTGTCGTCACATGCGGCAACATGTTCACGTGCGGTCCCGATGCCGGCGAGAGCGTTGATCATGAGCAACCGGTTGCTCAGGCTCTTTGATAGCGGCAGGTCGATATTCATGGCCGGGCCGCTGACTGCCGGTGTCGCAGGGTTGTATTCTATGTGTGCCTTCATCGGGGCTGTGTAGTTGTTTGTGACGGGGAGTCGGTTGTTGTCAGATTAATGCGTCGCGAAGATGGTCGAGGGCTTTTTTGAGTACCTGGCGAGGACATGCTACGTTGAGGCGCATGTAGCCGCGACCTTCGTCGCCAAACATAGAGCCGTCATTGAGAGCGAGGTGTGCCCGGTTGATAAACATTTTTACGAGTTGATCCTGTTCCATGCCCAGCGAGCGGCAGTCGAGCCATACCAGGAATGAGGCTTCGGGCGTCACCATGCCTATGGAGGGAAGATTCTCTTCGAGATAACTGCGTGTGAACTCGATGTTTCCCTTGATGTATTCGAGGGCTTCGTCAAGCCATGCCTCACCGTTGAGATAGGCTGCCTCGGTGGCTATTGTTGCTGTGAATGTAGGGGCGTTGAACTCGTTTGTTTCCAGCCAGTGGAAGAATGGATCGCGCAACTTGGGATTTTTGACAACACACCATGAACTTACCATGCCGGGGATGTTGAATGTCTTGCTGGGCGCTCCAAGCATGACACCTATGGCGCGGGCATCCTCACCGGCGTCCAGGAATGGTATGTGGGGGCGTCGGTCAAGCATCAGGTCTCCGTGTATTTCGTCGCTTACGACAATCATGTTGTTCTCCCGTGCTATGCGAGCCACTTCTTTGAGGGTATTGAGATCCCATTGCAATCCAATTGGATTGTGTGGATTGCAGAGTATCATCATAGTGGGCTTTTCGGCCTTGACCGAGCGTTCGAGGCCTTCGATATCCATGCGGTATGAATCGCCGGTCTTTACGAGCGGGTTGGGTAGAACGACACGGTCATTACCTTCGATAACCATCTTGAATGGGTGGTATACCGGAGGCTGTATCACGACCTTATCTCCAGGCTTGCTGAAGAAGTTGATCGCGAAGCCAATGCCTTTGACCACTCCTGGGATATAAGTGATTTCCTGTCGGCCTACTTTGAAACCGTGCCGGTGGTTAAGCCAGTCGGTGATTGACATCCAGTAGCTCTCGGATGGGGCCGAATATCCGTAGATGGGGTGTGACATGCGTTTCTTCAAAGCTTCGGTTATCTCGGGGCATACAGCGAAGTCCATGTCGGCTATCCACATGGGAATCAGGTTGTCAGAGCCAAAGGTGGTCTTAAGATCGTCATACTTCACCGATCCGCTTCCATGGCGATCGATTATCAGGTCAAAGTCGTAACGTTTCATTGTCGATTGGTAAGGGATTTATTATGTGTGCAAATGTAGTGAAAACGTTTCACACACGCAACAAAACTTGCACTGCTGTCAGCAGAAACAGAGCACCAGCAACTGTGCTATCACTACGCGTGTGAACATTGCAAGTGGGTAGACCGTGGCGTATCCTACGGCCGGATTGTCTCCCGGCAGGGTGTCGCTGGCATAGTTGAGTGCCATGGGGTTGGCCATGGCTCCGCACAGTATGCCGCAGGTTGTCCCGAAGTCGAAGCGTGCCCATCTTAGGCATATGACGGCCATCAGCAATACCGGCAGGACGGTTATCACGAATCCGGCCGCGATCCATAGCAGTCCGTCGCCCCGCATTATCGATTCTACGAAATTAGCTCCTGCATCGAGTCCGAGACAGGCGAGATAAAGCGAGAGTCCGATTCCGCGTAACATGAGGTTGGCGCTTCGTGTCGTGTAGGTCACAAGGTGGAATCGAGGGCCGAACCGTCCTATCAGCAGGCCTACGACAATCGGTCCGCCGGCCAGTCCGAGTTTTACCGGTACCGATATGCCCGGCAATGATATTGGAATGGAACCCAGCAGTAGTCCGAGCACTATGCCGATGAAGATGGCGGCGAGGTTGGGGTCGCGCAGTTTTGTGGTGGCATTGCCGAGTACTTTCTCTACCTTGTTTATCTGTCGCTCCTGTCCTACTACGGTAAGGCGGTCGCCGAGTTGCAATATGAGTCCGGGCTTGGCTAAAAGCAGTACGCCGCTGCGCATCACGCGGGTGATGTTGACTCCATAGTCGTTGCGCAGTTTGAGTGTGCCGAGCTTGTGTCCGTTAAGTTCGGGGCGTGTGACGATGATGTGCCTTGAGGTGAGCGAGCTGTCTATCTTGTTCCAGTCTACGTCGCCGGTGTTCCAGTCACGGCTTTCGTGTTCGCCGAAGAGTACTGTTAGGGATTCGACATCGCGTGCTGTTGTTATGACGAGGATGCGGTCGCCCTGTTCGAGTATTGTCCCTGATGTGGGGATGCTGACATCGCCTCCCCTCCATAGTCTTGATATGACAAACTCATGTCCCGGTGATAGACGGGCCACATCGCATACACTGCGTCCGTATATGGCTGGATTGTGGATGACGAATGTCGCTATATATGTCTCGTCGTCGTCATCGTGCGGGTTGTCAACGATATCTGACTGACGCACGAAAATCCTGCGCACGATAACCATGGCGAGAATCACCCCCACGACACCGAGCGGATATGTGACTGCACAGCTAAGTGCCGCGCCGTTGGCCGACAGGCCTAACTGCTGCAGGGCCTGTTGGGCGGCTCCCAGGGCAGGGGTGTTGGTGGTGGCTCCGCTGACGATTCCTGTCATGTCGCCCATCGGTATGGCGAGCAGGCCGCTCAGGGCTATCGCCACGAGTGTGCCGGTGATGACGAGCAGGAATCCCATGAGATTGAGCCTGACACCCCCCTTGCGGAACGAACTGAAGAATCCCGGGCCTACTTTAAGTCCCAGTTCGTATACAAACAATACGAGGCCGAAGCTCTCGGCATACTTTAGCATCGACGGGTCGATTGACAGACCGAGGTGTCCGGCCAGGATTCCTGCAAAGAAAACCCATGTGACACCGAGTGAGATGCCGCATATGCGTATCTTGCCGAGCCCAAGCCCTACGGCTATTATGACAGACAGTACGATGACGGCCTGTACCGGCGAATGTTCTAACAGGATACTTTGAAACCAATCCATATTGTATATTACTGGAGCATTGGGGCTATGCGGTGCAGGGCGGCTATGAAGGCATCGACTTCCTCGCAGGTGTTGTAGGCGGCGAACGAGGCTCTTACAGTGCCTTCGATCCCTAAGGCTGTCATCAGCGGCTGGGCACAGTGGTGACCGGTGCGGACGGCGATGCCGAGTTTGTCAAGCAACATGCCGGTGTCGTAGTGGTGGGCGTTGCCTATGAGAAATGATATGACAGCGCTCTTGCCCGGGGCTGTGCCGAATATGCGCATACCGTCGATTTCCATCATACGGGCAGTGGCGTATTCAAGCAGTTGGTGCTCGTGGGCGGCGATGTTGTCCATCCCTGTCTCTTCGATAAAGTCAAGGGCTTTGTCGAAGGCGGCGATACCGACGAAGTCGGGTGTGCCGGCCTCGAACTTGAACGGCAGTTCGGCGAATGTGGTTTTCTCAAAGCTTACATGTCCTATCATCTCGCCTCCTCCCTGGTAGGGTGGCATCTGTTGTAACAGGGATTTGCGTCCGTAGAGCACGCCAACGCCGGCGGGACCGTACATCTTGTGGGAGGAGAATACATAGAAGTCGGCGTCAAGGTCGCGCACGTCGATGCGCATGTGTGGCGTGGCCTGTGCTCCGTCCACGAGTACCGGAACACCATTCCTGTGGGCCTCGTCTATGATATCTTTGACCGGATTGACCGTGCCGAGGACGTTGCTCACATGAGAGACTGCGACCATGCGGGTGCGCTCGTTGAGCATCGACCTATATGCGTCCATGTTCAGCTCTCCGCGCTCGTTGATGGGGACGACTTTGATCGACAGTCGTTTGTTGCGTTGCAATAGTTGCCATGGCACGATGTTGGCGTGATGCTCCATGACGGTGAGGATGATCTCATCACCGTTCTCAAGGAAGTTGCCGTAGGATGATGCCACGAGATTGATGGCCTCGGTTGTGCCTCGTGTGAAGATCACCTCCTCGGCCGACGCGGCGTTTATATAGCTGGCCACGTGGCGGCGTGTGTGCTCCTGCAGGTCGGTTGCCTCCTGTGATAGTGTATGCACTCCACGGTGTACATTAGCCTTTGTGTTGTAATACATATGCCTGATGGCTTCGACTACGCGCCCGGGTGTCTGTGACGTGGCTGTGTTGTCGAGGTATACCAGTGGGCGACCGTAGACCTTGCGGTCAAGAATGGGAAACTGTGAGCGTATGTTGTCGATATTCATAAATAGGCTGGAATAGGCATTATGTACTGGAATAGGCGCCAACAGGCATCATGTACAATCGGGTGTATAGCCGCTTTGTCGGTTAGCGGGTGCAATCCTCATTCTTTGCACCGCAGTCGTTGCAGTGGGCATCGTAGCCGGCGAGGCGCCGTTCCACAAGGTGACGCAGGCGGTCGCGTACGGCTTCGACGCGTACCGTATCTACAACCTCGGTCATGAATGCCTGCATCAGCATCATGCGGGCTTCTTCGCGGGGTATGCCGCGCGACTGCATGTAGAATAGGGCGCGATCGTCAAGTTGTCCGGTTGTGGCGCCGTGACTGCATTTGACGTCATCGTTGTATATGAGCAACTGGGGTTTGGTGTGCATGCGTGCGGCTCGGGATGCGAGAATGTTGCGGTCGGTCTGGCTGGCCTCTGTGAAGCGTGCGCCGGGTTCAACGACAATGCTTCCCTCGAATGCTCCTGTCGACCTGTCATCAAGCACATACTTGAACAGTTGCCGGCTGGTGGAGCGGCATGCCGCGTGGCGTACGTCGCTGCTGTTATCGATATGCTGTGTGCCTGAAGCGACAGCCATGCCGTCAAGGTGGCATTCGCATTCCTCGCCGATGATGTTTACCCGATACTCGTTGCGGGTAATTCCATTGTGGAGGGTCATACCGCCTATGGCCACATTTGAACGGTCATGCTGGGTTACATAGACCTGATTGTATCGCGAATATGATGCATTCGTCTCTTCTATGTCGCAGATGTCGATACGCGAGTCGGCGCCGGCAATGATCTCGATCACCTGTGAAGTCAAGGTCTTGATGCCGGTGTTCATTGAGTGGTCGCATGTGAGTATGGAGAAGCTTGCCTCCTGTTCGGCGATCACAAGCATGCGTCGCATGGTGAGCATCGGTACCGGTGAGCTGGAGAGTGTCACTATCTGTATGGGACGTTCGAGTCTGACGCCGCGGTCGACGTGTATGTAAACGCCATCCTGGGTAAGCAGGGTATTCAGAGCAGTGCCGGCCGAGTCGAGGTCGGCGGCCGAGCCGTAGTGGCGCGATATCGTCTCGGGATATTGCTGTGCGGCCTGTGCGAGCGACATGACGGTCACACCCTCGGGCAGGTTCTTGAGCAGAGTCGATGTGGGCACAAAGCGGTCATTGACGACCACGGCGAGCAAGGTGCTGACATTGGGTACTCCACATTTGAAAGCTGAGGCGATATCGCATGGCAGTGCCAGGCGAGTGAGGTTAATGCCATAGTCGGGGCCGAACATTTCATCGATCGAGGTCTTCTCAAATCCTTCAGCGCCACGATGTGGCAACTGTTTCCCTTCCAGGGCCTCGCGGGCCTTGGGACGCAGGGCGTTGAGCGGCTTGGCACAACTGTCCTCAATTGCTTGCCGCTGGCTGTCGTATAGGTCAAGATACTGTTGCAGAGCTCCCATGGTCACTTTCCCTCCTCCTCGTTGTCTACCTGGTTCTTGATCCAGTCATAGCCTTTCTCTTCAAGCTCAATGGCGAGTTCGGGGCCTCCGGTGTAGACGATACGCCCCTTGTAGAGGATGTGAACCACATCGGGCTTGATATAGTCGAGCAGGCGCTGGTAGTGTGTGATGACGATGGTGGCGTTGTCGGGGGTCTTGAACCGGTTGACACCTTCGGCTACGACACGAAGGGCGTCTATGTCAAGTCCGCTGTCGGTCTCGTCGAGGATCGACAGGCATGGCTCGAGGACGGCCATCTGGAAAATTTCGTTACGTTTTTTCTCTCCGCCCGAAAAACCCTCGTTTACCGAGCGCGATGCGAGCTTGTTGTCCAGTTCCACTACTGCGCGTTTTTCACGCATGAGTTTGAGAAACTCATTGGCCGGCATCGGTGGCTGGTCCAGATATTTGCGCTTGGCGTTGATGGCTGCGCGCATGAAGTTGACCATCGATACACCGGGAATTTCAACCGGGTACTGGAACGAGAGGAACAATCCTTCGTGGCTACGGTCTTCGGGTGACAGGGACAGCAGGTCGATGCCGTGGAAGATAGCCTCGCCGGCGGTGACGTTAAACGTCGGGTTGCCGGCAAGAACCGATGACAGGGTGCTTTTGCCCGATCCGTTGGGGCCCATGATGGCATGAACCTCGCCACGGTTGATCGTGAGATTGATACCTTTGAGTATTTCTTTATCGCCTATGGAGGCGTGCAGGTCGGTGACCTTAAGTAATTCGTTCATTGTGGGTATATATGATGGTGTAGGCACCGGTAAACAATATATGTGGCGTTAACAGGTATGATCTGTTTACGGTCGGATGGCCGGGGTGTTATCCTACGCTGCCCTCCAAGGTTATGGCGAGCAGACGCTGGGCTTCTACGGCAAACTCCATCGGGAGTTTGTTCATGACCTCCTTGGCATAGCCGTTGACTATCAGTCCGACGGCCTCTTCGGTGGGAATTCCGCGCTGGTTGCAATAGAACAATTGGTCTTCCGAGATCTTGGAGGTTGTGGCTTCGTGTTCGACCACGGCGGTGTCGTTCATGACATCGACATACGGGAATGTGTGTGCCCCGCAGTGAGAGCCTAAGAGCAGTGAGTCACACTGGGTGTAGTTGCGGCATCCTGTGGCGTCGGGAGCTACCTTTACGAGTCCGCGGTAGGAGTTCTCGCTGTAGCCGGCCGATATGCCCTTTGATACGATTGTCGAGGATGTGTCGGGGGCGAGATGTATCATCTTGGTGCCGGTATCGGCCTGCTGGTGATGGCGGGTCACTGCCACCGAGTAGAACTCGCCTCGGGCACCGCGTCCGGCCAGCACACAGCTGGGATATTTCCAGGTAATGGCCGAGCCTGTCTCTACCTGTGTCCATGACAGCTTGGAGTCGACGCCGCGACATAATCCGCGCTTTGTCACGAAGTTGTACACGCCGCCGCGACCTTCGGCATCTCCTGCCCACCAGTTTTGTACGGTCGAGTATTTTACTTCGGCACGGTCTTCGACTATGATCTCTACGATGGCGGCGTGAAGCTGGTTCTCGTCGCGCATAGGGGCTGTGCATCCCTCGAGGTAGCTGACGTACGCATCATCGTCGGCGACAATGAGCGTGCGTTCGAACTGTCCTGTTCCGCTGGCGTTTATACGGAAGTAGGTCGACAGTTCCATGGGGCATCTCACACCCTTGGGGATGTATACGAATGAGCCGTCGCTGAATACGGCCGAGTTGAGGGCCGCATAGAAGTTGTCCTTGTATCCCACGACCTTGCCCAAATATTTCTGAACCAGCTCGGGGTGCTCTTTGACAGCCTCTGAGAACGAGCAGAATATGATTCCCAGCTCGGCAAGTTTCTCCCGATGGGTGGTCTTGACCGATACCGAGTCCATCACGGCGTCGACAGCCATGCCGCTGAGCTGTTTCTGTTCTTCGAGGGGAATGCCGAGGCGGTCGAATGTCTTGAGCAGCTCGGGATCGACTTCGTCAAGACTTTTGGGCCCCTCCTTGGCGCGTGGGGCGGCGTAGTAGCTTATAGCCTGGAAGTCTATTTCGGGTATGTTGAGGTGTGCCCATTGTGGGGGTGTCATTGTTAACCAATGGCGGAATGCCTTAAGCCTGAAGTCCAGAAGCCACTGCGGCTCTCCCTTTTTGGCCGAAATCAGCCGCACGACCTCTTCGTTGAGGCCACGGGCTATCTTGTCGGTGTCGATGTCGCTGGTGAAACCATATTTGTATTCACCTCCGGTAACATCTCCGATTATATCGTTGTTGTCGTTGTTGTCGCGTTCCATGTCGTAGGAGTATAACAATCGGGCTGTTGTATAGGTTGTGTCGTTGCTGTCAGTCGTGGCTTTCAAACAGTGCCTGGGCGGTCTCTGTTCCCAGAACGGCGGGGGCTATGTCCATGACCACATCGGCGGCACGTCCGTTGCCCAGTGTCGAAGAGGCTGTTATGTCAATGCCGGGGCGCAGTATCTGCCATATGTTGAGGAGTATGCTCAGAACAAGAAACCACTCGAACAGACAGAATATCACTCCCAGAACCTTATCGACCAGCGAGAGCTTGATGGCGGTCGTGACGGTCTTTATGATACGGGCTACGAGTTTGGCGCTGATGAATCCCAGTAGAAATAGTATTACGTTGGCAATCACGCTGTTGACGTATCCTATGTCGATGGAGTCTGATCCACCGGTGGCGCCTCCGAGCACATCGGTGAGCCAGGGGCCGAAGAGGCGGCAGGCCAGGATGCCGAGCAGGATGCCGGCGAGCGAGCCGATCTGGACGATAACGCCTTTCCAGTATCCGTAGATGACTGCCCCGATGAAAACTATGATTATGATAATATCGATTGCACTCATTATTTTAGGAATAGAGTTAAGCGACTGCAAAAGTAGCAATAATCCGTCAAACCACCAAACTTCAACCAGATGTCGCTCCTCAGTACTGACTCAGTACTGACGCGATGTTAAATTGACGAACCGATATTATGCTAAACTTGTGATATACTCTATCCCACGGTGAACGTGGAACGGTAGGTTGGTGTCTCGAAACTCAAGGAACCACAAACTTTCTCACTACCGCCTGTCCTGCCGACGGTATCACCTGTATCAAATACTCTCCTCGGGGCATTGTCGATGTGTAAATCCGGTCTCCTGACTTCGCCCCTCCTTCGTAGTAAGTGCGCCCCAATACGTCGGTTATGACAACCTCGACTGTAACACTCTCGTTGCCCCGTATCTCTATTCTCTCTCCTCCTATCAATAAGTCAATCGTATTTATAATATCATCAATAGTGTCTCCACCATCCATTTGGCCCTTGTCTTTGCTCCCGAGCAATAGATTTCGCTTAATTCTCTCCATCTCGGCCGTTGGTGTACCGGTCATCACCCAGGCCATGCTGTCACGCGACACGGTCAGACCGTCTCGCACAGTCTCATTCACGCGCTTGAAGGCCTGGGGAAATTCCATATAGGGAGCCATGATACGGTAGCTGTCGACCGTCGAAGTGTATATCAGTGAGTCGGATATCTGTCTGAAGTCGACCAGGCTGTCGGCCGTCACATACCAGCGCATCGTCACAACATCATGTAATAAGGTCGCATCCGCTATCGAGTCACCCGATGGCCCTACAAGCATTCCTTTGATAGTCGGCATAACAGTTGAATGCCCTTCACCAACTACAAACCGTGATTGGTGGATACGCCCCTCGAGACAGAACGTACCCGATCCACTTGATCCATCGGGAATGCCGCGTAATATTCCGGGTGAAAAGAACACGCGATACGCACGCGTCTCGGCGCCGGTCTGGAGCACCGAATCTCCCTCGGTAGTCCTGAAATCAAAGCGCTCGAGTGGCGACCATACCCTGTCAGACGTCCCGGTATCAACCCTATAATCAACCTCATGTCCCATCGGCTCGAAGTTCATTAAATTCCATATTCGGCCCTCAACAGGTATGTCAACAACACGCTGTACCGTGTACTCTGTACGCCCCCGGGCTCCAAATTCCACCCAGACACAGAATATCAAAACGGCAAACGTTTTATATATAGTCATATTGGTATATAAACGGTTATTCCAAGGCATATATTGGATTATTATTATCGTAAAATGTCAGTGTTTTGTCCAGCTCATATATTGCCACGTCGGTTGATTGCACGACCGAGCCAAGGCTGTCGACCACGGCGCGAATGTTCCCCTGGTAGTCGGTGATATAGGTCGTATGATTGCTGATTTTTAAAGTATTGATATCAGTAATTGCTCCGTTTGATATTATAATGCGACTTAGATAGCGTATTGGATCTCCATCATGAATCTTCACTATAGATAGACTGTCATGTGATTTTCTAAGTCTTTCTAAATCCCACTTCCGTAGTAGATTGACAAACAACTTAGAACTCGAATTATTAAATAGGTTCTTGTTGCGGTATAATCTCTGCATGTCAAAGCTAAATACAGTGTCGATATTTGATATTATGAAAGTGCTTTCTCCCGAAACAGGAGAATATATGTTTTCATTTAATATTGTATCATTATACCAGTTATACTTTAGAGAATCAAAGACTTCAGTGCCAATGTATTTTGAATAGGGCTTGTTATCATGGTCGTATTTTATAGAAAATAGCAATGGATAGTATTTATTAGACGTATCGATTTTATAATTACTGTCATTGATGTGGTAATTGTTTATCATTGACCATAAGCCAGGATTTAGTTTATAATTATAGCAGAGCGATCCATTGTAGGATGGTAAATACATCTTTACATTGTCATATACCGTATGAGTATTCGACATACTGGGTATCGATAAACAACCATATATAAAAAAAGCGATTAAAAGTTCCAGTAATTGTTTCATTTTGTTCTAAAATGGATTGTTAAATAATTTTTTTTGATAGATATTTGTGCTTATTTTAGGTATAGCTGTATTTGCGAAAGGAATTATTACTCCGTTTGATATTCGGTATGAATAATAGAGTCGTCTTGGTATTCCGGCTTCTTGGCGTATTTGGTTCTCGATATTACAAGCTTTTATTTCAGCAAATGATACTCGGTATATTGTGTTGTTGTAGGAATCGTAGTTCCATGTATTGTTGTTTAATTCTCCATTTACAATCCAGTCGGCAGCATGAGCCAATTCATGACCTAATCCTACAGCAGGATCTCTTTGATTGTCTAATCGTCCATTGTTATAATCGATATGGGCTCCACCGTGATACTTGTTGGGGTTCCAAACTATGTTCCCGTTTTCATAAAAACGGTTATCATCTGTTAAACTTACCCGTATATTTATATTTTCATTACTACCGGTAATATACGAAATTAATTCATGTCCGGTTAAAAGACTATCTATATAACGCAGTGACTCAATAAGAATTACAGCATTTAGACTAATGTCATAGGCATCTATTGGATTTTGTTTATCGAAAAATGTCAGTGTTTTGTCTGGTCCATATTTTATTTCATAATTGACGTGTTGATCATAATAAAATATTTTCTCACCAGTGGGGTCAATGAAGATTATAGGGTTGGCAGCGCAATACAGGTATGGATTGAGTCCCGGATAAGTTGACGCCTTGGGGTCGATGCTTTGGAACAGATTTATTGTTGGAGAGTATTGTCGGGCATGGAAGTCGTAGGAAGTGAGACCATTGTCGGTCTCCAGTTCCTTGCCGCTGTATTTGTAGGAGTTGGCAGCCGGGCTGGTAGAGGTTGCCATTGGCAGGCCGTAGGGGTAGTAGTCAGTGGTCTGGATTGCAGTGCCAAGGCTGTCGACTACGGCGCGAATGTTCCCCTGGTAGTCGGCAACGTATGAAAATATGTTGCCTTGAGCATTCATATATCCCCAAGGTAAGTTAATGCGTGACAAAACTGCAATATTGGAATTTTCGTCTTTGTCGAATTCAAACGAGCCTGTATATATGTGCCTTGTGGTCTGTTTCCAAATCTCATCAGGAGACGGACAGCGCATTGCTGACAATCGAACTCCACCGGCATCATATTCATAAGCGATCGAACTTCCGTCGGTCATGTACAGTTTTGTAGGTGTGTCATTATCGTTGTATGTAACCTTATCAATCTGTTGGGTGTTGTCCATAATCATTCGGCCAGACGAGTCATACTCGAAATTATTGTTGCCGGTATCGGGGACCATGAGGTCGAGTGATTGTTCTAATATAGACCAACCCACGTCATCGTATACTCGACATGGACGGTTGCCGTCATATGTTAATGTGATATCATCGACGAGGCCTGTATTTAGATCAGAGGTAATACCGTGTCGTTGTATCATAACAGGGCTTGAATTAAGATTGTAGGTATAGGATGTGTTATAGCTGTCTGATGATGTGCGTGACACGAGCCGATTCAACTGATCATAGCTGTACCGGCGAGTCAATTTATTATTTCCAAAGTATGTATCTTCGGTTTCGGCTATGTTGCCGTTGTAATAAGGTGTTGAAGCATCGTCATACTTGATTTTTTGGGTAAATGCAAGTGATGAGATTGATGTCATCTGTCCGCGTATATTATAGCCGTATTCGATTGTAAATGGATTGTTCCCGTTAATTGTCTTAGACGCCAACCGTCCGATATCGTCATAAATATATGAGGCTTCGTACATGTATTTTTTATCATTTACAGCAGCGGTTATCTTTTCTTTGACAAGGAAACCACACCCATCATATTCATAGTCATAAATAAGCTTATAGTCTCCGACAGTCTCAACAGATGAAAGAATGTTACCTTGCAAGCCTACCGTCTGTTCAAGTGAAGTTAAGACTCCTGGAGTCGCAGTGGTGGAATAAAGCCCGACTAGATTTTCTTCCGAGTCATAAAACCGAACGGTGTAGATTTTATCATCTCCATTCATATCACTGTTATCCCTGCCGTATATATGATTGACCGTACCCGTCAGCATCCCTTGATAACAATAATCATCTGAAAGTGATTTATCCGCAACAATAGTACGCAGTGTATCGCTCAGTATATTGGCAAAGTCGTATTTGTCATAGAAATTCTGTTCTCGCAAATCAGTCATTTTCATAAGCTGTTCTGCTCGATTATCCGTAAAATTATAAATAGAACAAGTTTCAGCTCCAGTACAATCATCTTGACTATCCTGAGGTATATAAGATGCGGTCATTAAAGGGATGTCATCCCATGCATCCTCGACATCGATATTGCGGTCTGATATCTTATTACTAGAAATACCTCTTGCTAATAGACGTCCAATAGGATCGTAAAAAAATGACTCATATTCATTATTTTCTTTCATGTGGGGTGTTTGGCGCATTGCCGGACGATTCAACTGATCATAACGTATTTCGATTGCATCAGCCCCGGGCACTTTGTTATATGTACAGTTACCACGTCGGTCATATCGGTATACAAAAGCCAGCTTGTCAATTTCTTCGTCATCGGTCGTCCAGGTTCGATCAGTCAGTGTCATCCGAGTGACAGCTTCGGGTTGAAGTATTACGCGTATATTGCCCAGTACGTCATATAGAAAATATGTATCGGCAAAAGTATTGTCATCGAGAACTCGCCGCTCGAGAATTTTCAGACCACGCCAGTCTACGAATGTCAGTGTAACACATCCATCGGGATCGGTAACTTTTGTCACATCAAGTTCTCCGGCCTTATAAATTTCGGTACATGATATTATTTCACGGTTACGATGGTTCTTAAGTCGATAGTGACGACAACATAGTGCAGGTGTAGATGTGTTATTACAGATGTATTCCGACTTCTGTGGATGTCCCTGCATCATTGTCCCCTCTGATGTTACATGCAATGGTTGGTCTGTCAACGTAGCTGGATATGATATATAACTATACGGGTGACCATCATTGTAATAATTGCGATTGTCTCCTGGAAACGGTAATGACTGAGCAACGGGTCGATCTAACGCGTCATATTCAGTTGTGTTACTTACAAATCTGTTACCCGAGATCTGCTTTATAGATACAACGGGCATACCGAATCCATCATATTTAACAGTGTCGATCATTGTGCCAAGATTTGGGATATAATCAAGATATCCAATATCATCGGTTTCTTCAGGAGCTTCGGTTATAGTTGTATCAGGTTTAATCTCCGATGTACGGCGAGGCCTGCTGCCCGATCGGTTATATCGGGGTTGTCCAGAATCAAAGTCGGGGGATTCAATGTCAATTGTTTTGTTGTAATGGGCCGTGCTAATAATTTGGTTGTATCCTGATGAATACCTGTCGTTGTACAGTCCGTATTCATATTCATGCAATATCCTGTATATTGAACTGTTTACCGATACAAGCCGTCCTCCTTTATAAATATATAATCTCTCTTTGCCTGACGGTTTTTGAATTGACTTGCATCCAACGAGAGGCTTATGAGAGTAGGTGGTCGTTAAATTGACATCGGTCATGGTCTTCTGGGTCATACAGTCATAGAGATCCATCCACTTTAATTTGATATTGCATCCATTTTCATCAACATAGGAGGTTACCCGACCCTGATTGTCGTAATCATCAAAAAGTCGATTGGTTATCAATATAGTGTCTTCGTCACTGTAATTTCCAGTCACTATTGTTTCACGGCTGACAGCTGTCATTCCATTATCCAGGAGACGGTAATCGTATCTATGATTGATAGAATCGATTCCCTCGGCGGTTTTGAAGACCCATTTTTCAATCTCGGGCAATTGGCGTATATTATAATTATTTGAGATTTTGCTTAACAAAGTATTATTAGAAAACCACGATAGTATGATACTGTTTGTAACTGACTCATTTCCATGACTTATGCGTTTGCCCAAAGGAGTATGGGATAAAGTATTAGAACTAAGTATGTTTGTGTCATATTCAAATCCCGGACTACTTTTCAATTGACTGCCAGAGTTAAGATTTTCCTGCTTTATGGTTCTGCGATTGCCATCAGGATAATAAGTAATATAAATTGTAGAATCGCAGATAAATCGAGATGCGTAAGATTTTATGAAATAAAAATTCATATCACCGTGGCAATCTATTCCCGGCTCAAAATTACCGTTGTACCCCCGTTGTCTCATTACAATACTCTCACAATGAGCTCCAACGTAAGGCTCGTCAATGTCGTTCTCTGAGTAATAATGACGTATAAGTTTACGTGGCATATATACTCCGTTTACCATTTCATAATCGGTGCGGCACGTCAAAAGAGGACTTGATCCGAACTGTTCTCTAAAATATCCCTTGGAATATGCTATATCAAAACGTCGATAATCGGGACCAAGCAACCTGTATGCGTTCAATAGTTCTTTAAGTTTCTCGAGGCGGATTGATTTCCCGGTCCTACATGTGCTGAATTGATCGGCCTCAATGAACTGATTGATCATTTGGTCAACATTATATTCATAGATGGTTTGAGTCGGTTTTTGTAACTCTGTACCTGATATCTGTTCAGTAACTTTTCGATAATAAATAACAGCTTCGTCGAGAGTTTGCCCTTTGGTAGTAGGGGCTGAAGTGTGTATGATGCCGAAATAATATATATGGTCATGGCTACTGGTTTCTTCATATGAGCCATTCTGTTTCAAAAAATCGGAATATCCCAATTCGGTAAGATCAAAATTACACATTGGTTTTTCATAGAGGAATGTTCGCTTACGGGTGCGACCTGTAAGCGAACACTCGGCGGTTACACTCTTTAGACGGTGACCGATGTGTATTGAATGACCAAACAGAGAATGTTTTGATTTGAATTCATATTCAGCCGGTTCGTATTCGAGCGTAGTAGTAATGCCATAATGGTCAGTAATTGTTTTAAGCGAAGCCGAACTTATTTTATTATGGTCTGGTATACCGCCGTTCCAGTTCAGGTCTAAATCCAGGATACTTGTGCAACCACGGGAGTCGTTGTTACAATAACCGAAAATATCACAACCTGCGTCTTTATTAATCGGATAGTATGTGAACCTGTAATTTTCAATTGTTATATTGTCACTTATTATTCGGATGCCATCAAGCTTTCGTCTGCCGTCGGGATGAGAATCTGTGTTTGACAGAATTATGTTTTTTATAGTATCTCCACTTGCGTTTTTTAGCATTAATGTGGATGTATATTTATCTCCGCTAAAAATAATACTGCCCGATCGGCCTTTAATGGCCAGTGGAATTCTACGTTGGTGGCTATTTATCGTGTTACTGAAATTCAGTACGTCACGTGTTACTGTCTCTCCGGCAATATAAGAATTGCTGGGATATTCTTTATATACCCTTAATCGTTGAGATGTTGAAGTATGGTTCTCTCTATAATTCCATGACTCTCCATCACGGTATGTGATTAAAATAGTATCACATTCGCGTTTATTATCTTTTATTTTAACGGGGTGCCATACTGACTCTGCTTCATAGTTGGAATTGGCAAATGAGTATCTTGCTGGTGATATATCGGTTGTCTTTGTAATGCGTTCGCCTTCGGCAAAATAATAATGTACACCCTCAGGAGTCAAAAGATCAAAGGTATAAACATTGAAACCTGACGATTTAGAAAGATGACAGTCAATCCTGACATCAGTATCAGGTAATTGTTTTACAGTCCTGTTCACAAAGATTTCAGTTCCAATTTTAATGGTATCACATTTTATTATGAAATTTCCTGTATAACCAGGTACGGCATAACTGAACACATCATAGTTGGCGTCGACATATTCAGTCATGATGTCTTGAAGATATTTCCAATTCCATGAATTTATCGGATCAAGACAAAAACTGATTGGTTTGATATTGTGCCATGTATATGGAGCCG
Source organism: uncultured Muribaculaceae bacterium (assembly GCA_964018905.1). Lineage (GTDB taxonomy): Bacteria > Bacteroidota > Bacteroidia > Bacteroidales > Muribaculaceae > JAAVFS01. Next base: position 58,023 of record CAXHRO010000013.1, read on the forward strand.
TATCGCCCGTCCATTCATCGGGATAGCCATTTATTTGTCGGGAGATTACTCCAAGACCGGCCATAGACCATCCAAGCCCCACATCAGTTGGTGCATTGTTTCGTTTGATGGCGGCAGTATGATATCTCAATCCCAATGCTATTGTAGCACCTCCAGCCGGTAACTTTACAAGAGGAATCGAGACATTGGCTGTGCCGGTAGCATATGATATCGGGTAATCTTGGAAATGCCTCATTGCTGTAGCCTCCGGTGATGGATCGGCAAACAGTTGTTTGCCTGTACGTGGAACATCCCAAATGTAGTCACTCAATTTGTCATATGACTGAGCCGACATCGACATGATACTTATAATAAAATAGAGCTGGATTGCTGTATGGCGGTGGATGGTGGAGAGAGACTTCATGGCACGAGACAAGTTGATTGATAAAATGTAAGGAAATGCGTTGCAATGTACGATAGATATTTATTATTTGCAAATTATTGATTAAAAAAGTGCTTTTTATATTGTGATGGTGTGAATTTCTTAATTGATAGGCGGTTTGCATGATGTTCTCTTGAAAATTAATGAGGTGTGCTGTCCGTGAGCCTGGGGCTCAGGAGGCACACCTCACTTTTTTCATTTTGTTGGGGTAGGGATGATCAGCTGTCGTTCTTAGAAACTGTTTAAATTTATATGATACAGATTTTGAGAGAGAATGTCAGATGTCTTTTTGTTCGCTCTTCAAAAGCAAAATGATGTGAATTTTAAACAGTTTCTTAGGTATGGCGTGTGTCATCCTTTTGTGTGATCAGCGGGTTCAGTATTGTCGATAAATTGCCTTTGGGTATCGGCTCTACTTCCTGAAGGGGGTGGGGGAGACGTATAGCCTGAAGCGGCGTATCGAGTTGGGGGCTTCGGCCTCCATGCGTGGGAGGTACTGGATGGCGGTGATGGTTTTCTCGCTGCCGATGTCGATCACTATGGCGTGGGGGAATGGGGTGCCTTTTACAGTACGCCAGTAGGTTGACTCCTGCAGATCGAATATTTTGTCGCCCGAGCGGTTCTGTCTAGCTACATCCTCGCTGTCAGCATAGTCGACAGTCCATGGCTCGCGTGACAGGCGTTCTCCATTGATGTCGAGCAGGTAAAGCTCGGCTATGGCCGCACGGTCTCCGCCGTCGTGGGCGTCAAGTGCCTCGAGTGCTATATAACGTCCTGTCGCGGGGGTGTCAAGTGTGATTTCCTGCCAGCCGTTGCCGGGAGCGAACTCGCTGCTGAGCGCTGGCTTGGCACCGGTGAGATCAAGGTTCTCTCCATCCTGGCGGTGTGTGAGCGGACGGGCTACAAGAAGTTGGTCGAGGAGTGGTTCTTTGAGGCCTTCGACACTAAGGTCACGAGGTCCGATTATGTCAACCACGAGTATCTCGTTCACACCTTTCCTGAGCCAGCAACCGGGCATGTAGAGGGTCTGCTGCGGGCCGATTTCCCAGATACGTCCCATGGGATGGCCGTTGACGTAGACGAGACCTTTGCCCCAGGTCTCGAAGTTTAGGAAGGTGTCGGTGGGGCGTTTGACGTTGAAAGTGCCGCGATATACGCCTATGGGGCCACGGTTGGCACTGTCGACGGTCTCGGTGACAGGGCGGAAGTTGAGGCCGGTGTAGAAGTCATAGGTATCGTGGAGGTTGAATACGTCCCATCCTTTGAGATCGCATGTGAACTGGCGGCCGTCGCGGTCAATGGTGAGCTGAACCTTGTCGGTGATTCCTTTGAAATCTTTTATGGCGCGCCCGAAGTTTATGCGCCCCATGGCCTCGACAAGCAGGTCGAGTGTGTCGCCCTTGGCCACGGCAGGCAGACGCAGCTGGCACTCGCCGTTGCGGCGGTCGAGCTTGCCGGTATACTTGCCGTTGATGAATACCTGGAGGTAGTCGTGTGGCTCGGTGACGGTGAGCAGAGAGGGCTCGTCTATGGCTGGAAGGATGGTGCGGTACATTATGGAGCCGAATCCCTGGTCAAATTCCTCCATTGTCTTGATGTCGGAGGTGCGTGACGGTGCCGGTAGGTTGTCGAACAGAGGGGCTACCTCGGTGAGTCGGAACGCAGGGATTGTTCCGGCTTTTATATCGGCTGGAACAGGCGCCTGTTTTTCTCCGTACATGTATTTGGCAAGAGCCTTGCGCAGGGCATGATACTTGGGGGTTGTCTGTCCACTCTCGCTTATGGGTGCATCGTAGTCATAGCTTGTGACATCGGGGGCGAATCCGGGTGAGTTGGCGCCGGCCCAGTGTCCCCAGTTTGTGCCGCCGTGGGTCATGTAGAGGCTGAATGATATTCCTTTGGATAACATCTCGTCGATGCCGGCTATCATGTCGTCGGCCGGCCGAATCTCGTGGTTGGCACCCCACTTGTCGAACCATCCGCTCCAGAACTCAGAGCACATAAGTGGGCTCTCGGGGCGTAGCTCCTTGAGATGCCTGAACTGTTCGTCGATATTAGCACCGGTGCCGAAGTTCATTGTCCATACGAGGTCGTCGAGTCCGTTTCTTGTGAAGTTACTGGCCCAGTCACACTGAAAGAGTGTCGTGCCGGGGTAGTTGGCCCGCACCATGTCGCGTATGTTGGAGACGTACTCTTTGTTCTCGCCGTAAGATCCATACTCATTCTCGACCTGTATCATGATGATGGGTCCCCCATTGTCAATAGTGAGGCCGCTTACCTGAGAGGCGACGGCCTCCTCGAATACCTTGACACGCTCAAGGAAGTAAGGGTCGTTATCGCGCAGGGCGATATCCTTTTTCTTAAGCAACCACCAGGGGAGTCCGCCCATTTCCCACTCGGCGCATACATATGGTCCGGGACGAAGTATTACTTTCATGCCATTCTTGTCACACAGGCGGATGAACTCGGCCAGGTCGTTCTGTCCGGTGAAGTCGAAGACACCCGGTTGCGGTTCATGGGCGTTCCAGAATACATACAGGCACACGGTATTCATGCCCAGTGCCTTGCACTGTTTTATGCGGTGCTCCCAGTAAGGGCGTGGTATGCGCGGGTAGTGTAGCTCAGCGGCTTTGACTATGAATGGTTTGTCGTTGAGCAGGAATGTTCCTTCACCGGCCTTGAATGAGCCGGCCTTGCTGTTTGATGCCCATATAGCCGGAGTACTCACTGAGGCGAGTGTAAGCAATGCGGCGACGCAAAATTGAGAAAGTCTTTTCATGCTATAGATACTTTGCAGTGAATCGGTTGTCGGTTTGTTGAGAAATGGGAATGCGTTTTGATTCAATGATATTCAGACGCATTCCCATTTGATATATGGTCTATTACTTCAGTGACCACTCAAAGCCGTCCTTGGTGTCTTTGACATCGAAGCCGATGGCGGCAAGACGGTCACGGATGAGGTCGCTGGTAGCCCAGTCTTTGTTTTTCTTTGCTTCGCGACGCATCTCAAGCAACAGGTCTACGGCATCTTTGTATGGCTTCAGTGTATCGCCCGAGCCGTCGGCCGCTGCTGTCGCTGTCTCGTCGCGTACGCCCAGTATCTCGAACAGGAATGTGTCGAAGAGATGCTTCAGCCCGTCAAGATCGGCCTGTGATGCCGATGCATTGTGGTCATTGACCTGATTGATAAGACGGCATGCATCAAAGAGGTGTGCAATTACGATGGGGGTGTTGAAGTCATCGTCAAGAGCCTCGTAGCATCGTCCGGCTATCGGTGTCACTTCGGCTGTTATTGTTGATGTATCGGCGGGCTTTAGGTCGAGCAGACGGTGGTAGCCGTCAAGCAGGCGGCGCAGTGCTTTCTCGGCGCCCTTGAGGGCGTCATTGGAGAAGTCGACCGTACTGCGGTATTGGGCCTGAAGGATGAAGAAACGTATGGTCATGGGCGAATAGGCCTGTTCGAGCAACGGGTGTGAGCCTGTGAAGAACTCGTCGAGGGTGATGAAGTTGCCCAGTGACTTGCCCATCTTCTGGCCGTTGATCGTGATCATGTTGTTGTGCATCCAGTAGTGTACCGAATCATGCCCGTTATGGGCTACCGACTGGGCTATCTCACATTCGTGGTGGGGAAATCTGAGATCCATGCCGCCGCCGTGGATGTCAAACTGTTCGCCGAGGTATTTTTCGCTCATTGTCGAGCACTCGAGGTGCCAGCCGGGAAATCCTTCGCTCCATGGCGATGGCCAGTGCATTATGTGTTCGGGAGCGGCTTTTTTCCAAAGAGCGAAGTCGGCGGGGTGGCGTTTCTCGCTTTGTCCGTCGAGGGCACGTGTCTCGCTGAGAAGTTCGTCGATGTTGCGGCCCGACAGCTTGCCGTAGTTGTGGTCGGCATTGTATCCGGGGACATCAAAGTATATCGATCCCTGGCTTTCGTAGGCATATCCTGCATCGATAATCTTCTTTATATACTCGATCTGTTCGATGATGTGTCCTGAGGCATGCGGCTCGATCGACGGAGGCAGTACACCCAGGCGATCCATGGCCTGATGATAGCGGTTGAGGTAGTATTGCACCACTTCCATAGGCTCAAGTTGTTCGAGCCTGGCTTTCTTTGCGATCTTGTCCTCACCGTCGTCGGCGTCATGTTCCAGATGGCCTACATCGGTGATGTTGCGCACGTAGCGTACCTTGTATCCAAGATGTTGCAGGTAGCGGAACACGATGTCGAATGTGATGGCCGGACGTGCGTGACCCAGATGTCCGTCTCCGTAGACTGTGGGACCGCATACATACATGCCTACGCGTTCGGGGTGCAGTGGCTTGAAGCGCTCTTTGAGCCGTGACAGCGAGTTATATATAACAAGGTTGTTGTCTTTAATCATAGATGTGATGTGTTTGTGTCTGTCACTCAGGCCATGAATGGATTGGGTATCTCGCCGCCACCCTGGCCGGCAGGGTTCTTCGGGCTCTTGCGTTCAATCTCGCCGAATGTCTTCTCGTAGCGCTGCAGGTTGTCGCGAAGGGCGAAGAGGAGATTCTTTGCATTTTCGGGGTTCATGATGATGCGGCTCTGCACCTTGGCCTGCGGCATGTTGGGGGCTACGGTTATGAAGTCGAGGAAGAACTCTCCGGGAGTGTGTGAGATGACAGCCAGGTTTGAATAGTGTCCGTTGGCTACTTCGGGAGTGAGTTCTATCTTGAGTTCCTGTTTCTTGTTGTTGTCCATAATTCTATGTTTTTAGTGGTTGTATGTTTTAGTTTTTAAGTTCGTATCTGTAGCGGTCGGTCTTGAGATTGCTGTTGTTGAGTATAAGGTTGAATCCACGGCAGTTGTCGAGTTTCCTGAGCCAGCTCATGTCGAACGACAGGTAGTAGGAGCGGTCAAATGTGTTGACCGGTGTCTCCAGACGGTGGATAAGATAGCAGTCGGGATACTCGGCATCAAGAGTCAGTGAGTCGACCATAACACCAAGTGCCCGAGGCCGGGTGTCGTACGGGAGACGTGCCCGCAGGTTAAGGTAATTCTGTGACATCCAGTTGCTCAGGAGGTATACTGGGTCGCGGTCCCAGTCGGTTATTTTGCTTATGTAGCCGCGTCGCAGGGTATCGTTGGTTACGAGTGAATAGCCTATGGGCTTGATGATTCCTGAGACGTATGGCTTGCCGCCGTCTGGCCGGTAGGCCAGCATAAAGCGGTTTCCTACTTTGACACGTGACGTATCCATGATCTCGCGCGAGCGGTAGGTGATAAGCTCGTTGTCGAGAGGCCTGGTGAGAGTGTAGCTTGACCCGCTTCGGTCGACCGAAGCCAGGCATACGATGTCGTAGATCGTAGCCTCGCTCGTGGGTTCCATTCCGTTGTCGTTGCAAGCGCAGATGGAAGCTGTGGCCGTGGCCAGTAATATTGATATATAGGCGGTCGGTTTCATTTTGGGCTTTTCTTGATGTCGACTATTGCGCCGTCGGCCATGTGAATCACGCGGTCGGTGTCATCTGCGAGCGACTCGTCATGAGTTACTATCACAAATGTCTGTCCCATGTCGCGTCTCAGCTGGAAGAACAGACGGTGCAGTTCCATACGATTGTGCGAGTCGAGGCTTCCCGACGGCTCGTCGGCCAGAATCACCGACGGCTTGTTCATCAATGCTCTGGCCACTGCGGCACGTTGTCTCTCTCCTCCCGACAGCTGTGATGGCTTGTGATCCTTGCGATCTCCGAGCCCAAGATAATCTATGAGCTGTGAGGCGCGTTTCATGGCATCATCTCGACTTTTTCCTCCTATCATCATGGGGAGCATTATGTTCTCAAGCATGGTGAACTCGGGTAGGAGCTGATGAAACTGGAATATGAAGCCTATGTTGGCATTGCGGTAGTGGGCGAGTTCCTTGTCGCGCAGGCTGTATATATCGGTAGGGCCATACATCACTTTGCCGCTGTCGGGGCGTTCAAGAGATCCCATCACCTGTAGCAGGGTGGTCTTGCCTGCGCCCGAGGGGCCTACGATCGACACTACCTCCCCCTGCTCGATGTCAAGGTTGACGTCGCGCAGTACCTGGAGCTTCTCATAGCTCTTGTTTACGTTTCTTATAGAGATGATCGAAGGCATGTGTCACTGTCTTTTGTCTTCACTCTTGAGTGCTTTGGCGGCAACTCTGGATGAGAGGAACGTGGCGATTACCTGTACGGCTCCTCCTGCCAGTGTGAAGGCCAGCCAGTCACGGTTGTTGCGCGGATCATAGAACATAAAGAAAGCGGCTACGCAGAAGAAGATTCCGCTCCATGCTTCAAGCCTGTGTAGGCGTTTCATACGGGGATGTATGCCTGTATAGGGTGTAAACAGGCGTCCTAAGAATGCGGCGCCGGCGCCGGCGGCATAGATGTATCTGAACCATGGATGGTCGAACCCCCTGTTAAGCAGCGGCACCAGAGTGGCTACCACGATAGCCAGCAGTCCTGCTACCACGATGGCGGTGAGCCATGCCGGGGCCGGAGTGCCGAACAGTTCGCGTGGTGTATATTGTTTCTCTTGTTTATTCATCTTATTTATATGTGTGGATTGTCGGGTTTATTCAAATACGTATATGTCTTCATTGGGGCGTTGCATGCGGTATCGTTCACGCACTACGCGCTCTATGTTCTCGCGGTCGGTCTCAAGATTGGCGTTGAGTGTGCGGTAATATTCAAGCGAGTCGCGGTTGTCGGCTATCTCGCTCTGCAGTTCCTCGATGCGCTTTTGGTATCTGATACGGTCGATCACCGAGTTTTCCTCGTTGAAGAAACACACGTATACTACAAAGCACACCACACCTGCCAGCGGTACGGTGATATATCGTTTGAACCAGTTATAAAGACCTTTGGCTTTCATTATCTATTGATCTATTCTAATAGCCTGATGTCTCGGGCATGTCGTAGCGGGTGTTCTTACGCATGGAGATATATTGCCTGACCATTTCGACGATATGTTCCACCGAGATCTTCGACGAGTCGAATGTGAGATCGTAACTTGATGCGTGGCCCCACTTTTTGTCGGTGTAGAAATTATAGTATGAGGCGCGCAGTTTGTTGTTCTTCTCGGCTATCTGCCGGGCCTGTTCGGGTGTGGATGCGTCTCCACGCCCGATTATGCGCTTTATGCGTTCCTCGAGCGGGGCGTGTATGAAGATGCTGATGACGTTTTCGCGGTCTCGCAGTGCGTAGTCGGCACTGCGGCCCACGATAACGCACGACGAGCGGTCGGCGATAGATCTTATGACATCGCTTTGAGCCCTGTAGAGAGCGTCATCGCTTATCGACGAGATGCCTGGATAGACCGTGGAGTAGGAGCTGTAGCCCATGTTGAGTGACATTATACCGCCGAAGAATGACGGAGCTTTCTCGTCCTTGCGTTCAAACAGCTCGGTACTCATGCCGGCATGCCTGGCGGCTTCAACCAGCAGGGCCTTGTCGTAGTATTCGATTCCGAGAGCCTTTGCAAGTGCTTGGCCTATAAGTCGTCCGCCACTTCCAAACTGTCGTCCTATAGTTATTGTATATTTGTCGTCAGCGTTCATTGTCATCGTTGTGAATGGTTAACTGCAACAAAAATACAAAAAAAACATGACCGATACGTTGTATAATTAAAAAAATTCGTACCTTTGTGCCGGGTAAGTCCTACACGACCAGCACGCCCCGAACTCCGCCAGGTCTTGATCGAAGCAACGGTAGGGAGCTGAGCGGTGCGATGTAGACAGCTTACCCTTTTTTTGTGTCCGTATGGAATGTGCTTACTTTACATAATTTTGCACTTTTATTAGCTGTAGTTAGTATATTTAACCTATTTTCACTAAATGCCTAAATATTTATGTAAATAAAACATATTTTAGTTTATTTTTAAGGCTAAATAATTTTTCTGCCCGAAAAGTATCCCTACATTTGCGCCATAAAAATCCTATAACCTATATTTTTTTTGAAACTTTTTTATGAGCAATGTTAAGAAAGCCGAGGGTAAACTCGGCGTCCTCGTAGTAGGTCTCGGTGCTGTCACCTCGACCTTTATGACCGGTGTTTTGATGACCCGCAAGGGCCTTGCCAAGCCCGTAGGTTCGATGACCCAGTATGACAAGATCCGTGTCGGCGAGGGCCAGGACAAGAAATACCTCAAGTATGACGAGATCGTATCCATGGCCAAGCTTGATGATATCGTCTTCGGTGCATGGGACGTTTATCCCGCCAATGCCTTCGAGAGCGCGATCAACTGTGAGGTTCTCAAAGCCAAAGATATACTTCCCGTACAGCAGGAACTTGAGGCTATCAAGCCTATGAAAGCCGCCTTTGACAAGGACTATGCCAAGCGTCTTGACGGTGATAACGTCATGGTTGGCAAGACCCGCTGGGAGATGGTAGAGCAGTTGCGTAAGGACATACGTGACTTCAAGGCCGCCAATAACTGCGACCGTATCGTAGTGTTATGGGCTGCCTCGACCGAGGTTTATGTGCCTGTGGATATGGAGTTTCATGGCACTTTGGCTGCCCTTGAGGCCGCAATGAAGGCCGATGACCGCAAGCATGTAGCGCCATCGATGTGCTATGCATATGCTGCTCTTACCGAGGGGTGTCCTTTCATCATGGGTGCGCCCAACACTACTGTCGACTTCCCCGCTATGTGGGAGCTCGCCGAGAAGACCCGTATGCCCATCGCCGGCAAGGACTTCAAGACGGGTCAGACTCTTGTTAAGTCGGGTTTTGCTCCTATCATCGGTACACGTTGTCTCGGTCTTGCCGGCTGGTTCTCTACCAATATCCTCGGCAATCGTGACGGTCTCGTGCTTGATGAACCCGCCAACTTCCACACCAAGGAGGTCAGCAAGCTGTCGACACTCGAGTCTATTCTTGTAGCAGAGGATCAGCCCGATCTGTACACCGACTACTATCACAAGGTGCGTATCAATTACTATCCGCCCCGCAATGACAACAAGGAGGGCTGGGACAATATCGATATCTTCGGCTGGATGGGATACCCCATGCAGATCAAGATCGATTTCCTGTGCCGTGACTCTATTCTCGCCGCACCCCTGTGTCTTGACCTTGTGCTCCTGAGCGACCTCGCTGCGCGCGCCGGCCGTTATGGCACACAGACATTCCTCAGCTTCTTCCTCAAATGCCCCATGCACGACTACACCAAGGGCGAGGTACCTGTTAACCACCTTTTCCAGCAGTATATTATGCTCAAGAACGCTCTCCGCGAGATGGGTGGATATCCTGCCGATGAACCACTGGACTGATATCAGCCGGATAAACCGATACTATAGAACAGCACCGGACCTTCTTGACGGGGGTCCGGTGTTTCGTTTTTTTTGGGGGGGGCTTGAATAGGGGCGGTTACTGCCGATTGACCGAGCGGCTTACCAGGCCGACTATCCACAACAATACAATGGCTCCGATAACCGAGGTTATAAGACTGCCTATTATACCGGTGGTGTTGATGCCTATCAGGCCGAAGATCCAGCCGCCAAGTACACCTCCTATGATGCCTACTACAAGATTGATTATGACGCCGAAGCCGCCTCCGCGCATCAGTTTGCCGGCTACAAATCCGGCCAAAATACCAATAAGAATAAACCAGATAAAACTCATAATATCAAATTGTTTAAGATAAAGAAAAATAATCCTTCGACATGTTGTTACTTATAACTATTAACTATGAAACAATGTCAAAAGTTCGGCGTAAAATGATGATGATGCCACTGTTTGTCGGTTTATAGCCTGGAGGTGGACGGCTGAGCCGGGTATAAGACCCGGTTCCCCGATATTTGTTAACGCCGAGGTGATTGTATCTTATGCCATGGACAGCGGAGGATAAATATAACCGTTATCAGCCTTCAACAATCTTATTGTCGGATATTTGCAAATTGTATCTATCGCTAAGCCAATAGGTTACAAATGATTAAAATCATATAACCTGGCCGGGGCGCGTTTAATTGTGTGCTGATGCATAAAATTACATTGCCATCGCATCTCTCCGGCGCTTTTTGCCTTGTTCTTCAGTCACGTAGCTACGCTACACTCCTTCATCTCAAGACAAAAAAATCACTCAGAGCTATGCGACCCCGTCGTTAAAAATATTAAGGTGGGGGGACGGGACCTAAAAAAGCAAGGTCTCGGAAGGGTATTCCAAGACCTTGTATTGTATAAGTTGATTTGGCTAAGGTTTACTCGACATCCATGCCTGCAACCTGGTTTTTGAATATCTTAGAAGCTTTGAAGAAAGGTATGTTATGAGCCGGAATGATAACAGTGGTGTTCTTGGAGATATTGCGGGCGGGTTTCTCTGCGCGCTCCTTGATGATGAACGAGCCGAAACCGTGCAGGTGTACACCCTCTCCATGAGCCAGGCTGTCCTTGACGGTTGACATGAACTGCTCGATAATGGCGATAACCTCAGCTTTGCTGGCACCTGTCGACTTTGCTATTTCGTTTGCTATGTCAGACTTTGTCATAATAGTATATGATATATATTGATTGATTAATGAATGATTTGTTTTCAGACTGCAAAGGTACACAATTTATTTGATATTCAAAAGACCCCGATGTAAATCATGTAATAAGCACGATGTAAAGATCGGGATGCCGGGGTTACCTGCGGTCGAGCCAGTCGAACATTACATCAATCATGGCGCGATGGTGGGTGAAGCTTTCGCCCATTCCCCAGCCGTGGCCTCCCACCGGATATATGTGCATCTCGGCTTCGATACCGTTGTCGACCATCGCCGCATAGAAGCGTAGCGAGTTCTCTACAGGCACGGTCTTGTCGTCGCTGCTAAGAAGGAACATGGTGGGCGGTGTGGCTTTGTCGACCTGTTCGTCGTTGCTGTATTCCTTGACCCATTTGCCGTACCCGACCTTATCGCCAAGCAGGTTGATGGCCGATCCTTCATGAGTTATGCCCGGACGTGCTGATATCACGGGGTAAAACAGCAGTCCGAATGACGGTATCGACAGGCTGTCCTTGTGGTGGGTGAGTACAGTCGAGGCAAGGTGACCGCCGGCCGAGAAGCCGGAGATGCCCACCTTGTCGGGGTTTATGCCCCATTCTGCTGCATGCCGTCGTACGATGCGTATGGCTTCGCGCGCATCATCGGCGGGTATGTTGTGATGTCCGTTGGGCAACCGGTATTTGAGTACGGCTGCTGTGATGCCCTTGTCGGCCAGCATGCGTGCCATATCGTGCCCCTCGTGATCCATGGCCAGCATTACGTAGCCGCCTCCGGGACATATCACAAGAGCTTTGCCTGTATTGGCTGTCCCGGGCGCGGGAGTGTAGACTGTGAGAACGGCAGTGTTGTCGGCACCGTTGTCATCGGCCGGGCCATCGGGCCACACATTGAATACTTGCTGGGCGTTCATGGTCATGGTTGCTACAGTCAATGCTGCGAGAATGAATGATTTTTTCATAACTTTGTATTGGTGATAAGTATTTTTGTCGCTGTAGGCAGTGATGCCGAGGTGACGGTGAGTGTGGGGGAGTGGTGGCGCGGGGCTTTGACAACGGCGACTGCACGGCCATGGTAGGTCTGGCGTATCGGGCGTGTGTATCCTACGGGATCGGTGGGATCGGCGTTGCCTGTGGCCAGTATGGTGGCACCATCAGTGATATTGAATGTAAGGAGTGTGTCGTCGGTCGGATTTATACGTCCCTGGCTGTCGACTACCGATGCTGTAACGAATATTAGGTCATAGTCGGTGCTCTCGGTGCCTATGCGCTCGAAGTCCAGGACTACATGATCTGATTTGCCGGCTGTCGACAGTGTGTCGCATATCATCTCTTTTCCTTTCGCATCAAGAGCTACGGCTCTGAGTGATCCAGGCTGATAGGGTAAGGTGAAGATGGCCTTGTAGGAGGTGGATTCGTCGACTTTCTTCTTTTCCACAGGCTTGTCGTTAAGGTACAACTGTACCTGAGGATAGCGGGTCATCACCTCTACTTCTATCGGTTTGCCCTCATGTCCTGGCCAGTTCCATGACTTGAGCGTGGGATATGTACCCCATAGTGTTTCTTTGATCCTGCCGTGGTATCCGTCGGGTTCTCTTACGGCGATTATGATGGTGTCAAGGTTGTTGTGAAGCATGTCCCTGTAGTAGCTTATGGGCTTGCGTTCACCGGTGATGTCGATATCGCCGCACACACCGTTGTGCCATGGCCACAATGGTCGTTCGTAGTGCTCGCCTTGAACATCACCCTCGTAGTAGTGGCGTCCTATGCCGCTCTCGCCGAGGTAGTCGATGCCTGTCCATACGAAGTCGCCTATGACATAGGGTAGATCCCGAACTTTCAAATAGTTGGCGAATGCGTCACGCGGATATGACTCGGTCTGCCATATCACGCGTTCTGGTACTCGTTCGTGATCACTCTCGGCCTTGTGGATCATGTAGTTGTAGCCTGCTATATCGTGTTGCTCGGCCAGCGCATCGTATATCTCCCAGTCTGCATCCCATGACGCCAGCGCCTGGGTGACAGGTCGGGTGGGGTCGAGTCTGCGGCATAATGCGGCCATCTCGCCGGCTGTTTCCACTGCTTCGGGGCTCTTGCGTTCCAGGATCTCGTTGCCTATGCTCCAGGCTATTACCGACGGGTGATTCCTGTCGCGGCGCACCATTGCCTCAAGATCGACGGGCCATTGTTCGTCGAATACTTCTCCATAGTCGTGGGGGGTCTTCTTCTGGGCCCAGCCGTCAAAAGCCTCGTCGATTACAAGCAGGCCTATTTGGTCACAGGCGTTAAGGAAAGCCGTAGAGGGCGGGTTGTGGCTCGTGCGTACAGCGTTGAAGCCGGCGCGTTTTAGCATCAATGCCTTGTGCCACTCTGCCGCGTCATATGCCGCGGCTCCGAGAATGCCGTTGTCGTGGTGTACGCAGGCGCCGTTGATGCTGATAGGCTGGTCGTTGAGGAATGCACCCTCTTCGGCATCATAGTCAAACGTGCGCAGGCCGAAGGTAATCCTTTCGGTACTCTCTTCACCATGGCCGTCGGTAACGGTGAGCACTGCCGTGTAGAGTCTCGGAGTGTCGGGAGTCCATACCTGCGGATCGGGTATGGGGAAATCGAACAGAAGGGGTTTGGCAAATTCGTTTGCCCCAAGTGTCACGGTCATTGCCTCGGGTTGGAGCGCTACTCCTTGGGGATCGGTGACGGTGAGTGTCGCGGCCAGTGAGCGTGGCGTGGCTCCCGATTCACTGCGTGAGTCGAGTATCATGGCCTCCATTCGCCCTATCGCCATGCCGGGGCGTATGCCCGGGGTGGTGACGAACATGCTGCCCGGCTCGATGTAGACCGGATTGTAGTGTTCGAGCCATACCGGCCGATAAAGCCCGGTGCCGCTGTACCATCGGCTGTTTTTCTGCTCGCTGTTGTCGACGCTGATGGCTATCGTGTTGTCTCCGGTCTCGAGATATTCGGTCACGTCGACCCTGAACGATGTGTAGCCGTAGGTGTGTGAGTCGACTTCCTCTCCGTTGACCCATACAGTGGGGTTCATGTAGGCGCCTTCGACATACAGCTGGTATGAGCCTGAACGTATGGTATCCATGGGCAGGGTATAACGGTATACAGCCTCCAGGCCTGGCAGATACCCGCCGTCATTGCCTGAGTTTGCCGCCGAGTCGGGATTGAAATGTATGCTCCAGTCGTGTGGCAGATCGGTATGCGTCCATTTGCTGTCGTTGAAATCGCGGTCGGTATATCCGGCCTGGTTGCCGGTTGTCGTGCGCCATCCTTTGTCGAGGCATATGCGGTCGGGCGTGAATGCTCCGGCTGTGGCGCATGCCGCGGCAATGGCGATTGTCAATGTGATTAATTGCTTCATATCTGTACTATTAGGCTGTCATTATCGGTTATGTACCATATGTATCCTCTTGTCTCGGCATGGGTGTTGCCTTTGACGTCCTTGCGGTATTGTTCGACCTGTGCCACATATTTCATGTGGGTTGAGTTGCCGTCAAGGCTCTCTGGCAGGTGTTCGACAAACTTGTAGTCGATGACATCTACCGAGCCGTCCCGGTGCCATACCAGGCGGTCGGGGCGTCTTGTTTCGCCACGGGAGGTGACGGTACGCTCGGTAATGACACGTTCGAATCCGTCAAACCATCCGATGGCGTCAGGATCCTCGACAACATGTCTCAGTCGGTGGTAAATCCTGTCGTATGTGTTCTTGTCGAGATGGAACCTGTATCCCTGGCGTCTCATGGCCAGCTCAAGGCTCTCGCGAGTGGTGACACGACTCATCACCGCGTGCATGAATGTGCCTGCATGTCTGGGGTCGTCAATGTCAAACGGGCCTGTGACATCAAGCTGGGTACATGCGCGTGCGCGCTCGATGAAATCGGATGTATTGTATCGGGTAAGTTCGATTACACCGTCACCGGTATCTTTTTTTTCTTTTTTAGCGGGATTTGCCATGGTGGGTTCTCCGAGGGTGAATGTGTTGCCGTCAAAGTGGCTTTTCAGCTCAATGGTCCATGGCTTGGCTTTGTCGGGTATGCAGAGACTGTCGAGATAGGACTCATCGGTCTTTTCCAGTGCCTGTTTGAGCAGTCTCCAGAATGTGTCGCCGGCTTTGTAAGGCGAATATACGATAAGCTCGGTTGTTGGGCGTGTCATGGCCACATAGTTGACGTTAAGTTCGTCGACGTAGCTCTGTGCGATAGCGTTGAGACAGGAGTTGCCGTAAATTGTCGATGTGGCCATCTTGCCTGTGACGTTGAGCGGCATGGCCGGCGGGACGTCGGCTGGATCTGTCCCGAGAGCCTCAAGCATGGTGGGGTCGAGGTCGACCCAGTGACAGCTTCGCTCCTTGAACATGGCACCGTTGGCATACGGTATGTGTACGCATGGAAATTCAAGGCCCTTGGACTTGTGTATAGTCATGACTGTTAGCGAGTCGTTGTCGTTAGGGCTTGTGAGTGTGCTACGGCACCCGTTCGAGTCCCACCAGTCGAGGAAGCTCTTGATGTCGTGACATCCGCGTTGGCTGTAGTCGTAGACGAGGTCCTGGAATGTCGTTAGGAAGAGGTTGTCGCTCTCTTTCAATGGCTCGGGTACGAAGGTATGTATGATTCGTTCCACTACAGCCGGCAGGTTGAGGCATTCCATGTCGAGCAGAGACTTCATCGCGTCATCGTTACAGTCGGAGTCGTCGGCTGGAGTGCGGTTGTCCACGAGTGCGGCGTCGAGGGCCTCCGATGCGTTGTACGGGGTGCCGTCATCGTGGGTGAGGTGCATGTAGAACTGGAACCGGTTTACAAGCCGTGCCCGGCGGTAGGCATCGCTTTGTTTCACGACCGGAGGCTGTTCGCCTTGTGAACGGGCCACAGCCTTAGCGTCGGCTTCCAGGAATTCGGGCAGGCTCACGAGTCTCAGGATGCTGATGATAAGTCTTATAGATGCGCTTGACGACAGTCCCATGGCTTCCTCGCTTATGATGTCGAATTGTGGCAACGGGTTATCTGTGTCATTCATTTTACGTAGAAGATGGGTTATTACGCTTTGGCCTTTTCTATGGTCACGTACAAGTACGGCGATGTCTCTGGGACGGTATCCCGAGTCAAGTTGGCGTCTTATCTCGGCTGTCATGAACTCGAGTGCCGGATCAATATCAGGCGGCTGGTTGACCGCAGTGTCGGTGTCTGTCTGCGTGTCAGTGTCGGTATTGGAACTGCCCTTTCGCGACGGCGCCTCGCTCTCGAGATAAATTTTTACATAACCGTGTTTCTCCTTGCGCCGGGGATCGATCTGCTGTATGATGTTTCTGTAAGTCTCGCTGGCCGACAGCACACCTGGACGCTGGCCGTTCTTCTCGTCGACAAGCATGGCGAGGGTCTTGAATACAGTGTTGTTGAACCGTACGATCTCTTCGGCACTGCGCCAGTTGCTGTTGTCGCTGAGGTCTATACCCTTGATGTCTACTGTCCCGTCCGCGCGGTAGCGTCGTGTGGTGTCTTTCTCGACGGTCTCTCCAAGCAGGCGGGGATCTGAGTTCCTGAAACGGTATATACACTGTTTCTCGTCGCCGATTACCAGATCGTCCTTGCCGCGTCCCAGGCTTTCCATCACCAGTGGTTTGAGGTTTTCCCATTGCATGGGCGATGTGTCCTGGAACTCGTCGATAAGGAAATGATCGAGATAATATCCTAACTTCTCGTAAATGAACGGCGTCTCGTCGTCGTTGATGAGCCCTTTGAGTATGCTGTTGGTCTCGCTTAGCAATACGAGTTGATTGTCACGGCAGTATGTGTCGATATGTGTCATTATTGTCGACAGCAGGCCGAATATGTAGGCCCTCGAGGCCATGGGCTTGAACTCGGCGACGATACTGTCATACCTCAGGTAGTCGCTGGCCAGGTCACAGCATCGTCCGGCTATCCCTGGCTTAGGGCCATACTTCTTGACGGCGGCCTTGGTGAATGCGGCTTCGCCGTCGGATGCGATCTTTTCCACGGTCTTGAGACTCGCGAGAGTCTCTCCTGCCGACATTTTCACCATTGCATTGCGCCAGTGGTGATAATAGGCGTCGTCCGGCATCGACTTCAGCAGGTCTCCGGCTATGCCGGCGATCTCTTTACGCAGTTCCCGTGTGATACTGGCCAGGCCCGATGTGAATCTCATCAGCCGGGCATGGTCGGCAAAGTATGGTCTGAGGATGTCAAGGCGGCGCTTGAACTCCTCGTTGAATACTTCTTTCATCTCCTGTACAAGCTCGCCGTGCATGTGTGATCCGCGGGCAAACATGTTGAATGTACTTCCGTCGGACATTTTCGACTGCATGAACTGGTAGAGCCAGTCTTTGATCCACCGTTGCTCCACATCCTCGGGGGTATCGGGTATGGTATGGTAGTTGAGCGAGTTGAACATCTCGTTGACACCGAGTGCAATGGCAAATTCATTGTCAAGCTCGACGCTGTAGTTGTCGGGAAGTTCGACCTCGCGGGTGAACATTCTCAGGACACTCTGGAAGAATGAGTCGATAGTGCTTACATTGAAATAGCTGTAGTCGTACAATAGATTGGTAAGCGCTGTCCTGGCCGCATCACGTAGTTCTTCCAGGGTGCATCCGAGTCCGTTAGTAGGGTCCAGAAAATCGCCGGTATAGTCACTCATCAGAGTGGTTTTCTCTGACTCCCCGGCTTTTAGCCCGAGCTCATGTAGTTCCTCAGCGGTCGACATGCCGGCCAGTAACGCAAGCTCTTTGATTATACGGCGGGTCATCTCGTTGGTAGCCTTGTTGGTGAACGTGATGGCCAGTATGTGGCTATGTTCGCTCGCAGGCTTGCGGCGTAAGCGATAGCGGCCGTTCTCGTCCTTGGCCGCTATTAGATATTTAATGTATTCGCGAGTCAGGGTATAAGTCTTTCCCGACCCGGCCGAAGCCTTGTAGATCTGTAACATCGTATAGACGCGGCATGTCGCGTTAAAAAGTTAAATAAAGAAAGAGAACCCTGGCCGGGTTAACGATAAAAAGGTGTGTGGGATAGAGACTGATGGCATTTACCCGTTGACTTTGAACCCATTCTCCCTGAGCAGTTCCACGACCTCTCTGCGGCGTTCTCCTTGTATGAGTATTTCTCCGCCGCGGCTTGATCCTCCTGTGCCAAGGCGGGTTTTGAGTCGGCGGGCCAGCTCGGCAATCTCGTCATCGTCCATGCCGGTGAAACCGGTCACTATGGTTGCTGTCTTGCCGCCTCGCCCCTTGCGCTCGATGATTACCTGGAGTTTGCAGGCCGGAGTATGTCGTGGCGTTGGCTCTTCGGTTACAATCTGATCTTCCCCCTCGGGGAGGTTGGGATTGGAGGCCATGAATTGTTTCAGCGCGTCTTCAAGGTTATTCATATCAGGGAATCGGGAAGTTGGATATATAGGGAGTCTTCGTCAATATACCAGTTATGTTCTCCACCGCTCAGCATCCTGTCAAGTTGCATCATGATCTCGACATGCCGGGCTTCATCGATAGGCACATTGTCGTAATACATGCGAGCCGAGTCGCTGTTGGCTCTCAGCGCGCTCTGATAGCACTGTGTAGCGGCGGCAGTGCATATGCCGCTGTCATCGGTATCACTCATTTTCATGTATACCAATGACAGACGGCATAGTTCGCCGGCAGTGAGTGTGGATGTGGAGTCGGTAACGAATGTATCGCATATCGACCTTGCCAGCTTGTAGTCGCCTGCGGCCACTGCCTGTTCGGCGGCTTCGATGGCGTCGCCATTGTTGTCGCCACCACATGATGCCATTGCACATGAAGTGAGCAATAGAATATATATAAGTATGTGTTTCATAAGTCGGGTATGGTGTTGGGTAATTGTCGTTTTACGACAATATCTGGGCGGCGTGATCCTTTGTCTTGACCTCTTTGGGGCCAATAATGCGGGTTACAACACCCTCGGGGTTGATTATGAATGTCGTGCGCAATGTTCCCATATACTTGCGCCCGTACATCGATTTCTCGGCCCATACTCCGAATTCCTCCACCAGCCGGTGGTCACTGTCGCTTATCAGCGGGAAAGGAAGCGAGTTCTTTTCCTTGAAGCGCGCATGTGATTTCGCCGGGTCTACACTAACTCCGATTACCTGATAGCCGGCGTCAAGCAGAGCCTGATAGTTGTCACGCAGATTGCATGCCTGGGCAGTACATCCCGAGGTTGAATCTTTCGGATAAAAATAAAGAGCCACTGTGCGTCCGCTGTAGTCGCTCAGGCGCACTTCTTTTCCATTCTCGTCGAGCCCCAGCAGGTCGGGGGCCTTATCTCCTAACTGTATCATGACAACAAAGATACGAATAAGTCGAGAGCAAATCAAAAATTTATTTTTGAAATTGCCGAGCGAGAGTATCTAAGACTGTACATTACTTTACAAACTTCATTGCCACTGTCCGCCCCGTCGACGGTACCACCTGTATAAGATACTCCCCTCGAGGCAGTGCCGATATGGATTTATAATTATGAACATGGTCTCAAATTTCCGTAATCCGCGTAATTTGCGGTTTAGGTGTTTTTTGAATCTTAAAATGATGAAAAAATGTGTAATTTGTGGGTGATCTCGTACATTTTTAGTAATTTCGCACCGTTAATGCGTATTCATACGCAGTTGTGTATGATAATAATTCTAAACCAATAGATAATAGATTATGAGTAAAGAAAAAAAATTCTTGACTTGTGACGGTAACCAGGCCGCTGCCCACGTGAGCTACATGTTCAGCGAGGTGGCCGCTATTTACCCCATCACTCCATCGTCGACAATGGCTGAGTATGTTGACGAGTGGGCTGCAGCAGGTCGCAAGAACATCTTCGGTGAGACCGTTCTGGTCCAGGAGATGCAGTCAGAAGGTGGTGCCGCCGGCGCCGTGCATGGTTCACTCCAGGCAGGTGCTTTGACAACTACCTATACCGCTTCTCAGGGTCTTCTCCTGATGATTCCAAATATGTACAAGATTGCCGGTGAACAGCTTCCATGCGTGTTCCACGTTTCGGCACGTACCATAGCTTCTCATGCTCTCTCGATCTTCGGCGACCACCAGGATGTTATGTCGGTGCGTCAGACCGGTTTTGCAATGCTTGCCGAGGGATCGGTACAGGAGGTGATGGATCTCTCGGGTGTGGCCCATCTGTCAACGATAAAGAGCCGTATCCCATTCGTTAACTTCTTTGACGGTTTCCGTACATCCCACGAGATACAGAAGATCGAGCAGATCGACCAGGATGATCTCGCTCCCCTGCTTGACCGTGAGGCTGTGGCCGACTTCCGTCGTCGCGCTCTTACCCCCGAGGCACCGGTAGCCCGCGGTATGGCCGAGAACGGAGACGTATTCTTCCAGCACCGTGAGGCCTGCAACACCGCCTATGATGCTGTCCCCGAGATTGTAGAGAACTATATGAACGAGATCTCTAAGATCACCGGACGTGAGTATCACCTGTTCAACTACTACGGTGCACCCGACGCCGAGCGTGTGATCATAGCCATGGGTTCTGTTACCCAGGCCGCACAGGAGGCGATCGACCACCTCGTGGCACAGGGCGAGAAGGTAGGTCTCGTGGCCGTTCACCTGTATCGTCCTTTCTCGGCCAAGCATTTCCTTGCCGCAGTCCCCGCTACTGCCAAGCGTATTGCCGTTCTTGACCGCACCAAGGAGCCCGGAGCAAACGGAGAGCCTCTGTTGCTCGACGTCAAGGACTGCTTCTATGGCAAGGCCGACGCTCCCGTTATCGTGGGTGGCCGCTACGGACTCGCTTCAAAGGACACGACTCCCGCCGCTATCATATCGGTGTTCGAGAACCTGGCTCTTCCCCAGCCCAAGGATCGTTTCACAGTTGGTATCGTAGACGATGTCACCTTCACATCGCTTCCTCTCAAGGAGGAGATCGCACTCGGTGGCGCAAGCACCTATGAGGCTAAGTTCTACGGTCTCGGTGCCGATGGTACCGTAGGTGCCAACAAGAACTCGGTGAAGATCATCGGTGACAACACCAACAAGTATTGCCAGGCTTACTTCGCCTACGACTCGAAGAAGTCGGGCGGTTTCACCTGCTCTCACCTGCGTTTCGGTGATGATCCCATCCGTTCGACCTACCTCGTGAATACCCCCAATTTTGTAGCTTGCCATGTACAGGCCTATCTGCACATGTATGATGTGACCCGTGGTCTTCGTGACGGCGGTACATTCCTGCTCAACACCATCTGGGAGGGTGAGGAACTGGCAAAGAATCTTCCCGTGAAGGTCAAGAAATACTTTGCCGACCATAACATCAACGTATACTATATCAACGCTACCAAGATAGCCCAGGAGATAGGTCTCGGTAACCGTACCAATACCATCCTCCAGAGCGCTTTCTTCCGTATCACTGAGGTTATTCCCGTTGATCTCGCTGTAGAGCAGATGAAGAAATTCATTGTCAAGAGCTATGGCAAGAAGGGACAGGATGTGGTTGACAAGAACTATGCCGCCGTTGACCGTGGCGGTGAGTACAAGCAGCTCCCTGTTGATCCGGCTTGGTCACAGCTCGCCCCCGAGGCTCCTGTTGCCAACGATGATCCCGCCTTTATCAACGAGATCGTGCGTCCCATCAATGCCCAGGACGGCGACCTGCTCAAGGTATCGGCCTTCAAGGGTATCGAGGACGGCACCTGGCATCAGGGCACTGCCGCCTACGAGAAGCGCGGCGTGGCCGCTTTCGTTCCCGAATGGCTCGAGGAGAACTGTATCCAGTGTAACAAGTGTGCCTATGTCTGCCCTCACGCCGCAATACGTCCGTTTGTGCTTGACGCCGCCGAGATGTCGGCCGCTCCGTTTGCCGAGGACAAGACTCTGCCTGCTATCGGCAAGACCATGGCCGGCATGCGTTTTGTGCAGGCTGTCGACGTTCTCGACTGTCTTGGTTGCGGCAACTGTGTTGACGTATGCCCCGGCAAGAAGGGCGTGAAGGCTCTCCAGATGAAGCCTCTCGAGACTCAGCTCGACCACCAGGGCGAATGGGACTACTGCGTCAAGAAGGTAGCCTCGAAGCAGGATCTCGTGGATATCAAGGCCAATGTCAAGAACAGCCAGTTTGCCACCCCGCTCTTTGAGTTCTCGGGTGCATGCTCGGGTTGTGGCGAGACTCCTTATGTCAAGCTCATAAGCCAGCTCTTCGGTGATCACGAGATGGTAGCCAACGCTACAGGTTGCTCGTCGATCTACTCGGGCTCGGTTCCCTCAACCCCCTATACCACCAATGCGAAGGGCCATGGTCCGGCATGGGGCAACTCGCTCTTCGAGGACTTTGCCGAGTTTGGTCTCGGTATGACCATCGCCAACGAGAAGATGACCGAGCGTCTTGCCGGCTTCATGAAGGATGCCACCGAGTGTCCCAACTGCTGTGACGAGATCAAGAAGCTTGCCGCCGAGTGGCTTGAGCTTCGCGACAACGCCGCCGAGACACGTCGTATCGCCGACGCTCTCGTTCCTCTTTGTGAGGCATGCGGTTGTGATACATGCAACAATATCCTGTCGCTCAAGGGCTTTATTGTCAAGCGTTCACAGTGGATCATCGCCGGTGACGGTGCCGCTTATGATATAGGTTTCGGCGGTCTCGACCATGTTCTCGCTTCGGGCAAGAATGTTAATGTTCTCGTTGTTGACACCGAGGTCTACTCAAACACCGGCGGTCAGGCTTCGAAAGCCACACCTATCGGTGCTATCGCCAAATTTGCCGCAGCCGGAAAGCGTGTACGCAAGAAGGATCTCGGCCTTATCGCCACTACCTATGGTTATGTTTACGCCGCTCAGGTGGCTATGGGCGCCGATCAGGCTCAGACCCTCAAGGCTATCCGCGAGGCCGAGGCTTATGACGGACCGTCGATCATCATCGCCTATGCACCCTGTATCAACCACGGTCTGAAGGCCGGTATGGGTAAATCCCAGCAGGAGGAGGCCAACGCCGTTGCATGCGGTTACTGGCACCTGTGGCGTTACAACCCTGCCATTGAGGCTGAGGGTCAGAACCCCTTCACTCTCGACAGCAAGGAGCCCAACTGGGACGAGTTCGAGAACTTCCTCAAGGGCGAGGTACGCTACGCTTCGGTTATGAAGCAGTATCCTGCCGAGGCTGTAGAGCTCTTTGCCGCTGCCAAGGATAACGCCAAGTGGCGCTACAACAACTATCGTCGTCTCGCCCAGCAACAGTGGGGTGTAGATCCCGAAGTCAAGACAATTGAGGATTCCAACAAGTAATCCCCGATAGCCATCCACTATAAAGCGGGCCCGCCGTGGGGGGGGGGGGGGGGGGGGGGGGGGGGGGGGGGGGGGGGGGGGGGGGGGGGGGGGGGGGGGGGGGGG
>CAXHRO010000014.1:0-78182 GCA_964018905.1 uncultured Muribaculaceae bacterium
ACATAGGCGATGCAGAATAAGATACAGAAGAGCTCAAGGGTATCGACATTGTTGGAATAACCAAATTTGAAACCGAGGACACCCCCATACTTGTCAAATAATTTGTCAAAGATGACCGACCTGAAAGCAAACCGATTGAGTTATATCTGGTATCCATAATGACTTAAGATAAAATCCTTCCGCCAAATATAGTGATTTTTTGTTAATTTCCAACTAAATCAGCTATATTTTTCATTGTTTTATTGCATTTTTGTCTAAAATATTCATTTAAAATCGATTTCACCGGTTAAATGCTGTGTTTATCTGACACCCCGATGCAAACAGGGTTCCTCTCCCGAGTGATTCGCTTTCTGTCACCATAGCGTACCGGTTACGACAGCTGTGCGCTACCATCGAGCCTATGGCTCAGGGGGCACACAGCTGTCGTTAAAAAAAGAGAGGCTTTTATAATCCGCGGGTTGCGCGACCTGACGGTCGCTTAACGCCACGGCTATTAGTGCCGGCACTCTCTCCGGAGTGCCTTTTTGACTGAAACATCCGGCGAGCGGGCGTTTTGACGTTCGGAATCTTGGGACGGGGACATCGACGGAGTGCTTTTTGACCGGAACATCCGGCGAGCGGGCATTTTGACGTTCGGAGTCTTGGGACGGGGACATCAAGTAGGCGGGCTATCTACCGCTCGGCTACTTTTGCCGGAGGTCAGTCCTGCAACAGGTCGGGGCGAAGACGACGGGTGCGCTCAAGTGCCTGTTCCTGCCGCCAGTCGGCGATTCGGGCCTCATGCCCCGAAAGGAGGATATCCGGGACACGCCAGCCCTTATACTCGGCTGGACGGGTGTATACCGGAGGTGCCAGCAGGTTATCCTGGAAAGAGTCGCTCAAGGCGCTCTGTTCGTCACCGATAGCTCCGGGAATAAGACGCACGATAGCGTCGGATATGATGATAGCCGGAATCTCACCACCGGTGAGCACATAGTCTCCGACCGAGATCTCTTTGGTTATAAGATGTTCACGCACACGATAGTCAACCCCCTTGTAGTGACCGCACAGAATGATGATATTCTCGAGCATCGACATTGAGTTGGCCATCGGTTGGTCAAGCACTTCGCCATCGGGGGTAGTAAAGATAACCTCGTCATAATCCCGATCGGCCCGGAGGGCTGATATACAGCGGTCGATAGGCTCGACCTGCATTACCATACCCGCCTCACCGCCAAACGGATAGTCGTCAACCTTGCGATGCTTGCTGGTTGTATAATCACGCAGGTTGTGAACATGAAACTCGACGAGTCCCTTGTTCTGCGCCCGCTTGAGAATCGAGCAGTTAAGCGGTGAGTCAAACATCTCGGGAAGTACGGTAAGAATATCTATGCGCATATATTTAGGCGGTTAATTGTTTTCGGGGGACAAAGATACTAACTTTTTTTGAGGTAAGGCGAGGATAAGTCGGGGGTATTTACTACTTTTGTGAGTTGTATGACAGCGAAACGGAAATCATTCATGCATATCGCCGCTGACCATGGCACGGTCATGGGGTTGATTTTTTGTGCGGTGTTCTTCGCGGCGATTTACTCGCTGCGCTATCCCGCCATGTCGCTCGTGACTCTGGCCGGACTTATAGCTGTCCCGGTGGCCGTGTGGATGATGATGAGAAAAACATGGCGCAAGTCGCTTGGTACAATGACGTTCTCGACATTATGGACACAGGGGATAGTAGCATTCGGTTGCGGAGCCATGATACTCGCCGTCGCCATATACATCTACTTCAAATGGATCGAGCCCGACCTTCTCATAAACGCCCTGCAGTCTCAGGCCGACCGCTGGGATGCCGCCGGTACCGATCAGTCGGTGGCCAATGCCCGTGCATTGCGTGTAATGATTGACAGCGGTGCTGTGCCCCACCCCAGCGAAATAGCGTTCCAGATGCTGTGCCTGACAGTATTCACCGGATCGATGCTGTCTATGCTGTCGGCATTTATAATCCGTCTCAGAAAATAAAACAAGACAACCACTATGGATATATCGATAGTAGTACCTCTATATAACGAAGCCGAGTCACTCCCCGAGCTGGAAGCCTGGATTGCCCGCGTGATGCAACAGCATGGCTACAGCTACGAGATACTGTTCATCAACGATGGCAGCACCGATGACTCATGGGAAGTGATCGAAGAGCTTGCCCGCAGGAACAAGGCGGTGAAAGGAGTATGCTTCAGACGCAACTACGGCAAGTCTCCGGCACTCAATACCGGATTTGCACGCGCCCAGGGCAATGTCGTGATCACGATGGATGCTGACCTGCAAGACTCTCCCGACGAGATACCCGAGCTTTATCGTATGATCACCGAGGAGAAATACGACCTTGTGTCGGGATGGAAACAGAAACGCTACGACCCTCTGTCCAAGACAATTCCTACCAAGCTGTTCAATGCCACGGCACGCCGTGTGAGCGGCATACATAACCTTCACGACTTCAACTGCGGCCTGAAAGCATATCGCCGGAAAGTAGTGAAGCACATCGAGATATACGGTGACATGCACCGTTATATCCCTTACCTGGCCAAGAATGCAGGGTTCACACGGATAGGAGAAAAAGCGGTACACCACCAGGCCCGCAAGTATGGCAAGACCAAGTTTGGCCTTGACCGCTTTGTCAACGGCTATCTGGATCTGATGACACTATGGTTCACCTCGCGGTTCGGCGGCAAACCAATGCATTTCTTCGGCCTGCTGGGATCACTGATGTTCTTCATAGGCCTGATTGCCGTGATGATAGTGGGATTCGGCAAGCTGTGGCACATGCACACCGGCGCACCTTACCAGCTGGTGACCACTTCTCCATATTTTTATCTGTCGCTCGTAATGATGATACTGGGAACACAGTTGTTCCTGACAGGCTTCATCGGAGAGCTTATAGCCCGCAATTCGAGCCGTCGCAACGACTATGAGATAGAAACCGAGATAATCAATGACGATGAATAAGAGCCTTACGACAATAGCGGCGATAGCCCTCCTGCCGGCTCTCATTACCGCGGGATGCAATACATCGGGTTGTACCGACAACCGCAGTTCGATACTGCTGGCCGGCTTCTACTCGTCAAGTACGTTGCGCGCCATATCGGTCGACTCACTGGAGATGGGAGGTGTCGACGCGCCCGACGACTCGTTGCTCATCAACATCGACGAGCGTCTGCAACAGGTATACATGCCTCTGAGGTCACAACAGTCCACGACCTCGTTCTGCTTCCACTATGCATCCAAGGCTCTTGACTATCCCGAGCTGAACGACACTGTCACTCTTGACTATACCGGCGAACCCTACTTTGCCTCGGAGGAGTGTGGCGCCATGTACCGCTATCATGTACACCGGCTCGAGTACACCACCCATCTGATCGATTCGATAGCCATGCCCGACTCGCTCATAAACAATGCCAATATCGAGCGTATGAAAATATTCTTCCGTACCGCCAATCCCGACGACACACAACAATGAGACGCCACTTAGCCAACATACTGCCGCCATACCTCCTCATAGCCGTCATTATACTGGCGGCCGGATTCTCCCGGGCGTCGGCCCAGCGACGCGTCACACCGGTCAACACCCCGGCCACCGCAACACAGGCGGTCAACGAGAACAAGTTGCCAAGCGATTCGATCGACCGCTCAAAACTGGTGCAATACCGTGACGACAAGGGAAATGTAGTGCTCGTGGACACAATCACCGGCGTTGAGATTGTCGACTCGGCGGCCATGCCAAAGGTTCCGCCTATGATATACCCGCTGATATACGATGCCTCGGTGGGGGTGAACCTGTGGGATCCGCTGATGCGTGCTTTCGGCCAAAGCTACGGCCTGATAGGATTTTCGGCCCATTTCAATATGCACAACAGGTACATAGCGGTCTTTGAGACCGGTCTCGGCCAAGCCGACAACACACCGGCCGACAACAACTATACCTATCACTCGGGAGCAGCTCCGTTCTTCAAGATAGGAATGAACTATAACTTCATGTACAACAGCAATCCCGACTATCAGATCTATGCCGGAATAAGATACGGATTCTCACCATTCAAATGGACACTGCGCGGTGTCACAACCGACAACAGCTACTGGGGCGAGACAGCCGAATTCAATTTTCCCAAGCTAAATAGCACGGCGGGATATATAGAGTTGTTATTCGGCATAAAAGTAAAGATTTACAAGGCTATATCCATGGGATGGACATTCAGGTACCATAACCTGCTACACTATGGTCCCAAGACCAATGGAAAGCCCTGGTATGTACCCGGATACGGAGCCACCAACTCGCCTATCGCCGCCTCGGTATCAATATATTACACATTACCTCTACACTCCCGCGACAAAGCCGGCGTGATGGAGCCCGGCCCGGTAATACCTCAGGGCGAGACACCGCCACCACCATTTAATGTGGACAGCACATCATCCGACAACGAAAAGATCGATCCCGACGTTACGGATACAGAGGAGGAGCCGGTTCAATAAACATCACCACCATTCGAAGACGACCATGAAACGAATAGTAATCGTAGGAGCATCGTCGGGCCTGGGCAATGCCATAGCCCGAGCTTACGCCTCCCGTGGGTGGCATGTAGGCGTGGCTGCACGCCGCAGGGAGCCGCTCGACAGCCTTGCCTCCGAGTTTCCAGGCCAGGTCGAGACGGCAGTGACCGACATCACCCATACCGACGCGCCATCAAGACTTGAGGATCTGATCGAACGCCTCGGCGGGATGGACATATACCTGCAGGCAGCAGGCACAGGGAAACAGAATCCCGAACTCAAAGCCGACATCGAACGCACCACGCTGATGACCAACTGCGTGGGCTTCGCCGCGATGATAGATGTGGCTTTCAACTACTTCAGGGCTCATCCCGATATCCACGGACATATCGCCGCAATTACATCGGTCGCCGGCACCAATGGGCTTGGCATGGCCGCGTCATACAGTGCATCCAAGCGTTTCGGGTCGACCTATATGACCGCACTCGAGCAACTGGCCCACATCGAGGGCATGAAACTGTCGGTCACCGATATACGTCCGGGTTTCATAGCCACCGATCTACTCAACCCCGCCAACCATTACCCTATGCTGATGACTGTAGAGCACGTTGTCCCTTTGATCGTAAAGGCAATCGACCGGCGGCGGCGCGTGGCCACAGTCGACAGCCGATGGAGATGGCTTGTAGCCGTATGGAAACTTATACCACGCCGGCTGTGGGTAAGATTCAAGGCAACGACACATAAAGAGAAACCATGATCTCACTTAATAACCAAACAAAATACAACCGTTATGAGAAAGATAGCATTATGCAGTGACCATGCCGGTTACGAACTAAAATCAATAGTAGCCGGATACCTTGAATCACAGGGTATCGAATACAAGGACTTCGGCACATACAACGCCGAAAGCTGTGACTATGCCGACTTTGCCCACCCTGCGGCTCTCGCCATCGAGAGCGGCGAGTGTACCGAGGGAATAGGTATCTGCGGCAGCGGCAACGGAATCGCCATGACACTTAACAAACACCAGGGCATACGCGCGGCTCTGTGCTGGCTCCCTGAACTTGCCAGCCTTGCCCGTCAGCACAACGATGCCAATGTACTTGTTCTCCCGGCCCGGTTCATCGACCCCGTACTGGCCCTGCAACTGGTAGATATCTACCTGTCGACCCAATTCGAAGGCGGACGTCACTCACGCCGCATAGCCAAGATGCCTGTACAGTAATATGACAGCCGACCGTTACACATTCAGTACTGAGATCAAGGTGCGTGACTATGAGGTCGACGTCCAGGGCATCGTCAACAACGCGCGCTACCTGCATTACCTTGAGCTCACACGTCATGAATTCTGCGATTCGATAGGCTACTCGTTCAGAGAGATGCATGAACGCGGATATGACCCAGTGCTGTCTCATGCCGATCTCGATTACCTTACCCCGCTGACAATGGGTGACACAATGACGAGCTGTCTCAACATACGCCGAAAGGGGCCCCGCTACATATTTGACCAGGACATATACCGCGCTGACGGCACCCCGGTGATGAGAGCCCACATTACAATAGCAGTACTCCACGACGGCCGACTCACACGAGGCGACGAACTGCAGGAAGCCTTCGGACCATATCTTACCATATGACCGACGACCACGACATCCTCCTGTCACACATTGCCCTGTCAATGCTACCGGGAATGAATGTGCCGCTGGCCTCAAGACTCATCGAGATCCTTGGGTCGCCGTCGGGTGTGCTACAGGCAACCGAATCCGAGCTTAAGGGTATCCCGTCAATCCCCAAGGGGATCGCTTCGACCCAGCTCAGATACCAAGCGATGGAATCAGCCCTACAGGAGGTGAATTTCCTGAAAAACAAGGGCGTCAAAGCCCATTGGTTCCAGGACAGACACTACCCGGAGAGACTGCTCAGGGCCGAGCGTGCACCGGTGATCGTGTACACCCTCGGAGACACCGATCTCAACAACCTGCACATGGTCGGTATCGTGGGAACACGACACTCAACCGTCTATGGCAACAGCTTTACCGAACGTCTGGTAGCCGATCTGGCCGAGAAAGCGGTCGATGTGGCTACAGTGAGCGGTCTGGCATATGGCATTGATGTAGCCGCACACCGCGCCTCACTGGCCAATGGGATCCCCACTGTCGCAATCGTAGGACACGGAATGACAACACTTTACCCGGCGGCTCACCGCGAGACAGCCGGACGAATGGTGAAAAACGGCGGAATGATACTGACCGACTATCGCCATGACGCCAGCATAAGCGGCTACAACTTCCTGTCACGCAACAGGCTGATAGCCGCTCTGAGTGAGGCCCTGATCGTAGTCGAATCGGGCGAACATGGAGGATCCCTCGCTACAGCCAGGCTGGCTGTCAAATGCGGCACCCCGGTATTTGCCGTTCCAGGACGTGTGTCAGACAATTACAGCGTAGGGTGCAACAATCTGCTTGCCAATGGAATAGCCAGGTGCATCACATCCTGTGACGATCTTATCAAAGCCATGAAATGGCCTGTAAAAGAAACTGTCACCGACAAGACCGAATCCCAGGCCGATATAACATCTTCCCTTACTCGAGAAGAAAGACTATTGCTTCATCACATCATGACAGCTGTGGAATGTGACAACGACATGCTCGTAGCTGTCACCGACATGCCGGCCGCCAAGATCATGACTATCATGATCGGCCTTGAGATGAAAGGAATAGTAGCGATGGAACCCGGCAACCGTTACAGGGTTATTCAAACAATCGACCCGTCCAGACTGTTAATAAACAAGGATATATAGTCACAAATTTATTATTGATATTAATTAAATACAAATATTATGGAGAAACGCGTTATACCATCATCCGAACTTATCATCAACCCAGACAACTCGGTCTTTCACCTCCACCTGCGTCCCGAACAGTTGACCGACCGTGTCATCCTGGTAGGTGATCCGGCGCGCGTAAATATCGTATCCGGATTCTTTGACACACAGACATTCGAAGTGTCATCGCGCGAATTTCACACGATCGGCGGAACATACAAGGGGAAACCAATCATGTGTCTGAGCCACGGCATAGGTCCCGACAATATCGACATCGTAATCAACGAACTCGATGCACTGGCCAATATCGATTTCGCAACACGCGAGATCAAACCGGAGCACAGACAACTCACCCTCGTGCGCATAGGCACATCAGGAGCCCTGCAGCCCGAGCTTAAACTCGGCACAGCGGTCATAGCCGAGAAAGCTATCGGATTTGACGGCGTGCTCAACTACTATGCCGGCCGCAATGATGTAGCCGACCTCGACTTCGAGGAGGCCTTTATCGAGAAGACAGCCTGGAACCGTCTATGGGCCAATCCATATGTTGTCGACGCCGATGCCGAGCTCGTTGAACGCATAGGTCGTGACGACATGGTGCGCGGCAACACCATCTCGGCCGTAGGCTTCTATGGCCCGCAGGGACGACAGCTGCGCCTCCCCCTGGCATCGCCAACACTCAACCACACGATAGAGCAGTTCGAGCATAAAGGACGGCGTATCACAAACTATGAGATGGAGAGCGCCCCGCTACAGGGACTCGGCCGCCTCATGGGTCACAAGGCGATGACCGTGTGCACGATCATCGCCAACCGTATGAACACCGACGCCAACCCCAACTACAAGACAGCAGTGACCGACCTGATAAAAACAGTTCTTGACCGCATCTGATGACATACAGAATGAGCCGGTAACGACCGACATCATTACCGTAAGCCCCTCCGCCTATGCCCGTGCCGCCATATACCGGCTTGCCGGGCGTTGGTGGTGGGTCGCTGTCACACCGATGGCAATGTTTACCATTGCCTCGCTGTGGGATGCGGCCTACCTGTTCGCGGCATTCATCTGGCTACTGATGCTATTGCCGCCGGCTTTAATGATTGCATATTACAACTATCTGCTCAAACCCGAAGCCGCGGCAATGTCACAGCCTCACCGCGTTACAATAATGCCGACAGGCGATGTCACTGTCAGTTTCAAGTCAAACGACAGCGAGTCGTCACCCCACCCTGACATAAACCTGTCCGGCCAAAGCCTCTGTTCTATCTCTGATAAAAAGGAGTGTATCGAGCTTAACTACCGCAACTCGGCGGTAGACCTGCTGATCATACCATTCTCATCAATACATGCCTCACGGGTATCACATGCCCTAACCTACCTATATTCATTACCGTCACAACAGTACTGAAAACAACAACACTCTGCGATACCCACCGCAGGTGTTGAAAACCATCATTATACAACCTATGAAACATTTCATTGCCGTCTTCATGACTTTGGCCGTCACTATATTGACTGCCAATGCACAACATGTCGAATCATTTACAATCAATGGACCCGAAGGTGATATATACACCGAGCTTCAGAGACCCGCGACAGACAACAAGACAAAAATACCACTTGTAATAATTTGCCACGGCTTTGGCGGTAACTGCAATGCCGATCTCCTTACCGGCATCGCAGACAATCTTCTTGACAACGGGATCGCCTCCATACGATTTGACTTTGACGGTCACGGCAAAAGCGATGGTGAGTTTGTCAATATGACCGTCCCCAAAGAGATCCTGGATCTTAAAAGTGTTATTGCCTGGGCACAATCACAACCATGGGTAAAGAACATCTCACTGGCCGGACACTCACAGGGTGGAGTTGTGGCAAGCATGACTGCCGGCCAGCTCGGATCGCGCGTCATCAAGAGCGTTGTACTACTGGCCCCTGCCGCAGTGTTACGCGACGACGCACTGCGTGGCAATACCATGGGAGCCATCTATGATCCATGGGAAGAAACCGAAGGATATGTGCAGTTGCCTTTCGGCAATATGAAACTGGGCCGCGAATACATCCGTACAGCCATGACGTTACCCATTTACGAGACCGCCTTAAAATATGCCGGCCCGGTACTGGTAATACATGGCACTCACGACCGCATCGTACCATATACCTACGGCGAACGCTACCACTATGGCTACAAACACAGCAACCTGAAATTAATCGACGGCGAGGATCACGGTTTTACAAAAACATGCAAAGAAACCTCCCGGGATGCCGCCATCTGGCTTGCCAATGAACTAAGGTAACCACCACTCCCCGGTAGCCATACCCATTAAGTAAATCATAAAACATCTGTTATAACGTATGAAATACATATTAATCGGAGTCACTGTCATTACTTCATTGTCATTCACAGCATCGGGCCAAAAAGCCATATGGTACTCAACCACACAGGATGGAAAGACATGGCACGAATCGACCGTACGACTCACAAAACCGACCGACAACCAATCAATAATCGACATCCGTGCCGAGGCCGACGGACAGACATTCAGCCATTGGGGCACAACATTCAATGAGCTCGACTGGGATGCGTTTATCCAGTTGCCTCGTACGGTTCAGGACTCCATAATGTATAATCTGTTCAGTCCTGAAGGAGACCTGAGATTTACACGCGGCCGCGTTGGCATGAACTGCAACGACTATGGACGTGCGTGGTTCAGCTGTGACGAGGTGCAGGGAGATCTCGAGTTGCGCTACTTCAATATCGACAGGGACAAAACAAGTATCATTCCACTGATACGCGCAGCAATGCATTATTGTCCCGGACTCACAATCTGGGCCTCCCCTTGGTCACCGCCATCGTGGATGAAGATCAACAACGACTACCCGGTAGTCAGTAGCAAGCACAATGACGCCGACCCGGATATCGATTACCTTCTGTTTGGATCGGTCGACGATATCAACGAAGACGAAATGAAATTCCTTGGCGAGCGCCGAGGTCAGTTCCCGTATAAACTTGCCACACAAGACTATATGATACAGGATCCACGGTATCTGCAGGCCTACGCCAACTACTTCTGCAAATTTATCGAAGAATATGCCAAAGAGGATATTCCCATTGATATGATAATCTACCAGAACGAGGCCTACAGCTATACTCCCTATCCGGGTTGCCCATGGACAGCCGAGGGAACGATACGCTTCAACCGTGATTATCTCGCACCTACACTACAGAGCCGGCATCCCGATGTTAAGTTATATCTGGGCACATTCAACACCAACCGGCAGGATCACGTTGAGAGCATCCTGTCCGACTCGGCCCTGAGATCGTCAATCGACGGTCTTGCATTCCAGTGGGAAGGTCGCGAGATCATGCCTGAGATACGCCGACAGTATCCCCACTATCACTATATCTGCTCGGAGAGCGAATGCGGCAACGGAGACATGGACTGGAGGGCCGGCGAACACACATTTTTCCTTATAGCCGACAATCTCGCCAGTGGCATTGACGAATGGTACAACTGGAACTTTCTACTACCCAAGCGCGGAACAAGCCCCTGGGGGTGGAATCAGAACGCTCTGATAGAGTTTGATCCCGAAACCCGAAGTGTACGATATACTCCCGAGTACTACGCGGTCAAACACTTCACACAGGCAATCCCCTCCGGATCGACCATTGTAGGAGCCATAGGGCGTGAAAATCCCGACATGCCGGTTGTCGTTGCCCGCACTCCAGAGGGCCAATACCGGGTAATAGCCGCCAACCGCACTGATAGCGAAATACCTCTTGCCGTCACTATCGAAAATCGCCGACTGACAGCTCCTCTCGCCCCTCACTCATTCAACACCTTCATTGTGAAGTAATTTCCTCTCCCCGTCCACAAGAAACATAAAATTCCCGCATGCAGTGATACACGCTGATGCCGGATACAAATAAAATGTGGAAGTTGTGACCCCTTCATCGGGACAACTTCCACACTTTATGTTATTGACAAACCTGTCGCTAAATATAGTAAGCCTCGCTTGACTCGATCCAGTATTCAAAAACAGCTATAATAGCCATGATATACAGAATCGCCGACATAGCGTTGAATACGATCGTAAGCACACGCTTGACACCAATCCTGGGACGAGGAAGAAATATCGCCACAATGGCAAGCGCGATACTCATCGGGAACAGAAAACATAACGGACTGAACCACTCATCCAAACCTCCGGGGGAAGACATTATCAATGGACTGAATATTCCAGCAACAACAAGGTTAAGAATCGCCAATGACAGGAACAGCCATCCTGATGTAAAAAAGTTACGGTTCTCCATAATTCCATTTATTAAACAGGTTATTATTTTTCGCGCATATATATGTTTACCGGTGTACCGTGGTAATCCCAGTTCTCACGTATCTTGTTCTCAAGGTAACGGCGATATGGCTCCTTTACCCATTGAGGCAGATTACAGAAGAAGACAAATGTGGGTATCGGTGACTCCTTCAACATGGTCACATACTTGATCTTAACAAACTTACCTTTGTTGGCAGGTGGCGGATAAGCGGCTATCACCTCCTGCATAACAGTGTTGAGCTGATGAGTGGGTACGATGCGGCGACGGCTCTGATAGACACCGACAGCAGTCTCAAGCACTTTATATATACGTTGCTTGGTCAATGCCGAGGTAAAAAGAATCGGGAAATCGGTGAACGGAGCAAAACGTTTGCGGATAGCCTCCTCATAATGCTTGATGGCCGCAGTCGACTTGTCCTCGACCAGATCCCACTTGTTGACACACACCACCAGTCCCTTCTTATTACGCTGTATCAATGAAAAAATGCTGGTGTCCTGCGCCTCTATTCCGCGGGTGCCGTCAATCATGAGTATACACACGTCACTGGCCTCGATAGCACGTATCGATCTTATCACCGAGTAGTACTCGATGTCCTCGTTGACTTTGTTCTTCTTGCGTATACCGGCTGTATCGACAAGATAAAAGTCAAAACCGAATTTGTTGTAGCGCGTATATATGCTGTCGCGTGTGGTGCCCGCAATATCGGTCACGATATGACGGTCCTCACCTATGAAGGCGTTGATGAGCGATGACTTGCCGGCATTGGGGCGGCCTACGATGGCAAACTTGGGTATATCGTCGAGTTGCTCAGCCTCATCGGTATTCTCGGGTAGCTTTGAAACGACCTCGTCAAGCAGATCGCCGGTACCTGATCCGTTGACGGCCGATACCGGATACGGATCACCCAGTCCCAGCGAGTAGAACTCGGGGACATTATACATCCACTCGTTGGAGTCAACCTTGTTGGCAACGAGCAGAACAGGTTTGCGTGACTTACGCAGTATCTCGGCTACATGATCGTCAAGGTCGGTAACACCGTTCATGGCATCCACCACAAACAGAATCTCATCGGCCTGCTCTATGGCAAGCGCTACCTGCTTGTTGATCTCCCCCTCGAAGATATCCTCGCTGTTTACCACCCAACCGCCGGTATCAACTATTGAAAATTCCTTGCCACACCAGTCGACCTTACCATACTGACGGTCGCGCGTGGTGCCTGCGGTGGGATCGACGATGGCGGTACGCGTCTGTGTGAGGCGGTTGAAGAGTGTCGACTTACCCACATTGGGGCGTCCTACTATGGCTACAAGTTGTCCCATGTATATATATGCTGAGTGATTATGATTCTTTTATAGTCACAAAGGTAGTTAAAAAAGCCGAGCCTGACAAATCACTCGATGTATCCGAATGATTTGAGCTTATTTTCCCTGTTGCGCCAGTTGGGCTCTACCTTGACAAAGAGCTCCAGATATACACTTTTGTCGAAGAACTTCGAGATATCCTTACGCGCCTCGGTGCCTACCCGCTTGAGCATCGATCCGCCACGGCCTATGAGAATGCCTTTCTGAGAGTCACGCTCCACATATATGACTGCCATGATGTGTATGGCAGTATCGCTCTCATCAAACTTCTCCACGATAACCTCGGTCGAGTAAGGTATCTCCTTGTCATAATTAAGCAGAATCTTTTCACGTATAATCTCGGTCACAAAGAAGCGTGCCGGCTTGTCGGTAAGGGCGTCCTTGCCAAAGTAAGGAGGCGAGGGCGGCAACAGCGAGACAATGCGAGACATGAGATTGGTGACATTGAAATGCTCTTTGGCACTCGTGGGGAATATCTCGGCCGAAGGCAACAGCTCGCGCCACCGGGCTACGATCTCCTCCAGTTCCTGCTGGTTTTTCACAAGGTCGATCTTATTAATCACCAGCAAGACCGGCACGGTCTCCCGGGCAACCTTGGCCAGGAAGTCAGCGTTCTTGACCGGATCCTCCACCACATCGGTCACATAGAGCAGGATGTCGGCGTCGGTCAATGCACCCTCAGAGAAGTCGAGCATGCTCTCCTGGAGCTTGTATTTGGGCTTGAGTACTCCCGGAGTATCAGAGAATACAATCTGATATTCGGGCGTATTGACTATACCCATGATACGATGACGCGTTGTCTGAGCCTTGCTGGTTATTATACTTACACGCTCTCCCACGAGGTCATTCATCAGTGTGGACTTGCCCACATTTGGATTGCCTACAATATTTACAAATCCGGCTTTATGTTCTGTTGCCATAATTATCTTGAATTTCGGAGCCGAGGCGACTCCATGATTATGAATGTCTACAAGCAGATATTAAACTCTACTATAAACAAAAATAGCACCTTAAAAGATGCTATTCTTGTTATCATTTATCGGCTTATAGTTGTATTTACATCAATGTCAGGATATTACATATCCCATATAACATACATTGCCCCCCATGTGAAGCCGGCGCCGAAAGCTGTGAGCAACAGCTTGTCGCCTTTCTTCAACTTATCCTTGTACTCGTCGAGACACAATGGTATAGAGGCGGCACTGGTGTTACCGGTGTGCTGGATATTAACGAGAACCTTCTCGTCGGGAATGCCGGCACGAGACGATACAGCCTCAATGATACGCAGGTTGGCCTGATGAGGTATCAGGTAGTCGAGTGTCTCAACTGTCAACCCGTTACGCTTCATTATATCCATCGATGAGGTGAACATATCGGTCACGGCATTTTTATATACATGACGTCCGTCCTGGAAGAGGTAGTGCTCTCCGGCATCGAGGGTCTCCTGACATGCAGGCTTTACCGAACCGCCGGCCGGCATGTACAGATGCTCCAGGCCCGAACCGTCGACATGGAACACACCGTCAATCACGCCTACAGGCTCCTCGGTGGGCTCCACAAGGACTGCGGCAGCTCCGTCTCCGAAAAGAGGACATGTAGCGCGATCCTGATAGTTGACCATTGATGACATCTTCTCGGCCGCCACCACTACAACTTTCTTGCGAAGGCCCGAGCGTACATACGCCGCTGCATCCTCGAGAGCCACAATGAATCCTGCACAAGCAGCCTGGATATCATATGCATAGGCGTTTTTAAGGCCACAGCCTTCAACTATGACCGATCCTGTTGACGGGAAACGGTAGTCGGGGTTAGAGGTAGCGCAAATCACGAGTTCGATCTCGTCGGGATTGACGCCGGTTGACTTGATAAGATTGTTGACAGCCTGGATGCCGAGGTATGAAGAGCCGGCACCATCTTTCTTGAGGATGCGACGCTCCTTGATACCTACACGGGTAGTGATCCACTCGTCATTGGTATCGACCATTTTGGAAAGCATCTCGTTGTCGAGTATGTCGTCAGGCAGATAAGATGCGATGCCTGATATACGTGCATATAGCATAGCTGGACGATGATGTTGGAATTTTTTGTATAAATGGCAAAACATCTCCACCACGGGTGCTTGCCGGCCGGTCACAGGCGCGGACAAGACGGGAGTCCCGGGAGGAGTATGTCAAGCCTCTTGAAATAAGTCGGTCAATAGGGTCGTTGCTCTTAGAGGGCAGCGGCCTTCTCGATGGCGACTTTACCGCGGTAGTAGCCACACTCACCACATACACAGTGGTAAACGTGCCATGCGCCACAATTGGGGCATACAGCCAGTGTAGGCATAGCAGCCTTGTCGTGGGTTCTGCGCTTTGCGGTACGGGTCTTTGATTGTTTGCGTTTAGGATGTGCCATTGTTGCTTATAATTATTAATTAGTTATCGAATTAATTGTCAATTATTATCGGTCAAAGTTTTCAGCTTGTCCCAGCGTGGATCGGTTGACGGCGGAGTATCGGCCATATCGTCGCCCATGGAATCCATCTCGTCGATAAGCTCATTTTCCAACGAGGCATCCTCATCACCAGGTACCGATGTACGATGTTTGCGCAAGAGGGCGCTCATTGCCCGATTACACTTGCCCATAGGGTGGACATGCTTGATCGGTATAGCCAGCGACACCGTGTCATACATCATATAAGCGACATTCAAGTCGTTGTCCGACTCGGGTATTTCAAGGAAATCATCAGAGTCATCACGATATGCGTCACCATATTTCACCATGATATGATAATCGGTATCTATAGGAAAATGCAGGTCATCAAGACAACGGTCGCACAGCAACACCACCTCTCCGGCAAACTTAAAGGTCAGATCGTATACGCCGTCACGATGTACAACGACAAGATGCACGCGAACATCAGCGTCACGCACATCAGGGCTCTCCATATCCTTAAAGAACTGTCCACCAAGCCTATAGTCATATTCATGACTCCCGGCAGGCAGACTCTTGAGCGGCAGTTTGTATGCTGTAAACTTTCCCACTTGGTAACTATTGTTGAAAAAACTGTGCAAATTTAGGGAAAATTTTCGGTATCATCAACTTTTGTTCAAAATAATTTTCAGAGGTCTCTCGGTTGGCGGATTTTTTCGTATCTTTGCGTTATTTAGAATAAGCATACAAGTACCGACAATCCTCAACACTAAACTTTAAACTAAAAAGATGATAAAGCAAATCGCCACCATATCAATAATAGCATTCGCCACACTCATGTCAGCCCCGGGGGCAGAGGCCGAGAAAATAGTGATAATGCACACCAATGACACCCACAGCCAGATTGACCCCGACAGTGACGGCAGGGGGGGACTTGCTCGTCGTAAGGTACTCATAGACAGTATCCGATCGGCAACCCCTCACTCCTTGCTCATCGATGCCGGCGATGCCGTCCAGGGAACAGCCTACTTCAATCTCTACGGCGGCGAAGTCGAGTCAAAAGGACTCAATGCTCTCGGATACGAATATGCCACGCTGGGCAACCACGAATTTGACAACGGTATGGAAGCACTCGCCCGGTATCTGTCGCAGACCGATGCCAAGTTCATCTCGACCAACTATGATCTTAGCGGCACACCGCTTGACTCGCTTGTGTCAAGATACATGATCGTAGATATCGCAGGCAAGAAAATAGGACTGATAGGGCTAAACGTAGACCCGGCCGGCATCATTGATCCGGCCAAAAGCCAAGGGGTAAAATATCAAGATGTATACCGTGCCGCCAACTCCACGGCATGGCATCTGAAGCACAACGAGGGTGTGGACTATGTAGTAGCCATATCCCACATAGGATACCACTATGACGAGACTCCCGACGACCTTGACGTAGCCGAGGGAGGCAATGACATCGATCTCATCATAGGTGGGCACAGCCACACAAAGGTAGAACCTGGCTCACCCGATGGATGGCGTCTCAACGCCGACCGCCAACCGGTCATAATCACCCAGACCGGCAGCACGGGCAAATACCTGGGCGTGGTGACAATCGACACCGACACCGATTCGATACAGGCATCATTGATACCTGTCGACTCTCGCCTGGACTCCCGCATAGACCCGGCCATCGCCGAAATGACAGCTCCATACCGACACGGGGTAGACTCGCTCAAGAGCATAGTGATAGGCAAAACACGCATTGACAGCAACGACCGCAGCAACATCGGTATCATAAACTTCGTGTCGGCCTTCCTCGCCGACCGCGGCCGCAGTCTTGTTCCCGATGGCAAGATAGATCTTGCAGTCTCCAACCGTGGCGGTGTGCGTACCGGCATGAAACGGGGCAACGTCACCAAAGGCGCCATCATGGAAATGCTGCCATTTGACAATAAGGTCACAGTGCTTGAGATGAAAGGGAGCGACCTGATCGAATCGTTCGGCATCAACAGCCAGATAAAACGAGTGAGCTACGACCGGCCGGTCACAGTAACAATGAATGGAGACAAAGCGGTCAAGGCGACCGTCGATGGCAAGGAAATATCCCCCGACGCCACTTACCGCGTGGCCACCATAGACTATATAGCCAAAGGAGGGGACTATATGACACCCATGACCCGCGGCAAAGCGATAGCCCAGAGCCACCGCATCATGAACGAGGATGCAATGGAATACATCAGCCATCTCCCCCGCAAGACCATAAAAAACGACACGACGGTCTATTTCAATGTTAAGTAAAAGACCGCACCAAAAGTCGAATATTTGATCATATCATATTCAGGTTACCAGGAAGTGATTTTCAACCTTGCCGACCAGTCATAAAGTCACGGCTATTCTTCATTTGCAAAATGGATGAAATTCACCTTTCAATCAACCATACTATGAAATACAAATAATGCTCAGCACTTACTTATGAAAAGATACTTGTTCATCATAACCACCCTGTTCGGGCTCAGTTCAGGAGCCACCGACTTCGACACCGCAGTCGAGAGTCCAGAATGCCAGGCCTGGGTCGACTCGGTATTCAACACCCTCACTCCACGCCAGCGTGTAGCCCAGCTGTTCTGCCCGGTCATAGACCCTACCAAAAGAGAAGCATCACGCAACCTTGTCAAACGATATGCCGGGAGCAACGATGTGGGAGGACTACTATTCAGGGGCGGATCGATCTCAGAATATGCATCGCTGACCAATCTGGCCCAGCAAGAGGCCCGGATTCCGGTCATGATGACATTCGACGGCGAATGGGGCCTGGCCATGCGTATACCCGAGACCCCGCGTTTCCCTTACAATATGGCGCTCGGAGCGATCCGAGATACCCGTCTGCTTGAGGAGTATGGCTCCGAAGTCGCACGCCAGTGTCGGGAGATGGGTCTGCATGTCGACTTCGCTCCCGTAGCCGATGTAAACCTTGACCCGGCCAATCCGGTGATCGGGCGTCGCTCATTTGGAGAAGACCCCGCACGGGTAGCCGATGCTGTCGTGGCCTACAGCCGAGGAATGGAACATGGCGGAGTAATCACTACAGCCAAGCACTTTCCCGGTCATGGCGACACATCAACCGACAGTCACAAGACCCTGCCGGTGGTCGATCACACGGCCGCATTCATGCATGAGAACGACCTGTTGCCATTCAAGCGCTATATTGACGCCGGACTGTCAGGCATCATGGTAGGACACCTCTCGGTACCGTCCCTTGACCCCGACGGCACAGCCGCCTCAATGTCACAGGCCATCACCACCGGACTACTGAAAGAACAACTTGGATTTAAGGGTCTCGTATTCACCGATGCGCTTGAAATGAAAGGGGCTGTCGGCGTGCATCCTAACAACTGCGTGTCGGCCTTCATCGCAGGTGCCGACATGTTGCTGAGCTCCACCAATCCGCCGGCCGACATCTCAGCCATTGAACAAGCCGTCGCCAACGGCGAGATCGACCGGAGCGAGGTCGAAGAACGTTGCCGCAAAATACTGAGCTACAAATGGGCCCTGGGCCTATCGGCCCGCCCAACCCCCGTAAATATCAACGGACTCAAATCACGGCTCGGCACCACAGCCGCCAAAGGGCTTATAGAGCGTCTCACAGCCGCATCTGTAACCGTCACCGGCAACAAAGACAGAGTGTTGCCACTCGACCATACTACAAGTGTAGCAGTAGTCAACATCGGATCAGACTCCCCGGCCATGGCCGATGTAATGAAACGTCATAGCAATGTCACACTGTATAATGCAGGATCAACACAGTTGACCCAGACACAGATAGACAAGATCTCACGCCATGACATAATTGTGGCTGCAGTCTACAACGACAAGGCGACGAGCGTGAGACAACTCGATGCACTGCCATCCGACCGGCTCGTTGCCGTAATGTTCATGACGCCATATAAAGCAATGGCATTCAAGCAGGCACTTTCACAGTCAGCCGCCATGGTCATGATGTATGACGACAATGCCACAGCCCGCCGCATTGCCGGCGATGCTCTATATGGAGGCATTGCCGTCTCGGGACGACTGCCGGTATCCATGCCGGGGGTAGCCACCCTCGGCGAAGGTGTAAGCTGGCCGGCTACACGACTGAGTTTCTCTACACCCAACGCAGGCGGGATGGCCGACTGGCTCACCGATTCGATAGACATCATAGCCCGCAAGGCCGTCTCCACCGGAGCTTTCCCCGGACTGCAGGTAATGATAGTAAAAGAAGGACATGTCGTTGCCGACCGCTGCTACGGCCGCACCACCAGCATCCCCGGCTCTGCGGCTGTGACTCACGCCACACTCTACGACCTCGCCTCGGTAAGCAAGGCCATCGGCACATTACCCGGAATAATGCTTGCCGTCGACCGCGGACTGCTTGACATTGACCGACCGGCAAGCGACTACATCGAACAACTGACAGGTGGAGACAAAGCCGACATAACCCCGAGACAGATGCTCTTTCACGAGAGCGGAATGCCATCGGGGCTTAACATGTTTGAAGTAATGTTTGACCCCGACAGTTACGACGGCCAGCTTATACGGCGGCGACGCGTAGCGCCTCATACCATAAAAGTAGCGCGAAACACCTGGGGAAACAACCGGGCCCGCATCAGGCGCGACATCACCTCGGCCACCCGCACCCAACGTTTCCCTACCGAGATAGCCAAAGGCATATGGGTAGGGCAATCCACACTCGACACTCTGATGAGGCGCATATATGGCATCCCTCTGAAGTCATGTAACATGCGATACTCGTGTCTCAACTTCTGCCTGCTTGCCGATATCGAACAACGCCTCACAGGCATGTCCCACGACAAGTGGGTAGACGAGAATATCTTTACACCTATCGGCGCGTCGACACTATGCTACCGGCCACTCTCACGCTTTGGCACCGACCGCATCGCCGCCACCGAGAACGATGCATTCCTGCGTCGCCAGACAATACACGGCTATGTCCACGACGAGCTGGCGGCCTTCTCGGGCGGAATTCAAGGCAACGCCGGACTATTCGGCACAGCCACCGATGTAGCCAAAGTGTGTCAGATGTACCTCAATGGCGGAACATATGGAGGCACACGTGTACTCGGAGACCGCACAGTCAAAGATTTCACCACCGCCCAGTCTCCTACCTGCCGCCGCGGGCTTGGCTTTGACCGGCCCGACATAAACGATCCAGATCGTTCACCCGTGCCCGATGAGGTTCCACAATCCTCCTACGGCCACACCGGTTTCACCGGGACATGCTTTTGGATAGACCCTGACAACGACCTGATATATGTATTTCTAAGCAACCGCATAAATCCGTCACGCGAGAACCAGGCATGGCTACGCAATAAAGCCCGCTCTCGCATCCACTCATTAATGTATAAAGCGCTGCAATGAAACTCCCGATACGTATTCTGCTCTCGATATTCACCGGATGGGTCGTGCTGTTCATCCTTGCCAAGCTTGTCTTCATGGCCTGCTATCACCATCTGTATGCAGGCACCGGCTTCATTGACATGTGTGCGGTCATATGGCATGGACTCAAGATGGATC
The DNA here is from genome assembly GCA_964018905.1 of uncultured Muribaculaceae bacterium. GTDB lineage: Bacteria > Bacteroidota > Bacteroidia > Bacteroidales > Muribaculaceae > JAAVFS01. The sequence continues at coordinate 21,023 of CAXHRO010000014.1, forward strand.
TTGCCACAGCCGGATACTTGACAGCCCTTCCAGGCCTTATACTCACCGTCGGCTCACTCTTCAGCGCCTCTCGCCCCACACGTATCATCCTGAAGGCCTACACAGCAGTGATATCACTGATTATAATATCCATAATATGTACAGACACAGCCCTGTACGGATACTGGGATTTCAAACTCGACATCACGCCGCTGTTCTATGTCATGACCGACCCGGCGGCCGCGCTCGCCAGCGCTCCGCAGTGGATGGTAATCGCAGGTTTACCGGCCATCGGACTCCTTACCTGGGGAGTGTACATCCTTATGACACGCTTTACAGGAATCGACCGGTACAGAACCGATGGTATCGGAAGCGCGAAGACCGCCATAATCATGTTATTGCTAACAGCACTGCTATTCATCCCTATCAGAGGCGGATTCGGAGTGGCGACAGTCAACCTGAGCACTGCATTCTACAGCAATAACATGAGGCTCAACCATGCAGCGGTGAATCCGGCGTTCAGCCTCATCTACTCGGCCACCCACCAGCAGGCATTCGACAAGATGTTCCGATTCATGGAACAAGATGACGCAGACAGAATTATGGCCGGTATCACCGGGACCCGCCCCCACTCTGCCATCGACACCCCACTTCTATCCACCACCAGGCCCGACATATACATAATTATTCTTGAAAGTTTCTCCAACAGTCTTTTCCCGTCATCAGGCGGTAAACCTATTGCCATCGGGCTTGACAGCATCAGCTCCACAGGACTGATGTTCAATAACTTTTATTCCAGCTCATTTCGTACCGACCGTGCTATTCCGGCCATACTCAACGCATTCCCGGCCCAACCCACCACATCCCTGTCAAAGTACCCGGAGAAAACACGCCACATACCGTCTCTGGCACGCAGTCTTGAAAAGGAAGGATACAAGACAGCCTATTACTATGGCGGTGACGCCACATTCGCCAACATGCAGACTTACCTGCTCAACAGCGGATTCGGGAATCTCATAACCATCAATGACATGGATGAGAATATCGAGCGAAGCAAATGGGGAGTACCCGACGGTGCACTTTTTGACTATATCATCGACAATACTACCAACGACTCGACCCATCGCCACCTGACCGTAATACAGACCCTCAGCAGTCATGAGCCTTTTGAGGTACCCTACCACAATCCGGCATTCAAAGATGATGCGGCATGCAATGCATTCGCATACACCGACAGTTGCGCTACCGCCTTCATCAACACCCTCGCCTCAATGCCCGGCTGGGACAACACTCTGGTAATCGCCGTCCCCGACCACTACGGATGCTACCCGCACAATCCAGATCCCACCGATGTGGTACTGAGGCACCGTATCCCTCTCATTATAACCGGTGGAGCACTAAACCATCGAGGCGTAATCGAAACCACGGCATCACAGACCGACATTATCGCTACCCTTCTCGACGCCATGGAAATCGACCGCGACGAATATCGCTACAGCCGTAATATCCTTGACCCGCAAACCATACCACTGGCATTCATGTCGGCACCCACATACACCGCAGTCGTAGACTCAACAGGCGTCGCATCGGTCTATCATATAGACACCCGCCTCTTCGACAGCGGACACAGCCACCCGTTGACCGAGGCCGACAGCATCAACGCCGCTTATCTTCAAACCATCTATAATAACCTACACAACCTTTAACCCCATGCAAGACACCCTCCTACAGCTTGACAGCGATCTGTTTCTCACCCTCAACGGTCAGAATACCCCATGGCTTGACACCTTCATGTGGTATTTCTCAGGCAAGCTCGTGTGGGGCTTCCTGTATGCCGCCATATTGGCCGGCATCATATACCGGTTTGGATGGCGTCGTGCCCTGGGCATACTGCTCGTGATAGCCCTTATCATTACTGTGTGCGACCAGCTGTGCGGCCACTTCGTGAGATACAGTATCGAGCGTATGCGCCCGTCCAACCCCGAGAACCCAATAAGCCCACTGGTACATATCGTAAGGGGATATCGTGGAGGCCCGTATGGCTTCCCCTCTTGTCATGCCGCCAACTCGTTTGGTCTTGCCGTATTCATAGCACTGCTCTTCCGCAGTCGCGCCCTTACCGCCATCATGCTTCTATGGGCAATGGTCACCGCCTATTCGCGCATCGTGCTCGGCGTACACTATCCCGGCGACCTGATTGCAGGAGGTTTGACAGGCACAGCCACAGCCATCGTGGCCTACTACAGCTGGCGGGCCATATACCGCCGACAGCAACACCGTCATGTCACACGCGACAGCATCCCCACGCTGGTAATATCGTCAACAATGTTTTTGATTGTAAGCGCAATGGCGATCACAGCCTGCTTCACCTGCTAAGCCATAAGCCACCTTGCCACAGGACGTGCCACCCACGCCCCAAGAAAAGCCCCGGCACCGTCTGCCACAAAATCCCACAATTCACATCCACGCCCCAAGGCCATCATGAGTTGCAACAACTCGATAATGCCGCCGGCAAACGTAGACACCAAGGCCGCAACAACAAGACAACCTACCGACAATGAGACTCTACCACGCCAGCGCGACCAGTCAAGCACGACAGCTCCGGCCAGGCCACCAAACATGATGGCGTGCACCAGTTTGTCGACACCGGGGAACAGCGGCAGATCGACATCAGGCAATGGACGCGGCACCAGTGTAAGATACAGAATAGCCAGCGACACAACAACAGTAAGCACCCAACCGGGCAATGAATAGTACAGACGTCTCATACATTGATAACGCAGACCGTCAAGCAATAGTATATACTGCTCAATAATGGATAATACAAGTACACTGTATGCCATTTTGAATGGTCGTGGGAGAGCATTCGCCACTGACCAGAATATATATATAACAGCCTCTTGATATTTTATTTGATTTAAATTCCAACAAGCTCTTAGATACTAACACTCGACAAAACAAAATAAACTTGACTTTGCTCTCGACTTATTCGTATCGTTGGCTTCGCCCAAGATACTTGCACTCGGTAATCGTCAAATAAATTTGCTATTGCTCTCGACTTATTCGTATCTTTGCAACGATTTTATCACGATCCATCCTATTACGGCATTGAAACAAATACTGCAAATACTCTTTCTGACTGTCACCCTGACAGCGGTCGCACCTCACAGAGCCAGTGCCGAGCTATTGTCACTTGACACTATCGCGTCATGGGGAAAGTTTCCGAGGTTCTGCATCAATACCTACCGATGGGGCGACAAATTCTTCAACTCTTACGATTCGACCTATGTTACAGGCACAGGCAAACGACTCAACATCAAGTTCCGAACCGACAGCTGGACCGACTTCTATAATTTCAACTTCGACGAGGAACCCTGCACACGAATGTACATGATGTCAGACCCGACAACAAGCGCCGGCTTTTGGCTCACCTACATGGCTGTATCGGTAGGCTATGACATGAATGTCGGAAAATACTTCGGTGGAGGCGAATCACGGCGCAAGTGGTCATTCCAGTTCAACTGCAGTCTCTTCTCTGCCGACGCCTACTTCTCAAGCAATGATGTAGGCTCTACCATCATGAGACTTGGCCCGCGCGGCAATACCAAGTCGACCGACATAGATTTCAACGGAATCAACAACAAGTCCTGGGGTCTTGATCTTTACTACTTCTTCAACCACAGACACTACTCTCAGGCCGCAGCATTCGCATTCAGCAAGATACAGCGAAAAAGCTCGGGATCACTATATGCCGGACTATCATTCTGGGGGCTGAACTACGATTTTGATTTCAACGGACTTCCCGATGATGTAAAACAACAGTTACCGCTGAGTATGTACAATTACTATTACCGCACGAAAAGCAAGAACTACGGCCTGCGGCTCGGCTATGGATACAACTGGGTTTTTCACAAAGGGTGGACACTCGCAGTAAGCGAGTCGCCGATCATAGGCGTGAGACGCGGATGGCTACTTAATCTCAACGAGGATCGTACCAGCTTCTCGTTTTACAACCGGCTCAAAGCCTCTATCGTATACAACAACGGCAAGTGGTTTACAGGAGCCGTACTGAGAATGGAGAACGCCCTCTTCTATGACAAGACCCACACGATGCTTGGATCGATGGTTAGCTTCGAGGCCTCGGTAGGCTACCGTTTCAACATATGGTAGCAGGCCCGATCCTATCATCTTATCGGCTCTTAAAAAAACTTAAGAAATTGCCGATTTAGTGGAATAAAGACTATCTTTGTCCGATATACACAATCCGAGAAAATTCATTAGACATTAGACCTGTGAAAATAAAAACATTACCGCTATTTATAGCTACAGCTACAGTTGCACTCGTGGCCCTGGCCAAGGGTAACAACAACATAGCCGAAGAGGTGGCCTGGATGGTAGGCGACCAGCCAATCTACAAATCGGAAATCGAGGAACAATACCAGCAGATGCTTTACGAACGTACCCCCATAAAGGGCGACCCGTATTGTGTGATTCCCGAGCAGATCGCCATCCAGAAGCTATTCCTGCACCAGGCCGACATTGATACAGTCGAAGTATCGGAGCCTATGGTACAGAGCGAGGTAGACAATTACATCAACAACATGATGCAGCGTATCGGCTCGAAAGAAAAAATCGAGGAATACCTGCGCAAACCGTTACCAGAGATACGAGAGACCCTGACCGAACAGATACGCAACAACGAGCGCATACGCCAGGTACAGCAGAGCCTCACCAAGAATGTCAAAGCCACCCCCAGCGACGTGCGACGCTACTTCACATCGCTCGACCAGGACAGCATACCCAACGTACCGCTCCAGGTCGAGGTACAGATAGTATCGAACAACCCTACCATACCGCGACAGGAGATAGAAGATGTCAAGGCACGCCTGCGTGACTACAGCGACAGGGTGTCACGTGGAGAAAGCTCGTTCTCAACCCTCGCCATCATGTACTCGGAAGATACCGGCTCGGCCACACGTGGCGGCGAACTCGGTTTCATGGGACGCGCCCAGCTCGATCCCGAGTTTGCGGCAGTCGCTTTCAATCTCAATGATCCCAAGAAAGTATCCAAGATCGTAGAATCACAATACGGCTACCACATCATCCAGCTCATCGAGAAACTTGGCGACCGAGTGAACGTGCGCCACATTCTATTGCGCCCGAAGATTTCGACAACCGACCTTGAAAAAGCCATAGAACGCTATGACACTGTCTACAACGAGATACAGGAGAAAAAATATACATTCGAAGAGGCCACCCCATACATCTCGCAGGACAAGGACACGCGCAACAACCGCGGTGTCATGATAAACGACATGACCGGGACCACCCAGTTCGAGATGTCACAGCTACCCCAGGAGATAGCCCTCGTGGTCAACGATCTGGAAGTAGGCCAGATCTCGAAACCATTCATAATGAAGGATCCCAAACGCGACCGTGACATCGTAGCAATGGTAAAGCTGACATCGCGCACACCGGCCCACAAAGCCAACATGAGCGATGACTACCAGCTCATCAAGAACATGTATGAAGCCAGCCAGAAACAGGAAATCATCAAAAACTGGATCGAGAAAAAGATAAAAGACACATACGTGCGCATCGAAGAGGGATGGAACGAGTGTGAATTTGAACACGAAGGCTGGATCAGAACCAACAAGTAACATCTCAAGCAAGTGTCAAGAAACGGCATAGACAAATCACGCAGAAAGCACGGGGGGCTAAGAAACATCCTGTGCTTTATTGCCATCATGACATTAGCCGCCATGGCCACTACAGGCACTCACGGGCAACGCCCCGAGGAGGATCCCGACCGAGTGATACCTGTCATACCCAACGCTGACCGATACGCCACGGGACGCATATTCCTGGAGCGGGCCGACAGACTGCTCAAACCGGCCGCTGATGTCGAGTATCAAGTGCTTACGGGCAATGTATTGTTCAGGCGCGGCGACATGTACATGTATTGTGACAGCGCCCACTTCGATGATGCGACCAACTCACTGCAGGCCTTCGGCAATATAAAAATGGAACAGGGAGACACGCTGTTTGTCTACGCCGACGAACTCGAATACGCCGACTCGACCGAACTCGCCGTCCTCTATGCCGACCCGGGCAAAAAAGTACGCCTTATAAACCGCGACGTCGAACTCAAGACCGATGTCTTCAACTATGACATGGGAATAGAACTCGGATACTACGAGGTGGGAGGAGAACTTACCGACCGACAGAATCGTCTTACATCGATATACGGCGAGTATGCTCCAAACTCCAAAGATGCCATATTCCGCAATCGCGTACACTTGAACAGCCTGTCCAAGAACGACACCCTTGATATCTATACCGAGTTCCTGCACTACAACACCGACTCTCATATAGCCGATCTTACCGACATCTCGACAATCATAAGCAAAGACGGCACAATTTACACCGACAGCGGAGTTTACAATACCGAGACATCCGTAGCCGACCTCTACTCCCGCTCACTTGTAGTCACCAAGACAGGCAAGACTCTTACCGGCGATACACTCTTCTATGACCACAAGAGCGGATATGGTAGGGCCTGGGGCAACATAATCCTTAACGACACCGTAAACAGGTCAAAACTGCTTGGCGACTATGGATTCTACAACGAGCTCACCGACAGTGCGTTCATAACCGGCCACGCGCTCGCCGTCGACTACTCGAGCGCCGACTCGCTCTCGCTCCATGGCGACACCATACAGGCTTTCATGGTGATAACCATGAAACAGGTTCCAAAACCTATCGTCGAACAGGCCGTATCCATGTCTGACTCAATGAGCCAGACAACCGATATGTTACCTAAAGAACCTCTCGACACTCTTGCTATCGTCACTGACATGGATCCCGGGAATCAGTCCGACACTGTATATATCACCGCGACAGAGCCCGACACAACAACAGTCACTGTAACAACAGAGTCGCATGACACTATCGCGGCAATCACGCCTGTAGCACCATCTGACAGTATTGACACGGACATACTCCTTATGCCGACCGACATGGACAATGACTCGACAGCTATAGTCATCACCGACTCTGTCTCAGCATCCCGGATACCGTCAGAAGCAACAATCCCAGACGTGAATGACATCTTTCCCGTACCGTCACAAACCGAAAAGCCGGCTATCCCCGATGGTATGATGGAACAGCCCGACACAACCCACCATATCGTAGCCTACCCTAATGTACGTTTCTTCCGCTCCGACTTGCAGGGAGTATGCGACTCCATGACTTTCGTTCAAAAAGACTCGTTGCTGTATATGGACAGAGACCCGATAGTGTGGAGTGGCGAGCGACAGATTTTCGGCCAGCAGATCATAGTCCATATGAACGATTCAACCGCCGACCGCGTAACACTACCCAACAACGCCTTCATGGCCGAGATGCTCGAAGAGGGATACTTCAACCAGATGTCGGGACGCGAGATGGTGGCATACCTGGCCGAAAGTACACTCAAACACCTTGACGTGAGCGGAAACGTGATGCTCATCTTCTTCCCGATGGAAGAGGATTCCACCTACAACAAAGTAGCCAGCGCCGAGAGCAGCTTCCTCGCTGCCGACTTCAACAAAGGCCAGATTGAAAAACTGAAAATGTGGCCACAAAGCACAGAGGTGATGACACCGCTGTATCTCGCCAAGAGGTCTCTGTTCTTCCTCAAGGACTTCAGATGGGAAGCAGACAGGCGCCCCAAAGATCACAATGACCTCATACCGCAACCGGCCGATACACCACCCGCTGTCAAAGAAACAGAGAACGACGGGGACGCAGTGAAACCTGACGAGACCGTCCCGACCGATCATACCAACCCAACCATAGAACCATGACAAACAAAAACACCGTCGACGAGCGCGCTAATTCGCTCATGAAATTTCTGGATCACAGCGTTTGCAACGTCTGGGCAGTAAAAACAGTATGTGACACACTTGATGCCCAAGGCTTTGAGCGTCTCGACATGCGCGAAGACTGGAATCTCATGCCCGGCAAAGGCTATTACACGGTAAAAAACTCGACTGCAGTCATAGCATTTACCATCGGAGATGGCGGTGCGGCTTCAGGATACAAGATCATTGCCGCCCACAGCGACTCTCCCGGATTCCGTATAAAACCCAAACCAGAAATCGAATGTGACGGGAAGATCCTGAAACTCAACACCGAGGTATATGGCGGTCCGATACTCTACACCTGGTTTGACCGTCCGCTGTCGATTGCCGGCAAAGTGGTACTACGCAGTGACGACCCGCTCAACCCCGAGATACGCCTGGTAAAGATTGACAGGCCGGTACTCACAATCCCCCACCTTGCGATACACTACAATCGCCAAGTCAACGATGGCAACAAGCTGTCCAAGCAGAAGGACATGCTCCCAGTCATAGCTAAGCTTAACGACGGCGTGACAAAGGATAACTTTGTACTTAATCTGATTGCCAAAGAACTCAATACCGATCCGGCAAACATCATCGACTGCGACCTACTGTTATATGACACCACCAAGGCATGCCGTGTAGGAGCAGAGGGCGAATTCATGACATCAGGACGTATCGACGACCTGTCAATGGTACATGCAGCGCTCACAGCGCTCACCGAGAACAACGGCAGTGCCAACGGCATGACCCGTGTGATGGCTATATTCGACAACGAGGAAACCGGGAGCGGCACCAAGCAGGGAGCGGCCTCGCCTCTGCTTCACAATATCCTACGCCGCATCAATACATCTCTTGGTGGCAACGATGACACATTCATACGCTCCGTGGCATCATCTTTCATGATCTCGGCCGACAACGCCCACGGCACTCATCCCAACTATGCCGAAAAACAGGATCCGACAAATCATCCAGTACTTGGCGGCGGACCGGTAATCAAGATAAATGCAAACTGCAAGTATATGACCGATGCCGAGTCGGCCTCTGTATTCGCAATGATATGCGAGAAAGCTGGCGTACCCTACCAGTACTTTGTCAATAACAGCGATGTAGCAGGCGGATCGACTCTCGGTAATATCCTCACCTCCCAGCTTGAACTACGCGGAGTCGACATGGGAGCGGCCCAATGGGCAATGCACTCGGCAAGAGAGACATCGTCGACCATCGACCATGCCTATATCATCAAGGCATTTACCACGTTCTACGAATTATAGGCAAAAAAAAACGCGCCTTGACAATATACAAGGGGCGTGTCTCAAAATGAACGAATTGACATTTAATGTCAACCGACTCTGAACTGCGGGGGAGCGCGACCCAAGGGTCAGGCTCACCCCCTCTGCAAAGGGCAATCAATGGCCGGCGTGAGAACTCTCGTGCAAATACACAGGAGCGCTTGCTACGCAGTAATTGATTGTACGATAAAGATTTGCAGCTTTCTTAATGAAATTGTACATAATGTAAATCAATAAAAATTAAACCTAAAACTTTATATCGTGTGCTTTCATTGGCACCCAATAGGCGTGCCGTTTTCTCTAAAACGATGCAAAGATACAAAATGTTTTAAAGTTATGTTATAAAACATAGTTTTAATTTTTGTTAACATCATAAACAAACAGTGTAGACTCATTTTTACAATACAAAAAACCGGATCGGATACATAGTGCATGTATACCCGATCCGGATTTCTTATATAACGTATACTTACTCGTAACGCCCGGATAATGGCGGTATCTGGGTCCGGACGGTCTGATTGGGAGTAGCCGGAACTACGGTAGCATAGTCGCGATTCAACCAGTACAGATCGGTATCAGTCGATTCGGGCTCCTCGTTGACAAGTCCACCGGTGAGCCAAAGAAAAGGTTTACCATGAGGATCGGCATACTCCTTGTACTCCTCAGTCCAGTGACTGCGGGCCGCACGCACGACCTTCACCCCCTTAATTGCAACCCGGGCCGGAAAATTGACATTGAGGCACACATCCTCGGGGAGCGGATTTTCAAGAGTAGTCTCCACCATATTCCTTATTATAGGAAGACACTGTGAGAAATCGGCATCCATCGAATGATGCAATAATGAGAACCCTATAGACGGAATACCCTGGATACATCCCTCCAGCACAGCGCCCATTGTTCCCGAATATATGATATTGACCCCGGCATTGGAGCCATGGTTTATACCGGCGAGCACCATATCGGGGCGACGGGGCACGATATTATGCATGGCAACCTTTATACAATCGACAGGAGTGCCGGTTACCGAATACACCTTTGCACCGGCCATATCGGGATGAACATTGACACGCAACGGTGCATTGACCGTCATTGCCGAGGACTGTCCCGAGTGAGGAAGGGCCGGAGCGACAGCGATAACATCGGCCAAAGGCGCGACAGTCTCGATAAGACGGTGGAGTCCCGGAGCCTGCACACCGTCGTCATTACTTATCAGTATCAGTTTACGTGACATAACATATCTTATTTTTTTACAAAGATAAGAAGAAACCATGAATTTTCACTACTTTTGCAGATACTATGGAAATGACCAAAGCAAACCGCCGCCTTGTAGCCTCGCTCGCCACTGTCAAAGGGCGCCGCGAGCATGGATTATTTATGGCAGAAGGCACCAGATGTGTCCTTGAGACTGTCGCTCTGTTCGATGTGGTCGCACTACTGGCCACAGCTCCCTGGCTTGACCTCAACGGCGGCCAGCTCCCGACAGGCATCTCCGATGTAACAATTGTAAAACGGTCCGACATTATCGAAATGTCATCCATGTCGACACCACCCGATGTCATCGCGATATACCGTATTCCCGAGTGCAAAGCCTCCCGCCCCACACCCGACACCCTGTCACTGGCCCTTGACCGTATACAGGACCCCGGCAATCTCGGCACAATCGTGCGAATCGCATCATGGATGGGCATCCGCAACATATACTGTTCGATCGACACTGTCGACCTTTACAACCCCAAAGTTGTACAATCGACCATGGGCGCAATAGCCCGCGTATCGGTCAGCTACTGCAACCTGCCCGCACTACTTGACGAAGCCAGGAGAAACAGCGTGGCCGTATACGGCACATTTCTTGATGGCTACAACATATACAATACCAGTATCTCAGAGGGTGGCATAATAGTGATGGGCAACGAGGGCCACGGCATCAGTGATGCCGTGGCCGCCAATGTCGACCACAGGTTGCTCATACCGTCCTATCCCCCGGGAGAGCCCTGTGTCGAATCACTCAACGTGTCGATGGCCACCGCCATAGTGACAGCCGAGTTCAGACGTAGATCCGCCAACAAGCAGATGACAACAGGTCAATAATCTCCACATATATGGCCAAGACAAAGACTAAAACCGTATGGTACTGCTCAAGTTGCGGTGCCGATTTTCCACGCTGGGAAGGACGATGCCCGGCGTGTGGCGAATGGAATACCCTGGCAGAGGAGAAAGTAAGTTCACGACCCAGCAAGAACATCGGACCCGCCGATGCAGGCCGCAGCGAGGTGCAGAAGATCAGCGACATCCAGACCACAAACCAGGAGCGCATACCATTGCCATCCAAGGAACTCAACCGAGTGCTTGGAGGAGGCCTGGTGCCCGGCTCGCTCATACTACTTGGCGGTGAGCCCGGAATAGGTAAATCGACCCTTGTGCTACAGAATATCCTGTCAATCAAGTCACGCAAAGTACTGTATGTATCGGGCGAAGAGAGCGCCACACAACTCAAACTGCGCGCCGACCGCATCGGACGCCCAGGCGACACCTGCTACATTGTATGCGAGACCTCGCTGGAGACCATATTCAGCCACATACACGATGTCAAGCCTGGACTGCTCATCGTCGACTCCATACAGACCATAGCCTGCGATGATCTCGACTCGGCGGCCGGCAGCGTAAGCCAAGTGAGGGAATGCGCGGCGAGACTGCTCAAGTATGCAAAGACCAGCAACACCCCGGTGATACTCATAGGGCATATCACCAAAGAAGGATCGCTGGCCGGCCCAAAGGTGCTGGAACACATAGTCGATGCCGTACTGCAGTTTGAGGGTGACAGCCAGTACATGTACCGCATACTGCGAGGCATCAAGAACCGCTTCGGGAGCACCAGCGAGATAGGCATCTACGAGATGTGCCAGCGGGGACTGCGGGAAGTCACCAACCCGTCAGAGATGCTCATGTCGGGCAACGAAGAGGACCTTTCGGGGGTAGCCATCGGCGTCACAGTCGACGGTATGCGCCCCTTCCTTATCGAAGTGCAGGCCCTGGTGAGCAGCGCCGCCTACGGCACACCCCAACGCTCAGTCACCGGTTTTGACTCCAAGCGCATGAACATGTTGCTGGCCGTTCTTGAAAAACGTGTAGGATTCAAACTTATACAGAAGGATGTATTCCTTAACATCGCCGGCGGACTTAAAGTCAGCGACCCGGCTCTTGACCTGGCTGTAATAAGTGCCATCCTCTCCAGCAATGTCGACATGGCTATACCACGCGGTATGTGCATGACCGGCGAGGTAGGGCTATCGGGCGAGATAAGACCTGTGACACGCATAGAACAACGGCTACGCGAAGCACAGAAACTGGGAATGACCACAATAATACTTCCCAAGGGGAACCTCAAGGGCATTGATCTCGGTGGACTGACGATAAATGTCGTAGAAGTAGCCAAGGTCGAGGAAGCCTTCAGACATCTGTTCGCCTGACAAATCACAACCGGTTCATAGCTAAATATTGTTAACGCCGAGCTACTTCCAACTACGGTTATTGCATAATATACGGCAAACCATTAACTTTGTAGTTACGATAATTAATTACCAACCACACAAAAACACTCACGGCCTATAGCACAACATTACTCAAACAGTTAATATACAAGAAAGTAATGCATAAAAAAATTCAGTTGACCGACGAACAGTTGGTGACTGCTTACGCTGCAGGTGACAATGAAGCTTTTGACGCCCTTTTGGGACGTCACAGTGACCGCGTATACACATACATACTGCGTATAGTAAAAGACGGCGCTCTCGCCGACGATATTTTTCAGGAAACCTTTGTCAAAGCAATCACTACGATCAAGCAAGGGCGATATGCCGAGAGCGGACGATTCTCGGCATGGATAACCCGTATAGCTCATAATCTGATTATAGACAATTTCAGACAGGAAAAGTCGGAGAACACATTCTCAGCCGATACCGATGATACAGACATCTACAACCGACGCGACCTTGCCGACGGCAACATTGAGGACTCCCTGATACAGGAGCAGATACACACCGATGTGAGACGCATCATGGACTCCCTCCCCGAGCCTCAGCGTGAGGTGATCGACATGCGCTTCTTCCGCGACATGAGTTTCAAAGAGATCGCCGAGGCCACAGGGGTAAGCATAAACACCGCCTTAGGGCGCATGAGATATGCCGTACTCAACATGAGACGCATAGCCGAAAAAAATAACATCGTACTGACGGCATAAGCCGTCAGTATATTTTTTAATCAGACACAAGTAACCCTGACATAAATAACAATTACCAAAAAAACGACATGAACCTGACCAAATTACTGATTATTCCAGCCACAGTCTTCTCGCTGTCACTAACATCATGCTCAGACGAGCCCACGACTCCCCGCTCCGAGACCGAGCACATCACCAATGCCGATGCCGGAGGCGATATAGCCGGATTCTATGTTCTGAACGAGGGCAATATGGGTTCGAACAAGTGTACACTCGACTACTTCGATTACGACACCAAGACCTACACACGCAATATCTATGCCGAGATGAACCCCGACCAACCACTGGAGCTCGGAGACTCCGGTCATGACATAGCCGTATACAATGGCCGGGTGTATATCGTTGTTACCGGCTCCAAGAAAGTAGAGGTCCTCGACGCGGCTACAGCCCGTCGTATAGGCGAGATCAACATAGACACTCCGCGCAATCTGGCATTCAGCGGCGACTATATGTATGTCAGCTCGTTCTCAGGTGGAGAAGGCAGCAACGGATCGGTAGTCAAAGTCAAGCTTGACGACCTGTCGGTCGTAGGAAGATGCGGCGTGGGCATGGGCCCTGAAGAGATGGTCATCACCGATGGCAAACTTTACGTAGCCAACTCGTCAGACTATGTAAACTATGACGACAAGATATCGGTTATTGACCTGTCGACATTCACAGTCACCTCATCGATACAGTGTGGCGTAAACATGCGTTGTCTGAGACTCGATGACTTCGGCAATATGTGGGCAGTCGCACAAGGCAACTACAATGATATCGCCGCATCGCTGATCATGTTAAAGAAGACCAATGGCGAATACACCAAAAGCCAGGAATACAACTATGCCTGCAGTAGCTTGGCAATAAGCGCCGGCACCATGTATATCATCACAACCGAGTATGCCGCCGACTGGAGCACTACAGTAAAATACTATAAGGCAGGCATTGGTGCCAACGGAATCAACGGCACCCCGGCACCATTCCTTAACGATACCGAGGCAAACGGTATCACTGGTGCCTACGGAATATTCGTCCAGCCATCCAACAGCACGGTATTCATCACCGACGCAGTCAGATACGTATCATCAGGACAGATCAACTGCTTTGACCAGTCGGGAAAACTGCAGTGGAAAGCCACTACAGGCGATATCCCCGGTCACATAGCCTTCGTAGAGAAATAAACGTAACTTAGCCTAAACAACGGCAGCCACGATCAAGGAGATGGTGGCTGCCGTTGTTTATAACCGATCTTATACATATCGCCAATTATACTTTTAAATTCGCAATATTTAGACTAACTTTGCAACGATTTATAAACAAACACAATAAAACAGATTACAATAGCGCAAATGAAGACCAAGTTTTCATCAAAAATAGGAATCATCGCCGCCACAGTAGGATCGGCCGTGGGACTGGGTAATGTATGGCGTTTCCCGGCCGAGGTTCAAGAGAATGGCGGTGCCGCATTCCTGCTGATCTATATACTTTGCGTATTCATACTCGGAGTGCCTGTTATGCTGTCAGAGTTCTCGTTGGGACGCGCAGGCGGTACAGACTCAGTAGGGACATTCAGGAAACTGTCTCCCGGACGCCCGTGGTGGCTCACCGGACTGCTCGGTGTACTGGCTTCATACATAATATTGTGTTTCTACATGGTAGTCGCCGGATGGACCCTCGAATACATGATACAGTCAGTCACCGGCAATCTCTACCAGCCGGTAGAAGGAACCGACACGGCCGGATCATTCAATGCACGCATGGAACAATACATCCAGAGCGACTACTCTCCGCTCGTGTACACCTATGTAATGATACTTCTCAACATAGCCATACTGCTGGGAGGTGTAAAAAAAGGAATCGAGCGAATATCCAACATATTGATGCCTATACTATTCATATTGCTGGTGATATTCTGTTGTGTATCGCTGTCTCTGCCGGGAGCGTCTGGGGGATTGAGATTCTTTTTTGAGCCGGACTTCGGCAAAATCACCCCGACAGTAATCATCAACGCTCTCGGGCAGGCATTCTTCTCCCTGAGTCTCGGCATGGGTGTTCTCATAACCTATGCGTCATATTTTCCCAAGGAAGCCCGGCTGGGGCGCACAGCTTTTACGGTATCGGTGCTCGACCTGCTTGTAGCCCTGATGATGGGACTGATAATATTCCCGGCGGTAGTGTCGTTCGGACTCGAGGACGAGAGCCTACGTGGACTCACACTCGTATTCGTCACCTTGCCTGAGGTATTCAACCGCATGGAGTTCACGACTTTATGGTCATCGCTCTTTTTCCTTACCCTCTCTGTAGCCGCCATTACTTCCACCATATCGATAGCCGAGGTAAGTATCGCATTCTTTCAGGATCGCTTCAAGATGTCACGGGCCAGGGCATGCTTGTGTGTACTGCTGCCTACTGTATTGTTCAGCACACTATGCTCGCGCAGCCTGGTCAGCGGCAGTAGCCTCACAATAGCCGGAGTACCGCTTTTCGACGCCATGGATATGCTGGCCACCAACATAATGCTTCCCATAGGGTCACTGCTTATATGCATCTATGCAGGCTGGGTGGCTCCACGCAGACTTATGATCGGCCAACTGTCCAACGACGGCTCGGTCAAAAGCTATCTGTGCCCGTTCATTCTGTTTTGCATCAAATATATTGCACCACCGGCCATTATCATTATCTTTGTGAGCAGTTTCATTTAGATATTGTCAAAATTTATATGATACTGATTTTTGCTTTTGATAAGGAAGTGTAGCCGTAGCGACATGACCGGAGTATAAGCCAACCATCGCCGGCAAGACTCTCAATAGCAAAGTAATTTGAATTTTAGACACCATCTTAAAAACCGGCCTTAAATTCCATCTGATGAAGAAACCTGTACGTTCAATGATCAACGGCTCGGCCATAGCACTGACCGGCATCGCCATCATTCTGTTGATATTGCTGATGTCACGTCGCTGTGAGAGCGACAAAAGCCACACCACGCCATCACCATCCATCATAATAGAAACCGACACAACGGCAAGCGATACGCTGACAGCCGGCAAGCGTACCGAGAAATCCAAAGACCGGCAAAAACGTTCACGCAGATCAAACAAAAGCACGCCTAAAATCTATCCCGAGCGCAGTCCGCTCGATGAGCCCGCAGGACGGTGACCAAAATCAGTTTGCTTATCCCGCCTATTATCGCTATCTTCGCGGTACAAAATCAAACCGCAACACAGTGACACCGTTCAGACCATTCTCGCTCAACTTAAACGGACGCCTTGTAAAATTCACGCGTCCTGCCGTAATGGGTATTCTCAACGTCACGCCCGACTCATTCTACTGCCGGTCGCGTTCAATGTCATCTCATGATATCGACATCCTTGTCACAACCCTGATCGATGAAGGAGCCGACATGATAGATATCGGAGGTTACTCGTCTCGTTCAGGAGCTGAAGATGTCTCGCCCGACGAAGAGCTACGCCGTATCGAAGCGGGTATCGAAGCCATACGCCGGCATTCAGCCGACATCCCGGTATCGGTCGACACATTCAGGGCCGAAGTGGCCCACACGGCAGTCACGAGACTTGGCGCCGATATAATAAATGACATTTCGGGTGGAGAACTCGATGACAATATGATCGATGTAGTGGCCCGTACACATGTGCCATACATCATGATGCACATGCAAGGCACCCCGGCCGATATGCAACAGCATGTCGGCTACAATGACGTCACAGCCGATGTCGTGGGATGGCTAAGCCGCCGTCTTGCCTTGTTCTCGCTCGCCGGTGCCGGGGATATCATCATAGACCCCGGATTCGGGTTCAGCAAGACCGTTGACCAGAACTTCGAGCTACTATCGAGGCTCGGGATGTTCCTGTCGCTCGAACGCCCGATATTGGCAGGTGTTTCGCGCAAGTCTATGATATACCGCACTCTTGGCGGGACTCCGGAGACATCGCTAAACGGCACGTCGGTAATCAACACAATGGCCCTTGAACGAGGAGCATCAATACTGCGTGTACATGATGTGGCCCCGGCACGTGAAGCCGTAGAGCTGGTAATGAAAACAATGCAATACTGACACCTACTTACTACAATGGAAAGCTTCGGCATAAAAGACATATTCGACATCGTCATCGTGGCTCTGATGCTCTACTACCTGTACCGCATCATGAAAGAATCGGGCACCATAAACATATTCTACGGAGTGATGGCATTCATTGTAGTGTGGGTGGTAGCAAGCGAGATCCTCGAACTACGGCTCATCGGCACGATTCTTGACAAGTTCATGAGTATAGGCCTGCTCATACTGGTCATCATCTTCCAGGATCAGATAAAAAGATTTCTCGTGGAATTAGGTTCACAACGCAGGTGGAAATTTCTCACCAATCTATTCCATCACCGCCGATATGACGGATCGACCGACGAAGCATGCCAGTACATAATGCCTATAGTCTATGCATGCCGCAATATGGCCAAGACCAAGACAGGCGCCCTGATTGTCATCCAGGAACACCTGCCTCTTGACAACTACGAGAACACCGGAGACAGCATCGACGCGGCCATCAACTCACGCCTTATCGAGAACATTTTCTTCAAGAACTCACCTCTGCATGACGGAGCCATGATAATAGCCGACGGACGCATCAAAGCCGCCGGATGCATACTCCCGGTGAGCCATGATACCGATGTGCCCAGATCGCTGGGGTTGCGCCATCGGTCGGCTCTCGGCATATCACAGGCCAGCGATGCCCTGGCCATAGTTGTATCAGAGGAGACCGGGCATATATCCATAGCCCACAAGGGACGTCTTGAGACCGATCTGACATCAACGCAGCTCGAGCAGCGCCTCAACGATCTCACCACGATCTGACAGGCCTACGACTCAGGCCCTACGGCCGGCACGACACCGCCCCATAAACATCACCCACTCAAGGTTGTAATTCAAGACCATATCCACCGGCCGATTTGCGCGGCTTACTTCGGTAATAAATGGACGCCTGGTCACAGTCGGCTCGATAGCGGCTACTTTTGACACCACAGAGTCCGAGAATCATATGTCCGAGCCTGTCGGTGGTACCGGGTCGATGAGCCGCTTCCATGATGCTCGATTTAAGCCCGGGATATTCACACCCGAAACTCTCGGATGTCCATACCATAAAGGGCACATGGAATTGCCGTTCTATCCACGCCTTATCATCCGGGCTGGCTACGATACGGCCTTCCACACCTCCCAGATCGGGTAGATCCTCGCCATGGTCAGAGAAATAAACGACTACCGCACACTCGTCACTCCAGTGCCGAATGATACTCGCCACCACACTGTCGTTGTATAGTGTGGCATTATCATAATCGGCAACAAGCTGCCTGTCGTCATTATCAAGACAGGGAGCCTTGATATCACATGATGTAAAACATGGAGAGCCCTCGTAACGCATGGAGGCCGGAAAGTGCTGGCCAAGCAAATGATAAATCACAAATGTCTTGCCAGGTTTACGACGTGACAGCTGTTGCCCGGCATATTCCACATACTCCATGTCGTATGGAAAGGTGCGGTCACTTTTACCGTCAAGAACATGATCCATAATGAAGTCGGAATAAAACATACCGGCAATACCGGCATCGCTGGACTTGTTCACCGTCTGGTTATCGTAGTGGTACACATTCCAGCCCGCTCTCTTAAGCAACGACGGGAAATAGATACTTTCACTCCAGCTCTCGCCCGATGAAATATCATTAAGATTTAACGTATTACGCACCGACTCAGTCGTCATATTGGCCGGTGATGTCATATCACTGAAGAGTATGAGCCTGCCCGATGCAAGTTCCTTTCCAAGCCGAGGATTAGTGAGTAGCGGGTAACCGTAAAGGCTGCTGTGGCTACGTATAAAACTTTCACCAATCACTATGGCTATATGAAAATGGCGGGTGGTATCAGCCTCGACAGGCTCTTTCATTGCATGAAACTGTAGCTCTTCCCAGCCGGCAAGATCAGAGTAATTTATACTGTATTCCTCTACAATATCAATGCTTTTGAACAACGGATCGGCAAAGAGTGCCTGAAAACCGAACTTAAGATCCGGACGTCCCGGTTGAGCTATATTACGTCTTAGCGAATATGGCGTAGCGAACCCCCCGGCCATGTACACCGCCGTCTTAGCGCCATAACCGAGAATGATCATCATGAGGATTGCCGCCGGTATACTTATGTGGCCCGGAAGCGGTAATAGCCGTTTTACTCCTTTGACACCAAGCGCGAAAAGAACAACAAAGAGTATTGAGACACACAATAACAGGAACGCCCTCCAGTTCATGAATGCCCTGAAGAAGCCTCCGGCTTCATGTACATCGGTCTCTACTATCAGTCCGAGAATATCAGCGTTGAACGGACTTTTTAACAACACTCCGGTCCCGACCATAAGCATAGCAAAGAGTCCGAAGTACAGATATACAACGACCTTAACGGCAGTCTTAAGCGGACGCCATTTTAAGAACAGAAGAAACAGGCACAAAATGTAAGCCTCCAAAACACATGTAGAGAAAGCATAGAGCAAGTAGTGTGTCACCGATTTACCTGCGAATATCTGCACTGACAGAGGAGCAGAACTTCCCAGTAAAACAATGAGCATAAAAAATACAGGCTCGGACAGCACCGGCCTGAGTATACTGTCGCAGACAAATGCTATCCGGCTCATAACATTCCGGCCCCGCATATCAGATTTGCTATCGTTCATCCTTATCAAAAGTAACCGATTAAACGCAAGCCCGACACACCGGCCTCACGTCATGACTCACTGCAACAAAAGTACACTATTTTTGTGACACCCACAAAAATAAGAGCCGGAACACCAGTACACACATTTTCCAATAGACCTGCATAATACGACATAACAACACAACGGCAATGATGAAAATAATCAAGTCAATCGTAGCATTGATAATGTGCTTATCGCCATAATGCCATCTCCTGCCGTATGGCTTATAGCATATCTTTGAAACAAATCGAGACTAACGATAAAAAGGTATATATATGGTATAAAAACTTTTTAAAGCTATAGAAAAAGAGAAGGCTCTGGGTCATCTGCCGCTTCCCATGTGGCATCATTGTTTTGTACTTCGATTCTGAAAGTAAATGAACATGTCCGTGATACCCAAAAATCTGAAAAGTCTGAAACAAACATAATTTTTGCATATCTACTTTTTTTATTCTATCTTTGTACCCCGATACCGATGCCCTGGTAGTTCAACGGATAGAATAGAAGTTTCCTAAACTTTAGATAGCAGTTCGATTCTGCTCCGGGGTACATGAGACAGGAGAAGATCACCCGCTTCTCCTGTTTTCATATCCGGTCATCCCATGGCTTGTATTGACCGGGGAGGTCACGGGGTTTGGGTATTCGGAAAAAAGAAACTAACTTTGTCGTGTAATTTTTGTGCTTATGAATGACGGTGCCCGTTTTACAATCAAGGGAATGAGGCTGTTGCTCCCGCTGGCGGGTGTGGTGGCTCTCGCATGTTCGTGTGCCAGTATAGGCAGGCCCGAAGGCGGCCCTCGCGACGAGACTCCTCCGGTATACCTGCGCAGTAATCCTGCAGCAGGCACAACCCGGTTCACAGGCACCCGTATTGAAGCGACCTTTGACGAGAATATCAAGCTCGAGGACATCATGAACAAGGTCGTGGTGTCGCCCGCCCAGAAACAGATGCCCACCATCAGCTCCAACGGTCGCAAACTGTCGGTCGAGATTAGAGATACATTGTTGCCCAACACAACATATACTCTCGATTTCAGCGATGCGATACGGGATCTTAACGAGGGCAACATACTTGACGGTTTTGCGCTTGACTTTGCCACCGGCGATACAATCGATACCTTACGAATTTCGGGAATCGTACTCCAGGCATCAAATCTCGAGCCGGCCCAGGGCATGCTCGTAGGAGTATACAGCAATCTCGAGGACTCGGCCATATCCACACTGCCTATGTTACGTATCGCAAAGACCAACCAACTGGGACAATTCACGATACGCAATCTCAAAGCCGGAACCTACAATATATTCGCGCTCAATGACATGAACCGGGACTATCACTGGGACCGCTCTGAGGACATAGCATTCTACTCCACTACCGTCACACCATCGGTCGAAGAAATTATCGTGACCGACACACTGCGCTCATCCCAAGGCCAGGACTCGATCGTGACAAGACCCGGCGTGCGCTATCTGCCCAACGACATACTGCTCACATGGTTCAACGAGAACTATCTGGCCCAGTATCTAAAGGACTACAGCCGCACCGACTCCAACCGTATATCGATAAATTTCGCTGCTCCATCCGATTCGCTCCCCGAGCTGACCATCGTCAACGGTCCAAATGCCGGCAAGCGTATCGACTCGACAGGAGTATCGGTACTAAGCCACTCGGCTACCCTCGACACTCTCGACTACTGGATTATCGACCCTGCTGTCATAGCTCAGGATTCTCTTCTGATAGCCACACGATATCAGCGCACTGACACACTTGACCAGCTGTCATGGACCACCGATACCCTCAAGTTCTTCCTTAAGGCATCGCAAAAGCCCAAACCCGATAAGAAGAAAAAAAAGAAAGGAGATGATGACGAGAACCCCGACTCTATCCCGCCACAAATCACATTCATGGACATGAAAATAGGATCGGGAACACAGGAGGTAAATCTCCCGCTGTACATAACCATGGGACAGCCATTGGATCACTACGATCCTAAAGCATGGCATCTTGAACTACAACGGGATACCATATGGGAACCGTTGCCCGCTCCGAGTCTTACCCCCGACAGTACCGGCCGCATCATGGAATACCGCATCGAGTACCCCTGGGAAGCCGGCGGCAAATACAGGCTGTCTGTCGACTCCGCCTCTGTCCATACGATATACGGCCTGTTCAACAAGCCGGTGGTGCAGGAGATATCAGTACGCCCGGCCGAAGACTATTCCACACTGATATTCAATCTTAAAGGAATACCCGATTCGGCCTGCATAATGGTTGAGGTACTAAATTCATCCGACTCTCCTGTAAGAACCGTAGAGGCCATCGAAGGCAAAGCACGTATAGAGTACCTCCAGGCCGGCACATATTATGCCCGTGCCTATGTCGACGCCAACGGTGACGGCAAGTGGACCACAGGAGATCTCAATGCCCAAATCCAGCCCGAGGATGTCTACTACTTTCCCAAGAAGATCAACCTTAAGAAAAACTGGGACATCACCAACGACTGGGATCTCAACGAATTGCCGGTGGACATGCAGAAACCACATGCTATCAAGAAAAACAAGCCTAAGACCAAGGAAAAGAATACTCGCGACAACGAGGATGAAGATGAGGACGAATATGGCGACGGATACGGTGGCTATGGCAACGACATGGGGCGTCCGGGATATGACAACCGCAATCCCTTCGACAACCGCTCGGGCAACGGCACTCAACACCGCAATTTCTGACCCCCTAACCAATCACCTCACCGACACCCCATTCATCATGACATCATATCAGCGATTATACAAAGACATGATACATGATTCCCGTCTATGGAATCTGTACCTTGCCCCCGATACCGACCGCATCGAGGTAATGGCCTATTGTCCTATCGGAGACCATTCGCTGCTTGCCGCCACTGTCCCGCTTTCATCAGCCACTACGACAACTGTCGGTACATTTGAAGAGGCTGTATACGACAACCCACTGTTACTTAACGACTTCAACCGCGTCACGATAATATCCCGCAGCGACATGTTCACCGTAATGCCCACCGGTCTCGTCGCCGACAAGGATATGGTCACCGATGTAGTGAGAGAGATGACCGGCGCCCGTGGAGGCACACTTGTAGTCGACAACCTGCCCTTGCTTGAAGCATCGATATGCCACCTCATCGACACCGAACTGTATAACTTCATAAACCGCACATTCAACCAGCCTCGCTTCATACACCGCCTGTCGGGACTCACCCGCTATTATCATGGCGTGCACCGTGGGGCCGGATCACTGACAAGCCATGTCAACCTACGGCACGACTCGCTTGATATAGTACTGTATCAGAGCGACCGTCTATTACTGGCCAACACCTACAGGTGGGTCGAGCCGGCCGATGCCCTTTACTACATTATGGCCACTCGGTCGTCCATGGGCATTGACCGGGAAGCACCTGTAGTACTTAGCGGTGACCGCCAGGTACGTGACGAGCTCACTCCGCTACTGCGCGAATACCTTCCGACTGTGATGCCCGCCATATTTCCGGCCGCAATGTTTCGCGCCGGCGGCGCCACAGCAATGAATGTTCCAACCGATCTGATTGTACTGCCACTATGCGAATAATAAGAGGAAAATACGGACGTCGCCGCTTCGATGTCCCCACCAACATCACTGCGCGTCCCACAACCGACTTCGCGCGAGAAAACATATTCAATGTAATCGAAAATCTCTTTGACCTCGACAGCGAACCTACAGCTCTTGATCTCTTTGCAGGGACCGGAGCCATCACTTTCGAGTTCCTCTCGCGCGGATGCAGCATGGTCACGGCTGTCGAGAAAGCCTCTACCCAATACAACTTCATACGCAAAGTTGTTACCGAACTCAATGCATCCGACCGACTGCGGCTTGTAAAAGGAGACGCATTGCAATATATCAAGACGGCGACCACCGGCTACGACATAATCTTTGCCGACCCCCCATACGATCTGCCCGACTTCGGAGAAATCCCCATGGCCATCATGGAGTCACAGGTAGTAAAGCCAACCTCGCTGTTCATAATGGAGCACAGCAGGAAATACGATTTCTCGTCACTGCCACACTTTCTTGAACACAGGGCATACGGCAGCGTCAACTTCAGCCTCTTCGACATGGAGCGCTGATACCGCCGCATAGGCTCTATAGATACTGCGACAGACACCCGATTAAGACAAGGCTGTTGTAATCGTCACCCATACTCTTTCTAAGCATCTCGAGCAGTTTTACCTTACGCTTCTTTACCGTTATCTCGGCCACCTGCAAGGCGGCCGCAATCTCGGCATTCTTCATCCCCTTCTCAAAACTCATGTGAAGCAACTCCCTGTAATCGGGCGGCAGACTCTTGATCGCGGCATAAAGTGAGTCAAGCGTCTCATGCTCGATCAGCGCACGAGTCGCATCATCTTCATGTCCGGCCATTACCGCACCACCCCTCTCGACATAGTTGCGCATCGCATACAGTCGCCTGAGCGCCGACATCGACCGATTGTATATACACGTGTTTATTTGGGCACGCCATTGTCCTGACGTCTCGAATAAGTGACGTTTCTGGAATGCGTCTATCACGGCATCCTGCACACAGTCATCGGCCATCCAGTCAAGTTCATTGCCCAAGAGCCTGCCGGCATACATCACCAGGCCGGGATAATACCGCTCATAGAACGGGGCCATCCTTCCGGCTACAAACTGATGAAATATTTCGTCGGTATCTGTCACTTTGTATATAGACTTGTCACGGGGACAAATTTACAAAATTGTTTACAACGTCACAACACTACCTTTCGAATTGATAGACTTTTATCATCTTAACCTAAAAATATATAATTTTTTTTCATTTTTTTTGATATACTTTTTCCAATCAATCGCGAATATCTAATAAAAGTAACAAAATCATCAAGATAACGATGCAACATATCAGCAAGCTTTTCATAAAAAGATTGACCGGGCACCTGTCTGAAGCCGAGGAAGCCGAATTGCAGGCCTGGGCATCGGCCAATAGTAAGAACCGCGACCTGTTTGACCGCCTCACCAATGCGACCACTGTCAAGGAGACTCTTGATCTGTGGCACATGATCGACTCCGATAAGGCTTGTCGCGAAATGCAGGCCAAGGTAAACAGGATGCTATTGCCCCGACGTATCTTACGCTATACAGCTATTGCCGCTTCGGTTGCAGTAATCGCCGGGCTGGCAATATTGTTGCCCGACAACAGTTCTACGCTACCGTCATCACCCCATACAATTGCCGTAGACAACCATATTACTGTCGACGACATAAAACCCGGAACAGTCTGTGCGACACTATCTGTCGCCACCGGGCACAAGGTGACGCTCAGCGCCACCGATACAGCCTCAGTCACATCACGGCTCCTCGAGACATACGATGCGGCGGGTACAGATGCAGAGTCTGTAACCGAGGATCTGTGTCTTGATGTGCCGCGTGGCGGAGAATTCAAGATCCAGCTCGAAGACGGTAGTGAAGTATGGCTCAACTCGGCCTCCAAACTATATTACCCAAAGTCATTCAGCAAGGACGAACGCAAAATCAAAGTCGAAGGCGAGGTATATCTCTCGGTCGCCCATGACAGCCTGCGGCCATTCTACGTCGAGTCGGGCCGACAGCTGGTGCGCGTCTATGGCACCGAGTTCAATGTACGTCATTATCCCGAGGACAACGAGGTATACACCACCCTCGAGAAAGGATGCATCTCGCTTACATGCACCGACGGTAACAGCGGCGAGTTTTTTATCTCACCGGGACACCAGGGCGTATTTACCGACACCGACTCCAAGGTACAGGTAAGATCGGTCAACACCGATGTGGTGACATCCTGGCGCAAAGGACGTTTTGTATTCGAACACCAGAATCTCCGACGCATCATGCAGGATCTGAGCCGCTGGTATGACTTTGACTATGAGTTCATGGACAGCTCGCTTGAGAGCGAGGAATTCATGGGCAGCATACCGCGATATGCCGACTTCACCACCGCAATATCAATCCTTGAGAAATGCGGAGGCATAAGTTTTGCGGTAACAGACGGCAAGGTCGTCATATCCCGTACAGCCAACTGACCGATCCATTACAGCTTATTTAATCCATCATTATACATTATCCAATGAAACATCGTTTTTTTATGCCTATAGTCGCGTGGCTGCTTGTCCCCCTGGCAATGTTCGCACGCAACTATAACCTGGATTTCAACGGAGACTCACCCGAGGCGGCATTCCAGATCATCAAGAATGCCACCGGTTATGAATTTGTCTACAACAAATCCATACTTGGGGATCTTGCCCAGCGGTCAATTACCGGTTCATGTCATGACATGGACATAGACCAGATCCTAAACTATGTAGTAGGGGAACAGCTCGGACTCGGCTATGAGATTGTCGACCAGTCGATAGTACTGTCAAAACAGCCGGCACAAAAAGCGGCAGGGTCTCTGATTACAGGCCGTGTCACCGATACCTCTGGCGAACCGCTTCCAGGTGCCACCGTGCGGCTGAAGAACGCCCCCAAGGTCATCACGACCACCGATCTTGACGGAAATTTCCAGATACGCACCAACGCCAATACCGGCAATGCCATAACTGTGACCTATATAGGCATGAAAAGCAAGGAGGTCAACTATGCCGGCAAGCGGCTCGACATCGTTCTTGAGAATGACTTCAACATGCTCAACGATGTTGTCGTCACCGGCTACCAGGTCATCGACAAACGCGCATCAACTTCAGCGATAACCTCGATCAAGGCCGAGGACATTCTTCGCGCCGACGCCATATCGATCGACCAGATGCTTGAAGGTCAGATTCCCGACATGATGTATATCTCCAACTCGGGCGAGGCCAATGCAGCCCCGAAGATACGCATACGCGGCACATCATCGATCATAGGCAACCGCGAGCCTCTTTGGGTTGTCGACGGTATCGTAGTGAATGACCCGGTGGAAATCTCGGCCGAGGATCTCAATGACCCCGACTATGTCAACCGCATCGGCAACGCTATCGCAGGCCTTAACCCACAGGATATCGAACGACTGGATGTCCTCAAGGACGCCTCGGCGACAGCTCTGTATGGAACGAAAGCCGCCAACGGTGTAATTGTGATAACCACTAAGCGAGGCAAGGAGGGAAAGCCCACCATCCGCTACAACAACAACTTCACATGGAAACGGCGCCCGCGCTATACCGACAGTTCAATCGACGTCATGAGCTCAAGAGAACGCATACAGCTGTCGCGCGAACTCTTCAACGACCACTATGAGTATAACTCCAATGCATCGATGGTGGGCTACGAAGGGCTTATGCAACAGCTCTATACCGGTAAAATCACCGACGCCCAGTTTGCCGAGCAGATCCGTGCTCTCGAGACTCTTAACACCGACTGGTTTGACCTTCTCACCCACGACAGCTTCTCACAACAGCACACCGTGAGTCTCAGCGGCGGTGGCGAGCGCGGCACCTACTATGCCTCGCTCGGATATGTAGACAATGACGATGTGGTCAAGGGAACGAAAAACAAACGCTACAGCGCCGTTGTCAACCTCGACATCAACTTCGCCCCATGGCTGCAGGGCTCGTTCGGCGTCAAAGGCAACGTATCGGACCGCGACTACTATATGGACGAGATTGCTCCTGTCGAGTATGCCTACTCTACAAGCCGCGCCATCCCCGCCTACGATGCCGACGGAGAATATGCCTACTACGGCAAATACAAACGCTTCAATCACCCTCACAATTATAATATACTCAACGAGATGGCCAACAGCGGCACAACACAGGACCAGCAGTCGTTCACATTCGACGCCAACCTGCGTTTCCGCTTCACCGACTGGCTTACAGCCAATGCGATACTATCATACACTGCCGCCAACACCGATATCGAGAAGTATTGGGGTGACAGAACATGGTATGCCGCTGAACTGCGCGACTCGGAGTATGGCGAGACCCCCGGTGACAACAGCGTGATGCCTCAGGGCGGACAGATCAACAAGAACAATACACGTCAGCGCAGCTGGACCGCCCGCGTACAGCTCGACTGGAACAAATATTTCAATGACGACATACACAACTTCAGCGGCGGCATCGGATTCGAGGCGTCACAGAACCGCTACAAGGGATACAGCCGCACCGATCGCGGTTATTACCCCGACCGCGGCATGAGCTTTGTCGAGAACATCAATCTTGACAACTACCCTGCCTATAAGGAATGGATCGCCGGGAATGTGCCCTCGTTGCGTGACTCCAAGTCAAATGTCATCTCGGCCTATGCCACCGCAAGCTACAACTGGCAACGAATGATATTTCTCAATGCCAACATGCGTATCGACGGCTCCAACAACTTCGGAGACCGCTCGAACGACAAGATTCTCCCCGTATGGTCTGTCTCGGGATCGTTTGACGCCGCACGCCTCGGATTCATCAGAGAGCAGACCTGGCTCGACCAGTTCTCGATCAAGGCAAGCTACGGCTTTCAGGGCAACATGCTGTCCGACCAGTATCCGGTGATGATCATCCAGAAAAACCCGATGAACGACTACTACGGTGAATTCACATCTTCGGTGACCAAAAATCCCAATCCCGACCTCAAGTGGGAAAAGACCAACAGCGTTAACCTCGGCCTTGTACTCTCGATGTTCAACAACCGCCTGCAGATCGAGGGTGACTTCTATTGGAAACACACCCGCGATGCCTTCATGACAAAGTCAATATCGACCGTAAACGGCTATTCAAGCTATATCGTGAACGGCGGAAACATCCAGAACAACGGATACAGTGTAGGTATCACCGGACGCCCCATCCAGACACGCGACTGGCAGCTGAGCATTACCGGACTATTCTCTCGTGTGACCAACTCGGTCAAGACTCTACCGGCCGGAGAATCATATGAACTCAGCGACTTCCTTAACGGTACCGCCGTTGTCAAAGGCAAACCTATCGGAACATTCTACTCCTATCGCTTCGTAGGTCTCAATCCGCTTGACGGAGGCCCCATGTTTGACGACTATTTCGATCACTACCAGGATCTTGCAGGACTAAGCAAGTATGACACATACACGACAGTACTTGCAGCCACAGGCTCACGCGAGCCGTACATGTCGGGAAGCTTCACCGCTCGCCTGCGCTGGAAACGACTGCATGTATCGGCCAACTTCGCCTACAGCCTCGGTGCGAAGACCCGTCTCTTCGGCATGTACAGCTCGGAAGGCGAGGGCGAAAGTGGCGGCGGTGTATATATGTCTCCTGCCGAGATATGGCCGGCGAATAACCTGAGCCGCGACTATCTCAACCGATGGATGAAGCCGGGCGATGAACTCCACACCAATATCCCGGCCATAATAGGCAAAGGACATCCGTCATACTTCGATTACAGCCAGCACTGGAGCAATACCGGTGTATCGGAGGATCTCGGCATACAGTCGATAGCCAACAACCTCTGGGACATGTATGACTACAGCGATGTACGTGTCGTAAGCGCCGACTATCTCAAGCTTTCAAGTGTCAACATCTCATACGAGTTCCCGCTCGAATGGATCAAGAGCTTCGGCCTTAGCCGACTTGAGCTGCACGCATCCGGCAACAATCTGCACACATGGTGTGACCGCAATCTCAAGGGACAGACTCCGACCCAGGGCGGATTCACCACCATACAGCTTTCCGACCGTCCGAGTTTCTCGTTCGGCATCAACGTATCATTCTAAACAAGGACTGCAATGAAAATTTCATATAAATCAATCTATTCACTGGCCGTGACATCGGTCATGGCACTGACTGCGACATCCTGCTCAGACTTTCTTGAGGAATACTCTCAGGATCTGGCCAAGGTAGAGAGCTGGAATGACCTTGACGAGGTTCTCCTTGGCGACGGCTATTTTGAACCTGCCACATTCTCGGGAGGACTTGACCAGCTCGCAATTCTGCACTATATGTCCGACGAATTGTCAATAAACGCCGAGTATGACGTCAGGTATGCCTACCGATACCCCGACTATGAGAATATGTTCGCGTTCACTACATGGATGGCCGACACCGGTCTTAACTATAACCGCGACTACAAAGGTGGAGACGAGACTTACTGGAACGACCTCTACAAGCGTATCAACGTCTGCAATATGGTGCTCGAACTTATTGACGAGCAACCCGAGAACCATATCGGCGACGCCCTTGAGAAAACCCGAGTCAAAGGCGAAGCACATTTCCTGCGCGCGGCCTACTATTTCTTCCTGGCCAATCTGTACAGCAAGCCATATGTACCGTCAACAGCCGATTCTGATCCAGGCGTCCCGGTAAAACTCACCGGCACCATTGAGGATGTGGAATTTGAACGGATCTCTCTGACCGAGGTTTACTCCCAGATACTCAGCGATATTGACCAGGCCGAGACATGCCTCGCCCAGACCGCGTCCAAATCGGTATACCGCGCCGATATCACTGCCGCCTACATGCTTCACAGCCGTGTGGCGCTCTATATGCAGGACTGGGAAACAGCCGCCGCATACGCCGTGAAAGTCCTTGACAAAAACAACCAGCTACTTAATCTTGCCCAAAAGTCGCCAGGTGACGATTGCGTGTACAAGGAGTCGCCCGAAACGATCTTCAGCTCAGGAAGCTATACGATCGCGAGCAACAGTGCCGATGTTGACGGATGGTTTGACGAATGCCCTCCCACATGCTTTGTCTCCGACGACATGATATCTCTGTATGGCGACGATGACCTGCGAAGGGATCTGTATATCGGCCAATCCGATATTATGGAATATGACAACGTATTCACAAAGGTCAACGGCCAATACAGCAACATAAGCCGATACTGCCCGGTATCCAGCACATTCCTCCTGCGCACCCCCGAGGCCTACCTCAACTATGCCGAGGCCATGGCCTATACAGGCAAGGATGCCGAAGCCCGCACGATGCTTGACAAATTTCTTAAAACAAGAATGTCGGCATACGACATTCAGGATCTGACCGGGAATCAGCTTATCGACTTCATTCGCGAGGAACGCGCCCGTGAATTCCTTCTCGAGGGGCACCGATGGTTTGACCTGCGCCGCTACACTGTATGCGAGTCCTATCCATGGTCAAAGACCATCACCCACGAATTCCTCTTCTACGGCAACTACGACATAGCCTATATCGAACGATATGTCCTGGAAAAGAACGATCCGGCCTATACGTTGCCTATTCCAAGGGCCATACGCAATTTCCAGATGTCCCTGGGCAACAACATGCGCCCCGACCGCGTCGCCAACAAGTATATCCCTGAAGAAGATGATGACGACGATGACTGGTCGTGACATTGCAGTCCCGAGAAGACAATGTTTTAAACAGCATCAAAGATTATGAACTTATGAAAAAACTGACTACATACACTCTTGCCCTGATAACAGCACTGCAATTCGCAGCATGCTCGGACAATGACGACATTCTTACACCCAGCGGCTATAATGATGATTTCTTCGGAGTACCGGCCGATGCCGTAGGGCCTGAAGCCGACCTGCGCCGTGAATTTCTCAGAAAAACCGGCTCACACCTGTTGTTTACCGATACTCTTCGCTCCACTCTGATAGGTGTGGATCCCAACGGCAAGAATATCTATGAACACGAGACAATCGATTTCGCATGGAATCTCACAAGCTATGACGACTACTACGACTGGAAGCCCTCATACCTTAAGGATAATATCGAGAATAAGCGTAAAAGCGCCGACCTCTTCCGTGAGAATATCATGCCACACATCAATGGATCGTCAATGTCACCCTACTCGATTCTGCTTCTTGCCGACCTGGAGATATACGATGACTGGAATTATGATTTTGTACCGGCGGTAACTACATCCTGCTGGCGCTGTCTCGCCGTAAATGTCAAGGGGTGGATCGAAGCCCAGTCGGCCGAAGAAACCAATAAACATACCATAGCGATATGCAAGGCCCTGGTATCCGACAAGTTTACCTATAATTGCAACGAAGCCAAGCCATGGTTTGCAATAAGCGACGAATACTACTGGAAATACGTGTCGGATCATATTGAAGACTGGGAAGGTGGAGATATGGAAGCGATATACTCGCTTGGATTCCTTTCCTACGATGAAGACTGGCGTGGCCGACCTAACTATGACGAGTTCAATGGTACGTCAAATGATTTTGAAGACTTCTTCAACGCCCTGTTTGACCGTAGCGAGGACGACTTCACCGCCGAGTATGGCAATTATCCGATCATAATGGAGAAATATCGCTTTATGAAGGAGCTTATCGAGAAAACAGGTTATAAATTCTAAAAGCCTAAAATTAAAAGATATCTGTCATGAACAAGATTATATATTTCATACTGCCCTTGCTGGCCTTCACTGCTGTATCATGTGATGATGACAAGCTTCCCGAGGTTACCCCGTCGGCGCGCGGTACAGTTACCGACAACGAAGGCAACGTATACGAGTGGGTAAAGATAGGCAATCTGCTCTGGACAACCTCCAATGCCAACAACGGGCCCGACATATGGGACTTCACGTTCTACAACCGGCAGGAATGGGTGCCTGTGTTCAGCAACAGCTATGGCAGGGTGCCGCAGTCAAGCAAAGACTACATAAACGATACCTACCGCCCGGTGTACGGCAATCTCATGAACTACGAGACTGCCGTAGCTTCGGCTCCCGAGGGGTGGAGACTGCCGTCAGACGAAGACTGGCAGAATCTGGAACGCTGTCTCGGCATGACCGATACTGGCAAAAAAGGATTGCGAGGAAACGGACAGGCATTCCGGTTGCAGGAAAAAGGGAACGGCACTGAGTTAGGCATGCTATCCGGAGGCGGCATTCTGTTTGAGCCCTCATACGGTTCAATCTATATGTCATTGCTGGCAGAGGAAGTGTACGGATTTTACTGGACTTCCACCATCGAGCCATCATATATCGATGAAAAGACAGCCTATTACCGCAAGTTCCTTGTAGGCAACGGATCGGTGTGGCGCGAATGCTCGTCAGCCCAGCAGTTCATGTCGGTACGCTGGGTTAAAGATGTCGAATAACAGACACATTATTATTTAAAATATCATGTATAAAACCATTATTAAATCACCACTGTCATGGCTCATAGCCATGACGGTGTCTTTCCAGGCATGCACTGCCCCTACCGAGTTTACAATCACCGGCCACATTGACGGTATGCCCGACAGTATAAAGGTATCGCTTGTCGACATCGAGGATCCCAATGGAGAGTTTACAGTCATCGCCGATACTATGGCAACCAATGGCAGCTTCACACTCAAGGGTTCGGTAAAATCGCCCGTGATGTGTCAATTATCGTTCAGCCGATACAACCCCGGTAGGGATCGTTACGGTCGCTTGATATCAACCCGCATGATGGCCGAAAACGCCGATATCAAGGTGTCGTCGGCCGTAGGATTTGACTCGCTTGTCAACGTTCGCTCTTGCGAGCCGTTTTTCAAGATTGAAGGTTCCGAAGTCAATCGTGAGCTCACTGAGTATCTTGACTATATACATGATGCAGAGATGAATGAGCGCGATAAATCGTACCTTTCGGCGACTAAGTATTTCGAGACAAACGACAACCCCGATACCATGGCGATATACAATGCAATGGCCAATGAGGCTAAAAACAAGCTCCAGGCTACACAAGATAAGTTTGTTGCCGACCATCCCGCCTATAACATCTCGGGCTACCTTACCCAAAGGGAACTTGAGAAGCTCTTCGTATACACTGCCGACGAGATTGACGCTATGGTCAAACATGTCTCGGTATGCCCCGATACAGCCCGCGTGGCAACAGTGGAGCGTCGCAAGAATCATGCCCTCAAGTATGCACTCCAACGCCAGTGCCCCGAGTTCAAGGCCACAGATATCAATGGCAACGTTGTTGATTTCACGTCTCTTATAACACCCGGCCGATTCACATTCATTGACTTTTGGGCCTCATGGTGCGGGCCTTGCCGCTCGGCCATACCCCATGTGCGCGAACTGTATGAGAAATATGGAGACAGGCTTGATGTCTACAGCGTGTCGGTCGACGAGTCGGCCGAATCATGGCGTGAGGCTATGGACGAGGAGAAGATGACCTGGCCTCAATACCATCTTGACGGAGAAGAACAGCTGGGACAAGCCGCCAAAGCTTTCTTCATCACCACGATTCCACGCCTCATACTCCTTGACGACAGCGGGAAAGTGATATGCTCCACCAATCTTCCGGCCGAAGTTAACTCTGCATTGGAACAGGCATTAGAGTCAGAAAAAGATTAACTATCGAATCAAAATGAAAAAGACAATAATCACAACAGCAATGTTCTCGATGGCCATCAGCATGATGGCAGCCGACACATTCACCATCACCGGCAAGATACCCGGTATCAAGACAGGAGCCAAAGTCGAACTTGTAAGCCGTGACAACAACGTCAAAGGGAAAATAGCCGAGACAACAGCCGCCAACGGCTCGTTCAAGCTTACAGGCAACGTCCCCTCGCCTACACTCAGCGAGATACGCATAAGCAACGGCGACGATATGGACAAGGCCATATCGCTAATGGTGGAGAACACCGGCATGACAGTGACAGCGGCCCATATAGACAGCGTAGCCCCCTCATTCTATGCAGGCACGCAGGGACTGCGCCAGGAATACAACGTTACCGTCAAAGGTGGCAAGGCACAGACCGAATTCAACGAGTACAATAAAGCGATGTTCCCCTATCGGCTCGCATCAAAAAAAGCTCACTACGACCTTTACTGGAGCCCCGAAGCCAAGAAAAAAGACGCATCCGGAACCAGCAAGTTAGAGCAAGCCTACAACAAGGCCAACAAAGCTGAGGACAACGCACGTAAGGCTTTCCTGAAAGCCCATCCCACTTACAGTATTTCAGGACTCCAGCTGCTCGGCGACCTGCATACACCGTTCTCATACACCGGCGCCGAGCTCGACAGGATCGCTGCCAGTGTAAGCAATATGCCCGACAAAGCCCGCTTGGCCAGGATTAACAAGTCCATCGACTTCAACCGCAGTTACCTGCGGGAAAGCCCTTATAAAGATATAGCCATGACCACCACCGACGGCAAAGTTCAGAAACTGTCTCAGTTTGCCGGCAAGGGGAAATATGTCCTGATCGATT
Source organism: uncultured Muribaculaceae bacterium (assembly GCA_964018905.1). Lineage (GTDB taxonomy): Bacteria > Bacteroidota > Bacteroidia > Bacteroidales > Muribaculaceae > JAAVFS01. Next base: position 56,289 of record CAXHRO010000014.1, read on the forward strand.
TCTGGGCTTCATGGTGTGGCCCATGCCGTGCGGCTATTCCCCACGTGCGCGAACTACATAAAAAATATGGCAACAATATCGAGATTCTCGCAGTCTCGCTCGACAACGACGAGAACGCATGGCGCACAGCTATGAACCAGGAAAAGATGGAATGGAAGCAATTTCGCGCCGACAAGTCTCAATCCGAGACTATAGCCAAAATCTATCAGGTGCGCAGTATCCCGTTCATGCTCCTTATCGACCCACAGGGCCGCATAGTCCAAGCCGGTCACGACCCCGATGCCGTCTCAGAACATCTCGCCGGCAAACTAACCGCGACAAAGCGCTAAGAATAACCGCAAGCCCATATAACTAACCGCAAATTACGCGGATTACTCAAATTAAAGTTTAAAACCACCCGTATGGTCAATAACAAAATTTGCGTAATCCGCGTAATTTGCGGTTAATAACTCAAACCTAACGGTTCAAAAAAGCGTAATTCGCGATTACTTAATGCCGTCACGGCTCAATAGGGCGTCAATCGTGGGATCCTGACCACGGAAACGGCGGTACAACACGGCCGGATCCTCGCTTCCGCCACGACTCAGCACATTATCACGGAAGGATCGGGCTGTCTCCGTATCAAAAATACCATTCTCCTTGAATTTGGCAAAAGCATCAGCGTCAAGTACCTCAGCCCACTTATAGCTGTAATATCCGGCCGCATATCCACCGGCAAAGATATGGCTGAACTGCGGCGACATAAGCGAGCCCTCTACCGGAGCAAAAATCTGCACATCCTTCATAGCCTCAGCCTCAAATGCAACCGGATCAGAGACATGTCCGGTAACAGTATGCCAGGCCATATCGGTATAGCCGAATCCAAGCTGACGTATGCATTGATATGCCGCACCATGCTGGGATGATCTCACTATCTTCTCGACCATCTCGGCCGGGATAGGCTCTCCAGTTATATAATGACGGGCAAAACCGTCGAGGAACTCCTTCTCGGTAAGATAATTCTCATTAAATTGTGACGGCAACTCTACAAAGTCACGATACACCGATGTACCGGCCAAAGACTCATACCGGCACTTTGACAACAGACCATGAAGCGAATGCCCGAACTCATGCAGGAACGTCTCTACCTCATATGGAGTAAGCAACGAAGGCTTGTCGGCAGTAGGTTTGGTGAAATTCATCACTATTGACACGTGAGGACGCACATCGTTGCCATCTGCATCATGGCTCTGCTCTCTGAAGTTGGTCATCCATGCTCCGGGCCGTTTAGAATCACGCGGAAAGAAATCGGTATACAACACCCCAAGATAACTGCCGTCGGAATCAGATACCTCCCATGCTGTCACATCGGGATGATATACCTCAATATCGTCACGCTGTCTGAAAGTCACACCATAGAGTTTTGTCGCGAGTCCGAATACACCTTTAATAGTGTTTGACAGTTCAAAATAAGGACGAAGCTCCTCCTCATCATAGGCATACCTGGCATTCTTAAGTTTATTGCTGTAATAACTGTAATCCCATGGCATCAGCGTCACAGGCTCACCTTCCAGCTCTGAGGCATAAGCAGTCAGCTCGGCCATCTCATCATGCAAGGCCGGCATATATGCATCACGCAATCGGTCAAGAAGTTCATACACTGCCGTCGGCGTGCCGGCCATAGTACGTTTCAAGGCCTGGGATGCATAGGTTTCTGATCCTAACAGACAGGCAATCTCACGTCTAATATCGGCGATTCGGCTCATTATCTCCATGTTACTGTACTCACCCTTCATATTGCGGCCGGTATAAAGACGATTCATCCTTTCACGCAGGTCGCGTCGAGAACTATACTTCATGAATGCCATATATGTAGGTGCGGCAAGTGTAAACCTATACTCCCCCTCACGACCTTTATCGGCAGCCGAGACCGCAGCCTCGCTCACTATATCGGCCGGGAGTCCGGCAAGGTCATCGGCAGTAAGCCATATCTCGTATGTGTTAAGCTCTTTAAGCACATTCTGACCGAAGCGAGTGGTAAGCTCGGACAACTCCGACGACAACGACTTGTATCTCTCACGGTCCTCTCCCTGCAGATTGGCTCCCGACAGGGCGAAACTGTCATAGGTCTTTGTGAGCAACATCATATCCTCGGCATCAAGATCCATCTTGTCACGACTATCCCATACCTGCTTCACACGGTTCCATAGACGCTCATTAAGAATGATACCGGTGGAATAGGCACTTAGCTTAGGTGCTACATTCAGTGACAGATCCATCATCTCATCGTCGCTGTTGGCCTCACACAGATTATAGAATAGACCGAGAGCGCGATTGAGGTCGGCACCTGTGCGGTCAAGAGCAACAATTGTATTATCGAAGTCAGGAACCGAACGGGCATTGCATATCGCTTCGATCTCTCGATTGGCTTTCTCTATGCCAAGATCGATAGCCTCGGCATAGTCCTTGACAGTTATTTCAGAAAAAGGAGCTGTCGACAACGGAGTGTCAAACGGCTTAAGAAGTTTATTTTCAGCTTGACTCATAAAAATAACAGGGGTTAACAACAGTGTAATAAGCAATTTATTCATAAGTAAATGACAATGATTTTCACTTTCAACTTTGCAATTAAGAGTTGTAAAATTACAAAATTATGAACAGCCGCAGTAGCCGATGCTACCAAAAATTTCTAAAAATCGTTTTTTTCTACTTAAAAGCACTATCTTTGCATATTCAAAACCACATCATGGATATCTTATGCCTACGATTTCTCATCGCGGGGAAATAATGCCCGCATCACCTATACGCAAACTTGTACCACTTGCCAACGAAGCCAAGGCCCGTGGAGTAAAGGTATATCATCTCAATATCGGACAGCCGGATGTACCCACCCCGCCCGAGGCCTTCGATGCCCTGAAACACATCGACCGCAAAGTACTGGAATACAGTCCCTCGGAAGGATTATTTTCGTTGCGAAAAAAACTTGAGCAGTACTATCACAAGTTCAACATCAATGTCGATGTCGATGACATCATCGTCACTACCGGAGGCTCGGAAGCAGTGCTCTTCGCGTTCATGGCATGTCTTGACCCGGGCGATGAGATTATCGTACCCGAACCCGCCTATGCCAACTATATGGCATTCGCTATATCAGCCGGAGCAAAGATCGTAACAGTCCCGTCATCAATCGAAGACGGGTTCTCGCTCCCGCCGGTCGAGAAATTCGAGGAACTCATCACTCCGAGAACCAAGGGCATACTAATCTGCAATCCAAATAATCCCACAGGATATCTGTATACACGCCGTGAGATGGAACAGATACGTGACCTTGTAAAAAAACATGATCTCTTCCTGTTCAGCGACGAGGTATACCGCGAATTCTGCTATACAGGCGCGCCCTACATCTCGGCATTCCATCTCGAGGGAATCGAGGAACAGGTCGTACTCATCGACTCGGTGTCAAAACGTTACAACGAATGCGGCATACGTATCGGAGCTATTATCACCAAACATAAGGAACTGAAGAAAAATGTCATGAAATTCTGTCAGGCACGTCTCAGCCCACCTCTGTTGGGACAGCTTGTAGCCGAAGCCTCGATAGATACATCGTCCGACTATATGCTACGCACCTACAACGAGTATGTTGAACGCCGCAAATTCCTGATCGACGGGCTCAACCGTATACCCGGATGTTATTCGCCTATCCCGATGGGAGCATTCTACACAGTAGTAAGTCTTCCGGTCGACGATGCCGACAAGTTCTGTAGCTGGTGTCTGAGTGACTTTGAGTATGAGGGTGCCACCGTTTTTATGGCACCGGCATCCGGATTCTATACATCGCCCGGACACGGACGCAACGAAGTGCGCATGGCCTATGTGCTTAACAAGGAAGACCTTGGACATGCTCTCGTTGTGTTGCGTGAAGCGTTGAAGGCCTATCCCGGCCGTACCAAACTATGAGTGTCAGCCTTCTGATAGCTCGCAGGCTCAGTCTTGGACGTTCTGTTACAGACACCCCCGGATCTCAGCGCCGTTCACCGGCAGTAATCATTGCTGTCGCAGGTATCGCACTGTCAATCAGTATTATGCTTATAACGCTCGCCATTGTTCCCGGCTTCAAGCATCATATCACACGTAAAGTCATGGGCTTCGATGCGCAAGTTTCAATGTATCCTGTTCTGCCAACATCCGGCTACGAGTCGGAAAACAGCTCCACAGGAGTCACATACACTGCCGAGCTTGCCGACATGATCGAGGAAGTTCTTCCCGATGGAGCCAAGGCAGAACTAACCATACGCCAACCCGGGATACTGAAGACCGACAATCAGTTTGCCGGACTGGTTTTCAAGGCTTTTGACAGCGACATGACCGACTCGTTCATTGCCGAGAACCTCGAGTCGGGAACGATCCCCGACTACAGTGCCGATTCGACGTTATACCATATAGTCATATCCCGCGCCACCGCCAATGCCCTTGAACTGTCCACCGGAGACCGAATAAACGGTTACTTCTTCAATGACAACAACTTACGCACACGTCGCTTCACCATTGCCGGAATATACAACTCCCACTTCAATGAATATGACAAACTGCTGGCATTCATGTCAATGGATGTTGCACGCCGTCTGTCTTCACTCGGCTCTGACCAAGGGAGCGCAATCGAGATACGGGGCCTCGATACCGACATCATAATTCCCACGCGACAGGCATTGCAACAGGTAGCCACCGATGCGTTCTACAATAATGCCACAGACTGCTATCTTGCTGTCAACGACGTATACGAACAGGATCCCATGTATTTCAACTGGCTCGATCTGCTTGATACCAACGTGATCGTGATCCTGGCACTGATGGGGTGCGTCGCGGCAGTCACATTGGTTTCGTGCCTTTTCATCATGATACTTGAACGTGTACGACTCATAGGCACACTCAAAGCCCTTGGCGCAGATAACAATATGATCGCCCGCGTATTCCTGTACATGGCCGAAAGAGTGGTATTGCGTGGAATACTGATCGGTGACCTTGTAGGCCTGTTGCTGGTATGGCTACAGTGGCAATTCAGGTTCATACCACTCGATCCTGAGGCCTATTATCTCAACTCGGTACCGGTCGAATTCAACTGGACCGGAATCATAGCCTTGAACATCTGTGCAGCGCTTTTATCTCTGGCAATCATGATTATACCCACACATACCGTGGCCAGGATATCGCCAGCCAAAGTGATGCGCTTCGAATAACACCACCACCAAAAATGATATTTTACCAAAAGACTTTTTTGGCACCGAATTTGTTATATTAGGGAATAACCCAACTTTCTATCAAAAAAAATAACTACTTTTGCACATTAATATAGCGACACATTTTATTTTATGACAGAAAATATTGATATCAAGCAACTCATAATCGAGGGAATCCAGGAACGTAAAGGTCGTGACATCACAATTGTCGACATGGACAAAGTCGACGGGACCACAATCGACCGCTTCATCATATGCCAAGGCAACTCGTCAATGCAGGTCACTGCGATAGCCGACAGCATACGCGAGTATCTGCTTGAAAAAGCACGCGTAAAACCCTACAACTATGACGGTTACCGAAATGCCCAGTGGATTGTCATCGACTATGGCGACACATTGGTTCATGTATTCACCCCCGAAGCCCGCCAGCACTACAACCTTGAGGAACTGTGGAGTGATGCGGTAATCACTCAGATTCCAGATCTCGACTGACAGTCAAGCACTTGACACCGTCCAGAGCTATTATCTGACATTTTCAGTCCATAATTCACATTTAAACAGATTAAAGCACACATATTCCAATACTTATGCCCGAGCCTAAAAAGAAAAAAACGATAAAATTCAGTCTCTACTGGATGTATGCCGTCATCTTATTGTTCCTTGTAGCAATGTGGTTCATGGATCAGAATGCCGCCAGCGAGAAGGTTTCATACAGCCGCTTCGGCCAGATCATGAGCGACTCGGTCGCAGCGTCCAACGGTGGTATCAAAAGACTGGAAGTCTTCAATAAACGAGAATTTGCCGAAGCCCATATATCAGACTCACTGTTCAAGGCACTGTTTCCAAACTCCAGATTCTCGACCGAAGATCTCAAAAATGCCCGCATAACTACCGAGATAGGTTCAAATGCAGCATTTGCCGCCGATCTCAAGGAATGGCAGTCACGACGAGGCAAGGAACTGGCAGTAGACTACAACAATGACGGAGGTTTTGGAGGCCTGCTATGGTCATTTGGTCCGTTCCTGCTAATTATAATTTTATGGCTCTATATCATGCGCCGTATAAGTAACCGTGACAGCGGTGGCCCGGGCGGAGTATTCAGCGTCGGAAAATCCAAAGCACAGATATTTGACAAAGATGGCCCAATACAGGTGACATTCAAGGATGTAGCCGGGCTATCCGAGGCAAAGACCGAGATTGAGGAGATCGTAGAATTCCTTAAGAACCCGCAGCGTTACACCGATCTTGGCGGCAAAATTCCGAAGGGAGCCCTGCTCGTAGGCCCTCCGGGAACCGGTAAGACACTACTGGCCAAGGCTGTAGCCGGCGAGGCCAATGTGCCGTTCTTCTCGATGTCCGGTAGCGACTTTGTCGAAATGTTTGTCGGTGTGGGCGCGTCGCGTGTACGCGATCTTTTCCGCCAAGCCAAGGAAAAAGCCCCATGTATTGTTTTCATAGACGAAATCGATGCTGTGGGACGTGCACGTGGCAAGAATCCCAACATGGGAGCCAATGATGAACGCGAGAATACGCTTAATCAGTTACTTACCGAAATGGACGGTTTCGGATCAAACAGCGGTGTCATAATCCTCGCCGCCACCAACCGCGCCGACATCCTTGACAAGGCACTCCTGCGCGCCGGACGTTTTGACCGACAGATATACGTTGATCTGCCCGACCTCAACGATCGTGTAGCCATATTCAATGTACATCTGCGCAATATCAAGGTCGCCCACAATGTTGATGTACAGTTACTGGCACGACAAACACCAGGTTTCTCGGGTGCCGACATCGCCAATGTATGCAACGAGGCGGCACTTATCGCTGCCCGCAACAATAAAAAGGCTGTTGACAAGCAAGATTTTATCGCTGCAGTAGACCGCATAATAGGAGGCCTTGAAAAACGTTCCAAGATAACTACCGACGAGGAAAAGCGAGCGATCGCCATTCATGAGGCAGGCCACGCCGCCCTGTCATGGCACCTGCAGTATGCCAATCCGCTCGTAAAGGTCACTATCGTGCCTCGTGGAAAAGCTCTTGGAGCCGCATGGTACCTGCCCGAAGAGCGACAGATCACACCCACTCAAGCCCTGCTTGACGAGATGTGTGCCACACTCGGCGGACGCGCGGCCGAAGAGCTGTTTCTGGGCCGCATATCCACCGGAGCGGCAAACGATCTGGAGCGCGTCACCAAACAGGCTTATGCCATGGTCGTATACTATGGTATGAGCGAGCGGTTGCCCAACCTCAGCTATTATGACTCGACAGGACAGGACTATGGCTTCTCCAAGCCATACAGCGATGATCGCGCGCGACTCATCGACGAGGAAGTGTCACGCATAATCAACGAACAGTATGAACGGGCCAAAAAGATCCTTGGCGAGCATGCCGACGGACATGCCCGACTTGCCGAAGTACTGCTAAAGCGCGAGGTGATATTTACCGAGGATGTAGAACAGATCTTCGGTAAACGCCAGTGGACATCCCGCACAGATGAGATACTTGCCGCCCGATCGGCCGCCGCGGCCAAAGCCGAGTCGGAGACCCGCCGTGCCAACAGCGAGATAATCGATGTAGTGGCTACCGATGTCCCTGCAGAGATGCCTCCAATGCCGAGCCACAAGCCAAGTCCGGACGATGATGGATCACCCTCGACCGACTCCAACAAAGAAACGGGATCAACAGACACTGACGACAAGCCGGCAACGCCAACACAAAATCAGGATTAGCATCCATCAAACACCGACAATGAACCGATCAATCACATCATATATCTCCCGCTTTGCACTATTGTTGCTTGCAAGCATTGCCGGCACAGTTGTCACCAAAGCACAGGAGCAGTTCAAAAGAGGTCTTGAGCAATACTCATTCATACCTAAAGGACAATGGATTACAGGTGTGAATGTAAGCTGGTCACAGGCCAGTCACGACAACTATCAGTTTTTCATTATTGAGGATATCAAGGGTGACTCTTACTCATTCAAGGTAAGCCCGATGCTGATGTATTGTTTCAAGGACAACCTCGCAGCCGGCGGCCGATTCGCCTACAAACGCACGCTGATGCGCGTCGACAAGGCCCGCTTTGTCCTCGCCTCCGATACAGACTATGACATTGACAACCTTTACAGTCTAAGTCACAGCTACTCGGGGATGGCGGCATTCCGTAACTACATAAGCTTCGGCAACAACAAGAGATTCGGCATGTTCAACGAAGTACAGCTACAGATCGGTGGAAGCCAGTCTAAGCTGTGCAATGGATCGGGCGATGATGTCACCGGCACCTACGAGCGTTCATTCGATCTTGACGTAGGACTGGCACCCGGCATGATCATGTTTCTCAACAACTACTCGGCCATCGAGGTGAATGTCGGAGTATTAGGCTTCAGTTATACCAAGACCAAGTCTACCACCGACCAAGTGTATGTTGCCCGCCGCAACAACCAGTCAGCCAACTTTAAAATCAATCTTTTCTCAATCACCTTTGGCGTAGCCTTCTACCTGTAAACGATGAAAATACTCAGATATACACTGGCTATAGTACTCGGCATCGCCTGTTCGCTGACAGCACCGGCCACCGACAGCGGCAACCCAGATCCGTCTCCCGACATCATAAAACGCATTCTCGGCGACAACCCTAAGATTCCGGTCGACTCGACAGTCATAGTGCGCGAGGACATCGCAGACGAAATGGTCATAGTCGGCGGCGATACGATAAGCATAATACTCCCACAGACCAATTATGGCCGATATGACCGTGGACTGTATAACTATCTCTTCATTCCACGCGGACAATGGGCGTTCGGACTATCGGCGTCTTATGGAGAATTCTCCAGCGAAGACATACAGATTCTCTCGATAATCAAGGATCTTGATATGGGAATAAAAGCCTATTCGCTCAAGCCCACCATAAGCTATGCCATACGCAATAACCAGACCGTAGGCATAAAATTCAACTTCACAAGGATGACCGGTAACCTCGGCTCTCTCTCTTTTGACTTCAGCGATGACATGAGTTTCAACCTGTCGGATGTATCGTATTACTCGCAGATGTACAGCGCCGGATTCTTTTACCGCAATTATGTGGGACTCGGTCGTATGAAACGCTTCGGTGTATTCAATGAAGTGGATCTATCCTTCGGCAGCGGTTCATCACGCTTCAAACGTCTTTACGACGGAGAGACACGCGATACACACACAAACATCACCGAGGCAAGCCTCAACTTCAGCCCCGGTCTCGCTGTCTTCATAATGGACAATGTGGCCTTTAATGTATCGTTTGGAGTCTTCGGACTCAAACTACGCAACGAACACCAGTGGACCAACGGCCGTGAAGACGGTTCGCGCTTCTCAAGCGGCGCCAACTTCAAGTTTAATATATTCAACATCAACTTCGGCATGTCGGTAAACATATAGACATGACAGTCAATATATCGAGATGAAAAGATTCAACATACATTTTATTGTAGCGGCACTGCTCTCAATAGCCGCCACAGGCTGTATCAAGAATGATATCCCATACCCTCACATCCAGCCCAACTTCCTTACATTCACCGTCGAGGGAGAATCAACCACTGCAGTAATCGACTCCATGACACGCGTGGTAAACATAACACTGGGGGAGACTGCCGACATATATGCGATGAATGTAACAGGATATACCGTCACACCCGGTGCGGTAGTCGAGGAGGGTGTGCTTGACCATCCTCTCGACATGACCAAGCCTCAGGCTGTAATGCTGAAGATATATCAGGAATACTGGTGGGTACTGAAAGCCACCCAGAATATCGAACGATACTTTAATGTCGCCGGACAAATCGGTTCAAGTGTCATTGATGTGCCTGCCCACCGTGTAATCGTCACAATTCCTGAGGGAACCGACCTCTCCCGACTGCTTGTGACTTCCATGAAACTGGGAGCGACCGGCTCGACAGTATCACCCGATATCAACGGATCAACAATAAGTCTTACAAGTCCTCTGGAACTCATCATAACCAACCATGGCCGTGAAGAGATCTGGACGATCTATGCCGAGGAGACCGCCAGCACTGTCACTACCGAACGCTGTGATGCCTGGACACGTGTAGCCTGGGCCTATGCCCAGGCCCAGGAGGGAAAAGACAACGGCTTCGAGTATCGTCGCAGCGACACCCGGGAGTGGACACGAGTACCGGCCGAATGGATCACAGCCAATGGAGGCAGCCTCACAGCCCGCATCATCAATCTCCAACCCGAGACCGAGTATGCCGTACGTGCATACAGTGACGACGAGTATGCTTCGGAGGTTATTTTCACCACCGGCCAGGAGGCACAGGTTCCAAACTCCGACTTCGAGTACTGGTGGCAAAACGGGAAAATATGGAATCCATGGCAAGAAGACGGCATTCAGTTCTGGGACACCGGCAATAAAGGAGCCACTACACTGGGCCAAAGCAACAGTGTGCCAACCGACGATACACCGAGCGGCACAGGCAAAGCAGCCATGCTCGAGACTAAGTTTGTAGGGTTAGGTCCACTCGGCAAACTCGCCGCAGGAAACATATTTGCAGGATATTATGTACGCACCGACGGTACCAACGGTGTGCTGAGTTTCGGACGCCCGTTCACACAACGCCCCACCAAGTTACGCGGATATCTCAAATACAATTGTGCCGAGATAAGCCACTCAACGACCGAATTCGACTATCTCAAAGGTCGTCCTGACACATGTACCGTATGGTCGGCTCTTATAGATAGTGCCGAACCATTCGAGATACGCACCAATCCCAAGGATCGACAACTCTTCGACCCGACAGGAAGCGAAGTTATAGCCTATGGCAACATTCAGTATGGCAAAAGCGTTGAAAATTACATACCGTTTGAATTTGAATTCAAATATACCTCGACACAGCGTGTCCCCAGATACATCCTTATCGTGGCATCGGCATCAAAATATGGCGACTACTTTACCGGAGGAAACGGTAGCGTGCTGTGTATCGATGACTTAGAACTGTTATATGATTATTAGAACCCGTTTTTAACGTTAAAAATATGAAACGCATTGCACTTGCCCTCATTGTCGCCGCCACGATCTCGGTAACGGCGACAGCCCAGAATTATCTCGTGGAGAATCCCGACAACAAACCATATCTGGGCCTTCGTATCGGTCTTGACATCAGCTCTACTGCCGGACCGGCCAATGACGTGTATGGTAACGGCCCCGGGTTTACTATCGGAGCGGTCTACAATATTCCGTTATGGAAAAACTTATATTTCGAACCAGGAGTCAGCCTGTTTTACAATACCTTCAATTCAGAAATAGAGCTTGCTGATGCATTTGACTTATTGGACGGATCCATTCGTAACTGGGGATTCAGGGTACCGTTGAACGCAGGCTACCGTTTCGATTTTACCGATGATATTTCAATAAGCCTGTTCACAGGGCCGGTAATAAACGCCAACATCTCTGCCCATGAACATTATCCAGGCCACAGCTTGTCGGTCATGGAGAAAGGATTCAAGAGATTCGACCTCCAGTGGGACTTCGGTGCAAGCCTTACATACAACCATAACTATTATGTGGCCGTAAGCGGCGCCGTGGGAATGACCAAGGCCTATAGCTTAAGCGACATATTTAATTTCAGGCGCAACACCTGCAATATCGCCATCGGGTATAACTTCTGAGATATCCTCAGGCCTTATCTCGATACCCAAAAACAACTCATTATATTCTCTTTTTATGATTACAAAAAGTATTAAATGCCTTGGCTCCGCTTTCTTAATGACAGCGGCCATGGCTTTTGTTTCATGTTCGCCAAACGGGCCACGCACAGTTACCGACCCGATTGTGAATTATTCAAACACTACTACGATCGATGTAGTAGAAGTAGAGCTTACCGACTCCAACACCGTGCTTCATGTCAATGCCAACTATCGTCCCAACTATTGGATACGCATAGCCGCAGACAGCTATCTGCAGGCCGATGGAAAACAATATGCCATGACCTCGACCGACGGTATCGAACCAGATACCGAGTTCTGGATGCCCGAATCAGGAAAAGCCTCATTCAAGCTAATCTTCGAACCATTACCATTCTCAACCAAACGATTCGACTTCATCGAAGGAGCCGATCCACATGCTTTCAAACTATGGGATATCGACATTACCGGAGAACCTGCTGCCGAGTATCCCGAAGGCCTTCCCCAAGAACTGCGCAAGAAACCTGTTGACGGCCAGGTTCCGGATCCGGCACTTGAGATGGGACATACAACGGTAAACATCCATATGTTACCTTTCCGTACCGAATTCCAGCACCCCTACAGCATGTATATAAACACGCTTGACGGCAATCAGACCGAATACTCCGTGAAATTCAACGATAGTGGCGAAGCTACTGTATCGTTTGACCAATACGGTATAGCCACGGCGGTAATCATAGATCCTGATAGCAGATATTCACTGGCCAACATAACATTATATCCTGGAGAGACACTCGACTGCTATATAGATCTGAGACTTACCGGAGGTTTCACGATGTCAAAACGCGAGGGAATCTCATCGATACCGTTCCGCGCTACATATACCAACGGACATTACAGCAACTATGACCGTATGAAATCGGGCCTTACCGATTATCATGGTTTTAACATGTACACCGGTGATTTTGCCGACTATCACATGACCGGAGATGAATACAAGGCAATGGTAAAATCACGCTATGAAGCCAACCTCAAGGACATTGAGAATTCGGATGCACCAGCCATGGCTAAAGAATATTACACCCTACAGCTCCAGAACGAAGTGCTGCAGGCCATGGCCCAGTATCGCTTTTTCCTTAGCCATAACTACCGCAATATCACTGACAACTGGCGAACACCGATACCTGCCGATTCAATTCAGGCCCAACTCACCGACAATGACTTTGCCGAGGTTACCACTTGGTTTGACACCACCAATCCCAAACTGCTCATCGAGTCACAGGCCATAGGGTCGCACGACTGGAACCGGTATGGAGCCGAAGGCGATCTGTCACGTTCTGTCATGATGTTTTCAGATATGGCCGACAAAGCCCGTCGACATGAGCTTACCGCATCCGACATAGACACGCTCCGCACACTTTCCAATCCATTCTTTGCCGAAGCATGCGACTCTCTTAACCAACGGTCATTACGCAACTTCATACATTTACAGGAGACTGTCCATGTCACCCCGACCCCCGAAACCACTGCCGACAAAGTATTCGATGCTATCATCGCTCCTCACAAAGGCAAGGTTGTCGTTGTCGATCTGTGGAACACCTGGTGCGGCCCCTGCCGTGCAGCCCTTCAGGCCAATGAGCCGTTGAAGTCAGACGAACTGTCAAGCAGTGACATCGTATGGATATATATCGCCGATGAATCATCCGATCCCAACAAATATCTCGAGATGGTACCTGACATCAAGGGAATCCACTATAAAGTCACCTCTGAACAGATTGCCGAAATACGCAATCATTTCAACGTAGACGGTATACCTTATTACATTCTTGTTGACCGAGACGGTAAAGCTGAAGGACGCCCGGACATACGCAATCATGAAAAATATGTTGAAGCAATAAAATCAAAACTGTAAGCCACATAATACAACACACAGATATTTCCGCGGTAGCAGCGACTTCAATAAGTGTCGCCGCTATCGCGGCTGTCGTTTTACACCGTCTCTCTCTTAACTTACATGCCATCTTGATTTGCAGGGGTCACGGATTGTTCGTACCTTTGCGCCATCGTTTCGGCCAGCAGGCCGAAACGACCCGAGATCGTTTACATATATTAATTGGGGGTGCGACGGCTAATAGCCCGAGCTGAGATCAGACCCTTTGAACCTGAACCGGGTAATACCGGCGTAGCGAAAATTAAAAGATGATGAATACACTTTTTCATCGTGCAGGCATGGTTGCCATTATCACAGCCATACCGGGTGCTGTGGCCGCACAGAAACAGGCCACTGACAGCACAGTAGTAAATCTAAATACAGTCGAGGTAGTGTCAAACCGCGCCGGGGCAACCACTCCAATCGCTTTCACCAATGTAACGGCGGCACAGATCGCAAAGGTGAACGATGGACGTGATGTCCCGTTTCTGCTTGAATCGGTACCGTCGGTACTTGTTACAGGCGACGCCGGCGGCGGCATAGGATACTCGTCAATACGCGTGCGCGGCACCGACGCATCACGCATCAATGTCACCGCCAACGGAATCCCCATCAACGACTCGGAAAGCCACAATGTATATTGGGTCAACATGCCCGATCTCGTATCATCGGTGCGTGACATACAGATACAGCGTGGAGCCGGAACATCGACAAACGGAGCCGGCGCATTCGGCGCCAGCATAAACATGACGACCGATGCTCCGAGTCGAGACCGATATGCCGGTGTAGCGATGTCGTATGGATCTTATAATGCCAATCGCCAGACAGTCAAGGTTGGCTCGGGAGTGTTCGGCGACCACTGGTCGGTCGACGCCCGCTTCAGCCATATAGGCTCGGACGGATACATCGACAGGGCATTCTCCAAGTTATGGAGCTACCAGGGACAGCTCGCATACTCGTCGACAAACACTCTTTTACGACTCCTGGCCTTCGGCGGCAAGGAACAAACCTACATGGCATGGGACTATGCATCACTCGAAGACATGGAAAAGTATGGCCGACGTTACAACCCATGCGGCAAATATACCGATTCTAACGGAAATACTGCATATTACCCCGACCAGTGTGACAACTTCACCCAGCATCACATACAGTTGCTGCTGACCCAGAACCTCGGACACGGACTGACTCTCAACGCCGCACTTCATTATACAAAAGGTGACGGATACTACGACCAGTACAAGACCGACCGCTCTCTGGTAGAATATGGTCTTGATCCATTCACCCTTGCCGACGGTACCCAGGTGAAAAAATCCGATCTCATACGTCTCAAATACAACGACAACGACTTCGGGGGCGGTATGTTTAATATAAAATATCGTTCGGGACGTGTCAACACGACCTTGGGAAGTGCTGCAAACTACTTCAGAGGCAATCACTTCGGACGTTTGAAATGGGTTCGGAACTACATCGGCAATATCGATCCTATGCAGGAATACTACAACAATACAGGACGTAAACTGGACTTCAATATCTTTGGCCGTGCCGATGTCAATATAACCGACGGGCTGACAGCCTATGCCGATCTGCAATACCGTCATATCCATTATACGATCGACGGTGTCAGCGACAACTATGACTGGAACACAGGTGGTATGGCCGTGCTTGACATTCGCCGCAACTATAACTTCTTCAATCCCAAGGCAGGTCTCAACTATACATGGAAATCACATCGAGCCTTTGCCTCATGGAGTGTAGCCCACAAGGAGCCGGTACGCGACAACTTCACCGACGGAGACCCACAGCACATGCCCAATGCCGAACGCCTTTTTGATTACGAACTCGGTTATAACTACACCTCCCGACTGCTAAGCATAGGGGTCAACCTTTACTACATGGATTATAAAGACCAACTGGTAGTCACCGGTCAACTGTCTGATACAGGAAATGCTCTGAGTGTCAATGTCCCGTCAAGTTACCGCATGGGAATAGAACTACAGGCCGCATTACGCCCGGCAAACTGGTTTGACTGGGATATAAATGCCACACTGTCACGTAACCGCATCAAAAATTTCGTCGAATACATCTACGAGGACGAGTGGACCAACCCTATTACCTTTGACCGCGGCAATACACCGATAGCATTCTCGCCGTCGGTGATAATGCACAACTCCTTCAATTTCCATGTAAGCGACTTCGAGGCATCACTTGCCACACGTTATGTGTCAAGCCAGTACATGAACAATGCCCGATCGGCCGAGGCTCTTCTTGACGACTACTGCGTGAGCGATCTGCACCTGGGCTATTCATGGCACAACCTATATGGAATCAAGACATTGCGCATAGCACTATCGGCCTATAACATTTTCAACAAGAAATATTGCAACAACGGTTATGCCGGAGCCGGATACTACATTGATGGCAATGATAAAGTCATATACCGCTATGCCGGATACGCTGCCCAAGCCACTGCCCACTTCATGGGAACCGTATCATTAAGCTTCTGATCTACGATGAGTATAGACCTTGTGATCGAGATTGCCGGCTTCCTGCTCGGGCTCCTGTACCTGTGGTACGAGTATCATGCCAATCCACGCCTGTGGCTGGTATCGGTAATAATGCCTGCAATCTCGATGTACATATATTACAGCCGCGGACTGTATGCCGACTTCGGCATCAACATCTACTATCTCCTTATCGCCCTCTACGGCTACATACACTGGACTCATTCGAGAGAGAAAAGCAAGGTTGCGAAGAAAGAACGTGACGTAAGCCACACGCCGGTATGGGGCTGGGGTATCGTCACTCTATCCCTTGCCTTATTGTGGGGCGCGCTATGGTATTTCCTTAGAACATTCACCGACAGCACCGTTCCTGTCGCCGATGCGTTCACCACTGCGTTCAGCATTGTAGCCACATGGATGCTTGCACGCAAATGGGCCGAGCAATGGATTGCATGGATCGTGATCGACATCGTATGTGTGGGACTGTATATATACAAAGGTATCTACTTCTATGCCACGCTATATGCCGTCTACACGGTTATAGCATTCTTCGGCTACCGCAAATGGTGCCGCATGATCCCGCGCCCGACACATCAGAATAGTGTGAGCTGAACCGGAGACTGTGTCACAGCACGCAACCGTAGCGAACGACGCTGTAGCCATCCGAGCGTGCTGTTGCGCAACTCGACAGTAACAATACCGGCAACCCCTCCCAGATGTCCGCAGATTGATTTCATCACGTCAGCCATGGAGCCGAACCCTGAGAGTGTAAGCTTGACAAGAGTAGTACCGCCTGAGGTCACTGTGGCAAAAATGGTGTCGGTGGTGCGGAGCTGAGTATTCATAGTGTTGAGTATTTATCGTTTACATTGCAAAGGTAGTTTGCCACCAGTGCACAATATTGGCACACATTAGTTAATTAAATACAACACATCAATAAAAATCCACTCACTTACAGTAAATTTGTAGTGATGATGGGAAAAAAAATCTACATAATAGTTGTGGCGGCAGGTTCGGGCAGCAGGTTTGGGTCGGATATGCCCAAACAATACTGTATGCTTGACAGCAAACCGGTATTGTGTCACACTATCGACCGATTGCTCAAGGCAGTGCCATCGGCTATAATCATTACAGTCGTGAGTGCCGACATGGCCGACTACTGGTCAAGGCTCGCGACAATGTATGGAACCACAACAGGTATAATTGTAGCCGGAGGTAGCTCAAGATGGGAATCGGTCAGAAACGCCTTGGCAGCCATAGACGATCATGACGACACGATAGTCCTTGTCCATGACGGAGCACGCCCGCTGGTCGACCGAGAGACCGTCATAAATGTAATTGACGCAATAAGACATGGAAGTTCGGCCGTTCCGGTAGTTCCGGTAACCGATTCACTGCGCCACATCACACCCGACGGATACTCACAGGCTGTAAACAGGAGCGAATACAGAGCCGTCGTCACCCCACAGGGATTCAGACTCGGAGACCTTACCCAAGCCTATCGTCTCCCCTACTCGTCATCATTCACCGATGACGCCTCGGTAATGTCAGCGGCCGGATTCACCGATACGGTACTGGTGACATCTCAACCGTCCAACATCAAGATAACCAATCCAGGCGATCTGGCATTGGCCTCCTGGTATCTCACACATCAGCCATGAATACCCTGCGTCGAAGCGAGATAATGTATATCAAGGGAATAGGCCCAAAGCGTGCCGAGCTACTGAACAAGGAGCTCGGTCTCAGAACAGTCTACGACCTGTTACACCTGTTTCCTCACAACTATCTCGATCGGTCTTCAATATACCGTATCAAGGATCTGTCAGGAGAGATGCCGCATATCCAGCTCAAGGGACACTTCGTCAGTTTCAACACCCTTGGCGAAGGAGCCAAAACCAGGCTCATCGGACTATTCAGCGATGGAACGGCTACCATAGAAATCGTATGGTTTCGTCGAATAAAGACACTTAAAGAGATGTATGTCACCGGACGTGAGTATATCATCTTCGGCAAACCCGAGGTTTTCAACGGACGCTGGAGCATGGTTCACCCAGAGATTGATATCACGACATCGGCCGGTGCCATGCAGGGACTGCGTGGAGTATATTCACTCACCGAGAAACTGCGTTCCTCAGGAATCTCGTCACGTACAATACACGGCTATATACAAACCGCGCTCGCATCGCTGAAACACATATCCGATCCACTGCCGCCCGACATGATATCACGGTACAGGCTCATGCCTTTGCGACAGGCTCTCACGACAATACATAAC
Source organism: uncultured Muribaculaceae bacterium (assembly GCA_964018905.1). Taxonomy (GTDB): domain Bacteria; phylum Bacteroidota; class Bacteroidia; order Bacteroidales; family Muribaculaceae; genus JAAVFS01. The sequence goes on from CAXHRO010000014.1 coordinate 74,889, forward strand.
CCTCAGAATGCAGCCGAGCTACAACAGGCCCGATACCGCCTCAAATTTGATGAACTATTCTTTCTTCAACTCAACATACAACAATACAGTTCAAAACGTAATAATCAGCTCGCAGGCTTCTGCTTCCCGCGCATAGGCCGATTCTTCAACCAGTTCTACAGTGAATGTCTTCCATTTGAACTTACAGGAGCTCAGAAACGCGTCATCAAAGAAATTAGAGCCGACATGGGTAGCGGACGACAGATGAACAGGCTGCTTCAGGGAGACGTCGGAAGCGGAAAGACACTCGTAGCCCTGCTATGCATGCTTATAGCTCTTGACAACGGGACACAGGCCTGCCTGATGGCACCCACAGAGATTCTCGCAACACAACACTTCGAGACCATAGCCGGGATGGTAGCCCCGATCGGAATAAACGTGAGACTGCTTACCGGCTCGACACGCAAAAAACAACGTGACCTCATACACCATGAGCTTGAAGACGGCTCGCTTCATATTCTCATAGGCACACATGCAGTCATCGAAGACAACGTAAAATTCAAGAATTTAGGATTTGTTGTCATTGACGAGCAACATCGCTTTGGTGTAATGCAACGTTCACGACTGTGGCAAAAAAACAGCACTCCTCCCCATGTACTGGTGATGACCGCCACACCCATACCACGCACACTGGCCATGACCGTATACGGAGACCTTGAGGTCTCGGTCATAGACGAGTTGCCTCCAGGCCGAAAACCGGTCACCACCATCCTGCGATACGACAACTCACGCCTTGATGTATACAAGTCCATAGGGAAACAGCTACGTGAAGGACGACAGGTATATATCGTATACCCACTTATCAAGGAAAATGAAAAACTCGACCTCAAGTGTCTTGAAGAAGGATACCGGAACATACGCGACAACTTCCCAAGCTACAAGACCGCCTATGTGCACGGGCGGATGAAACCTGCCGAGAAAGACTGGCAGATGGAACTGTTCGCTACCAACCAGGCCCAGATTCTCGTTGCCACAACCGTGATCGAAGTCGGAGTCAACGTTCCAAACGCCACTGTAATGGTTATCGAAAATGCCGAGAGATTCGGCCTGTCCCAGCTTCACCAGTTGCGAGGACGCGTAGGTCGTGGCGCCGAACGCTCATATTGTGTGCTGATGTCAAAACCACAAATTTCCCGTGAAACACGACATCGCCTTGAGTTAATGACCACCACCAGCGACGGTTTCATAATAGCCGAGGCCGATCTGAAAATGCGTGGTCCGGGAGATCTCGAGGGTACCATGCAAAGCGGTATTGCACTAAACCTGCGTATAGCAAACCTCGCTACCGACAGCGCCATCGTACAACTCGCCCGAAACGCCGCCGAAGACCTCCTTGACAAAGACCCCACCCTGTCATCCCCAGCCAACACACCTATAGCACACGAACTGCACACCCTGTTTGCACGTAAGGTCGACCTAAGCCGTATAAGCTAACGTATCACCGCATTCACAGATGCCAATGCCATAATACCCCCACCATCAACTTCACATCAATACTACAATACTACGGATTTAAAAGATCCGGGTTAAAAAAGCCCAATACATCCTCGGCCATTTCCAACGCATGACAAGCCTGACTATCAGGATTAACAGCTATGGCCCTACGATAGAAACCAATAGCATCAGCCTGTCGGCCAAGCTGCCAGCATAACCTTCCCGCCGCGTAATAGATTTCATCCTCCGAATCCACAGCTAAATGATCTCTAATTGCGGCAAGAGCATTCTCATATTCTCCCGATTCGATCAACTTAAGAATTTCCTGATTCGACATGACATTTCAGACAGTTATTTGTTTATAACAACAAAGATACAATAAAACTACTATGAAAACAATCAAAACAACACTGCTTCTGACAGCACTTGCAACAGCATTGACAGCATCAGCTTCAACACCAACAGCCACCCCCCACTACTCAATGGACGAATGCGCAGGCAGTCTCATGCCATACCCCGACCCTTTGCATAATATCAATCTTCCCGACAGCCTGACACCGATATTCATCAATCACATCGGACGACACGGGGCACGTTTCCCATCCTCGCCAAGCGCCGCCCGAAATCTCAACAAAGCACTGTCACGCGCAGACTCCATCGGCACGATAACCCCTGCAGGCCGAAAAATCCACAAACTTGTCAATCTCGTTCTTAAGGTATCACACAACCGCTGGGGAGAACTCGACTCACTTGGAATGGCCGAGCAACGTGGCATCGCCACACGCATGTACCACAACTTTCCGACACTGTTCAACAACAGTACTGTAACCGCAATCTCAAGCTACGTACCACGCTGTGTGATGAGTATGTATGAATTTACACATCAACTCGACCTCCTAAACAATCACATAACGATAATAACATCATCCGGACGTCAGAATTCGCCACTACTACGCCCCTTTGACATTGATACCAGGTATCTTGAATGGCGCAAAAGCAACGAGTGGAAACCCATATATGAACAGCAACTCAAATCCGAAGTCCAGGCAACCGCGCTTACCCGAATACTCGGTGACAACTATCCGCTTGATACCGACTGGCGCAATCTCGCACTCGACGAATATCATGTTGTAGCCGGCATGGCCGCCATGGGCTATACCATCGATATATCCGAATACTTCACACCAACCGAATACAATGCCCTATGGTCCTGTTTCAATCTAAGCCAATACCTGCAACGCACCGCCTCATCGATATCCTCTATTCCAGCCGATATCACATCTCCACTTATTGCCGACCTGATAAGAACATGCGATGACGCAGTCAACGGACAACGCACAGCAACCGCCTGCCTTCGATTCGGCCACGCAGAGACACTCATGCCACTGTTTTCCCAACTACGCCTGCCCGGTTGCTACTACATTACAAACAACTTTAATACCGTAGCCACACATTGGAAAGACTTCCATGTTGTCCCCATGGCCTCCAATCTACAGATTCTCATAAGCCAATCCGATACAGGACGCTACTATATGACACTATATCTTAACGAACAACCGATAGAACTGCTTCCCAACGATCACCGTACAACGATCCCCTACAATGAGGCACGCACATACATAAATCAATGTCTTCCCCCACACCTCCGGCTATAGTCGCCCCCCCTGGCAACTCCCAACTATATAAATCATCAACTAAAAACTATCCACCATCAACTATAAGAAAACCCCGGGACAATGCCTTCTTTAGTGAAGGCTTGTCCCGGGGTCTCCGGTTGATAGGGGGCGGTTACCTACTCTCCCACTTTCGCAGTACCATCGG
>CAXHRO010000015.1:0-76032 GCA_964018905.1 uncultured Muribaculaceae bacterium
GCTCATCTGGCTAGAGCGCGACACTGGCAGTGTCGAGGTGAGCGGTTCGAGTCCGCTATACTCCACCAAAGGCGAATTCAGAGCAAAATCTGACTTCGCCTTTTTTGTTATACCACAGGAACGATCCCCATATACTACGTGATACACCACCGTATAGCTTCCACCTCCTCGAAGCGCAAGAGCTATAATCAACGCGAGCCTGATTAAAGTCAACTCTCCCAGGTAGCATAGTAATGAACTCAGAAATAACAAGCGATATCGGCCCCATGACGGGCGTAATGGCTAAAGGGGCACCCCGGAGAGGGTGCCGGCACAAATAGCCGTGGCGTTAAGCGACCGATAGGTCGCGCAACCCGCGGGTCCACCCGCAACCCACCCCCTATATCCTCAGGCGATGAGCGAGGCCGTCTCGGAGCACGTCAGTGAGGAGAGGTGTCAGAGCGATTCGACCAAGACCACCAATTGTGAGAAAATTCTTATTCAGGAGTGAACATATTGCCCTTGGAGGGTGTTTACAATATCGAAAGCAAGATTACTTTTTCCATTGCTTAGAATGTGATAATGATTGGTTTATCATGCGAGGCGCGTCGGGATGACAGCGCCTCGCACGATACATGTGGGGTTGGGGTCACTGACCATATGTTTTGTTCCCTTTTTTGATGTATTGTTTGACGGTATCATTTTTATGTTGTAACTTAGAGCCCCCTAACCAAAATCACTATCGTTTATGACAGACATACACAGATATTGCGTGATAATGTGCGGTGGAATAGGCAGCCGCTTCTGGCCCTACAGCCGTACTGACAGGCCCAAACAATTCATTGATTTCTTCGGTACCGGACGTTCATTGTTGCAGATGAGTTACGACCGCATTCTCCCTATCGTTCCAGCCGAGAATATAATCGTTGTGACCAACGAGGTCTACGCGCCACTTGTCAAGGAACAGCTCCCCGATATCGACGACAGCCGCATACTGCTGGAGCCGGCACGCCGCAACACTGCGCCATGCATAGCATGGGCAGCACATCATATCGCCGCTCTCGACCCCGAGGCAAGCATGATAGTGACTCCGAGCGATCACCTCATTACACGCGAGAAAGAGTTCGAGGCAAGCATTCTTAAAGGATTCGAGTTTGTCGAGAACAACGATGCCCTGCTCACTCTCGGCATAAAACCATCACGTCCCGAGACAGGATACGGCTACATACAGATAGGCCGTGAGATAGGTGACGGCATACTCAAGGTAAAGACATTTACCGAGAAACCCAACCGCGAGCTTGCCGAGGTATTCGTGGACAGCGGCGAGTTCTTCTGGAACTCAGGAATATTCCTGTGGAAGGCGTCATCCATCAAAAATGCGATGGCCGAGCATGCATCAGACATATACACCATCTTCGAGCAAGGTGACAATGTCTACGGTACCCCGGCCGAGAAAGCCTTCATACAGGCCAATTTCCCGGGATGCATGGGCATATCGATCGACTTTGCCGTGATGGAGAAGGCATCTAATGTATATGTGGAGTGTGTCGACTTCGGGTGGAATGACCTGGGAACATGGAGTGCACTGTACGACAACTCCCCCCACAACCGCGACGGCAACGTCACCCAGAATTGTCGTGTCATAGCCTATAACTCCCATGGAAACATCTTTGCTGTCAAAGGGGAGAAACTCATTGTTGTCGAAGGCCTTGATGACTATATCATCGCCGATGCAGGCGATGTACTGCTCATATGCCCGAAGAGCGAGGAACAGCGTATCAAGCTGATGGTCAACGATGCCAAGGATAAATACGGAGACACGTATCTTTAATTCATCTCACAAAATACCCTGACACTCAAGACCCGATTCAACGCGGCACGCCGCGTCAACCACCATGCCCGATACATTTGACATACATTCACAAGGAAACAAGGCCGAACGCGACAAGGACTTTGAACGCGCACTCCGACCGTCGCAGTTCGACTCGTTCAGCGGCCAGGAGAAAATCGTGTCCAATCTCAAGATCTTTGTCGAGGCGGCACGCATGAGAGGTGAGGCCCTTGACCACCTGTTGTTGCACGGCCCCCCCGGACTGGGCAAGACCACCCTGAGCAATATCATCGCCAATGAGCTGGGGGTAGGCTTCAAAGTGACATCGGGGCCGGTGCTCGACAAGCCCGGCGATCTCGCCGGTATACTCACATCACTCGAGGAGAACGATGTGCTGTTTATCGATGAGATCCACCGTCTTAGTCCCGTAGTCGAGGAATACCTTTACTCGGCCATGGAAGACTACCGTATAGACATCATGATCGACAAAGGTCCAGGTGCCCGCAGTGTCCAACTCTCGCTGTCACCGTTCACCCTTATAGGAGCCACAACCCGTAGCGGCCTGCTCACGTCACCGCTCAGAGCCCGTTTTGGCATCAACTGTCATTTGGAGTACTACGAGCACGAGATACTCGAACGTATAATAGCGCGCTCGGCAAGACTGCTTGATGTGGGTATAACCGGCGAGGCCGCCCACGAGATAGCCATGCGCTCGCGCGGAACACCTCGTATCGCCAACGCCCTGTTACGACGCGTGCGCGACTTCGCACAGGTCAAAGGCAACGGTCGCATTGATCCCGAGATAGCACGATTTGCGCTCGAAGCACTTAACATTGACAAGTATGGACTTGACGAGATCGACAACAAGATTCTCACCACCATCATCACCAAGTTCAGGGGGGGGCCAGTGGGTATCACCACTATAGCTACCGCCCTTGGTGAGGATCCCGGCACACTCGAAGAGGTTTACGAACCATTCCTTATCAAAGAAGGATTCATCAAACGCACACCCCGGGGACGTGAAGTGACCGAACTCGCCTACAGCCATCTGGGCAAATCCTTGAACGACGGAATAGGCGGCATTTTTGAATAGGATACCACAGGGTCGCGGCAGTCGCCGCGACCCTGATACAATAAAACCCCCACACACAGATATGGCATCACTCAGATCGCTTGTAAAAGACACTGCCGTGTATGGCATCAGCAGCATTGTCGGACGCCTTCTCAACTGGCTTCTGGTACCAATATACACCTACACATTCACAGCTACAGGAGAGTATGGCATTGTCACCAACCTATATTCATATGTGGCCGTAGCCCTGATACTTCTCACATACGGCATGGAGACAGGCTTCTTCCGCTTCACCAATCATGAGCGCTGGAACAATCCCGCCCAGGTATATACCACCACTCTCATCGCAGTAGGGACAACCTCCCTGCTGTTCATTGTAGCCGCATCACTGCTGTCACCATCCATAGCCCGATGGCTCGACTATGGCGACCATCCCGAGTACATATGGATGATGGCAATCGCTGTTGGCGCCGATGCTGTCACATCCATACCGTTCGCCTATCTGCGATCCAGGAAACGTCCCTACCGATTCGCATCGGTAAAGCTCATTGGGATAGGGCTCAACATAGGCCTTAATCTATTCTTCATAAAGGCGTGTCCATGGCTGTGGGGGATCACTCCTCACATCGGCTACATCTTCCTGGCCAATCTGATATGCTCGCTGGCCACACTGCTGTTACTCCTGCCCGAGCTCACCGCCGAGCGCTACAGTTTCAACAGCAGGCTGTTGCGCGAGATGCTATCATACTCCCTGCCCCTGCTGGTGCTCGGACTCGCCGGCATCATGAACCAGACCATCGACAAGATACTGTTGCCGGTGCTTGAACCCGACCGACAGCAAGCCATGAGCGATCTTGGCATCTACGGTGCCTGTTACAAGGTAGCTGTGATAATGGTGATGTTTCTGCAAGCCTTCAGGTTTGCCTACGAGCCGTTTGTATTCTCCAAACATCGCGAGGGGGGCATGACCGCCGAGCAGAAGCTCGGTGACTACTCGCGTGTAATGACCTGGTTCGTAGCACTTGGACTGCTTATATTCCTCGGCGTGATGGTATTCCTGCCGGTATTAAGATATTTCATAAGCCCGGCCTACTTCGAGGGCCTCAAGGTCGTGCCGGTGATAATGATAGCTGAGCTATGCTTCGGCATATTCTTCAACCTCTCGATATGGTACAAACTCACCGACCGTACAATATGGGGATCATATTTCTCTATAGGCGGACTCGCCATCACCGTCATACTCAACATCCTGCTGGTACCGCGCATGGGATACATGGGGTGTGCATGGGCCGCTCTTGCATGTTACGGCACAATGATGGTCGCCAGCTATGTGATAGGACAGCGTTACTTCAAGGTACCCTACGCCATGGGGCGCATCGCCCTCTACACGGCGGCCGCACTCGGCTTCTATGCCCTCACGGTAGTGACAGCCAGTGACAGCCAGCTGTTGAACATGGGTACCGGATCTTTGTTTATCATACTGTACATCCTGCTTATATGGCGGCTTGAACTCGGAGGCAGGATTCCACGTATCAACCGCCGGTAACCACTTTGCGACAACTATGAACAGATCCATTGCATACATATCACTGCTGTTGCTTACAGTATTCAGTCTCTCCGCCACCGACTACGAGACACTCCGGGTAAAAGCCGGACGCTTCTACCGTTACGAAGAATGGTCGAGCGCCCTGGCCATGTACAAGCTGATGCTTGACCGGCGGCCTGATGTCGCCGACACCTACAGCCACGCCATCGTGGCCGCATCAATGGACACTGTCAACCACCCCGACGAACCGGCCCTGTTGCTCAGACAATCCATGAACGCCCTCGTGCCTCTCGACTCGGTATATGACGGTGTACAGCGTCTCGCCTTCGAACAGGGCAATGCCGGGCTGTACGAGCGGTTTCTTGAAGACGTCGGGAACCGATACAGCTGGATAAGACGCAATATCGACGGGCGCCTGCTCGCCTATTACACCTGGCGCAGGAATGCCGACGGAATGGTAGAGTATGCACTACGTATGCTACAAGGCATGCCGGGCAACATAGAGTACCTGACAGCACTTGCCGACGGCTACTTCGGCCTTGGTGAAAACCGCCTTGCCGTCGACATCTATAACCGCATCCTCGCGCTCGATCCCGACAACTACCACGCCCTGCTGGTACTCGGCAACTACTATGACAACGCGAGCCGCCAGAACCGCTTCGACCAGGAAGCCAGTGTCCTTGCCCGCCAGTACCTTACCCGTGCCAACAACCTACGCGCCACCCCCTATGTCACCCAACTCCTCGACCGGCAGATGTAACAGATCATAACACATCCCGCCACAAAAGAACACACCTTGTAGCAAATTAAAAAAAACATCCACTATGCGAATTTATCAAACAGCATAACCATTATGCCCTCTAAACTTGCATAAACTGTTTAATATCAAGATTCAAATTCACCTATTGTTACAATATTTTAACACTCTAACGATTTTTTGTAACTACTCAGGTAGGTAGGGCACATTGATTTGGTCGGTCTATTAGACCAACGCAAAAACGGCATCCCAGCGGGAGAAATCGTTTTTCTTGGCGGTATCGGCAACCGAGTGTATTGCCATGAAGTCTTCCGCTCCGGCCTGACTTCGGAAGCCGCCGCTCCGTTTCTGTTTCACTTTCAGGATTCTTATTCCGCCTTCCGATGCATTGTTGTGTGACGGCACCCGCGGGTCTTTCAGAAAGTGGAACACATGATCTTTGAGTTTTCGCAGGCTGTTGCGGATTTGTCGGAACGGCTTCTTGAACTTGTCGAGATTCTCATTGAGAAGTTTGTCAAGGCTTTCTGTCCAGGTTGATGTATCGGCTATGGCCTCGGGATTCGAGTTTCGCCAATGCACGGCTTTTCTCAACAACTCCTGTAGCCGCGATGACCATTCCTGTTTTTTGTCAAGGTCGTTGAGGTAATTTAGATTTCTCAGCAGATGGGCGATGCATATCTGGTGTCCCTTGACTTTCATCGAGAAGTATGCGCTATGGCGGTCTGTGGTCAGCACTGTATTCTCCAATGCATTCCGGCCAAAACGGTCGTCCATCTCTTTGGCTCCACGACCTTTGGCTATCCAGGTCAGTGTGAGTTTCGGATTCTGCAATATCCACGCCCAGTTGAGTTTGCCGTTGACATAAAATCCTGATTCATCTGCGCCTGCCACAGGACTTTTGACAAGTTCCGAGGCTATGCGGTCGCATATTTTATCGGCCTTGTTTCCGGCGTCCGCTATAAAGTTTCGTATCGACCCCTCGCTTATGTCAACGCGCATCACGTCATGCAGAAAACTTTTGATGCGGTTGTATGGCATGCACATCACTGCATTGAGATAGACCACGAGGGCACGTATCTCAGATGACAGATATACCGGATTCTTTCGGCGTGTATATTCCACGCGGTTACGGCATCCGCAGGTGCAGGTCTTGTTTAGAAAGCGAAGCCTTTTTACGACCGGTACAATCCTGACTCCAACACATTCCTCCCGATATTCCTCCACGCCCTCAATATCTGACAGTTCACGGCCACACTCACGACAGTAATTGGGCTGGATATTCTCGGTCTCATCAGGCAGGTTCGACATCATACGGGTATTACCTTCATGCCCGGGCTGGCCGCCGGGTTTCTTACCGCTTTTCTCACGCAACGAAGATGTGCGCCTCTTGATTTCGTCTCCCAGCCTTTCTTTGGTCGGCGGCACACTGCTGTTGCCGGAGTTCTTGGGCGGCTGCGGATCCTCGTACTTTGACAGCCTCTTACGTAAATCAGCATTCTCTACATCCAGAGCCTCCACTCGACGGTTAAGACGTGCGTTATCGTCCGTCAAATCCTTGACGGTCTTGTTGAGATGTCCTATTTCCGAGCGGAACTCCTCAAGATATTTTTCGATGTCAACTTGCTGATTCACTGATGCAAAGATATAAAATATCTTTGACATACACAAGTAAATTAGCAACTGTTTTTGAACTTAATTTATTGAAAATAAAAGGAATAATGTCAGCGAAGATCTATGTTGAGGAGTGTGTGAAAGAATGGGTTCGACCGCCCTACAACTCCGTCTCACCTATATAGGTGAGTAGTTACGACTCGAGGCAGATTGATTAAATATTGTTAAAAAACAAGTATTTTGAGAGCATCGGGACGTTATGTGTGGGCAGGGGCAATAATTCTTCTTAATTTTGCCCCCTCGAAAGTACACATTATTATATGGCACAAAGGAATCAGCCTCGATTCAACGCTATATACAACCAGCACACAACGCATACACAATGGCACCAAACTTAGTAATAGTAGAGTCCCCGGCCAAGGCCAAGACAATAGAAAAATTCTTAGGCAGCGACTACCATGTAATGTCGAGCTACGGTCATATCCGAGATCTCAAACGCAAGACATTCAGTATCGACGTCGATGATAATTTCAAACCCATATACGAAATTCCCGACGACAAGAAAGCCCTCGTAGCCGAACTGAAGAAAGCGGCAAAGGCAGCCAGCATGGTATGGCTGGCATCCGATGAAGACCGCGAGGGAGAGGCCATTGCCTGGCACCTGTACGAAGTGCTTGGACTCAAGCCCCAGACCACGCGGCGCATTGTCTTCCACGAGATTACCCGGGACGCGATACTCAACGCCATAGAGAATCCTCGCAGTATCGACCTGGGCCGTGTCGACGCCCAGCAGGCAAGACGAGTGCTTGACCGCATTGTAGGATTCGAGCTGTCGCCGGTGTTATGGAAAAAAATCAAGCCGGCCCTGTCGGCCGGTCGTGTGCAATCGGTATCCGTGAGGCTGATCGTAGAACGCGAGAAAGAGATAAAGGCATTCACACCCGAGGAATATTACCGCGTCACAGCCGACTTTGTCGACGCCGCCGGATCGGTACTCAAGACCGAGTACTCACACCGCCTGCCGGGACGCACCCAGGTTGAGGAACTGTTTGCACGTTGCAACAACGCGGCCTGGAATGTAGGCGACATAAACGTCAAGCCTGTGAAAAAGTCACCGGCCCCGCCCTTCACCACCTCCACACTCCAGCAGGAAGCCGCCCGCAAACTCGGCTTCACCGTGGGACAGACGATGATGGTGGCACAGCATCTCTATGAGAACGGACATATCACATACATGCGTACCGACTCGCTCAACCTCTCACAACTTGCCATAAGCACCATCAAGAACGAAATCGAGTCAAGCATAGGCCCCGAGTACCTGAAAGTGCGCCGCTACCATACATCAAGCAAGGGTGCCCAGGAAGCTCACGAAGCCATTCGTCCCACCTATATCAACAAACATGATATCGAGGGCACTCCACAGGAGAAGCGCCTGTACAATCTAATCTGGAAGCGCACCATAGCCTCCCAGATGGCCGATGCCGAACTTGAGAAGACAACTGTCGACATCGTCACAGCCGGAGCAGGCGACCGCTTCACAGCTACAGGCGAAGTGATCAAGTTTGACGGCTTCCTCAGGGTCTACATCGAGAGTCACGATGACGAACAGGCCGACAACGATACCCAGTCGCTCCTGCCTGTGATGCACCAGGGTGACGCCGTAGCCATGACCCAGGTGATGGCACAGCAGCGCTACACCCAGCACCCTCCCCGCTACACCGAGGCCTCGCTGGTGAAGAAGATGGAAGAGCTGGGCATAGGACGCCCGTCGACCTACGCGCCCACGATCTCGACCATACAGCAGAGAGAGTATGTCGAGAAAGGAGACCGTCCGGGCATAGAGCGCGCCATCACCACCCTCAGGCTCACCCCCGGCGGCAAGATGACCACACAGGAGCGCAAAGAGACTATCGGCACCGAGAAAGGCAAGCTGATACCCACCGATATAGGCGTCGTCGTGAATGACTTCCTTACCGAGTATTTCCCCGATATCCTCGATTACAACTTCACAGCCCGCGTCGAGGAGCGCTTTGACGACATCGCCGAGGGCAAACTGCCATGGACCGAGGAAATGGCCGAGTTCTACGGCATGTTCCACCCGGCAGTGGACAATGCCATGAACATGCGACTGGAGCACAAGGTGGGAGAACGCCTGCTGGGCAACGACCCGGTAAGCGGCAAGCCTGTGAGTGTAAAGATCGGACGCTACGGCCCACTGGTACAGATGGGTGACGGCGACAGCGAGGAGAAACCCCAGTTCGCGTCACTGCTCAAGGGACAGTCGGTATCGACAATCACTCTGGAGGAGGCACTCCGACTCTTCGAGTTTCCACGCAACCTTGGTGACTACGAGGAGAAAGCTGTGACAGTAGCCATAGGACGGTTCGGCCCATACATCAAGCATGACAACAAGTTCATCTCCATCCCCAAGGATACCGCTCCCGCCACACTTACACTTGACCAGGCCATAGAGCTTATTGTGGCCAAACGTCAGACCGACAGCCAGAAAGTGGTACATATATTTGATGAAGATCCCGAGATGCAACTGTTGCGTGGTCCTTACGGAATCTATATCTGCTACAAGAAAAGCAACTACAAGATACCCAAGAGCGTAGAGGACCCTGCTACACTGTCGCTCGAAGAGTGCCGTGAGATAGTGGAGAAAGGTCCAGCACCTAAGGCACGCCGCACTACAGCCACACGCAAAACAAAGAAATAACCACCTAACATGCCACGTCCATTACAAAGTAAACCGGGTGCCGAGAAGCGACGCTTTACACCCGACATCATAGAAACCTACGAGGTGACAGCCGAAGGCCCTCTTCTGGAATTCCTGTATGCCTCTATGCCACAGCGCAAGCGTACTAACGTCAAGGAGTTGCTCAAACACAACAGCGTTAAAGTAGGCCAGCTGGTAACATCGCAGTTTGATCACCCACTCCGGCCCGGCGACACCGTAGCCATCAACCTGTCGCGCGAATGGCCACGTTTCTACAACCGACGCATGCAGTTGGTATATGAGGATGAAGACATCATTGTCATCAACAAGGGATACGGCCTGCTGTCGATGGGCAATGAGCGCGTCAAGGAAGGTACAGCCTACTCGATACTCAAGGACTATGTCAAATGGCAGGATCCACGCAACAAGATATTCATCGTACACCGTCTTGACCGTGACACCTCTGGACTGATGATGTATGCACGCAACCCCAAGGCCAAGGAGACCATGCAGCACAACTGGAATAACATGGTGCTCGAGCGCAAATATCTCGCTGTGGTCGAGGGCAAGGTCGACGATGACGAGGGTGAAGTGCGAAGCTATCTTGCCGAGAACTCGCAGTTTGAGGTCTACTCGACCGACAATCCCGACGAGGGCCAGCTTGCCGTGACACGCTACAAGGTTCTAAAACGCGCCAACGGATACTCGTTGCTGGAGGTATCTCTTGATACCGGCCGCAAGAACCAGATACGAGTACACATGAAGGACCTCGGGCACCCGATCGCCGGCGACCGCAAATATGGCGCACGCACAAGCCCGATACACCGCCTGGCTCTCCATGCACAGACACTGAGATTTGTACATCCTATAACACGGCAGATGATGTCGTTCACCACCCCCATTCCAGCCTCGTTTTCATCGATGGTGAAGATAGGCGGAAAACAGCTATGACAAAGCCCGCCATGTACCGTCTGCACATATTCATGCTGCTCGCCATACTGGCTCTCGGAGCCTGCGGGAGACAGAAAACAGCCGATACCGCCGCCGGGCCGGCCGACAATATGACACCTCCGTCATTCGACACCGACAGCGCCATGGCATTCCTCAAGGCCCAGACCGACATGGGGCCACGCGTGCCCGGTAGCGAGGCCCACACGAAATGTGGCGACTATCTTGCCGAGACTCTCAGACGTCTCGGAGCCGATACCGTGACCGAACACAGGGCCGAAGTAACGGCATGGAACGGAGACCGACTTCATCTGCGCAATATCATGGGACGCTTCAACCGCCAGACCGGTATCAAACCGGTACTCCTTGTAGCCCACTGGGACTCACGACCATGGGCTGATGCCGAAGAAGACTCCGAGCACGCAGGGAAACCTATCGACGGCGCCAACGACGGCGCCAGCGGAGTGGCCGTACTGCTGGAAATAGCCAGGCAGGCCTCGATCCACGGCTCCATGATGCCACTGGACATACTGCTTGTCGATGGCGAAGACTATGGCAACAGCGACAGTCCAGACGGTGACATGAGCTGGTGTCTCGGCACCCAGGAGTGGCTTAATGAGTCACCCTACAACAGCGAGCCGACGCCACGTTACGGCATACTGCTTGACATGGTGGGCGGACGCGACGCACGCTTCCACCGCGAGTATTTCAGCGACCGCTACGCCCCCGGCATTGTCGACATGGTATGGAACACCGCCGCATCCATTGGCCTGAGCGACAGGTTTGTCAACGAACCGGGCGGAGCCGTCACCGACGACCATGTATTTATCAATCGCGCCGGCATACCCGTAATAGATATAATCGAGAACAAGAATCCGGCCACAGGATCATTCAATACCACGTGGCATACCCGCGAAGACAACTACGAGAATATAGACCCCACTACGATACGCGACACCGGCCAGGTAATAAGCCGGCTTACCATATCCAGGCCATCATAAAACCTACAAACATGACAATCAACGACATACAAGACAGGATCATAAGCGAGTTCAGCGACATCGATGACTGGATGGACCGCTATGCATATATCATCGACCTGGGAAACGCACTTCCTCCCATTGACCCATCATTCAAGACCACCCAGTATCTTATAGAGGGTTGCCAGAGCCGAGTGTGGCTCAACGCCGACCTTACCGACGGCAAAGTACACTATACCGCCGACTCAGATGCCATCATCGTCAAAGGCATAATATCCCTGCTCATCGAGGTACTCGACAACCATACCCCCGACGAGATACTCAACGCCGAGCTATACTTTATAGACCGCATAGGATTGTCGGAGCACCTCTCGCCCACACGTTCCAACGGCCTGGTTGCCATGGTGAAACAGATGCGCATGTATGCACTGGCATTCAAGACCAAGGGTTGACAGCCAAAATATTTGGGTAATTGCAAGAAAGATTGTAATTTTGTCATCGAAGCATCGGCACGCCACCGACAGCCTTTACAAGACACGAGTCTAACCCCCTCTATGAAAGCAAGATATACTATACTATCGCTTTTACTGCCGCTATCAATGTCTCTCGCTGCCGAGCAAGTCGAGTCGACAGCAGGCACACTAAAGGGTAAGGTAACCTCACACGACATCATAACACTCACAGTGTCAGGCACTATCGATGCATCAGACATTGACTTCATCAACAACAGTCTCACATCACTCAAACACCTTGATCTCTCTTATGCGACTATAACAGCATACCAAGGAGAGGTACTCACCAACGGCCGTAACTATTCGGCTGACAATACTTTACCTGAATTTGGTCTTATCGGTAGCCGGATAGAGACCATACTACTGCCCAAAAAACTTAAATGCCTGTCGGACGGGTGCTTGGCCGCATCATCAATAACATCCATCACCCTACCCGAGAGTGTAGACTCGATAGGTACCGGAGCCTTTAACGGATGCTCGCGGCTGGCTGAGGCTGATCTAAGACTTACACAGACAACCAGTCTTCCGACGCAGGTTTTCAAGGGTTGTATATCACTGACCGACATAGAGTTACCCCCCGACACAAAACAGATCGCCGACGAAGCGTTCATGGGTTGCAATTCCCTGGCACAAATACAGATCCCGGCCAGCCTGCAGATCATTGGCAACAAGGCATTCAACGGATGTAATACACTGAACGACATTAATTTTACAGTTAACCTGCATACAATCGGAGATAACGTCTTCACCGGCACTGCCCTTGAGACCGCAGACATGACCGCATGCAAATCACTCAACCATATCGGAAACCGAGCATTCAGCCATTGTAGCAGACTGGAGACAGTCATGATGCCCGAGAACCTGACATCATTGGGTGACGGTGTATTCTTCAACTGTAACAGCCTGACCAACATTTTAATGCCGGCCACACTGACCCGTCTCACCCCATATATGTTCAAAGGCACCGGAATATCAGATGCCGGACATATCATAGTGGAAGGGATACGTGAAATCGACGATTATGCGCTATACGGCAATACCAACATTACCGAGGCAAAGTTACCGGGAAGTATAAACAGGCTGGGAGACAAAGCATTGTCAGGCATGGTCGCCCTCACCGTCCTCGATGTCACAGGGATACAGGAACTGCCCGAACTGGGCGATGATGTATTCGAGGGCACGGCTGGAGAGGATGTAAGACTTGTGACCACCGTAGATATGGCCCCGATATTCAAGACCACACCACAGTGGCAGGACTTCGACATAACAATCGACGAAAATGCCGATGCACCGGCACCCGGAACCGATAACATCGGGAGCCTGAAGCTGAGACGCGAAGGCAATACACTATGGATCAACGCGCCACGCGCCATATACAGCATCACAGTCAGCGACCTTAACGGACGCACAACAGCACATGCCGCCGGACACGGCGACACCACGGCCGCCATATCCACAGCCACTGTACCGGGCGGAATAGCAATCGTGACAGTACGGTTTGATAACGCCACATGTGCCAATATCAAGATAATACTCTAAAAAACACATCTATGAACGAAACCTCTCAGACTCCGTCCAGCATGCCGTCACAAGCCGAAAGCATAATCGACCGCATAAGGTACCTGATGACATCGACCCGCATGAGCCAGGCCGCCATGGGACGCCGTCTGGGAGTCGACCCGGCATATATGTCAAAGATAATGTCAGGCCGACTACCTGTTACCGACGGCTTCATAAACCGTATCGTCATCGACATGGGAGTATCCAAGCAATGGCTTAAACATGGCACCGACATCCCCTATCCAAAGCCCATACATGCCAATACCATAGAAGCTACCGTCAGGCCACAGCCCGAGTGTGGCAAAGGGATAGCCGTGTATGACATTGATGTGACAGCCGGAAGCACCGAGCTGAGCCGCCTGCTCACCGTCGACCGTATCATGGGATATGTCGACATGCCGCAGGTCAACCCCGAGTGCCTCATAGTAAGGGTAAGCGGCGACAGCATGAAACCGGCCATATCCAACGGCTCGTTCATAGCCATACGCCCCGTCAGCGCCACCGGTCTGGTGTTCTGGGGACAAATATATGTAGTTGTAACTGACAATTACCGCATGGTCAAGTACTTACGCCGACATCCCGACCCCTCCTATGTGGTACTGCATAGTGATAATCCCGACTATGACGACATTGAGATGCCGCGCGATGATATCCAGGCATTATATATTGTCGAGACAGTCATAAACTATGACCGCCGTTGTTGAGTTATATTTAAATAACGTTTCAATTATTTATTAAAAATCAAGCACAACTGTTCATGAAACTGATACATCGCATAACGCTACTGCTAACACTCGCCTGCACCGTCCTGACGATGACAGCCGAGATCCCGTCGCGCTACTACTCGACAATCAACGGTAAGAAAGATGCCGACCTCAAGACCGCCCTTGGCAACATAATATCCAAGAGGGCATCGGTATCGAGCTACGAGAACTATTACAGCAATATGCCCCAGTATTTCCAGAGCACCGATGTATACCCCAATTCACGCCGGTGGTGGGACATGTACAGCGACATACCGCTGTACGCACCCAGTTTCAGCGGTCTGAACCGCGAGCACTGCGTTCCCAAAAGCTGGTGGGGCGGTTCAACGACAATACCTATCTATGCCGACCTCAACAACCTCTTCCCCAGCGAGGCAAAGGCCAACCAGGCCAAGAGCAACTATCCGCTCGGCACAGTATCGGGCACACCCTCCTTTGACAACGGGGTCTCAAAAATAGGTTATCCGTCGGCAGGACAGGGAAACGGAGCCTCCAAAGTGTTCGAGCCCGATGATGAATACAAGGGAGACTTTGCCCGCACCTACTTCTACATGATCACATGCTACCCCAATACCTACTGGACCAATACCTGGATGATGCAGAACAGCAATTACCTTCAACTGGCAGGGTGGGCTCAGGAACTTCTGCTCAAGTGGCACCGCGAGGACAAAGTGAGCCAGAAAGAGCTGGATCGCAACGATGCCGTATACAGGATACAGAACAACCGCAACCCCTTCATCGACTACCCCGATCTGGTAGAATACATCTGGGGCAACAAGCGTGGCGAGCTGTTCTACGAAGAGGACGCCGACCAGCCTACCGGCAAACCCATACTCATAACACCCGTACAGGACATGTCACTGGATTTCAACCAGGTAGCAATCGGCAACTCAACCACAGCCCAGCTGTACTTCAAGGGAGAATATCTAAAGGGATATTTCGAACTGACGGTATCAGGTACTGACAAGAACTATTTCTCATTAAGTTCCAAGACTATACAGTCATCATCGGTCAACAGCGAGAGCGGATATTGGCTTACCGTGACATACCGGCCAACCGCCGAGGGAATCCATAATGCCAGACTGATTATCACAGACGGCGGTCTTGACGGATCAATCGGTATCTCACTGCGCGGTGAGGCTTGTCCGGTTCCCACACTGAAAGCATTCAAGGCATTGCCTGCCGAGAATGTCACAGAGAACAGCTATATGGCCGCATGGGAAGAACCGGGCGACGTGGTCGACTACTATGTGGTGACACGCACACGCTATACCCAGGGGGCGACCGGCCCGACCGAGGAACTGCTTGCCGAGAGCAATACCCTGCTTATCGACAACTACGACCCGTCGATAAGGGAGAGCTACCATGTACAGTCGGTAAGACTTGGCTACAAGTCGCCAGCGAGCAACGAGATATATGTCGACAACTCGGGAATCGACGCCATCAACGGTGATATCCCGCTGGGTACAGCCTACGAACCCGGAGGCATACGCTTCATATGCGGCACTCCACACACCGACGTTACAATATACGACATGCAGGGACGCACGATAGCCGTGATCGAGAAGATCGAGAACAACTACACCCTGATGCTGCCCACAGGCGTCTACTTCGTGACGAGCCGCGAATGCCGCCGTCCCATAAAAGTAATTGTGAGATAACCACAACACCGGCCAATCATTATACACATTATACACACTGACCGCACATGCAATACGGTATTTTAGATTTCCTCGGACTACTCGGAGCAGTAGGATTGTTCCTGTATGGAATGAAAGTGATGAGCGAGGGCCTGCAGAAGGCCGCAGGTGACCGCCTGCGCAGCATTCTGGGCTCAATGACACGCAACCGTGTCACCGGAACGATGACAGGATTCTTCATCACAGCTCTTATACAAAGCTCGTCGGCCTCGATCGTGATGGTCGTAAGCTTTGTAAACGCCGGACTGGTGAGCCTCGCCCAGTCAATGGCAGTGATCTTCGGAGCCAACGTAGGCACGACATTTACGGCCTGGATGCTTACGCTGTTCGGGTTCAAGGTCGATATATCGGCCTATGCCATACCGCTGATGAGTATAGCCGTCATAATGCTATTCTCAAGCAAAAGCCGCACCAAGTCGATGGGCGAGTTCCTGATAGGATTCGCACTGCTGTTCCTGGGTCTTGACATGATAAGCAACTATGTCCCGGACCTGCAGAACAATCCCGAGATGTTCGCATTCCTGCAACGGTATGCCGAACTGGGCTTCTCCTCGGTGCTTATATTCTTTGGCGTAGGTTGCCTGGTCACCATGATCATACAGTCATCGGCTGCGACGTTCGCCATCACACTGATCATGTTCAGCCGAGGCTGGATCGACTTTGACCTGGCATGCGCTATCGTGCTGGGATCGGCCGTAGGAACCACAATCACCCCCATATTGGCCTCCATGAGCGGAAATGCCGCCGCCAAGCGTACAGCTGCCGGCCACCTTCTGTTCAATATACTTGGATCACTGTGGTGCCTGGCTCTGTTCTACAAATTCAGCGATATGATACTGTGGATCACCAACTCTATAGGAACAGGAAACCCCAACGACCTTTATGACACCGTCAACGGTCTCAAAGAGAGCGATCCACTGGTGTACAACCATATCTTTGACGGCAAGCCCACCGAGGACGCCGATCTCAACCTGCGGATTGACTCACAGATACCCCTCATCAAGGCACTGCAGTTCAAGGCATCGGTGGGACTATGTGTGTTCTATACGACCTACAAGCTTATCAACCTGTTCATCATGATATGGTTTACCAAGCTGTACGTCAAGGTAGTGGAATGGCTTATTCCCGCAAAAAAATCGGGCGACGAAGAGTTCCAGCTCAAGTTTATATCCGGAACCCTCCTGTCGGCATCAGAGCTCAACATCACGCAGGCCGAGAAAGAGATGTATGTGTATGCCGAGCGTGTAGGGCGCATGATCAATATGGCCCGCGAGCTGGTACATACCAAACCGGGCAGCGACGAGTTCAACAAACGGTATTCCCGACTTGAGAAGTATGAGGAGATAAGCGACCGCATGGAACTCGAGATCGCCAACTATCTCAACCGCTGTGCCGAGGGTCGCCTCTCCAACCAGTCGAAGCGACGTCTCTCGGCCATGATGGCCATCGACTCGGAGATCGAGAGCATAGCCGACTGCTGTCTGGGCATAGGCAAGATACTGCTACGCAAACAACAGAGCAATGTCCACTTCAACGACGAGATATACCGTAACGTCGACACGATGTTCGACTATGTCAACGAGGCTATGACATCGTTGCTCAAGCTATTGGAGAACTTCGACACAGTGACCGAGAACGACCTGATAACATGCTACAACCACGAACGTGAGATCAACAACATGCGCAACACCCTGCGCCTGGCCAATGTAGCCAATATCAACGAACACCACTACGAGTACCAGAGCGGTATCCACTATATGGATATAATATCGACACTGGAGAAGACCGGCGACTATATAATCAATGTCGTCGATACAATGAAGAACGAATTCAAAACCGCTCTGCCCGCCAAACGATGAACAAAGGTATCACAATATACGGAGCCTCGAGTCATGGCATAGCTGTGGAATATCTTGATGCGGCACGTATGGTCGGCCGACTGCTGGCCGAGGCCGGCGTAGATCTTATATGCGGCGGCGGACGCACCGGAGTCATGTCCTCCGCCATCGACGGAGCCATCGAAGCCGGAGGACAGGCCATAGGCATACTGCCTGCATTCATGATAGAGCGGTCGTGGCAGCATCCCCGTCTGTCTCACATGGAATGCACCCCCGACATGCACAGCCGCAAGAGACTCATGGCACAGATGTCAAGCGGCGTGATAGCAATGCCGGGCGGCGTAGGCACTATGGAGGAACTCCTTGAGATCATTACCTGGCGACAACTGGGATTATACAACGGCAACATAGTGATACTCAACGTCAACAGGTACTATGACCCGTTGCTGGAAATGCTATCGCGCACGATCGAGCAACACTTCATGAACCCCGACCACGCCACGCTGTGGATGGTGGCAGAGAGTGCCGGTGAAGCCGTAGACAAAGTACTCGTAACCCCTGTACAGGAGCGTACATTCAGCCAAAAGATATTGTGACGGCCCCCGACAGCACATACAACAGTCTGTTTATTCCCCCCGAGATAGGCATAGTCCATATCCCGGGGCACAGCACCTATGACCAGTCACCGCTCGAAAGCGCCGCAGTGACGGCCCCAACCTGTGTGAACGATGTATGGTGCAACGGAATAGAACCGAACGAACGAGCAGAGGATACACAGCCCTACTCGGGGGCAGTGGCACTGCTTATAGCCATCG
Organism: uncultured Muribaculaceae bacterium; assembly: GCA_964018905.1. Classification (GTDB taxonomy): domain Bacteria; phylum Bacteroidota; class Bacteroidia; order Bacteroidales; family Muribaculaceae; genus JAAVFS01. The sequence continues at coordinate 18,633 of CAXHRO010000015.1, forward strand.
TGGCCATAATCGCTTTCAAGGCACCTCAGCTACGCCGCATCATATCGAGTCTCGACACCGACCTGCTGGGCGTAAGACGCCGAGCCAACGCCTTTGACAGCCATACTTCGGCCGAGAGACACACACTGGGACTTCTAATCGCACTGGGATGCGTGTGCCAGGCAATACTCCTGGGTGTAGCCACAAATCCGAGCGCTGTATCAAACGGCCCGCTGTTAGGAGCCCTCACGGGTCTCACGACCGCATATTATCTGTTCCAGTATGCGGCCTGCGTCATTGTCGGATACACGTTTACCGACTCGATAAACGCCTCTCAGTGGCTCAAAGGACTCAATCTGTCGCAGGGAATCTCAGGATTATCGCTTGCAGTCCCGTCAATTACGATTCTATATTATCAAGAGGCCAGTGAAATACTTCTTTTAATTGCACTAATACTATACATAGTAGTACGCATCGCATATATATGCAAGGGATTTAGAATTTTTTACAACCATTTGCCCTCGATAGTCTATTTTATTTTGTATCTTTGTGCCCTTGAAATAATTCCGGTCATATGGGTCGTTGCTATTGCCCAGAATCTTGACCAGCTGATGTGATATCATCGGACAACATCTTTATTGTGACATAATTTACCTCGAGACGTGAAAATCAAAAAAATACTTGTTTCTCAGCCCAAGCCGTCGTCTGAAAAATCACCATATTACGACATTGCGTCGAAACATGATGTCGAACTGGTGTTTCGACCATTTATCAAGGTCGAGGGACTAAGTGCCCGGGAATTCAGACAACAGAAGATCAACATACCCGACTATACCGCTATCATATTCACAGCGCGCACCGCCATCGACCACTTCTTCAGGCTGGCCGAGGAACTCCGATACAATATCCCCGACACTCTCAAGTATTTCTGTACGAGCGAGTCGATAGCATTGTATCTGCAGAAATATATCATCTACCGCAAACGCAAGATATTCTACTGCGAGAACGGCAAGATTGGTGATCTTGTGCCGTTACTGGCCAAGCACAACAAAGAGAAATACCTGTATGTGATAAGCGATGTACACAAGGAGGACCTAACACTGCTCGACAAAGGCAAGATCAACTACACCAAGGCAGTGATGTACCGCACGGTAAGCAATGACTTCGAGCCCGACGAGCCCCTGGACTACGATGCACTGCTTTTCTTCAGCCCGGCCGGTATCAACTCGCTGAAGAAGAACTTCCCCGACTTTGACCAGACGAATGTCGCCATAGGCACCTTCGGCACCACTACAGCCCAGGCCGTGCACGATGCCGGACTGCGTCTCGACTTCCAGGCCCCCACCCCCAAGACCCCGTCGATGACAGCCGCGCTCGAGCTGTTCCTTAAAGAGAACAAAGACCCCGAGTAACAAACCAGTAATGCAGCGGTTCACACTCCCCAAATCTACCAAGCTATGTAGCAATACCGCTGTCGAACGCCTGTTTGACCGCGGTGAGGCCACGCAAGGCACTGTCGCCTATCCGCTACGTGCCGTATGGCGTGTGAATCCAAGCCGCGACAGGGGAGAGTCACTGCAGTTCATGATAACTATCCCCAAGAAGAAGCTTCGCCATGCCGTTGACCGTGTGACCATGCGCCGACGTGTGCGCGAGGCCTATCGTCTCGCACGTCACAGCTACCAGGACACATTGCCCGATGGCGAACACATCGATCTGGCATTCATATACCTGTGTGACAAACTGGTGCCCTACCATATCATAGAGCGCTCGGTTCACAAGATACTGGCACGTGCCTGTCGTGTGCCGAATGACACTGTGACAAAACCACTGAATAATGAATAGCCTTAGCCGCATGCTGGCCAGCCTTATGTCACTGCCGGTATTGTTTTACAGGGCTTGCATCTCACCCATGTTACCGCCCTCATGCCGCTTCACACCCACTTGCTCACAGTATGCCCTGGAGGCACTGCGCAGACACGGGCCGTTCAAAGGCAGTTACCTTACGATACGCCGAATAATGCGCTGTCACCCTTGGGGAGGGAGCGGCTATGATCCCGTGCCCTGATGCTGAAAGATTTTCACACCCACTGCAAAACTTACACTACCGATGCCATAGTCACCCTGGAGCCATCCCGAGTGATGGAATTTATGGCTTTATACAGCGATGCTTATGCCTCGGCCGGAGTACACCCCTGGAATACATGGAAAGAGCCAGACTGGAATCTTTTAGAGCGCGTGGCGGCAATGCCGCGTATCGTGGCGATAGGGGAGTGTGGGCTTGACCGACTGCGCGGTGCGCCTATCGACCGACAGACAGATATCTTCAGGCGTCATATAGAGCTGAGCGAGCGCATCGGCAAGCCGTTGATAATCCACTGTGTAAAAGCCTTGGACATACTCTTAGCCCTTAAAAAGGAGATGAAACCTCAACAGAAGTGGGGCATACACGGCTACCGTAGCGGGCCCGAACAGGCCCGCCAGTTACTGTCACATGGGCTATACATCTCGCTTGGAGAGCGTTTCAATGTACAGGCCGCCGCTATCATTCCAGCCAACCGACTTCTTGCCGAGACCGATGAGTCACACCTCACAATAGACGAGATTACCGCCGGCATCTCGCGCTATGCCCAGCCGGGATGGAATCCGGCCGCCACCCTGCGCGAGTTCCTGACCGATTAGCCACAGTATCACGCATACCCAATGGGGAGAGGGGTTATTCTATTTTCTCCAGAATGACGGCAACAGCAACACTATGAACGAGAACAACTCGAGACGGCCTATTACCATTATGATTGTCAACAGCCATTTTACCATTCCAGGCAAGCCGGCATAAGAGCCTTCGGCCCCGGTGGCCCCATATCCCAGTCCGTTACATCCTATACATGAACTCACCATGAACAAGGAGTCGGAGAACCGATAACCATACATTGTCACAACGGCTGTAGAAACCAACACGATAATGATGTATAATGTGACAAATGCCGAGACGCGCGACAACAGGCTGTTCTGTAGAAAGCTGCCATTAAGACTTACCACATACGTCCGCTTTGGATATATCGACTTTTTTATTTCGTTGACAAGATTGCGCCACAATACTATAAGGCGGTCGACTTTCATACCGCCTGCTGTCGAACCGGCACACGAACCACATATCATAAGTACTATCGTAATACACAACGAGAATTCACCCCAGCTCTCGGCCTCGGATATTGAAAACCCTGTAGACGTAATAGCCGACACGACATGAAACAGAGGCAGAACCAGACAGTTGTCAATATCTTCGCCTCCAAGTATTATCGAGACCGCAAGCATTAGAAAGGAGACCAATACGATACCTATAAAAATTCTTGTCACCTCATTGTAAATCAACTGTTTTACTCCTTTTTTCCATACCGCATAGAAGACCATGAAATTGATACCTCCGGCAATCATGACAGCAATAAGTACAAGTCGGACATAATCGGAGTGCCAGTATGAAATACCGTTGTTGTGAGTCGAGAATCCGCCGGTCGCAATAGCTGCGAACGACTGGCATACACTGTCAAAGAGATCCATTGGACCAATCCACAGTAGCAGTATGGACACACATGTTATCACAATATATATGCTCCATAATGACAGGGCCGTCTGTCTTATACGGGGATGAAGCCTGTCGTGGGTTATGCCTGACGTCTCGGCATTAAACATGGATATACCCGACGACCTGTTGAGCTCGGGCAACATGGCCAGGATAAAAAGTATAATTCCAAGACCTCCGATCCACTGTGTCAATGCTCTCCATAACAATATACCATGAGACTGGGCCTCTACATCAATGATCGCGCTTGCTCCTGTTGTCGTAAACCCCGATATGGTCTCAAACATAGCATCGGTAAGATCCAACGGTATGTCGCATAACATAAACGGGATCATGCCGAATATACCGTATACAATCCATATCAATGCCGTTATGACAAATCCCTCTCTGACCTTTACAACGGTTTTAGAGCGTCCGGAGGCTAACATTGCCACCAACCCCACAGCCAGCGATATGACCGATGCGATGGCAAAGCATCTCCAGTCATTCTCGCCATAGACCAGACATACGACGAGAGGCAAGAGCATTATCAGCGATTCCAGGACAACGAGCTGTCCGAGAACTCTTACAACAGAGCGGATATCAAATGTGCGTCTCATTATTCAACTGAACAGTTTTTCAATCCTGGGCAACGACCCTATGTAACCGAATACCAGTACATAGTCACCCGGCTCGATACGGGTGCACCCCTCGACAAGCATACCCTTCCCATCCCGTATAAGCCCTCCGATAGTTATACCCCGGGGTAATGACAGCTGAGATATAGGCTTGGAGACTATCTTTGAATTATGCCGGGCTGTCAGCTTGATTATCTCGATACTGTCAAGCAACATGCATCGGGCTTCGTTGAAATTCGTCTCTATGAGTGAATCAAAGATCTTGCTGACGTTCAACAGTTTTTTATTGATAATCTTGTCGATTGAAAGGCTCTCGGCCTCAGGGATGTATTGAAGTTCCTCAATGCGTGCAAGGGTCTTTTCCACTCCATGTTCCCTGGCTACCATGCATGAGACTATGTTCTTCTCAGATGACCTTGTAAGAGCGAGAAACAGGTCGCAACCGGCAATACCTTCATCCTTTAAGGTTGAAACATCATTAGCTGTAGTATTTACCACCGTGACTGAGCCAAATCTCGATGCGATATCTCTACACCTTTGTGGATCAGACTCTATCACCGTAATGTCATACTGATTATCAATAAGCGTAAGAAGATTTTCAGTCACGTGTCCACCGCCCGTTATCATTATCTTTTTCACCCGCTTAAGCTTACCACCACATATTCTATACAGATCAGAAAGGTTATCTGACAATACCGAGAAATAAAGTATATCACCTGCCTTTATCTCAGTGTCTCCGCGCGGTATCAGTATATCGTCCATACGCTTTAAAGCCGAGACATGGAAGAATCTCGGACTTACAGCGGTATCCTTCAATCTATTGCCAACAAGAGGTGAACCGGCAGTCATCTTCACACCTACGACTATAAGCTTGTTGTCATGGGCGTCAAACCACTCCCTTACCCAGTTGTGAGTGATAAAGTTTACTATCTCCCTTGCAGCATATAGCTCGGGGTATATCACAGCATCGATACCATTTCTCCGAATCACTTCAAACGCATCAGGATTAAGATAGTCGGGATTATCGATGCGGGCCACACACCTTCGCGCACCACACCCCTTGGCAATCTGAGCTGACACAAGATTAAGATTTTCATCATTTGTCACGGCAACAAAAAGATCGGCCTCACTTATTCTGCATTGAGCCAGATCGTCAACCGACACCACACTACCGGCATAAGTTATGAGGTTACACTTAGATTCAAGTTCGGCGAGATGAGCACGATCAGAACCCATCAACACGATGTCTTGATTCTCAATGGATAGTGTATTGGCGAGATGTGTACCGGTGTCGCCATCACCGGCTATTATGATTCTCATCAGTAAAAAAATTTCCGGCTCCAAATATACGAATAAGTCAAGAGCAATGCCAAATTTATTTGAGCATTGCAGAGCGAAAGTATATAGGACGTAGTCAAATATAAGCATAAGTCGAGAGCATTGCCAAATAAACTAATTTATAACACTTACTTATTGGTGCCCTACTTGAGAAAATATTTACGCCTGGTGAACCATAGGGCAGGGTAGAGCGTTATACTATCACAAAGCAACAAAAGAGAGTTTTTCCATTGCTTAGAGATATAATGTGATAATGATTGGTTTATCCAATGTAGGCGCGTCGGGATGACGCGCCTACATTGGTGTTTAACGGTTCTTGACAGCCATGATCTACAGCCCCGGCGTTACCAAATATGGGGAACGGGGTCGTCTAAGATTTAATATCTGACCGGCTCTTATTTTTAAATAATGGGGGGAGTTTGTCAAAAAATGGCTATATTTGTCATTTGATCATGACTTATAATTTTATATCAAACCCAATATGAAGATTGCTCTTATAGGATATGGCAAGATGGGGCGCGCTATCGAGCGTCATGCCATGGATCGCGGACATGAGATAGTGTGCCGGGTTGATGCCGACAATATATCTGATATCGAATCGGTTGCTTTCAAGAACGCCGATGTCGCCATCGAGTTCACCATGCCGTCGGCAGGGTGTGACAACTGCCTCAGGGCCATGGCTGCGGGCGTGCCCGTAGTATCGGGCACGACAGGCTGGAGCGACAGGCTGGATGAGGTAAAGCGAGTGTGTGACTCAGGAAACGGCACGCTACTGTGGAGTTCCAATTTCTCGATAGGAGTCAATCTGTTCATGTCGCTCAACAAGTATCTTACCCGGCTTATGGTACCGTTCACTCAGTACCGACCCTCGATGACCGAGGTGCATCATATACACAAACTCGACCATCCCAGCGGTACCGCCCTCACCCTGGCCCAGGACATTATCGCCAATGACCCGGCAGTCAATGAGTGGACCGAGGATCCTACCGATGATACTTCAAAGCTGGTAATCGCCCATGAGCGCCGCGGCGAGGTGCCAGGTATCCACACCATAAAGTGGGAGTCGGCTGTCGACAGCATCACTATCACCCATGACGCCAAGAGCCGTGACGGCTTTGCCCTGGGGGCCGTGATGGCAGCCGAGTGGCTTGCCGGCAAGAAGGGTTTCCATACAATCGACGAGTTTATCAACGACCTAATAAGCGGAGCAGGAAAATGAACGAGGAGACAACAAATAAAAGCTTCAGAGAAGACTTCATGAAGCGCATAGACGAAGTCAAGAAAACGCGCTGGATTAGATTCGGCATCGTGGCACTGATATACCTGGCCTGGGTGGCCTGGATGGGGTCATGGTGGCTGTCGCTGTTCCTGCTGTTGTTGTTTGACATCTACATCACGGGATACATCCCATTCACGTGGTGGAAGAAGAGCAAGAACGGGGCTGTAAGAACAGTGATGAGCTGGGTCGACGCCATAGTATACGCGCTGATTCTGGTATACTTCGTATTCGGGTTTGTAGGCCAGAACTATCAGATACCGTCGTCATCGCTCGAGAAGACTTTGCTGACTGGCGACTATCTCTTTGTCAACAAGATGACATATGGCCCGAGGGTACCTATGACTCCCGTCAACTTCCCGCTGGTACACAACCGCTTCCCCGAGTGGCTTGGAGGCGGCAAGAGCTATCTTGAGAATCCCGAGGTGGAATACAAGCGCCTTAAAGGATTCAGAAATGTGGAAGCCGGCGACATCGTGGTGTTCAACTTCCCGGCCGGCGACACGGTGATAGTCAACAGCCAGTCGACCTTCGACTACTACCAGATGTTGCAGATGTACAAGGACGGATTCTCACTGGGCTTCCACCCGGCCACCGCCAGGAAAGAATATTATCCTGTCGACCGCCGCGAGAACTATGTCAAGCGATGTGTGGGTCTTCCAGGCCAGCGTCTCAGGATAGCAGACGGTGTCATATATATCGACGGCAAGCCTCAGAAAGCACCCGAGAACGTACAGTTCAACCACATTATAAAGACCAAGGGGAATGTCATCACCGACAGCGAGTGGGACGACCTCGGTGTGAGTCAGAACGACAGGTTTATGCTTAGTCCCGCCAACGAGGGTACCATTCTCTACTACATGCTTGTAAACAACGGCCTGTCATCGATCGATGTAGCCTCAAAGCCCCACTATATGGTGCCGCTGACAGCCGCCATGGTAGAGAAACTACAGTCACGCGATGATATCGAATACGTCAGGAAAGCCTCAGCTGCCGAGATAATGGGCAGGATGTACCCGTTTGATATCTCACAGGACTGGGACCGCGCCAACTATGGAGGCGAGAACGGCATACTGATTCCCTCCAAAGGCCTTACCATACCCATCGACCGGGAGGCATGGGCCATCTATGAGCGTCCCATACGCGTATACGAGAACAACCCTACGGCTACGTTCAGTAACGGCAAGTTGTATATAAACGGTAAGCCTTGCGACACCTATACATTCAAGATGGACTACTATTTCATGATGGGCGACAACCGAGACAACTCGCTTGACTCGCGATACTGGGGATTCGTACCCGAAGACCACATAGTAGGAACACCGTGGAGAGTTCTCATATCGTTTGACAACGATAAGGGCGGTGTACGCTGGAACCGTATTCTAAAAGACGCAAACCCCGACAAGTGAGCCGTTACACGATATATCAGGGCACCACGCTACTGCTCGAGCCACGCTACTGTGGCTCGATAGGATGGTATGGCGCCATGGCGGCCCACGAACACTGTATCGTGGACTACGGGGCACGCTTCGACAAACGCCACAAGCTCACTCACCGCACCACAATAGCCGATGTCAACGGACGTCTTGATCTCACGGTCCCGGTGAGTCATGCCCGACGGCTTAATACCGAAGGCGACGGACACCCGCTCACCTGGCATGACATAACATTGTCAAGCCATGGCGACTGGTGGAATGTTCACAGGGTGGCTCTCGAAAGCGCATATGGCCGCACCCCCTACTTTGAGTTCTACATCGACCGCTTCCTGCCTGTCTACCGCCCCGATGTGGTAGAGCGCATGATAACGCTTGAGAATATCAACCGCCATATCGACAGGGAAGTGAGGCTTCTTCTCGACCTGCCGGCAGATGATGTCGCAGTCCCTACCGGAGACGTCGTCGATATGAGAACCCGTGAACCCGAACCGATCGCTCCCATACCCTACTACCAGGTAAGAGCCTCACGCCTGGGCTTCATAGCCGGACTGAGTATCCTCGACCTGCTGTTCAACATGGGCCCCGAGGCAAAACTTTATCTCTACAAGGCAATCAGACATTTATAACAACACCTGCTTATGGAATCGATCACACAACTATACAAGATAGGACTCGGGCCGTCGAGCAGCCACACGATGGGGCCGCGACGTGCGGCGGTCGAGTTTATAGAAAAGACCCGCGGATCAGCAGCCAGCTATACCGTGACCTTGTACGGGTCACTTGCCGCTACCGGCAAAGGACACCTCACCGACAAGGCTATCCTTGACGTGATGCAGCCCGTAGCTCCCACGGCCATAGCATGGCAACCCGACACATTCCTGCCTTATCATCCCAACGGCATGAAACTCACCGCCAAGGATACCGACGGCAATATCATACTATCAGAGACGGTATACTCCATCGGTGGGGGCGACATCGTCCACGAAGGTGAAGAACGGTCGACATCCAAGTCGATCTACCCGCTGTCGACCATCGCCGACATCCTCAGGTGGTGTGACGAGAGCGGACGCAGCTACTGGGAATATGTCGACATACATGAGGATCCATCGGTATGGGACTACCTGCGCCGGGTATGGGAAGTGATGAAGAGCGCTGTGGAACGCGGCATAGAGGCTGAGGGTGTACTGCCCGGAGGCCTTGGTGTACGCCGCAAGGCTGTGAGCTATCATGTGCATGCGGCAGGATACAACAGCTCGTTGAAGAGCCGCGGCCTGCTATATGCCTATGCCCTGGCTGTGAGCGAAGAGAACGCATCGGGCGGAGAGATTGTCACAGCCCCTACATGCGGCTCATGCGGCGTCCTGCCAGCGGTGCTCTACCATCTGCACACATCCAAGGGATTCAGCGAACAGCGTATTCTGCGCGCGCTGGCCACAGCCGGACTCTTCGGTAATGTCGTAAAACACAATGCATCGGTATCGGGAGCCGAGGTAGGATGTCAGGGAGAAGTAGGAGTGGCATGCGCGATGGCCGCGGCGGCGGCCAGCCAGTTGTTCGGCGGCACACCTGCCCAGATTGAATACTCGGCCGAGATGGGCCTGGAGCATCACCTTGGGCTCACGTGCGATCCTGTCTGCGGCCTTGTCCAGATACCATGCATAGAGCGCAACGCCTATGCCGCGGCACGCGCGCTGGATGCCAACCTTTACTCGGCTTTCAGCGACGGTCGCCACTCGGTGTCGTTTGACCGTATAGTCGAGGTAATGAAGCAGACAGGTCATGACCTGCCGAGTCTCTACAAAGAGACAGCCCAGGGAGGACTGGCGGCAATCAAATAAACCTAAAATTACCTAACAGTATTAACCACAGATATCATGAGTTCGTTCATCATAGAAGGCGGGCACCGGCTCAACGGTGAGATCACCCCGCAGGGAGCCAAAAACGAGGCTCTGCAGATCATAAGCGCCACCCTGCTCACAGCCGAGGTTGTCACAATCGACAATATACCTGATATTCTTGACATACGCAATCTGATAGCTCTGTTGCGCGACATGGGTGTCAAGGTGAACCGTCTGGGTGACAACTGTTATTCGTTCCAGGCCGACGAGGTCAACACCGACTATCTCGACAGTCCCGAATTCATCACCCGTTGTGCCTCCCTGCGCGGCTCGGTACTCGTTGTGGGACCGTTGCTGGCAAGATTCGGCAAGGCCTACTTCCCGCGTCCGGGGGGTGACAAGATAGGCCGCCGCAAGGTCGACACACACATCACCGGCCTGATTAATCTCGGAGCCCGACTAACTACACCCGCCGGCCGCCGGGCCTACCTGCTGGAGAGCCCCGACGGGACTCTCACCGGCACGTACATGCTGCTTGACGAGGCATCGGTCACCGGTACAGCCAACATAGTGATGGCCGCAACCCTTGCACGTGGTGTCACCACCATATACAACGCCGCCTGCGAACCCTATCTGCAACAGTTGTGCCGTCTGCTTGTAGCCATGGGCGCGCGTATCGACGGCATAGGATCCAACCTGCTTACCATCACCGGATGTGAAAGCCTCGGAGGTGCCAGCCATCGCGTGCTACCCGATATGATCGAGGTGGGAAGCTTCATAGGCATGGCGGCGATGACACGCAGCACGATAACCATCAAGAACGTATCGCGACGCAATCTTGGCATCATCCCCGAGTGTTTCAGGCGCCTGGGCATCACTATCGAGGAGCGTGGCGACGACCTGTATATACCTGCCAAGGAAAGCTATGACATCGAGACCAATCTCGACGGCTCGGTACTTACCGTAGCCGACGCTCCATGGCCCGGACTCACCCCCGATCTCATCTCGGTGATGCTTGTAGTAGCCACCCAGTGCAACGGCGAGGTGCTGATACACCAGAAGATGTTCGAGTCACGACTTTTCTTCGTCGACCATCTCATTGACATGGGGGCCAAGATTATACTCTGTGACCCGCACCGCGCTGTGGTAATAGGCATGGGACACAGGCCCGAGCTGAGAGCCAACCACATGCATTCGCCCGACATACGCGCCGGCATAGCGATGCTCATAGCCGCGATGTCGGCCAAGGGCACCAGCGTCATCGACAATATCGAGCAGATAGACCGCGGCTACCAGGACATTGACACACGTCTCAATGCCTTAGGCGCAAAGATAGTAAGGTCAAACCCTTGTGAACAATAGTGAGACGGGGTCTTAAAACAATACGCCTTACCATCCAGCTGGCGGTCATGACCGTCATCACAATGGTGATGATGGCCGGCCCCACAACTGCCCTGTACGCCCTGCAGGGCACAATAGAGCGATGGCAGCTCATACCGATGTCGATGCTTGGCGCGATATCGGTGGTGGGTGTGTGGCTCGTGGTGACACTGGTGCTGGGACGCGTGTATTGTTCGACCGTATGTCCCATAGGCACACTGCAGGATGCAGCCGCGAGAGCCGTACGCATCGTGCGGCCTGCAAGGGTATACCGCTACAAGCCCGGCAACCCATGGTTTGTAAGAGCCGCAATGCTTGCGTTACTGGTTATGGGCGTGTGCTTCGGGTCGCTGGCCGTGTCGTGGGCGGTGATGCCGTTCCTGCAGGTTTCACCCTATGACTCATACTCGGTCATGGTCGGATCACTGGCCTCACCTGCAGCAGGCCTGATAACCGGGCTGGAGTCTGCACCCGTAGCGGCACGCCTCATGATATCGGCGGCGATAAACCTGGTTTTCCTGGTGTGTATGGCGGCCGCCAGAGGGCGCGAGGTATGCAACACGCTGTGTCCGGTAGGAGCCGCATTAGGTACGGTCAACACCATCTCTTTATTTCATATCGACATAGATACCGACCGCTGCACCCACTGCCGGCGGTGTGAATATGCGTGCAAGGCCATGTGTATCGAAAGCGACACCGGGAGAGTGGATCTCACGCGATGTGTGGTGTGCTTCGACTGTCTGGCCGCGTGTGACGACGATGCCATCCACTATACTACGCGACGTCACCGGCTCTCGCTCCCGATGCTTCAAAGCCTCAGACCGGCCTCACCCTCTCCACGTGCCTATTGTACAGAAAAATAGTTACTCTTAACCACCTACTTACTTATCAAACGATGAAACAATATCTCGAACTTCTACAACATATCGTCGACAACGGCGTGTCGAAAGAGGACCGCACCGGTACCGGCACACGCAGTGTCTTCGGCTACCAGATGCGCTTTGACCTGTCGCAGGGTTTCCCGTTGCTCACCACCAAGAAACTTCACCTCAAGTCAATCATCCACGAGCTGTTGTGGTTTCTGAAGGGTGACACCAATGTAAAGTATCTGCAGGACAACGGTGTGAGAATATGGAACGAATGGGCCGACGAGGATGGCGATCTCGGCCATATCTACGGCTACCAGTGGCGTTCATGGCCCGACTATGAAGGCGGATTCATCGACCAGATAAGCGAGGCTGTGGAGACAATCAAAAACAATCCCGACTCCCGACGCATCATCGTGAGCGCCTGGAACGTCGCCGACATCAAGAACATGAATCTCCCTCCGTGCCATGCTTTTTTCCAGTTTTACGTAGCCGACGGCAAGCTCTCGCTACAGCTTTACCAGCGTAGCGCCGACACCTTCCTCGGGGTGCCTTTCAACATAGCATCGTATGCCCTGTTGCTAATGATGGTGGCACAGGTGACAGGCCTGGAAGCAGGAGACTTCGTCCACACATTAGGTGACGCCCACATCTACAACAACCATATGGAACAGGTGGCCGAACAGCTGTCACGCACACCCCGTGCATTACCCCGCATGACAATCAATCCCGATGTGAAGAGCATCTTTGACTTCACCTACGATGATTTCAAGCTTGAGGACTATGCTCCATTACCACACATAAAAGCCCAGGTCTCCATATGATAAAGATAATCGCCGCCATAACGGCCGATGGCGGTCTCGGCTGCCAGGGCGAACTGTTGTACCACATCTCGGCCGATCTCAAGAACTTCAGGCAACTCACCATGGGACATCCCATAGTGATGGGGCGTAACACGTTCGAGTCGTTTCCAAACGGAGCGTTGCCAGGACGCCGCAATATCGTGATCTCAGGACAAAAGGACTATACGGCACCCGGCATCGAGGTGTTTCAAACGCTGGAGGAGGCGATCGAAGCCACAGGCAATGACTGCTTTGTAATAGGTGGCGGACGTGTGTACCGTGAAGCTATGCCTATGGCCCATGAACTGTATATAACCCACATCGACGCCCCGTCGCCCGACGGCACCGACACCTATTTTCCAGAAATTGATTCCATTAAGTGGCTCAAGGCAGAGGAAAGCGGTCACGAAACCGATCCGCGCACAGGAGTAGAATATCACATGGCCAAATACACACACTATGAATAAAGAGGCTACTCTTTCACTGCCGCCCTGCCTCACGGCAGGGGTAAACGAGGCCGGATGTGACGAGGCCGGGCGCGGCTGTCTTGCCGGCCCGGTATACGCTGCGGCTGTAATATTGCCGCCCGACTACCGCAACCCTTTGCTAAACGACTCCAAGAAGCTCAGCGAGAAACGCCGTTATGAACTCAGAAGCGATATCGAGACAAATGCCATAGCCTGGGCCATTGGAGTGGTGACCACCGCCGAGATCGACAGGATAAACATACTGAACGCTTCAATACTGGCAATGCACCGTGCCCTTGACTCTCTCTCCATCGTGCCCGGCGCAGTGGCTGTTGACGGCAACCGCTTCAAACCATGGCGCGATATCCCCTGGACTACTGTAGTGAAGGGTGACGGCAAGCTGGCCGATATAGCTGCGGCATCAATACTGGCCAAGACCTACCGTGACGACGAGATGATGAGACTGCATGAAGAGTACCCCATGTACCGGTGGGACATTAACAAGGGATACCCCACCAAGGCACACCGTCAGGCAATAAGAGAGCACGGGCCATCACCCTGGCACCGCATGAGTTTCCGCCTGCTCGACGACCAGCTCACGCTCGACCTGTAAGGCCGACAATGATCCATCACTGAATCTCTCTCTCGAATCCTTACAAAAAGTATCCAACCCACGACGATATACACACTATAAGTAGAGGCTGTGTCGTAATTAAGGTTTACGGCGCAGCCTCATAAACTACCCTGATTTTATGATTAAAGAGAGTGTTTGAATTTAACTTTATGAAATCTTTAGAATTGATGTTGACTTGAATACAGAATTGACACGCCTCATGTGGTCTTTAAATACGATACGTTGCGGCGGCTTTATTCGGGATTCTTGCGGTTGAATTCCTCGAGTACTGTCTTGATGTTGAAGTAGTACTGCTGCTGGCGTCCCTGCCCGTCGGTAACCTCTATACAGTCGTAATATGGCTCTACAAAGGATGGCTTGAGCGACTGCACTTTCTTGCTGCTAAGATTGATGATAGTAGCCTCGTCGCGTGGATATATGACATACCACGCTCCGGCTGTATCGGCACCTGTACCGGTCGACACGATGGCTTCGAGAAGACGGTTGAGGCGGTATTGCCATATGTTGGCGATGTTTACCTTTCCTTTCTCACGGAGAGCATAGATAAGAAAATTCATCTGGTTGATGTCAAACGGGGTGTCATCAAGAGCCAGTGTCGTATAGCTTATCATGGAATCAAGCTCGGCACGCGAATGTTTCTCCTTGAATGTCAATGGGTTTACCCTCTCGGCATAAATACTCCTGCGATAAGGGTTATAGTCCTCCTGAAACATGGTGCCGAGGTAGAGATAACGATAGTCGTCGGTAGTCATGATAGTCTCGTTTTCCTGGAAACGCTTCATGAGGCGCGGAAAGTAGTAAGGCGAGGCAGGGTCGGTTACACTTGCCTTTATCTCGGCCAGGTCTACCGACACACCCTGTGAAGCACGCTTTGAAGGAACACGCGCCGCAGTGGCTATGACGGCAATGACAAGGCATATTATGAGGTGGAGTATATGTTTCATGATAAGAAAGCAGTGGAAAGTCAATATGACAAAGGTAATAAAAAACCGTCCCACCCCAATCGGGGTTAACTTTTTTTGAGTAAATTTGACTCAATGAAGTAGCTTTCGACCTAAGGCCGACTATCACTCTTATTATCACCGAATATTCTGTGTATATTTGACTATCGTCCTATATACTTTCGCTCGGTAATGCTCAAATAAATTTGGCATTACTCTCGGCTTATGAGTATATTTGGCTATTGATTGTATTGAGTGTATGAATAATCTTTACAACTCTTAGTTATGAAAAAGAAACTTGTCATATCGACCGGGGCCGGCATGAGCGCCGAGAGCGGGATTGCAACCTTCAGGGATACCGGAGGCCTGTGGGAACAATATCCTGTGATGGATGTAGCCAGTGCCGACGGTTTTGCCCGCAATCCCGGGCTTGTCCACTCATTTTACAACCAGCGTCGCGCCGATCTTCTCAAGGCCCGGCCCAATGCCGGTCACAAGGGACTCGTGGAACTGGAGAAAGACTATGACGTGCATATCATCACACAGAATGTCGATGACCTGCACGAACGCGCAGGTTCCAGCAATGTACTGCACCTGCACGGCGAGCTGATGAAAGTACGCGCCATCGATGACGAAAGCAGGGTCTACACACTAACACCACAGACATTGGAGACAACCCCCGACACCGTCATTGACGGTCACAGGGTAAGGCCACACATAGTGTTCTTCCAGGAAGCTGTGCCCAACATCGAGCCGGCGATAGAGCTGGTGGAGCAGGCCGATATCTTTGTGGTAATAGGCACCTCACTGAATGTCTACCCTGCCGCCGGACTCCTGCACTACGTACGCCGCGGCGTGCCGGTTTACTATATCGATCCCAATCCGGCAAGGGTTCCCGCCGGCGTCCATGTCATCAAGACCGGAGCCGGCGAGGGTGTATCAGTCCTTGCCCGCGAACTGTCAGCGACGGCATCCGAGTAGATCCACAGTCTCATTGTATATATCGGGAGAATCCATGGACGGCAGTACCGCCAGAGCTATCGCACGTGTAATAAGAATGTCGTCATGATGTCCCTGACGCGCTCCTTGCGAGCCGTTGGGCAGATTCTCGTAGGTATTCATCTCATTGCACGCCTCCTGGTCACGCTCCTCAAGCCGACCGTCACGTATAGCGGCATTGAGACGCGTTATAGCCAGACTCTTGGTGGAGCGGTTGGTGTGAAATCCCGGACGGCGCGTCGCTGAGTAACATCCCGGCTCGCTTGCCTGACGATAGTATAGATTGCCATAATGAAACGATATATCATTGAGAATGAACAGCGACGGATCTCCCTCGGTATTATCAGTCTCGAGCGTATTGCTCTCATATACAAGATAAGCCTCGCCATACCACCGGGCAATCGCGGCCGCTTTCCATGCCAGCACATCATGGTCACAGTGTCCGCGCCACTGGGCTACAACCTCAAGCCTGTCATGAAAAGACATCCTGTCAAAGACGGCTATGACCGAATAGTCGCTCCTGAACGATCTTCCGCCTACATCCACCACAACCATATACCTCGAGTTATAATCCACTGCATCGGCCACAGGATATTTCCATACGCTTAGACTGCCCGATGCCGATGGGGTGAACCTCATGGTACACAATGCCTCAGGGCCGGTGGCCACCGGCCCTGTCATATCACCCTTCACCACCGGATCCACACACTTAGACCTCAGTCTCTCAATATGCTCACGTGAAAACACCTGATGGCCCGAGTGGGTGAAAGCCTCGACAGCGGTTGTGGGATACTCGGCCTGCATCATGGCATGGTCGGGATACTCGCGGCGACGCAGATGATACCAGTTGACCTGCTCGATACTGCAACCGAAGTTATCCATAAGTCTGCGCTCATAGTCATCAAGCGAGTCAAGCAGAGTCCCGGGGTCATCCACAGGCATGCTATAGGCCGATATGTAGTACCATGGTATGAACAGCGGGCGCTTGTCGCTCGTGCCGGCACATGCCCTCAACCACTCGCTGTGGAAATAGTTACCCACACCGTTTGCCGTACTCTCCATCACGATGAGTGTCAATGGAGAGATATCTATCGAACCACATACAGCCCTCACAAGTTGTCGAGGCGTACGTAGCACGGTATCGGCCCAGAAAGCCACCTCAGAGAGGTGGGCCATAGCATAGTTTCCACCTCTCACAGCCTCGTGGTTCTCACTCGAGCCAACAGTAACGCGACATCCGCGGCCACTTATCTCACGCACATTGATCGAACGCTCAAAGCCACGGAAGGCAGGTTCGGATCCCTCATCACCCATCCACAACTGCCTGGGATAAGCGGCAAGCATATCGCTGTACATTCCTCTTATTATGGCCGATGTATCCTTTACATGGGCACATATGAGCGAATTCCAGTTACATCGCTGGGTACACTGTATCCATGCCATGTACATCTGCACGAGAGTGGAGCCTCCCCACTGTCGCGCCTTGAGCATTATAAAACGCAGGGGACGTCCTGCCGTACGATCCTCCTCAAACATCTCCACCACATACCGCTGGGGATCGTTGAGACGGAACGGAATTACGGTGCCCGTCTTCTTGTCGCGTATGTTACAGCATGTGATAGCCCAGAATTCAAAGTCGTGACACAGTCGTAGTCTGTCAAACTCCACTGCCGAGACGAGCGAACCGGGATATCGCCCGTCAAGCGTCATGGTGCGCGGAACATATACCGTGCCACCTTCCACCGGACGAGCCACTTCAACCCTGTCACCGGCACATCCCTTTCCCGATACCGGATCAAACGGCGTGCCGGCTATACGACGAAACAATACATCTTCTTCTATCATCTTCTATCAATCATAACAGGTGTGACAACAAAATCTCCAAGGCGGCTGTCTCTGCTCATCACAGCATCGACCGTAACCTTAACACACTTCCGGGCCGGCATGACAAGATGATGGCATAAAGGCCGGTTGACCGCACCCTCGACCATAAGCTGTGAGAACACACTCCACGGTTCACGGCCATTGTGACCCTCTACCGTCACCATTCCATCCATATAACCGCCTGTTACATCTACAGTAACTTCACCCACAAACGGTATGCCTCTCAACTGGTGGGTGATATCCAGCTCAGGCCGGGCCGAATAACGGCAACATGACACCTCCCCCACCTCGCGACATATATCAAGCAATGCCCCGCCGTCGTCAACCGATGTCACACGTGATACAAGCTGACTGCTATATACAGCACTAATACCCGGCAACAGGCGTGTTGACCATCCGCCATAATCCACATGATATACAAGCGCACGGGATATGCCCGACATATCGCACGGGATAGCTGTCAACTCGGCATGGATACTGTCCCACACGAGCATACCGGCATCTATGTCACGCGCTAAAGTCACAACCTTGTTTCCCGATACAACTACAAGATCACCTCCCGCTATGGCGTATACACTTACCCCCTTGTCACCGCCCGATACCGTCGCCACAGCATCACGACGCATTACCGGACGAGAATCAAGTCTCACCGGTGAGGAAACCTTACGACCTTTCATCGACAATGTGAATATGCCTTCGTCACCCATCACATTATAACGTGACCTTGAAGATTCCCAGGCCGAGGATGACGGCTGTCCTACCGGATGCAGAGCATTTATACAGCCCATAAATATCTCTTTACCGGACATGTCTCCTCCAGGGATATCACCGCCATAGACTATGATATTGCCTGGATAGCGTATTACCGGATCAACAGTATCTGGTATATCCCATCCTGTAGCTCCGGCAACCGGCTCCACCGGCCATACATCTTCATCCAGACAGCAGGCAAACCTGCCGCACGGCTCAAGCTGCAATGTAACGCTTCTTACAGTCATGTCGCTCCCCTTTGCAAACAGGCTTATTGAACGTGCCTCCCTGTCGGGATACACCACGAGAGGAGAAAGTTTCATATCGGCCCATGTATGCCCTCCGCCACGTGTCACAAGCCGGCGCCCGTCTTCGAATGTCACTACCGCGACAGTCTCGATGTCATCAAGTTCACTCCCATTGTTGGCAAAGTATTCCATCGGGTGACCGGCAAAGAGTCCTACACTGAGATTTCCCATGACCGTAGTATCCCCGTCACGACGAGCCACCCGCCCCCTTACCGTATGAGGCAACATGCACCTTGTAAGCCATCCAGGTACATCACTGCATACAGCACGCGACAGCAACAACCGCTCCTCTTTAAGCGAACGGGCCACGGGCATCACCTGCATGGTTAGCCCACCCGCTGTGCCCGATACAGTGAAAGGATTTCTTACCGACAATACTGTCTCGAACAACAAGTCACAGCCGGCGAGAGCCTTCATCACATCCCTTCTGTAACGTGCCGTAGCCTTGCCTGATGATGATCCGCATCCCGGCAACGTAGCGTGCAACATAATCCTGCCCGATGATGTATCCAGCCTGTGTACAGCCGACAGGCCCGGATCCACGCTATGTATGCTGGGAGTCACCTGAACCTCGAGACGTCCTACACGCTGTCCGGCCACACCGACTGCTGTCTCGGCCGGCAATGATACTCCTATCTTGAAAAGCGGCACGGTCAAACCACCTGCCAGCACATATCCTCCCGCCGTATCCACCGACAGCACAGTTGTCATCGAACGGTCATGCCTGCCGGTAGGCACTATAAGTTTAGGAACTGATTCCATCACCATATTGCCGGCGCGGTCAAAGAGCCGGTACCTTGCCAGTACAGGAGCTATATATTGTCCGTCATACCCGGCATCGGCCACCCCGCCTGCATATGCTTCATATAAGGCATCTCTGAGCCTGTCGGCGTCATCGGCCTGCAATCTCACACTTCCCTGTCCATAGCTACCCGACACCTTGAAAGCCCCTACCGACAACGTCATTGATGTTTCGGACATAATACTGATCATCGGCACAGGATACTCCGAGACGTCCACATTCACCCTACATCTCAGTATCCCTGCACTGTCATAGTCAACCCTGTAAATATCCCTGTCGGTAATTATCACATATCCGCCGCTACACCGGTAAGAGTCAATTATCTCACCATCGAGCCAGTCGGCTACTACATAAGGACGAGGTGACTCCTCTTCTACACTATGACTGCAGGCTCCCAATACAGAGCCTGCGGCAAACAGTTCGGTCATAATCCCGTTATCCTCGATATAGACTCCCACTGTTTTCCATGGTAGGCTGTCAATCAACGCTGGAGCCATGACAGGCTCAAGATACCCTTCCTTTACCGAAGCGCACGGACGCATATTTACACAATCACCGGCATGATCAGGCCTTGAAGGCAAAAGAGTGTTTTTCATAATCAAATCTTTTAGTTAAGTAAGTGTTGCAAATTAGTTTATATTATAGGATGAGTTTAGGCCTTGTGCGAATGGAGCATAGCCGTAGCTCTGTGACTGACAAGCAAGGTTGAAAATCACCTTCATACAACCTTAATATGGTATAAATTATATTCAACGCTTACTTAATAAATATGCCGACGGCAAAGATACCCCATCTATTGCCATCCTATGATGCATAAACCTCCCATCACTTAAGTCTACACAATAAAACCGGGCTGTATCATGAGTATTATGACACAGCCCGGGGTTTTATAAGATTATATCTATTATCAGATAGCGTCGTCCTCGACGGTCTCGATAGCCTTAGCCGGCTCTACAGCGGGAGCTTCATCGCTTGTAGCTGCCTCCAGTTTCTTCATGATAGAGAAGATAAAGGCGGCCGACAGCAGACAGATGGCGATAAGGATACCCCAGATGACAGGCACCGATACCTTGCCCCACATAAGCATGGGAATCGAAACAAGGTAGTTGCCTATGGCGGTGGCGGCAAACCATCCGCCCATCATGCTGCCCTTGTACTTGGGAGGTGCAACCTTTGACACAAACGATATACCCATGGGAGAGAGCAACAGCTCGGCAAACGTCAGGAGCAGATAGGTAGAGATAAGCCAGTTGGGCGACTCGCTGCCGTTAGTGCCTATAAGATTGAGCGAAGCAAACACCATCACGAGATATGCCGCACCGGCCACTACCATGCCGTAACCAATCTTACGTGGTGCCGACGGCTCTTTGCCACGGCTTGCAAGCCAGCCGAACAGCGCCATCGAGAAAGGTGTCAGAGCCACCACATAGAAGGGATTGAACTGCTGGTAGACGGCAGGGTCGATATTCTCCACTGTATCGGGAGTCTTAAAGTAGAACCATGTCACAAGACCTACTGCCGCAGCCAGTATGACACCGCTTATTACCTTTGCCTTGGCGGTCTTGCTCTGGATAAGGCTGAACAGAGCGTATACACCCACAGCTATTGATGCGAGAGCCCATATATTGAATCCTATACGGGTCCAGCTACTTGATGAATTGGCGGTACAGCTCTTTGCAAACTCAGTGAGAGTCTGACCGTTCTGATGGAATACCATCCAGAAGAAAATTACCACGGCAAATACAAGCAGAAGAGCCACAATACGCTGCTTGGTCTGAGCCGGTGTTAGCTCGGGGCCGGCGCTGACAGCCTTTTCATTTTTCTTGGCTCCCGACTTCTTGTCGGTGATGATATGCCTGTAGGTACTGCGTCCCAAGAAGTAGATAAGGAAACTCAATATCAGCGAACCGCAGGCAAGCATGAATGCATAGCCGCAACCCTCCGAGAATGCCGATATATAATCATGAGCATTGACCGTAAGAGATTCGCCCACATTACTGCACTTGGCAAAGAATCCGCTGAGGTAATCAGAGAGGAAACCTGCAAGATCTCCACCCTCGGCCATTCCCTTGTCCTTGGCAAAGTCGGCCATGGCCTTGAGCTGTTCCGATCCCTGGGCAGGCATATTGGTAAACTCATTGGTATCTATACACCAGTTGCTCAATGTAGCCGCCATCGAATCGTCGGTATTGAAACCACTACGTGTGAGTGCAAGATTCTTGAGCGATATGGCAGCCATCGGAGCGAACATCGAGCCAAGGTTAATAGCCATGTAGAAAATTGAGAAAGCCGAGTCACGACGGTCACCATACCGGCTGTTGTTATACAGGTCGCCTACCATCACCTGCAGGTTGCCTTTGAAAAGGCCGGTACCTACCGATATCAGCAACAGGGCGGCAAATAGTATATAGAGCGAGGTATTCTCACGCACGGGAGTGGGAACCGACATAAGCGCATAGCCTATGAACATAACCGATATGCCGGTAACTACACACTTTGAGAAACTCCATTTGTCGGCAAGCCATCCTCCCACCAGAGGCATAAAATACACTAAAGCGAGGAAAATCGAGAATATCTGGCCCGTCCATGCGGCGTCCAGACCAAACTTTGCCTGCAGGTAGAACAGGAAGATAGCGAGCATCGTGTAATAGCCGAAGCGCTCGCCCGTGTTGGCGAGTGACAGCACATACAGCCCGGCAGGTTGGTTTTTGAACATAATTATAAATTTAAAGTTTTAATGATTGATTCAAAAAAGGTGTAATCGACTACAAATATAGTTATTATAATTTATTTTCCAACCCCTCGCCAGTCCATATATCAACAATGTCAATAATATTGTTGATAAGTGTTCATAAAACACCAACAATTATCAGGACATTTCACTTGATTATTTCGGGTACTTTTTCTATCAGCCATCCACCTTTTATCCTCCAAATTTTACACCATCAATATTTATTTGGATTTTAAACAGTAAAATGTTGAGTTATAAAGGGTGAATGTGATATAAAATTATTAACTTTGCATGTTATTAACACAATGTTTATAACATAGATAAGTGTCTATATCATAGGATATAATAGTGTTTATAACATGTAAGTCAATGAATGTGTACATGAAGATAACTTAATATGCAAGTTTTTACACGTAAAGTTATTACAGTTATTGACACCACTTATTGTTATTGTTTTTTTTGAAAATCTTAAAACTTAAAAAAGAAAATAAATTAATAATGGATGTAGATAAAGCTTCGGCAACCCTGGAGTTGAAGAAGGAGATACTTAGACTTAAAGCCGAGAAGAACGCTGTCATCCTGGCCCACTACTATACACGTGGAGAGATACAGGAGGTGGCCGACCATATAGGTGACTCGCTCGCCCTGGCCCGCATAGCCGCCGGTCTGGAGAATCCGGTGATAGTAATGTGTGGTGTGCATTTCATGGGTGAGACTGCCAAGATCCTGTGCCCTGGCAAGACAGTGCTGATACCGGATGCCCAGGCCGGATGCTCGCTTGCCGATTCCTGCCCTGCTCCGGAGTTTGAGAAATTTGTAAAGGCTCATCCCGACTACCAGGTGATAAGTTATGTAAACACATCTGCTGCAGTGAAGGCTCTTACCGATGTGGTTGTAACTTCATCCAACGCCCGCAAGGTAGTGGAGTCTTTTCCAAAAGATGCCAGGCTTATATTCGGTCCAGACCGTAATCTCGGTTCCTATATAAACAGTGTCACCGGACGTGACATGCTGTTGTGGGACGGTGCCTGCCATGTCCATGAGCAGTTCTCGGTTGAAAAACTTGTGGAACTTAAGAAAGCTCATCCTCAGGCCCGCGTACTGGCTCATCCGGAGTGTAAGCGTGCTGTTGTCCTGCTGGCCGATGTTGTGGGATCTACCGCCGCTCTGCTTGACTATGCCGTAAGCAACGAGGCTACAGAGTTCATAGTGGCTACAGAGAGCGGTATCCTGCATGAAATGCAGCGGCAGTGTCCCGGTAAGACATTCATTCCGCTTCCGCCTACCGACTCTACCTGTGGATGCAACGACTGCAGTTTCATGAAACTTAATACACTGGAGAAACTGCGTGACTGCCTGCGTGACGGACGTCCCGAGGTAACGGTCGACCCTGAGGTAGCTAAGCTTGCCAGGCGTCCCATAGACAGGATGCTGGCCATGTAAAATCATGCTGACGCTGTTAATAACACATACAATATATTTCAATATCTAATAATAAATCACCAATCATTATAAATGGAGTACAATCATCGCGATATAGAAGCCCGCTGGCAACAATACTGGAAAGACAATAATGTATACAAGACCGATATAGTGGAGGGGAAGCCCAAGTACTATGTTCTTGACATGTTTCCCTATCCCTCGGGAGCAGGTCTTCATGTAGGGCATCCGCTGGGTTATATAGCATCCGACATATACAGCCGCTACAAGCGCCTGCAGGGATTTAATGTTCTTCATCCAATGGGCTATGACGCATATGGTCTGCCTGCCGAGCAATATGCCATACAGACGGGACAGCACCCCGAGATAACCACCAATACCAATATTGCCCGTTATCGCAGTCAGCTCGAGAAGATAGGATTCAGCTTTGACTGGGATCGCGAGATACGTACATGTTCACCTGACTACTACAAGTGGACACAGTGGGCTTTCATCAGGATGTTTGAAAGCTACTATGACACGAAGGTCGGCAAGGCTATGCCCGTAGCCGATCTTGTGGCAAGTTTCGAGACAGGCGGTACCGACGGTATCAATGCCTGGAGCAGCAAGGAACTCCATTTCACCGCCGCCGAGTGGAATGCCATGGATGAAAAGACCAAGAGCGATACTCTCATGAATTACCGTATTGCCTACCTGGGCAACACGATGGTGAACTGGTGTCCGCAACTCGGCACGGTACTTGCCAATGACGAGGTGAGCGAGGGTGTGTCTATACGCGGTGGGTTCCCGGTGGAGCAGAAACTCATGTACCAGTGGTGTCTGCGAGTGAGTGCATATGCAGGCCGCCTTCTTGAAGACCTTGAAGATCTTGACTGGAGTGACTCTATAAAGGAGACACAGCGCAACTGGATAGGCCGCTCGGAGGGTGCCGAGATGAAATTCCCGATCGCCGGAAGCGATGTGGTGCTCGATATCTTCACCACACGTGCCGACACCGTGTTTGGAGTTACATTCATGGTGCTGGCTCCGGAGAGCAAGTATGTTGACATGATAGTCACCCCCTCGCAGCGCAAGGCTGTCGATGATTATATAACCTCTATCAAGCACAAGACCGAGCGCGAGCGCATGATCGACAAGAAGGTGAGCGGAGTGTTTACCGGCGCATATGCTGTCAATCCTTTGACCGGAAAGAATATCCCGGTGTGGGTGAGCGATTATGTGCTTGCCGGATACGGCACAGGAGCCATCATGGCAGTGCCGGCTCATGACTCGCGTGACTATGCCTTCGCACGCCACTTTGATCTGCCCGTTGTTCCGCTTATCGAGGGTGCCGACGTGAGCGAGGAGAGTTTTGACGCCAAGGAGGGCCGGATGATAAACTCGGCTGGCGAGGAACTTGATCTCAACGGTATGGAGGTGAAGGATGCCATTGCCGCCACCAAGAAATTTATCGAGGCAAAGGGGATAGGCCGTGTGAAGACCAATTATCGTCTGCGCGATGCCATATTCAGCCGTCAGCGTTATTGGGGTGAGCCTTTCCCCGTATATTATAAGGATGGCATACCATGTATGCTTGATGAAAGCTGTCTCCCGCTACAGCTTCCCGAGGTGGATAAATATCTTCCCACCGAGACCGGTGAGCCTCCGCTGGGACGTGCCAAAGACTGGACAACCACCGATGGGTATCCTCTGGAGCTTAACACCATGCCTGGATTTGCCGGATCAAGTGCCTACTATCTGCGTTATATGGATCCTCACAACGGCAAGGCACTTGTGGATCCTGCCGTAAACAGCTACTGGCGTAATGTCGACCTCTATGTGGGAGGAACCGAGCATGCCACAGGCCATCTTATATACAGCCGTTTCTGGAACAAGTTCCTGTATGATCTCGGTGTGGTGTGCGAGTCAGAGCCTTTCAGAAAGCTTATCAACCAGGGTATGATACAGGGTAGGAGCAACTTTGTATACCGTATCAAGGATACCAACACATTCGTGTCGGCCGGGCTCAAAGACAACTATGATGTGACTCCAATACATGTGGATGTGAATATAGTGAGCAATGATGTGCTCGATACCGAGGCCTTCAAGAAATGGCGTCCCGACTATGCCGATGCCGAGTTTATACTCGAGGATGGAAAGTATGTTTGCGGATGGGCTGTAGAGAAGATGTCAAAGTCTATGTTCAATGTAGTCAATCCCGATGATATAGTGGAGCGTTACGGTGCCGACACCCTGCGCCTGTACGAGATGTTCCTTGGGCCTGTGGAGCAGAGCAAGCCGTGGGATACCAACGGTATCGACGGTGTGAGCCGCTTTATAAAAAAACTGTGGAATCTCTTCTACAAGGGTGACACTCTGCTTGTGACCGACGGTGAGCCCTCGGCCGAGGAACTCAAGAGTATACACAAGCTCATAAAGAAGGTGACAGGTGATATAGAGTCATTCTCATACAACACCTCGATAAGCGCTTTCATGGTATGTGTTAACGAACTCACACAGCTCAAGAGCCATAATAGTGTTGTGCTTTCAGACCTTGTTGTCGTGCTCGCTCCGTTCGCTCCTCATGTGGCCGAGGAACTGTGGCATGCCCTGGGCAACGATACTACTGTGTGTGACGCCGCATGGCCATGCTGGAACGAGGATTATCTCAAGGAGTCGACCCTCACGATGGCTGTGTCGTTCAACGGCAAGGCCCGTTATAATATCCAGATCCCTGCCGGCATGTCGAACGAGGATGTACAGCAAGTGGCTTTGTCTCACGAACTCGCTGCTAAGTGGATGGATGGCAAGACCATACGCAAGGTAATAGTGGTGCCGGGCAAGATTGTTAATATTGTAGTGGGGTAATAAACAGTCGGTACTCACGTTATATTTATATGATACGACAGATTGTTTTTGCTACAAACAACATTCATAAACTTAGCGAGTTGCGCGCCGTGGTGGGCAACTCGCTAAGTATACTCTCGCTCGCCGACATAGACTGTCATGACGATATTCCCGAGACAGGATCCACTCTCGAAGAGAATTCCATGATCAAGGCCCGCTGGGTAAAGGACCGGTATGGATATGACTGCATTGCCGACGATACAGGCCTTGAGGTGGATGCCCTTGGTGGTGAACCTGGGGTGCGTTCGGCCCGCTATGCGCCCGGCGAGGGGCATGACAGCCTGGCCAACATGAATCTCTTGCTGGCCAATATGAAGGATAAGGACAACCGGCGTGCACGTTTCCGCACTGTAATCACACTGCTTTCCGACTCGATGGGATGTCATGTGGTAGAGGGGTGTGTGGAGGGTGTCATATCCCGTGAGCCAAAGGGTGACAATGGATTCGGCTACGACCCGGTGTTTATTCCCGACGAGTCGCCAGCAGATGAGGTGGGATTATCGTTTGCCCAGATGGATTCAGATACCAAGAACAGCATCAGCCACCGTGGACGTGCCGTCAGGGCACTGCTGTCCCTTTTGAAATCTCTCTAAATACTATTCTATGAAATTACGCTGTTTGTTATTGTTTGTAATATATATTGGCGCGGTACTCTCGGCCGGTGCCCAGCTTGCTGTAGGAAGCTGGAAAACTTTTGCAGCGTTCTCGACTGTCGACCATGTTGTAGACACTCCTGGAGTGGTCTACTACCTTACCTGCGGCCAGCTTTATTCATACGACAAGGAGAACGATGAGACCTATAACTATTCCACAGGCCAGCGTCTCAGTGACAACAATATAAAGAAGGTGTACTACAACTATGAAAAGGATTATCTCGTGGTTGTGTATTCCAATTCTAATATTGATATAATAGACAGTGAAGGGCGTGTGTACAATCTTCCCGATATCAAGGACGCGTCGATAGGTATTATTCCGGTAGTGAACGACATGGATTTTGACGGCGACAAGATATATGTGGCCACAAACTTCGGCGTGGTGGTGTTTGACTACAGGAAGAAAGAGGTTATAACCTCAGGCAACTACGGGCTGGACATGACCTCGGTGGTAGTGAATGAAGATACTTTGTGGCTTATAGCCTCTTTTCGTTTTTATAGTGCCGACAAGAACAGGTCGCTGACATCTATGGATGCATTGACATTGTGGCCACAGGGATATATTGTAAACAATGCCATGACACTATCCGGTGACATGGTAGTGATGCTTACCGATCAGAACAGCCGTATCACTGTAGCGCGCCTTAAGGAGAGTGAAGCCAATATAGAGGTGATAAACGAGCGTACGGGACTCGGTATAGAAGCTGTAAAAAATCTTAATAAGCTTGCCGACGGTTCGATCATGTGTCATACATATAATGCAATATACACCATTGCACCCGACGGCGTTATCACTTCCACATCTGTATCGGGCACCGATCTTGAAGCTGTGAAGGTTGGCTCCAACTATGAGATCAAGAACATTGGTTCATACCGTGGACTGCGTGAACTGTGGCTCGGCTCGGATGCCGGGCTGTCATCTTTCTCGGTAGATGGAGGTGAGGTAACGGTATTGTCAGAGCCGGCACGTCCCGATAATGCCCTTACATTCAGTATTGTAGGTAGGTTGGAAAAAGGTGAGTCGGGTGCTCTGTATGCTTTCAGCTATGGTTTCAGCAATTTGCTGGGAGGGAGTGTAAATCCAGGAGACACCGAGCATGGACTGTTTTATATCAACCGTATAAAGGATGGTGTGGTAAGTGATATCACACCTGTAGAGTATAGTATAAAAAACAAGAACCATAGACCTTACGGCACTTCTCCTGTAGGCTACAAGGGTGGCTACCTGATGAAAGAGGATCCAGCCAATCCCGATTGTTATTTAGTGGGATCAATGTGGGATGGATTCTATTATATGAAGGATGGAAAGGAAATTGTTCATTATTATGAGGACAATTCGTCACTTTTGTCTATTATTAACGGGTACAAGCTGGAAATCCTGGGATTGGAATTTGACAGGAAGGGCAACCTGTGGGTAGTGACTTTCTCCGATAAGAACCAGTTCAATATGCTGGAGTCGTCCAAGGTGGGCAAGGAGACCTCCAAGGATGACTGGCAGGTAGCTGATTACTATGTTGAACCTTATCATACAGGATATTTGTTGTCGTGCAGGCACAGTGACAACATGTTCTATATAGATGGAGGTTATGAATCGCATCCTGCAGTGATAAAGACCAAAGGCACTGTATCGCCAGGCGACGATACAATAATAGTGAGTAGCGAGCTTGTAGATCAAGACGGCTCCTATTTTTCTTTCTCAAGAAGCATGTGCCTGCTGGAGGACAGGAGAGGCCGGGTGTGGCTTGGTACCGATAACGGTATAGTGGAGATAACCGATCCCGATGATATCACAGGATCTAAAGTAAGAGTGAACCACCTTAAGGTTCCACGTCGTGACGGAACAAATTTTGCCGATTATCTTCTTAACGGAGAGACAATATGTGCGATGGCTATAGATGCGTCCGACCGCAAGTGGATAGCCACCCTCAACTCGGGTGTGTATCTTGTGAGCGAGAATGGCGACGAGATACTCGAACACTTTGATCCTACTAATTCCCCTATACCCGACTATGCCGTATATTCTGTTATATGTGACGACAGTAACAATGTATACTTCGGTACCGCCAATGGTATAGTGATGTACAGCAGTATGTCGGCCCTGGCACGTGATGATTTCTCGGAGGTGTATGCCTACCCTAATCCCGTTCGTCCCGAGTATACAGGGTGGATCACTGTAACGGGACTCATGGAAAATTCTCTTGTCAAGATAGCCGATGCGGCCGGTAATGTGTTCCATCAGGCCACCAGTGAGGGCGGTATGCTCGTTTGGGACGGATGTGACCGCCAGGGACATCGTGTCAAGACCGGTGTATATTATGTATATGCATCGCAGAGCGGCGAGGGAATGGAAACACATGGCGCCGTTACAAAGATTCTTGTTGTGAATTAAAGTAATTAATGCTGAATATTATGTCTGATAATAAATCTACTTTAAAATATACCGACGAGCGTGACCGTTGCTATGGTCTCGCAGGGATGGCTATGAGTATTGTAGTGATGGACAGCGAGGGTTTGCTCGCAGGCATCGACGTGGATGCTCCGGCCGATGAGATGATGAAGTTCACCCCCGATTATTATTTTGCCGGGAACCCGCGTCTGTCGGCCCGCATAGCATGGAATCATCTTGTTGAACATTACAATGTGACCATGGGCATGCTCGTTGCTAATGTCCTGTGCCGGTACTATGTTCACCGGCGCGAAGAGATCACACCCGAGATGCTGAAACTTGTTCATCAGTATGTTGTTGAAGAGGGAAGCGAGACTTGTCAGCTTGAAGAGGATGAGGTAAACACGTTGTTTAACAAGCAGTTCAGTTATATGCAACGATTGTTCCGCCATAGTGGTGTACAGTCGGTGGTAAACGACTTTGTAAACGTGCTTGAGGAGCGGCGGCATATGTCGGTAAGCGAGGTAATGGAGGGATTACGTGCGCTGTCTATGATTTAGAGCCGACATGGATAAGACGGTCGGCACAATGAGAACTGGCTATATGCTTGTTGGGGTGGCGGTACTGGCATTCATACCGTTCTTCATTTTGTGCGGATATGTTTTTCCTGTCAATGACGATTATTATTTTGCATTGGAACATATAGACAGGAACTGTTTTGAATCGGTCGTTGACAGCTGGAACAACTGGAGCGGGAGATATTTTGCCACATTCATTTCATCGGTCAATCCGTTTGTGATAAGCCGGTCACCGTTCTTATTGTTCATGATATTCTCGGCCGTAGTGGTGCTTCTGTTCATGATATCTTTCATATTCTTCCCGTTAATAGGATTAAAAAGATATCTAAGGGGAATTGAGTGTATGGGATTGGGAGCCCTCCTGTTGCTGGTTTATATAAGTCTGTTTCCAAGTGTGTCACAGGCTTTTTACTGGTTTTCATCATATACGGCGTATACAATACCGTCGTTAATGTATATGTTGTTGATTGTCCTATTGTTACGTAAAGATAGGATAGCCGGGGTGACGGCATTTATATTGGCCGCTATAATACCGGGAGGAAATGAAGTGATTGCTGTCCTGACCGTATGCACATTGCTGTACGTGTCATGGATATATGGAGGACGGCGTTATCATCTGCTCACGTGTGTATCGGTTATAGCCATGATTATTGTAATGCTGTCTCCCGGAAATGGTATTAGAATGGAATACCAGCTGTCGTCCCATCCCTATATATGGACTGTAGCTGTGAGCTTTATACAGACTGTAGGCTGGTTATTCCTGTGGATGCCTCTGCTGTTGGTGGCTACGGTAATATATATACCTCTATACGGGTACAGATTGTCGGCGTCAGTAATTTTCGATGTGAGTTTTTCCCGATATCTGTTTGCATTTGCAGTGACGGTGTTTCTTGCCCATATACCTCCTACACTGGGACTGTCATCGGTTATGGTTGACAGGACAGCCAATTGTCTGCTTGTTTTTTATGTGATAGCATATTTTTATGGTGTCAACATATTGTTGCACAGGAACGCCGGTATGACAAAAAGACTTACCGAGATTATTCTTTCCCGCCGGTATGTAATGTATGGGGCGCTGTTTGCTTTCCTGTTCATAGGCCCATTCTCACTCGAAAGTCCCTTCGGTACGGCTGTTGTGGATATATTGACCGGTAAAGCAAGCAGTTATGAAGATATCCAGTCGAGGCGTGTTGAGCTTACCCGTAACAGCTGTCAGGGCGATACTGTCATGTTGCCTGCACTTGGTGTTACATCAAGGAGCCTGTTTGTAAAAGAGCTTGATGACAATGACTTTATATATGATTATCGCATGATAAACGGTGGTGAGGGCATGATATGTGTGGAAAGCGGAGATGTAATGTTTGAGGATAATTTCACATCATTGAAGAATTACAACAAGCGTAACCGGCAATAGATGACACTATCGTAGCAGATGCAGTATGCGGTACAGCAATGCAATGCCTCGGCCACCCCACATGGTGTAGAAATAGGCCTGGCATAACAGCCATTTAAGATATATGCTGTCACATTCCTGCAATGTTTTTTTATAAAGTATCTTCCCTTTGTCGGACCCCGCTCTGGAACATATGGCTGCTTCTATTATTTTTTTTAGCAATATGCGGTTTTTACAGCCACCGGGGGTGCTTATGCCTATTGAGTGTAGTGCCGGTTCTATTCTTGCCGGATCGGTGTCTGGGGTACCGGTAATCGAGTTTTCACTTCGCATCACGATCACACGGTTATTGTCTTTGGTATCTGATTTTATTATGTGGGGAGACAACGAGAGCAGACGTGCGCCTAACTCGATGTCGATCCAGAAGTGGACACTCTCGTTCCATCCTCCGGCTTCCTTCATAATGCATGTTCTCGCACAGTAATGTTGTGTGGACAGCATCCCGTTGAATAGATTGCGCCATGACACATTATCGGTGTGGAAACAGGATATGCGTGATTTATTGCCTTTCTTGTCAAGAATTGTAGTGTTCCATCCTATGATGTCGGCATCGGGATTGTTTTCTATATCCTTCACGGTAATGGCCACATGTTCAGGGCCCATGATGTCGTCAGAGTCGAAGAACATCACCCATGGAGTGGAGACAAGGTAGAGTCCGGTATTCCTTGCGGCCGATGCACCGGTTCTTGAACATCCGGTTACAGTAACCCTGATACCTTTGCCGGCCTGTGAAGCTGTCATGGATTGTTTCCAGTCGTCAAGTGTGTTTAATGTGTTGTCGGTTGAATTGTTATCAATAAGGATCACATCAAATGGCCTGTATGTCTGGGCGGCTATGGATGAAAGGGTAGCCGATACAATGTCACATCGGTTATAGACCGGGATGACTATTGTTATGACAGGCTTTGTAGTTTGACTCATGCGCCGTGGAGGTGTTGAAAATTGGTTTATCGGTAGTACTTTTGAGCGAAGATAGCAATTTTTCACGAGTCGGCCAATTGTATAACGAAAAGTCAAGCAAACCCTCTGAGGGGACAAACTCTTATTATTAGATCCCGTTCCACTATATTTTTTAACGCAGGGGCGGGCAACCATCGTTACAGGTTGCCCGCCCTTCCTGGAGTCAGGGATTGAAGCTCCTTCACGTGAACAGGAGTATCCGGCCTCCTCGGGTTAACGCTTATGTGGCAGGATGGCGTTAAGTTGTGTGTTTTTCATTTTGATAAGGGCGGGGGCAAATGTCACTTCCAACATTTATCTCAATCTTTTTTACCTTTGGTCAAAGCTTGGTGAGATTTATATCTCGCCTTCTCCACCCCCGGTAACCTGCCATGTTTTATACTATAACACGGGCTATTAGTGGGTGGTTCGGTCATCATATGTGAGATTATCCAACTATACAGAGAAATAATGTTAGAAATTTGAAATATTTGTGCTATTTTTGTCAAATAATAATAAATACGCTCGTTTTTTAGTGAAAAACTATAAAAGGGCTAACACATGAACAATTTTGACATATGAACAAGCCTACACGATTTAGACATCTGCTTGCTTTGGTGGCGATGACAGCGCTGGCTATGGAAAGTATGCATGCATCTGATATGCAAGGTGCTGTAGATGAGGGTTTTACCCCCCCCTATTCAAGTAGTGATGGAAATGTCGGACAGACGGTTGTGACCGGATGTGTTGTTGATGACAGCAAAGAGCCGATGATAGGCGTTACCGTTCGCCAGGGGAAAAACGGACCAATTGC
Source organism: uncultured Muribaculaceae bacterium (assembly GCA_964018905.1). GTDB lineage: Bacteria > Bacteroidota > Bacteroidia > Bacteroidales > Muribaculaceae > JAAVFS01. The sequence goes on from CAXHRO010000015.1 coordinate 52,450, forward strand.
AGTTACAAATATAGATGGACGCTACTCGATCATCCTGTCAAAGGATGGTCCACAGTCACTTACATTTACTTATGTGGGCATGAAGCCCGTGACTATGCCTGTTAACGGACGTACCAATATCAATGTCACGCTTGAACTCAGTGCCGTGGCTCTTGATGACGTGGTAGTGGTGGGTGCTTACGGCACGGCACAGAAACGCGAGGATCTTGTCGGAAGCATGTATCAGGTTAATGCCGATGACCTTCTTAACCTGCCACAGCAACGCATTGACGCGATGCTCGACGGCCTTATACCGGGCCTGACTGTAGGGCCCAATTCAGACTCGCCCGACAGTCCGCGTATGCGTTACAATACCCGCATCAGAGGTGAATCATCTCTCGGCGCGTCAAACGAGCCTCTGTGGGTTATTGACGGTGTGCCCATATATACGGGTGGACACACGAGTATCATACCCGGCATGAACGTGTCGGTAAGTCCGCTGTCGTTCCTCAACCCCGATGATATCCAGTCGATGACTGTACTTAAGGATGCAAGCGCCACCGCCATATACGGTGCCGACGGATCGAACGGTGTGATACTCATTACCACCAAGCGTGGACAGGAGGGTAAGGTGCAGACAAGCCTTAGCCTGCAGTATGGTATAGAAAGCATAGACATGAGCACCAAGTTCAAGGTGTTGAATGCCGCCCAGTACATGGAGCTTGCCAAGGAGTCGTATCTTAACGGAGGTAATGACATGCAGTATTTCCCGTATACCGACAATGACATGAACAGTTACTCTACTACCGATACCGACTGGACCGACGTGTTCTATGACACCGGCAGTACTTTCCAGGTAAACCTGGCGTTAAGGGGTGGTACTGAGAAAACCAAGTTCTATACATCGGGATCATACTATGAGAATACCGGCACTGTAAAGGGCAACAAGCAGCAACGTTTCAGTGTGCGCACCAATAATGATTTCAAGTTCATGAACAAGTTCACGGCCACCATTGGACTGCAGGGATCGTACAACAATAACGACATGTTCAACCCCGGACATGACTACTATCAGGAACTTCCAATTTTCTCTCCTTATAATGCCGATGGCTCCATGCGCCTTTACAACACGATGATATCGGGCAGTAATCCCGACGGTACCCCCAAGTGGGTAAAAAGCCGGTATCTGAACAGTGTGGCCGAGCGCGAGGAGAATATCAATAACCAGAAGGCCTGGTATTTCACCGGAAACTTCCAGCTCAGATGGGATATAATGGAGGGTCTGTCTTATACGGGACAGTTCGGATTGGATTACCAGTCGAGGCGCTCGGAGGAGTACAACGCACGTACCAACTGGACCGGCATGAGTACTTCAGAGGGACCATACGGATACTCTACACGTTCTACATTCGAGGCTGTGAACTGGACTACGGTACACCGTCTTAACTTCTCGCGCACGTTCAGTGAGAAACACAAGGTCGAGGCCCTGTTCGGTTTCGAGGCAGGCTCGCGCGACTATACCACCGTAGGTGCTACCGGCAAGGGTTTCATCAATGACAATGTACAGGATATCACATATGCCAATGAGCGCCTTGGCTCCAATTCGAGCAGCCGCATGAGAAAGATGTCGGTGATAGGTCAGGTAAGCTATGCGTTTGACCGCCGGTACTATATTATAGGCAATGCACGCCGCGATGGTAACTCCGACTTTGGAAGTGATGTTCGCTGGGCACAGTTTGGCTCGGTAGGTGTATCGTGGAATATCAACAACGAGAAGTGGTATCAGTGGAAGTGGATGGATGTGTGCAAGTTGTCGGCATCATATGGTGTTGACGGCAACTCGCGTCTTGGATCACAGCAGGCCCTGGGCCTCTACTCCTATGGCAGTTCATATTCCTATGGCGGTGAGATAGGCGGTGTACAGTCGGGCGTGGCCAACAGCAAGCTCAGCTGGGAAACAACACATAAGAAGAACCTTCGCCTGCGCCTGCGATTCCTTGGACGTTTTGAGATTGAGACCGAGTTGTATCATAACCAGACCAAGAATCTGCTTACCAATCTTGACACCTCACGCACTACAGGCGACACGCGCGTGTATCGCAATGTAGGAGAGATTCTCAATCAGGGATATGAGGTGACAATCACCACTGACAATATCGTGCCATCGCGCGATGACGGTTTCAGCTGGACCACGACTTTCAATCTGTCACATAATCAGAACAAGCTTCTTAAACTCTATAACGGTATCCAGAAGAATATGGGTACCGGTAGCACAACATGGAAAGAAGGATATGATACCAGCACATGGTATCTTGTGAGATGGGCCGGTGTGGATCCCCGTAACGGTGCCCCGATGTGGTATGACAAGAACGGCAATATCACCCATACGTTCAGTTCGGCCGACCGCGTCACATACGGATCGCCATCGCCATATTTCACCGGTGGCATGACCAATACGTTTAGTTACAAAGGGTTCTCGCTTCGTGTGATGCTTAATTATACGTTTGGCGGACATGCCATGTCATCGTTCGGAAGCCGTTCCAACTATGACGGTTACAACATCAGGACACAGAACCAGTCGGTCAACCAGCTTGACCGCTGGCAGAAACCAGGCGATCTGGCTGTTAATCCCAAGCCTATATGGGATGTATCGACACAGTCGGGCATGAACTCGACACGTTTTCTGTATCGCAAGGACTGTATACGCCTGCATAATCTCGTCTTCACCTATCAGATACCCCGGAATGTTGTCAGACGCATAGGCATGAACAGCGCGTCGGTATCATTCATAGGAGACAACCTGTATACATGGACTCCCGACCAGCACAGTGACCTTAACTCCTACAAGACGAGCATGAGCGGATTTCCAGTGTCGAGACAGTTCTCGCTGTCGCTGATGACCACATTCTGATCATTTGAACATCATCATACAGTAACTCTTACTTAAAAACAAGAATGCCGAAATGAAAAAATATATATACACAGCAATCCTGTTGGCTGTCATGACAGGCGCATGCGGCTGTTCGGACTTTCTGCATGTCATGCCCAAGGGACGGGTCACCACACCTTCGTTCCTGTCGTCCCCCGAGGGACTTAATGCCGCTCTGGTAGGCACTTACAGTAAATTGTATGCCGTGTATGACGGAGACTTCCTGCGGTACCCCGATGTCGCGGGAAACATGCTTTCTATCGTCAACGCTACCGAGTCGGCCAGCATGATAAGCCAGTACAACTTTACATCCAACGAGGATGAGGAACTTGGCGCCGTGGGCAAGATATGGACATCGGTTTTCGAGGCCATGGCCAATGCCAACAATATAATACAGTATGCTCCACAGGTAGCGGCTGACTATCCGTTGCAGGTTGCCGATATTGATCGTATATTGGGCGAGGCTTTGTATATCAGGGCTCTGTGTCATCTTGATGTTTGCCTGTGTTATGCTCAGCCATATAATTACACCGATGATGCCAGTCATCTTGGTGTGCCTGTACTTTACAAGACCCCTGGCCCTGATGACAATGAACCTCGCAGGAGCACAGCCGAGGTCTATACTCTCATATGCAATGACCTTGCCAGGGCCGCTGAACTGCTTGCCGACAAGTCGTCGCGCGGACAGTACTATGTGTCGCTTGATGCTGTGCGCGCTCTTCAGTCACGTGTGAGCCTCTATATGGAGAAGTGGCAGGATGCCATCAGCTATGCAGCTGAGGTAATTCCGGGCAAGACGCTCACTATGGGTCAGGATTATTATAACATGTACCGTAACCCGGTGGCCGACAGTGAGGTGATATTCCGCTTCGACGGTACCGACATGGGATCCAAACACCGCACATTCTACTCCGATACAGCTGTTCCGGCCGATACTCTCTTTACTCTGTTTGATTCCCGCGACACACGCCTTCAGGTTCTATATAAAGACGGTTCACGCTACTGCATGAAGTATGAGCCGGATCTCAACCGTCTCGGACTCAATCATGGTGACGAGCCCATAGTATCGAGACTATCCGAGCTTTATCTAAACGCCGCCGAGGCCGCATGTATGCTTGGCAGTTATAATGATGCACGCAATTATATAAGACCTATACTTGAACGTGCTGTCGATGTCGCTTATGCCGACGACGTACTCGCGGCTACGGCCGATTACGATATGCTTGACCTTGTGAGAACAGAACGTGTGAAAGAGCTCTGCTTCGAGGGGCACAATTTCTTTGATATCGTGAGATGGAAAATGGATCTTGTGCGTGAGAATGCCACTACATCGATTGTAAATCGTATAGATTATCCAAGCGACTACTTCGTTCTGCCTATATCGCGTTACGAGCTGAGTGCCAACCTTAATATGCAACCCAATCCTACTGTAAACAAATAATATGATGAAGAATAATAAGTATATCGATAGCCTGCTGTTATCGCTGATGGCTGTGTGCATGTGCATGACGGCTGTGTCATGTACCGGTGAAGACGAGCCGTTTGACCACCCGTTCATACATATCATGGCCGATGGCGGAGCATCGAGGATAGTAGTGAATTCGGATGTCAATAACGTCAACACCTATAATGTGTATCTGAGTTCGCGCGCGCTTGACCGCAACCTGGAAGTAAGCTATGAGGTCATAGCAGGCGACGGTCTGCAGGCAGGACGCGATTTTGAACTCGTGACACAGGGTGGTTCCATCACATTCCTGCCCGGTATATATGACATGCCCATCAGGATAAGATGGAAACCCAACGTTGTTGATCCGTCCAAAAACAATACCTTGACAATAAGGCTCACCGGCAACAGCATGGGTTTCACTCTCGGCCTTCCCGGTCCCGACGGCCTTCAGCGTGAACTGGTCATAGAAAAAAGAAATCCATGATATTGATATTAACATAAAACAGAGATGTGTAAAAGATTGTATCTGAGTATAATCGCCTTGATTGGCGTCATAGGCTTGAATACCATGCTGGCCGTGACACCTCTAAGGTATGACGGGAAACTGGTCACCGGGAAACTTAAAAATGGTCTGACCTACTACATTTATCCCAATGACAACCCTAAAGGAGAGGCTGTATACAGGCTGTTCATAAAGGCCGGCTCGGTCTATGAGACCGAACGTCAGAAGGGGCTTGCCCACTTCCTGGAGCACATGGCCTTCAACGGTAGCCGTAATTTTCCGGCCGACGGTATGGTGAGATTTCTCGAGAGCAAGGGAGCAAAATTTGGAGCCGACCTTAACGCCCATACATCGTTCAACGAGACTGTCTACAAGCTACAGTTGCCGTCATCCGATCCTGCCATGATCGACTCGACGATAATGATTCTCGCCGACTGGGCTGCAGGTCTCTCTATCACCCCCGCCGAAGTCGAGAAAGAGCGCGGTGTGATCATGTCGGAGTGGCTCTCCAAGCGTGATGCAAAGCGTGATGCGAGCAACATGTTGCTCATGACTTTGCTCAATGAATCTCGTTACTCCGAGCGTCTCACCATAGGTGATACTGCTGTGATAAAGAACTGTGACCGCGATGATATAGCCGACTACTATAAGAAATGGTATCACCCCTCGCTCATGGCTGTGGCTGTAGCCGGTGATGTAGATGCCGTGGAGGTAGAGAAACTTATAAAAAAGCGCTTCGGCAAGATGTCAGGCAAGAAGTCTCCCGACTGGAAACAGTATATGATCGAGCCATACGGTAATGACAGTGCTATTGTCTTCACCGATGACAGACTCAACAAGATAGAGCTGGACATCATACGTCTTGTGCCCCTCCCCGAGGCTGTAGTCAATGAGGAAGACTATAGGGCCTATCTGTTGCGCAATATGGTCAACCGTCTCATAAAGCAACGGTTCAATGATTACTCGTTCACCGGTCCGTCCTATAGGAAAGGGTCGATAAGCCGGTCATCATTTCTCAATGCATCGGGCGTATTTATCGAATCTATAGAGCTTGTACCCGGCAAGATGAAGGAGGGTATAAGTGATTTCATCTCCCATCGCAACCAGATCATGGTCTACGGTTTCACCACCGGTGAGATCGAGCGTGCCAAAAAGGAAATCCTCTCCAACATGCAGCGCAAGGTTGATGTAGGGCAGTCATCCCAGTCAATCAAGATCATGGATGAGATATACTCCGACTTTTATACCGGCAACCGTCTCGTCTCGCGACAGGATGAGCTTGGGCTTATGAAGATGACACTGCCGGACATTGACTCGACAGCCATCGTGAAGTCACTGCGTTCGCTGGCCTGTGACGGGCATGGCATGAGAGTGCTTCTGCGTGGCGGAGGCAAGGTATATGATGAGATAGGCGATGAGAAGGCCCTGCTGAGTCTTATATCGGAGGCTTATGCATTGCCGTCAATGCCATATGTCAAGGATGTCAAGGTGGGTGACCGCCTCTGTGAACCCGGTACACCGGGTCGTATAGTGAGCATGAAGGAAATACCTCAGATAGATGCCGTTGACATGATGCTCGACAATGGCGCCCGTGTTATCTTCCGCCGGTCTGATATCGACAAGAACAAGATTTCGGTCACAGCCGTGCGCAAGGGGGGTATGTATTCGCTCGACTCGCTGGAGTATTACAGCGGTATGTTCGCCCGCTCGGTAGTGGGTCTGTCGGGGGCAGGCAATATGTCGCGTGACGCTTTGGACTACTATAAGGCCGGAAACTCGGCAAGTATGGTACTCATGCCCGACAATACACGCACCGGTATTATTGGATCGGCCTATCTCAAGGATGCTCCCATGATGTTTGACCTTATGTATGCCAAGTGGGTATATCCGCGCCTTGACATGGAGGTTTTCGGTCAGACCGTGGAAAAGACCAAGGAGAGCTATCGTACCAGGAAGAAGACTCCGGGTGAGATATTCGGCGAGGAGGTGTCAAGACTGCTTAACGGCAGCAACTATTCCAATGCCGAGCTTACCGACTCGGTGATAGATAATTGTGTGCGTCCGGAGGATATGATAACTGTACACAACCGCTTCTTCGGTCCGGCTTCGGGATTTACCTTTATCATAATGGCCGATGCTCCGCTTGACTCGGTCAAAGGGTATATAACCGATTATATAGGGGCCTTGCCACATGGTGAGGTCGACACCCGCTGGATCACCGGACGTGAGCCTTTGTCCTACCGCAGCAAGATATATCACCGTTATACGGGCGATGATCCCAAGGCATCGGTGATGCTAATATACCAGCAAGACTCACTTCCCGACAGCCCTAACATCATGGCCATAAAGTCGAAGATGTTGCAGAATGCCCTGCGTACAAAGCTTCTGGCACGTCTGCGCGAGGAGATGGGAATGATATATAGTGTAGGAGTGTCGTCCAGCTCGACATTGTATCCATCTCCGTTGTCAAGAACCACAATCTCTTTTGTGTGCAAGCCCGAGGATGTCGATACTCTTCTTGTAGCCACCCGCGAGGAACTTGATGACTTCTATGAGCATCCCGAGGAGTTCGAGGACATGATACGCGATGTCAGGCTCAATCTCGTCAAGGAGCACAAGCTCAATATCCAGAAGAATTCCTTCTGGGGGTCATGGATAAGAAACTCTGTATTCAATGGCGAGGAGGACTGGAACTACTTCAATGATTATGAGAATATCGTTAATGGCATCACGGCCGGCGAGATAGCGCGATTCGGGAAGGAACTTCTCGACACGGCGTCATATACCGAGGCTGTTCTATTCCCACGGGAGTTTGCCAGAGAGAAATAAACTGTTTAAAATCAGAAATTAATTATAAACTAAATTGTCAAGAACATGAAAAAGTTTTATTCATGGATGACCGTAATGGCGGTTACCTTATCATCATTGGGTTTTGTCTCTTGCTCTGACAGCAAGGAGGATGGACCCGCTTCCGAACCGGCGGCTCCCGAGTTGCTCACATTCGGATTTACAGCGGCCGATAATGCCGATATACTTTCAGAAGATTGTGTGGGAGTGATCTCCGAGACCGACAAGACTGTCAGGATCACTATGCCCGCATTCGCCGATAAGTCATCGCTCGTAGCCTACTTCACCGTGGGCGAGGACAATAAGGTTCTTGTCAACGGTGTCACACAGCAGAGTGGCGTTACCGCCAATGACTTCTCTGATCCCGTAGACTATATCATCTCTAACGCCGACGGTTCAAAGAATGTACGGTATACAGTCTCTGTCGAGAAGGCCGCCAACTATGCATGGAGTGAGGTGGCCCGCTATAGCGCCATAATTCCCCGTAGCAGCAGTGCGATAATGAAGATCAATCCTGTCGACAATACACCTTATATAGCCTTTGTAGGTAAAGCCGACTCTAAGGTAAGGGTAATGAAGAACGAGAACGGGTCGTTTTCATATGTGGGATCCGATGCCGGTGAGAGCGGAACCGTCACCAGCGGACGTTTTGACTTCACCGTCAGCAATACAGGTACTCCTTACTTCATCTATAGCGACGGTTCCATAACCGAGCCTGTCAAGTCATCGGCTACTGTGATGTCATTTGATGGTTCTTCATGGAGTAATGTAGGCCAGCCCGGTATTGTCGGGTTTGTACCCAATAAGGTGCAGATAGGTGCCATAGGCCAAGAGGTCATAGCCCCGATGATTGTAAATGCCAACAATGGCTCATATACAAAGAGAGAGGTATATGCCTCAGTATATAACGGTGGATGGAATACCAGTTCTGTTATTAACAGTGCAGGCGTGGAGTGTCTTACCACCACCGACAATGCCGCCTATCTTTACACCATCTCGGCAGCTACTTACAAGTATTCGGTTGCTGAGTATAAGAACGGAGTATGGAACTTCCTGCGTAACGAGTATCTCGAGGCCGGTGCCACACAGGCTCCTGTTCTCATGACCGATGCCGCCAGCATCGTTGCCACTAATGATGGCACTGTATATCTCCTTACGGCCGACGATGCCGAGACCGGTGATACCAAGGATATGAGATTCCGCATTCTCAAGTATAGTCCTGCCACCAATGACTGGACTCTCATAGGTGGCACCACAATGTCATCGGTGAAAGCTAATGACAGTCACATCTCGGCAAAGATCGCCGTAGCGCCTGACGGTACTCCCTTCTTTGCCTACACCGATTACAAGGGTGATACATTTGCCAAGGTGCAGTACTTTGACAATGAGACCAAGCAGTGGTCTGATCCTGTCGCTGTATCGTCCGAGAAATCAAGTAGCATAAATATCGGTTTCTGTGACAATGGCGAGGCCTACATCACATATGTCGGAGCCGATGACAATATCGTGTTGCTCAAGTATGCCGCCGGTAATTGAAATCTGATTTAAACATGGGAGAGCGCATTGCGGGAATAAGTCTCACATGCGCTCTTCTTGTATAAGTTATGTTATGGTTACATCTTTATTGCTTGCTTCGGTATTGACGCTCGGCGGAGTGGTGCATACCGGTAACGGCCGCGGTGTCAAGGGTATACCGGTATCCAATGGCGATACTATTGTCCTTACCGACAGTAAGGGACGTTACTCGTTGCCTGTTATCGAGGATATGAGTGTTTTCCCCGTTCTTGATGGCGGCTGGAGGATGGTGTCCCGGTCAAAAGTAGGGAATGCCGCGTTTCCGTTTTATGGCCATGAAAACCCCTGTGGAGACAGGCTTGATCTGGTCATTGAGCGTAGGCCTGTCAAAAAATGTTTCTCGGTCAACGTGATAGGTGATGTGCAGGTAGGTGATATGCAGGAACTCGACTATGCCGCCCGCACATTGTGGCCCGAGCTTATGACCGATTCGCTCGTTACATTCAACCTGTGGCTTGGCGATATAGTCAACAACAATCTATCGCTCTATCCGCGTCTGCGTTCAATGATGGAGATGTTGCCATCTCCGTCGTGGACTATGGTAGGTAATCATGACAGGGACGTGGACTCGGTGCGCACACGCCAGACGGCCTCGTTCGGCCGTGAATTCGGTGCTCCTGTCTATGCTTTTACCGAGGGTAACGTGACATTCATTGTGCTCAATAACGTTTATGGTGACGGTGCACGTTCATATCGCGGGCAGCTTGACAGTCGCCAGTTGAGGTTTGTGTCCAATCTCATGAAGATTCTCTCCAAGGACAGGCGTATTGTCCTGACGGCACATATCCCTCTGGTCCATATGTCCGACAGAGACCGGTTGATGGATCTGTTGCAGGGACGTGGCGACGTGCTCGCGCTGACCGGTCACATGCATGCCGTGAGCCGCAATTTCATACATGGAGACGGTGTCACTGTCCATGAACTGGTGGGAGGCGCCGCATGCGGTTTCTGGTGGGTAGGCGAGAAAGACTGGGACGGCATACCTTCGGCTTTGATGCAGTGCGGCACCCCCAAGGGATATTTCCGCATGAACTTCACGCCCCGGGACTACGAGTTCAGCTATAAGGCTACATCGCAGGACGACACTCGTCAGGCTACCGTATGGATAGCCGGCATTGACACACTGCAGTCACATATCCCCGACCTCAGAGACTTTAAGCGTGGCGATGTGCTTGTCACCGTATATGGAGGATGTGACAGTACACAGGTGACTGTAACTGTTGACGGCACTCTGTGTCTGGAAGCCGCCATGGAAAAAGTCATGGATCCCAATGTGGCTCGGATAAGGGAATTGAACACCCGCAGGATATACCCCACGAGACACAGCCGCCGCAATCCCTTCAGGCATTCGGCAAGCCGGCAGGTATGGAAACTGAGACTCCCCGTGCAGTATAGTGACGGTACACACAGTATAGATGTTGTCGCCACCGACCGATATGGATTAAGGTGCCGCGCAAAGCGTGTCTTCAGTTATCCCGATTAGATTGAATTTCCCGATTTCCCACTTCCCAGGGGGGAGGGGGGGAAGTGGGAAATCGGGAAATCTTACTCCGGCCCTTGTCGAACAGGCTTTAAAGAAGGGGGTACAACAGGCTATAAAAATAGGTTTTTGCCAAAAAGTTTGTGCAATTGAAAAAAATGTCTTATTTGAGTCGCTTTTAGGGCTCGAATTGGTTTTTTCGTGCGTTGAGCTTTTTTCGGCCCATTCGTCTATCGGTTAGGACGCAAGATTTTCATTCTTGAAAGAGGAGTTCGATTCTCCTATGGGCTACATAAATTAAAAAATTATCGATTTAAAGCTTTTTATTAACTAAAGTAATGGCAAACCATAAATCATCAATCAAGAGAATCCGCCAGACCGAGGCTCGTCGTCTCCGCAACCGTTATTACGAGAAGAGCGCCCGTACGGCAGTACGTCGTCTGCGTCGCATGACTAACAAAGCCGAGGCTGAGGTAGCACTGGTTAAAGTAACCGCTATGCTCGACAAGCTGGCCGCTAAAAAGACCATCTCGAAGAACAAGGCTTCGAACCTCAAGAGCAAGCTTACAATCTACGTTAACAAGCTCGCTTAAGCCGTATACTTTAAAACCCGTTGCTGTCGCCGGCAATAGATTGTTATAGCGATACTGCGGGGTTTGTGATGGCCCATTCGTCTATCGGTTAGGACGCAAGATTTTCATTCTTGAAAGAGGAGTTCGATTCTCCTATGGGCTACATTTGCAGAAGCGTGACAGCACATAACGGTTGTCATGCTTTTTATGTATTTTATAACTGATTTTTCAGACAGCCTATTATACCTATAATCGATGGCCAATAAATCATCTCACCGACTTATCGAACGTCGCTACCTGTTGCCGTTTATCCTTATCACGTCGCTATTTTTCATGTGGGGATTTGCCCGTGCTATCCTTGATGTACTCAACAAGCACTTCCAGGAGGCTCTTGATATATCGCGTATGCACTCTACCATGATACAGGCCTCGACCTATGTGGCCTATGCGATGATGGCCCTGCCTGCCGGCATAATAATCACCCGTTACGGCTATCGCCGTGGTGTTGTGACCGGTCTGCTTCTGTTCGGTCTCGGTGCTCTTGCTTTCATTCCGGGCGACAGTATGGGATCGTTTGCAGTCTTTCTTGCGGCTCTTTTTGTCATAGGATGTGGTCTTGCTGTGCTTGAGACTGCGGCCAATCCATATGCGGCCGAGCTTGGTGACAGAGCCACAGCCGCCAGCCGTCTTAATCTCTCGCAGTCGTTCAATGGACTGGGCTGTATACTCGGTCCGGTACTTGTAGGCGGTTTCCTGTTTTCGGGCGAAGGCGGTGGCTCGATTGCATGGCCATATGCCATCATGGGCATTGTGGTTCTCATGATAGCATTGCTCTTCAGCCGCGTAAGTCTTCCCGAGATAAAAAGTTGTGATGCCGGGGAGGATGAAACGCCTGCCACCGACATTCGGGCTACTATAGGACGGCTGTGGAAGTCAGGACGATTCCGTGCCGGAGTGATCGCTCTCTTCTGTTACGAGATCGCCGAGATCGCCATCAACAGCTTCTTTATCAATTATGTTACCGATGACGGGTGGATGGACAAGGTGACAGCCACCTGGGTTCTTTCATTCGGTGCTTTGGGACTTTTTCTTGTGGCCCGTGTGGCAGGAAGTGCAGTCATGCGTTACATCAGGGCCGAGAAGGTTCTGACCGTATGTGCCGTGATGACAGTCGTCGGGGCGTTACTCGTTACGCTTGATCTTGGCGTGCTGTCTCGTGCCGGCCTGTTCATGTGTTATGCTTTTGAGGCCATTATGTTTCCAACCATTTTTGCCATAACCATAAGCGGATGTGGCAATATGACCAAGATCGGCTCCTCGTTCCTTATGATGACACCCCTGGGCGGTGCTGTAGGCACATTCCTGATGGGCTGGGTGGCCGACATGTCTTCCATGTCAATATCGTTCATTGTGCCAACGCTGGCCTATATCGCAGTGTTGCTTTATGCTGTATCGGCTATGCGCCGCTGTAAATAATCCAAACATATTCTTAGAAATCTGCAATCATGACCGACATAATCTGTATTGGACATATAACTCTCGACAAGATAATAACCCCCGGCATGGAGACATATATGCCCGGAGGCACAGCTTTCTATTTTGCACATGCCCTGTCGGGGCTCGACCATTCGGGTTTCAGGCTTATAACATCGGTGGGACCCGATGAGATGAAGTCTGTCGACGACATACGCGCTCTCGGCATTGAGGTCGATGTAATTCCCAGCCGTCGCTCGGTATTCTTCGAGAACAAGTATGGTGAGAACCTCAACGACCGCACACAGCGTGTGCTTGCCAAGGCCGACCCGTTCACTGTCGACAATCTCAGAGATGCCGAGGCACGTATATTCCACCTTGGGACCCTGCTGGCCGACGATTTCTCGCTTGATGCCATCAAACTGTTGTCGACGCGTGGAACTGTATCGGTCGACGCTCAGGGATATCTGCGTGAGGTAGTGGGGGAACAGGTGCATGCTGTCGACTGGGTCGACAAGACCGAGGCTCTCCGATACATAGATATACTCAAGGCCAACGAGAAGGAGATGGAGACACTTACAGGGAGCAATGATCCACATGAGGCGGCCCGTATTCTTGCATCGTGGGGCTGTAAAGAGGTATTGCTTACGCTCGGAGACCATGGTTCGCTGATATATGCCGGTGGCGAATTCTATGAGATTCCGGCATATCCCACTCCCAGTGTTGTCGATGCCACAGGATGTGGTGACACATATATGGCAGGATATCTTTACAGCCGTAGCCGTGGAGCCGGATATGTCGAGGCCGGTAAATTTGCCGCCGCCATGTGCACACTTAAACTACAGCATGCTGGCCCGTTCAACGGCACTGCCACTGATATTGCCAGAATAATATCGTGTAGATAATCTGACCGAATATAGAATTATTGACGGGAGTGTGGCTGTGTATGCACTCCCGTAATGGTATCATGCGCATGCATTATACCAGCTGTTTCGTTACAAATTTTACAGTCTGGAGAGGAGTTGTATTATCCCCGGCGCCTGGAGCGCAGTACCGCACGTACCCTGGCCGACAGTTCCCTTACCGAGAACGGCTTTATCACATAATCGTCGGCTCCGGCATTAAGAGCCTCGACAAGCAGATCATTGCGTGGTGACGAAGAGTATACGAGGATAGGTGTGTTACATGTACTGATGCTTTGTTTGATTGATTCTATGGCATGTATCCCCTCGTCGATATCATCGGTGATCTCCAGCATTACAAGGCTGTAGCCGCTGAGATCGGTCATGTATATGTCACGTAACGACAGGCAACACTCGATCACATATCCGAAACTCTCGAAGTGACTGCGTATCAAGTCACAATCAGAGCGGTCGCTTGTGGCTACCAGTATGTGTCCTTGTTCCTGAGTATTGCTGTTATCCATTGTTTTCATTGTTTTTTGACGGTGCAAATATCATGTTTTGGGGTGACATGACAATAAATACTACAGGGTTGTATGCGTATTGTCATTGAATTTTATCACGTATTTCAGCATGTAACGGCTATGATATTAAATTGCATAGGATTTTGTATAATCAGTTACTCATAACTCCACTTCTTGCATATATCCGCTATTATTGGGCTTGTAATCGTACTGGCGGATTATTTTGAGGTTTGGCTGTGGATTGTCGGAGTGGTTTTATTGCTTTTGACGATAAGGTTTTATAATTTTGTAGTGTCGGAGCATTCAGGCTTCGTCTATTTGAAGTATGACACGTAAGTATGATTATCTTGTAATAGGGTCGGGAATAGCCGGCATGAGTTTCGCTCTTAAAGTAGCCGGCAGGGGCCGTGTGGCTCTCGTATGCAAGACAACTCTCGACGAGGCCAATACGGCTCTCGCCCAGGGCGGTGTCGCATCGGTGACAAATCTCGAGGTCGACAACTTTGACAAACATATAGAGGATACGATGATCGCCGGTGACTTTCTAAGCGACAGAGAGGCGGTGACAAAGGTGGTGACCGAGGCTCCAGGCCAGATAAGACAACTTATTGACTGGGGGGTGAACTTCGACAGGAAAGCCGACGGCTCGTTTGATCTGCATCGAGAGGGTGGACACTCTGAGTTCCGCATCCTTCACCATGCCGACAATACCGGTTATGAGATACAGCAAAGCTTGATAAAGGCGGTCAGGACTCACCCTGAGATAGATGTGTATGAGAATCACTTTGCCATTGAGATAATCACCCAGCACCATCTTGGAAAGATTGTGACCCGCCGCACTCCCGATATTACCTGCTATGGAGCGTATGTGCTGACTCCCGACGGTGTCGTCGATACTTTCCTGTCGCGTGTGACCCTTATGGCTACAGGTGGAGTGGGGGCTGTCTATCAGACGACGACCAATCCTCTCGTTGCCACCGGTGACGGCATAGCCATGGTGTATCGCGCAAAAGGTACTGTCAAGGACATGGAATTCATACAGTTCCATCCTACAGCTCTGTTTCATCCGGGCGATCGCCCTTCGTTCCTCATAACCGAGGCCATGAGGGGCTATGGTGGCGTTTTGCGCAACCTGCGCGGGGAGGAGTTCATGCACAAGTATGATCCGCGTCTGTCGCTCGCTCCGCGTGATATCGTTGCCCGTGCCATCGATAGTGAGATGAAGCAGTATGGCGACGATCATGTCTATCTTGACGTGACCCACAAAGATCCTGAGGAGACGCGCCGTCACTTCCCTAATATATATCGCAAGTGTCTTGAACTGGGTATTGATATCACAAGGGATTATATTCCTGTGGCTCCTGCAGCCCACTATCTGTGTGGCGGTATAAAGGTTGATGGAAATGCCCAGTCGTCGATAGGGCGTCTGTATGCCGTAGGTGAGTGTTCATGCACAGGGTTGCACGGAGGCAACCGACTGGCATCCAACTCGCTTATCGAGGCAGTGGTGTATGCCGATGCGGCCGCCCGCCATGCGCTGACACATGCTCCTGGTTATGAGTTGCGTGACGATGTGCCGGCATGGAACGACGAAGGTACACGCCATCCCGAGGAGATGGTGCTTATCACACAGAGTATCAAGGAGGTAAACCAGATCATGGGCACATATGTCGGAATCGTGCGCAGCAACCTGCGTCTTGATCGAGCCTGGAACCGTCTTGACATACTCTACGAGGAGACCGAGCGACTGTTCAAGGAGTCAAAGGCATCGCGCGAGATATGCGAGTTGCGCAACATAATAAATGTAGGCTATCTCATAATGCGTCAGGCCAAGGAACGCAAGGAAAGCCGCGGCCTGCACTATACGGTCGACTATCCTCCGGTAAAACAGGTGGTTTCTGAAAATTAGGTTATCGATACTTGCTTATGAGTAATGATGAAAATACAATATCGCGCATTGAGGCGGCCCTGTACCTGTTCCCGGTGCCGTTGAGCACGGGCACGGCCGAGTCGGTGTTACCCATGGCTAATACCGGTATCCTAAGGCAGGTGAAGCACTTTATTGTCGAGAACATACGCTCGGCCAGGCGTTTCCTTAAATTGTGCGACCGCTCTATAGATATCGATTCACTGTCGTTTGTGGAGCTCAACCGCCATACTCCTCCTCAGGCTGTCCCTGCGATGCTTGATCCGCTGACACGTGGCGAGGCTGTAGGGGTCATATCGGAGGCCGGATGTCCGGCTGTAGCCGATCCCGGTGCTGATGTCGTGGCTGTAGCCCAGCAACGTGGATTCAAGGTGATTCCGCTCGTTGGACCGTCGAGCATACTGATGTCGCTGATGGGATCGGGTTTCAACGGCCAGTCGTTCGCGTTTAACGGCTACCTGCCGATTGACCGCGATGACAGGTCAAAGACTTTACGCGTGATGCAGGGCCGTATCACGTCAGAGCGTCAGACCCAGATTTTTATTGAGACCCCTTATCGCAACAACAAGCTCATAGCCGAGCTTGCTGCAACTCTTCCTGCCGGGATGCTGTTGTGTGTCGCAAGCGATATCACAGGGCCTGCCCAGTCGATCCTTACGCGCCCGATATCCTACTGGAAGCGTGCACGGTATGACTACGACAAGATTCCCACTATATTTCTGCTATTCAGTTGATCATTATGGCCCGTATTAAGAAACATATACATGCCGACTATTCGGCACCGTCGCTGTTCGATGATCTTGATGTCCCGGGACTTGAGCGTAAGGAGCTTCCCGAGCTTCCCGGTATGGAGCGTCATATAAGGGTTGCCAGGGCCAGGTTTGAGAGCAGGCGCGCCGCGGTGTCCACAACACCGCCTCTTGTCACGCCTGAACCCGATGACCGTGTGATGTTCATATCCTTTGGCAGTGGCAGTAGCGGCAACTGCACATTCCTTGGTACCCGGTCGCAAGGTATACTTGTGGATGCCGGTATCGATGACCGTAAAGTCGAGGCCGAGCTGGTACGCAACAATCTGTCGATGAGTCTCGTCAAGGGGATACTGCTTACCCACGACCATGGTGACCATATACGATATGCCTATTCGATACTGCGCCGTAACCGTCACATGGCCCTCTATTGCACACCGCGAGTGCTTAACGGCATACTGCGTCGTCACAATGTATCGCGGCGTATAAAGGATTACCATCACGCCATATACAAGGAGATTCCGTTCGAGCTTGGCGGTTTTACCGTCACGGCGTTCGAGGTCGATCATGACGGCAGTGACAATGCCGGTTTCTATATCACACGTCCGGGGTTTGATTTTACACTGGCCACCGATCTTGGCTGTATAGGATCGCGGGCCGACTACTACATGCGCCGCGCGTCATATCTCATGATAGAGAGTAACTATGACCTTGCCATGCTTCTGCACGGCCGTTATCCCGAGTATCTGAAGGCCCGCATACAGGCTTCGAACGGTCATCTTGACAACAAGGTGACGGCGGCTTATATCGCCTCGATATATCGTCCTGAGCTTAAGTTTGTATTCCTGTGTCATCTGAGTCATGACAACAATACGCCCGAAAAGGCTGTCGCGACTGTCAACGATGCTCTTGCATCATGCGGTATACAGGCCGGCGACGGTACCAACAGCCCCGAGGCATGCAAGGCTCCCATACAGGTAATGGCATTGCCACGTTTCGAGTCGACCGGCATAGTAACCCTGCGTACGTCATCACCCGTCCTGGAATGATATTCTGATAAAATCGGGATGAAGCTAAATTATACTAACCCATCGCATATCCCCGGCGTTAACATATTGGGGGAGCGGGGGCTTGGTATGTGATGATACATTATAGTGCACCCTGCTCTACGAGGGTGCATACGCGTTCTATGATGGCGTCCTGTCGGTTGGTCTCGGGGTGGTATTCGTTTTTTAGGTTTACTCCGAACAGGCGGCCGAAACCTTGCCAGAATGTGGCGCGGAATGATCCCAGGAAAGCCTTGAGAATTGAGTAGCTCGACTGCTTTGTCTCGCGCTGTATAAGCTTGACGAGCATGCGGGCCTGGCTCTTGGTGAAGCGTTTGAGCTGGGGCTTGTATTGCTCGAAGATAGCCCCTTCCATTTCCTTTATGTATTGCTCGCGTTCTTTTTGGGTGGGGAATGTCTCGATGTATTCGTAGGTCTCGATGAGGGTCTCGCATATGAGTTTGGCCCAAGGTAGTGTTCTTTTGACATCCCGTACAGTGCGCCAGTAGAATTCTTCTTCTTTCTTGTTCTTGAATTTTATGGGGTTAAAGACAGTTACCTCGTTCATCACGATCATGAGTACAGAGTCTCCGTCCTCGGTGACGGTGTGGTATTTTCCTTTGTATATCTTGTTGCGTCCGTCACCGGGGTCGGGTTGCGGTTGCACATCGGGTTGGGCGGCCAGTAGCGAGGCCGTCAGCATCAGAGCGGGTATGGAGAGGATGTGTCTCACGTAGTTATAACGTCTCCGGATCGTTTTTTATTGGATGTCAAGGGTAGGTGATATGTATGTTATGCTGTCGACAGCACGTGTGGTGGCGGTGTACAGCCACCGGTAGAAATCGAGCGAGGTAAGAGCTTCGGGCTGTATCATGGCCATGTCGACGAAGACCGAGCGCCATTGTCCGCCCTGGGCTTTGTGACAGGTGACGGCATAGGCGTATTTTACCTGCAGGGCGTTGAAGTAGGGGTCGGTCTTAAGTCGTGCCAGTCTCTGTTGATAGGGGGTGTCGGGAGCAAACAGCACCGGATCGTTAAGACAGCTGTCGAGATGGCGTCGCTGTAGCTCGGGGTCGAGTGACGGGGCTTCGCTGGTGAGTGATGACAGCATTATCTTGGTGTCGAGTGTGATGCCGTGGTCGGGAAGACGCAGGGATACATCGGCATACCTTATGTTGTCGCGTGTCTCGGTGCCGTTGATTCTTTCCACGATGGCGATGTCACCGTTGGCTATGAAGTCAACTTCTTTTGTTTCTCGGGTCCAGTAATAGTTATTTTTGGCGATCATGAGTGGTTCACCTCTTACAAGCTCAGTCTCGTAGTCGAGAATCACCGAGCGTATGGAGAGATTGAATTGTACGGCTCGGCGGTTGCTTCGGGTTATGAGCAGGGTGTCGCTTATGCCATATGTGTTGTAGGCATTGTCGAGCGCGTCTTGCAGGTCTTCCCCTTCGGTCACATGGACATCGGTAAATGGTGTCACGGCGAGTTTTGGAACCGGAACAGGATCGAGCAGCATGTCGCGTCGCAGTCGTGTGGCGTTATACAGTATGCCCGAGTGGCGGCTCTGGCGTACGGTCTGGGTAATGACCGCCCGGGTCACGCGCAGTCCCATGGAACGCAGGATGTCAGGGGTCATTGCCGGAGATTCCTCGCTTCCTGGCGGGGGGAGCTGAGCGGTATCACCGCTGAGAATGAGCCGGCAGTTGATACCGCTGAAGACATAGTGTATCAGATCCTCAAGCAGGTTGGAGCCTCCGCCATCGCCTGAGGCAATCATTGAAGCCTCGTCGACGATGAAGACGGTGTTGGCCGAGCGGTTCTCGGCTATGCCTGTCACACCTGTCAATCCTTGGGCTACGGAAGCATGGCGGTAAATGCGCCGGTGGATGGTCCATGCAGTGTGGCTGGCATGGGCCGACAGTACTTTGGCGGCACGTCCGGTAGGTGCCAGCAGTACGGCTCTCATCCCTATGAGCGGCAAAGCCTTGACAAGGGCGCCGGTGACCGATGTCTTGCCGGTGCCGGCATAGCCGTTGAGAAGGAATACCGTGTCGCTTGGAGTCGTGGCCGAGCAGTATCGGGCCAGGGCCGCTATCAGCCCTATCTGTTGGTGGGTAGGCTCGAATGGGAGCGAATCCACAATACCCTCGGCAAACTGTAGTGTGTCCATATCACTCGCAAAATTACTGATAAATTCCGGTATCCCAATCCTTGCAGTATTACTTTTGGAGCCGGTTGGCCAATAAATGTTAATGCCAGAGCGGTCGCACCTCTGAGTAGTTTTGAATGGAAATAGCATTCTACGACCGAGAACTGTTTTTTGTAAACAGAGCTTAAACCGGGAAGTCCCGTCAGTATGTCGGTAGCTATCACGATAAGACAACTTTGGATGTCAAATCGGCGTCTTGCTGTTGAGAGATAGTGCAATATCTCGTATTTTTCCGTAACTTTGTAATGTCAACGTACACGATTTATTCTATATGAATGGTTCGAATCATTCAATAATATAGCGAATAATCTTGATTGTACGCCGATTTAACCAGTTTGATCACTAAGTATATGAAACGAATAATTGCACTACTGCCATTGATTCTGTTTGTTGCACTTGTTGATATCAGTGCCCAGTCGATATATCCGGGACAACATGCCGGTAAAATAAAAATTCCTACTAATGCGGCTGTAAAAGCACTGAGTTTCGATTTGAGTGATGTCCGTATGTTGCCGGGCCGCGTCAAGGACAATATGCTCAGGGACTCGGCATGGATGGTCGGGATACCCGTCAACAGCCTTGTACATTCTTTCCGCAACAATGCCGGTGTCTATGCCGGACTGGAGGGAGGATATGAGAGTGTCAAGAAGTTTGGAGGCTGGGAGTCGCTTGACTGTGATCTTCGAGGTCATACCACAGGCCATCTCATGTCGGCATACGGACTTATGTTTGCGGCTACTGGCGCTGATATATTCCGTCTTAAAGGTGACAGTATTGTCAATGCTCTCGCTGAGGTGCAGGATGCCCTTGGAAATGGATATCTGAGCGCATTCCCTGAACAGTTGATCGACCGTAACATCAAAGGCCAGCGAGTATGGGCGCCGTGGTATACACTCCATAAGATAATGGCAGGATTGCTTGACCAATACCTGTATTCCGGCAACGAACGCGCCCTCAATGTGGCTGTGAGAATGGGGGATTGGGCTTACAATAAGCTTTCAAGTCTCCCGGAGGAAACGCGTCGTCTGATGCTAAGGAATGAATTCGGAGGCATGAATGAGGCTTTCTATAACCTATATGCCGTGACGGGTGATCCGCGCTATCAAGAACTGGCAACTTTTTTCTATCATAACCAGGTTATAGATCCACTCAAAACCGGAGAAACCGACTTTGGCAAACTGCACACAAACACATTTATCCCTAAGGTCATAGCCGAGGCGCGCAATTATGAGATGAATTCTTCGTCAGAGAGTCGGGACCTGTCACGTCTGTTCTGGAATGAGATGACTCGCCGGCATGCATTTGCCACAGGTTCGATTTCGCAGAAAGAGCACTATTTTGACCCCGACAAAATGTCAGAGTTCATCAACGGATATACCGGTGAAACCTGTTGTACTTATAACATGTTGAAACTCTCTCGTCATTTGTTTTGCTGGGATGCTTCGCCGGAGGTGGCCGACTATTACGAGCGAGCCATTTACAACCATATCCTCGCACAGCAAGACACAGAGTCGGGAATGGTGTGCTACTTCCTCCCACTTCTTACAGGTGCATATAAGGTTTACAGCACACCCGAAAATTCATTTTGGTGTTGTGTTGGAAGCGGCTTTGAAAGCCATGCCAAGTATGCCGAAGGAATCTATTATCACAATGATAATACTCTATTTGTCAATCTTTTTATTCCCTCACAGCTCAATTGGAGGGAAAAGGGACTTACTTTGACTCAGACAACATCGTTTCCCAGAGAGGAAATGATCTCGCTTACCTTTGACTCAACTCCCAATGAAAATCTGACACTGGCACTCCGCTATCCCTCTTGGAGCGGTATACCCGAGGTGAAAGTCAATGGGCATAAAGTAAAAGTTAAAAACAAGCCCTCGTCATATATCACCATTGACCGTATCTGGAAAGCGGGTGATAAGGTTTCTGTGAGATATCCTATGAGTTTCAGGGTAGAGACACCCCCCGGCAATCCATCACGCGGAGCATTGCTTTATGGCCCGCTCGTTATGGCAGGTGACCTCGGTACAGAAGGGATGTCAGATCCTGCGCCATTCTCAGATCCGACTGTTAGGAACGATTACTACACCTATGATTACAACATACCGGAGTCTCTCCCGGTCAATCTTAATCTTAATGAGAAAAATCTCTCTTGCAATTTTTCACCACTGGAAACCTCGCTGACATTCAAGGCCAACAATGGCGTCATAATACGCCCGCTATTCGACCTCCATCACACCCGCTATGTCGTATATTGGAACCTGTCTCAGGCATCGACAGTCAAGAATAGTGTTAAGTAATATCTTGGCTTAGTGTTAAACTCTCATGTTTAGTGGAAAAGGGTGCGGAGTATGTCGAGGGAGCGCATGGACTGGAGAGTGGTGAAATGAAGTGTGTAGTACTCGATAAGGCGGTCGAGGATGGTGTTGCGCTGGTGGGCGGTCAGCTTCCAGCGGTCGAGGTTGCGGGATGTCATGCGCATGAGTGTCGCGGCGGCTGTAGCTTCGTCTCGTTCGAGGAAGCGTCCATGCAAGGGGGCTGAGTCTCTAAAGACGCCGTCGACCATGTCGAAGATGTAGCCGGGACGGTAGGTCGACCGGTCGGGTTCGATACCGGCGAAGTGCATCATTCCGATCATGAACATAAGGTGGAAATTGGCTGTGCCGCGGCTACTGGTCGCGTAGAATCCAAGCATTGAGTCACAGTAGTCAAAGAGTAACCCGTCGGGCATCGAATCGCGCATCAGGGTGTTGATGAAGTCGGCGATAAAGAGTGTCACGGCGGCTTTTACAGGATCACCGTTGAGGGTGTGTGGGGAGCGGGGCATCACGTCGCGCATGGTGGGCAGTCGGTCGCTGTTATCACGAATGTCGGCGACGCATGTGAATCGGCTTCCCGGCATGAGCATGGCACGCCGCCTGGCGGCTTCGCGGCCGTTACCGGCCGGTATGAGAAATGACATGCGACCTCGCTGGCGCGTATAGGCACTGAGTATGGAGTGCCGGTCGCTGTGCCTGACAATTCTGAGCGAGATGCATGTCAATGTGATAAACATTCAACTATCCACTATCCACTGATAATCAGGTTGTCATTTCTCCGCAGAGGGATGTCTGCAGTTCGCGCTTTACCTGTGATGGGGTAAGTCCTTGACCGAACAGGAACATCATCTTGGTGACAGCGGCCTCGCTGGTGATGTCGTGGCCCGAGATCACTCCGGCACATGCCAGGCGGTCGCCAGCATAGTAGCGGCGGTCATGTACACCTCCGTTGGGGCACTGGGTGACGTTTAGTATCACAATGCCACGCTCGACAGCCTCGGCGATAGCATCGGTAAACCATCGTGCCGTGGGGCCGTTGCCGGCACCATAGGTCTTGAGGATGATACCCTTGACGCCGGGCATAGCCAGCTGGTAGTGTAG
>CAXHRO010000016.1:0-75288 GCA_964018905.1 uncultured Muribaculaceae bacterium
GCTCTACACGCGCTGGACCCAGTATGGTCTACTCAACTCGTCGTTGCGAATCCACTCGGTAGTTGGTAAGGATATGGATCGCCGTCCGTGGCTGTGGGGCGAGAGGGCCGAGGGGGCCATGCGCCGCATCTATCACATGCGTTCACGCCTTATGCCATATATCTACAGCAGTGTGCGCCAGTGCCATACCGATGCGTTGCCTCTGCTGAGGGGGCTTTATTTCGACCGGCCCACCGACGACCGTTCTTATGAACATGACACACAGTTCCTTTTTGGGGATCTGATCTTGGGCGCGCCGGTCACCGAGCCAGGCGAGGGCGATGACTGCGTGGTCATGAAGGAGGTGTATTTTCCCGAGGGTGACGACTGGTATGACATCTTCGATCAGAAGAGGTATGCCGGTGGCACCACCGAGATAATTCCTACGCCGCTTGACAAGACTCCGGTATTCGTGAAAGGAGGATACCCGCTCCCCATGCAACCCTATACCCAGCGTATGGCTTCGGCTGTACTTGACACTCTCGTGGTACGATGCTATCCGGGCCGGGGAGGGGCATATTCACTCTATGAGGATGACGGCATAAGCGAGGCGTATCTCGACGGCAAGTATGCCACTACCGAGCTTAGCTATTCCAATGCCGATGGTCTCACTACGATCAAGGTAGCTCCGGCCGTAGGCACATATGACGGTCAGCCCGCCAAGCGCAGCTACCGTTTTGAGCTTCCCGGTGTCGATACCACGCGCAAAATACGTCTCAACGGTAAGAAAGTCCGCGCCACCTATAGCGATGACCTCGGGGGCATGGTGGTTGAAGTACCCGGTACCGACATCCGTAAAGTCCTCACGCTAACCGTGAAATAACCCCCACGCCTCACGCCAGGTTTTTTATTGAGTGCCGACCGGATGCCGCCATGTTGTATGGGGCATCCGGTCGGTGTAACTCTTCACGGTCTTACGTGCAGTTCAGCTACGACATTTCCATTTCATAAGTACCAGGTTTGTGTCTTCGTTGACATCAAATGAAGGTTTTATCGGGAGATCCTGTTTTTCCAAAAAGCCGAGATACAGATCAACCGGTATTGGCGAGATCATCGTTCCGCTATTGTCGGGGAAACACTGCGGGAATGGGCCGAGAAGCTCGCCCGATTTTATTACTTCTCCGGCGAAGTCAAATATTGAGATGGAATATTTTTTGTCATAAACATATCCGACAATGATACTGGAGTCGGTCAGGACAAAATCCTTGATCCAGTTATAATTCAGTTGCTCGGTGATAAACCGCATATTGTCTTTAAACACCTCGACCGGCATACTGTTTTTCAGGTCAAACGACATCAACGTGTCAACGTTATTCGTATTGCAGTTATAGGCCAGGATATGGCGATTTATGTTGTCAAGATAATATGATTGAGTTCCATTTGTCATTAGACAGTTCGCCCCGACGATCGGGTATGTGGGACGCAGTGGTGTCGTGTAAGGAAACCACTCGGACTCAAGCTTGAAATCATTGTCAAATTGATAAAGCAGATAGTTTTTCCCGTTTGTGACAGTGGCCGAGTAACCCGATGTTGCCATCAGTCCTTTGGAATTACAGGATATGTTGGAAATAAAGCCCTCGGTAAGCTGTACTTTACGGTAAAAGGTTCCGTCCAGGGTATAGATATATACGTTCGAGCCGTAACTCAGTATCAGCACTTGGCCATTTTTGCGGTCAATAGTAAAATCAGTCAGCTGGGGATATTCACCAGGACCTTCACCTTGTTGGCCAATCGTGTTTAGCAGACTGCCGTCAGCACCATACCTCAGTACGCATTTTTGAGTCACTGGATCCATTATATAGTACTCCGAGTTGAAGGTTTCGATTTTGCTGGCTTCACCAATGTACTTCGAGCTATCAGCTTTGATTTCGATCCAGCCTGTTATATCCATCACATCGGTGAGAGATATCTCGCTGTCACCGGGATTTAGGGAGACGGCTATCTGGGCGTTCTGCTCACGGCTACCACCACATGAAGCAAGGAGGCTTCCGAATACCAATAAGCCAATTAATTTAATATAGTTTGTCATAATGGCGGTAAATATACATTACAATGATAGGTTATATTTTGTAGAGAAACAAAACCTGTATCTTATAAGACATAATTGCTAATTGTCCTTTTGAACATGAAATACAGTAAGACAATTAGCAATTATAATAGAAATTCTATTCAACTGTCTCACTTTTCAAAAGAAGTGAGACAGTTGAATGTTGATAATTATTTTATTACTTGCTGAGGTCTTTGATGCGGATGTTGCGGAAGCGTACGCCCGGGCCGTGACCACAGAAGCTTATCAGGCCTTTCTTGTTGAAGAGGCCGGGGTGGTTGAGGTGGTCGACAGTGTAGGGGTTGGTGCGTGTGCCGCCGGGATCTACGTTGTGTCCTTTGCAGGCTTTGCGGATGTTGCCGTCAAGTATGACCTCGCCGTTCACGGTGACGGTGATGTGGTCGCCCACGGCACGTATCTCCTCGGTATTCCAGACGCCTGGCTCGGGCGACTTGATGCGTTTGGCCGGGATGATGCCGTATACCGAGCCATGTACCTGGTAGGGTCGCAGGTCGGCGTAGATGGGTGCGTCATGCTCCAGTACCTGGATCTCCATGCCGTAGTATGCGGCGTCGACATTCTCGCTCGTGCGAATGCCTATGCCGTTGTTGACGCCGGGGGCGTCGAAGCAGAACTCAAAGCGGTAGATGAAATCGCTGTATTCCTTGTCGGTGTACAGGTTTCCGTTGCCGTGGTCGCCATACTGGGCGGTGACATAGATGGCACCGTCGACAGGTATATAGTTGGTCTTGTTGCCTTTCCAGCGGTTGAGCGATGTGCCGTCAAACAGAACCTCGAATCCATCGGCCTCTTCTTCGGGTGAGAGTTTGAATATTGCACTGTATGACCTTTTGGCTATCAGGCCGTTGATGTCGTCTACGGCATATCCCGAGTCGGCACTGCCCTCGGCCTTGTAGTAGGCTTTGGCTGCCTCGAGGGCACTTACTACATCATCGCCACTGTAGTTACTCTTTGAGACGATGTTGCGTATGGCGGCGGCCGAGGATGCTGCGGTGCCGGGCTTGGTGATGTAGTTGGCGGCGACCTCGAGAGCCGGGTATACAAGTGTCTCGCTCAGGCCGTCGATCATCATACTCTGAACACCGGTATCGTTGGTGGCGCTCAGGCCCTTGGTGAGCAGGTTGAAGCGCTGTGAGCCGCTGTAGCCCGAGCGTCTGACGAGCTGGGCATAGCGCTTTAGTGCCGGAGTGGATGCCTCGGCATTGGAGGCGGCGATGTCGAAGAGCACGGGGATCATGTCGTTGCCGTTGACGGTAAGGAGGGCAGTGAGAGCTTCCTTGTCGCCGTTGTCGTAGGCTTTGCGGATGGTGTTTACTGCATCCTTGCTGCCACACTGTGCGAGTGCCTGGTAGAGAAGCGGCATGTTGGCGGCATTGCCGAGGTAGGGCCTGAGGGCGGTGTACTGCTCGTCCTGTGACATCGGGGTGAGAACGGCTTTGATGGCATTGGAGGCGACGGCACGGTCCTGGCCTTGTGCCTTGCCGGCAAGTTTCACCAGTGTGTCAAGATCCTTGGCGGTGGCCACGTTGGCCAGGGCCTTGTAGGCGGCGGGTCTGAGTTCGGTCCTGTCACTGTCGATGATCTTGACGACAGCGGGCATCGAAGCCTTTACGTGACGCTTGTCGGCGAGATTGAGGCCCAGGGCCATCGCTTTGGCATCCTGGCTCACGAGAGCCGAGTTGACACAGTCGGTGATATCACCCTTGAAGTAGAGCAGAGCCTCGGCGGCCTTGTCGCTGTTGTCGCCGTAAAGAGCGGCGCTCAGTGCGCTCAGGGCTTTCTCTCCGCCTATCATCGATGCGGCCCTGATAGCCGATGCGGCAACCTCCGGATTGCTGTTGTTAATTGCACCGGTAACGACGTCAATCTGGCCGGCGTTGCCTGTTGCGCCATACCAGTTGATCACGTCGACAAGAGCCTTTGTGTCCTTGTTCTTTGCCGCAGCCTTGTTTACAGCCTCATACACATCGGCATCGGCCCATGGCTCGCTCAGGCGCAGTGCGTTCACACGATACTCGCGGTCGTTGCCCTTTACGGCTTTCACAAGTTCGGGCATGGCCTTTTTCTTCTCGATGTCAAACCGTGCGGCGAGGGCAGCTCCGCGAGTATGTACGGGGGCTTTACTCTTCATGGTCTGCTTGGCCGATTTCAGGAGCATGGCGTCAAAGCCCTTGCCGACAGACTCGTTGAGCATGGCGCTGTAGGCGCTGATGGCATCGTCGCTGTCTTTCTTGTATCCGGCATCCTTGGTTGCCTTCTCAAGAATCCTGAACGACTTCCCGCTGCCTATACGGCTCATGGTGAGGTAATAGTCGCGTTTCGAGCCGGCTGGTACGGCCCCGGCCCATTCGATAATCTTGTCTTCAAGTTCGGTGGCACCGACAACGTCGACAAGACGGGCGAGCACGGGGTCGGGCCGGGCGGCAGCGTTGACCTGGCGTACGATAGCGGCCTTGGCTCCGGGTAGAAGGGTGATGGTGTTGAGGGCTATGTCACGGGTGCCATTATCGTTGACAAGAGTCTCCAGGAACGGGATATTGTCTCCGTTGCCACAGGTGCCGAGCAACGATATCAGGAAACACTTGTTGGCAGGGTCGTCACACTTGCCGATAGCCTCGACGAGACCATCGCTCATGTTCCTGGCCATCGCCTCGCGACCGGGAGCGGTCACGTAGGCTGCAAGGCCGTTGAGAGCATATTCAACGATGTTGTTAGGTCCTTTATCGGCTGGGACAAGCATGCCGGCCATTCTCACGACACCCTCGGTGCTTGTGTCGGCCAGATCGGCCATCATGGTGTTGTAGATAGTCTGGTCACTGGCCGGTAACTGTGCCAAGGCGTCGGCTATCACGGTGGTGACGAGGCGGTTGCGCCCGTCCTGAGCCTTGGCGAGCCAGGGCAGTATCATGACGGCGGCAAGTATCAATAATATCTTTTTCATAAGTAAGTGTCGTAAATTAGCTTATATTTAGTTGGGTCGATTGCCGGAGGCGTTTCAGCCATTGCGCGGATGGAGCATAGCCGTATAGTTCTGTGACTGATCTTATTTAATGATAGGTTTGAATCGGTTAGATTTTCCATTTGCCTCTCATGGGCTGGTCGATGAGCAGGTTGGCGGCAGGGTCATTGATGAATGTCTGTGTCCCGGGATCGAACTCGAGCGTGCGGTTGAGTCTAAGCGCACACACGGCCATGTTCACCAGCGTACAGCTGTGGTGACCGTTGACCTCGTTCAGGGCGAATTTCTCACGGGTTCTGACACACTCCAGGAAGTCTTTGTTCTGTGGCTTAGGGTCGGGCATCTCGCCTATGCGTGCCATGATGTCGGGGCAGGGGCGCCCGTCAAGTTCAACCTCGAATCCTTTGAATACCTTGCCGTTGGGCCCCTCGATATATGGTACTTTCCCTGCACTCTCATAGCCTTCTCCCTCGAGCACGATCCGGCATCCGTCGGCATATGTGTACACGATCTTGCGCCATATGCCGATGGCATCGCTATGTTGCTGTGGAGCGTCGACTTCGACCTTCACCGGGAAGGTGTCGTCCTTGCCCAGCATGTACTGCACAGGGTCGATATAGTGCTGGCCCATGTCGCCCAGGCCTCCGCCGTCATAGTCCCAGTAACCGCGGAAGGTCTGGTGGGTGCGGTGGCTGTTATAGGGCTTGTATGGGGCCGGACCCAGCCATGCGTCATAGTCCAGATGGGCAGGTACGGTCTCGGGAACGAGATTTTCGCGACCGGTCCAGAAGAACTTCCATGCGAAGCCTGTGGCACCGGAGATGGTGACCTTAAGCGGCCAGCCCAACAGGCCGCTGTCTATCAGCTTATTCAATGGCTCTACGGTGGTTCCGAGTCCATAGAAGTTGTCTTCAAAGCGGAACCATGTGTGTAGCCTGAATATGCGGTTGTTTCGTTTGATTGCCTCGATTACGCGCTTGCCTTCACCGATAGTACGGGTCATGGGTTTCTCACACCACACGTCCTTGCCGGCATCGGCGGCCTCGCAGGCCATGATGCCGTGCCAATGGGGTGGGGTGACGATGTGTACGATGTCTACATCGGGGTCATGTATCAGATCCCTGAAGTCGGTGTATGTCCTGGGGGTCTCGTTGAGTTGGCTCTTGGCCTGTTCCAGGCCACGCTGCAGATGTTGCGAGTCTACGTCACATATGGCAGTGAGCCTGTACTGCCGGTTGCTGCAGAAGTGCAACGGGTTGCGGCCCATGCCTCCTACTCCTATGATTCCCTTGGTGAGCTGATCGCTTGGGGCGATGTATTTCCCACCACCGAGCACGTGACGCGGGACGATGGTGAACAGACCGGCCATGCCGGCTGCCTTTAAAAATTGTCTACGGTCTAATCCCATGGTTATTTGGTGATTTTAAAAGTTACTTTTCCTTTTATATCGGTTGACGATGCGCCCACGATAGCCTCGAATTCCCCCGGCTCGCATACCCACTCATGCTTGTCGGCATCGAAGTAACTGAGAGCCTCACGACCGAAGGTTATCGATACTTTCTTTGTCTCGCCGGGGGATAGTTCTATCTTGTCGAAGCCCTTGAGTTCTTTCAGAGGGCGGTCTACGCTCGCCTCTTTGTCGGCAATGTAGAGCTGGACTATCTCCTTGCCCTTGCGGTCGCCGGTATTGGTCACCGGGACGGTGACGGTGAAGGTGTCGTCGGCCTTGCCCTTCTTCCGGTCGATCGAGGGCTTGCCATACTTGAACGTGGTGTAGCTGAGACCATGGCCGAATGGGAAGTTGGGCTTTAGGCCGTTCTTGTCGATGAATCTGTAGCCCACATATAGTCCATCGTTGTAGGGTATGTCCATGATCTTCCCCTTGTATTGCTCGAGGTCGGGATAGCGTGGGTACCAGCCTGTCTTGTGCGCGCCACACTGGTCGAGAGTGGCGTAATATGTATATGGCAGCTTGCCGCTGGGGTTGACATCGCCCGTGATTATGCCGGCGAGAGTATTGCCGGTCTCGTTGCCCAGGTACCATGCCTGTATTATGGCCGGAACTTTTCCTACCCAAGGCATTGCCACGCCGGTACCGCTGATGTTGATCACGGCGGTGTTGGGATTGGCGGCCACGATGGCTTCGATGAGTTCGTCCTGCCTGTATGGAAGGCCGAACTCGGTGCGGTCGGTGTTCTCGTTGTCCTGGAAGTTGCTCTTGTTGAGACCTCCGAAGTACAGCACGACATCGGCCTCTTTAGCCACCCTCACCGCCTCGTCCACGAGTTCCTCGCGCGAGCGGGTATCACTTAGATCCTGATTGGTATTCACGCCGTTGTACTCGCCGTTGATGTCACCCACGTATCCGCGGGCATATATGATCCGGGCCTTGTCGCCGATGCGGTTCCTGAGCCCTTCCAAGGGTGTGATCTCGTAGTTGGCCTTGAGTGAAGAGGAGCCGCCACCGACGATCATCATCTTGATGGCGTTCTCGCCTATAACTGCGATCTTTTTTACTTTGTCAAAGTCGAGCGGCAACAGGCCGGTGTCGTTCTTGAGTAGGACAACCCCCTCCTCGCCTATCCGGCGGCAGGCGGCTTTATGCTCGTCAGAGCGTATCGAGCCGAAGGGGCGGTTACGGTTCATTACAGTGCGGAAAGTTAGACGTAGCACACGGCGCACCTTGTCGTCGAGATCCTCCATCGAGTATGTTCCGTCCTTAATGCCCTGCTCGTATTTCTTGCCGAAGAAGTAGTCGTCATAGGCATTGAGGCGACCTTTGGTGAGGCCGTTGGTCCAGGTGCCGAACTCCATGTCCAGGCCGCCGCTCACGGCAGTGGATGTCTCGTGGACGGCTCCCCAGTCGGATATGACGGCTCCGTCCCAGTTCCATTCCCCCTTGAGTATCGTATTGTTGAGATACGGGTTGTAGCATACGTGAACACCCTTGAACAGATTGTATCCACCCATGAAACTCCATGCCTCACCATCGGTCGCGGCCGCCTTGAATGCCGGCAGATATATCTCGTAGAGCGTGCGGTCATCGACGATAGGATTGGAACGGTGACGGTTTATCTCGTTGTTGTTGAGCGCAAAGTGCTTGACACACACGGCCACTCCGTTGCTCTGCACGCCTTTGACGTAGGGTACAGTCATGCAGGATGTGAGGTACGGATCTTCGCCCAAGTACTCAAAGTTGCGGCCGTTGAGCGGCGAGCGGTAGATGTTGATGCCGGGTCCTAAGAGCACGCTCTTGTTGCGGAACCGGGCCTCCTCGCCGATACTCTTGCCGTACAGCATGGCCATGTCGGTATTCCAGGTGGCGGCCAGGGCGGTGAGTGACGGGAATGCCGTGCATGAGTCGTTGGTCCATGCAGCCTGATCCCAGTGGTCCCATAGTACTTCGGGACGAATGCCAAAGGGCCCGTCGGTACACCACAGCTCGGGGATTCCGAGACGCGGTACTCCGGGTGAGCTGAATTTGGACTGTGCATGGATGAACTTGATCTTCTCGTTAAGTGTCATGCGTGAGAGGGCATCCTCAATCCTGTCCTCCAGCGGCTTGCTGTCGTCCAGATATACCGGGGTCTCAGCCATAGCCGTCATGGCTGTCATTGCGGCCGAGGCCAAATATATTGTTAATCGTTTCATCAGTATCATATGGATTTGTGTAGGAGGGTGTGCCGAGAATACACACACTCTCCTGTGATTATAATCAGATGTCGGCCAGATGTATACGTTTCTTGTCGACCTGGACGGCATAGACTTTGCATCCTAAGGTGCTTACTGCGGCCGGGATATCGAATGTGATGTAATTGTTGAAGTAGACAAGTTCACCGCTCTCGCTTCCCTTGCGTATTTCGATACATACGGCGCCGTCGGCATTGGTGACCGAGACTCTGCGTCCCGATACCGTGGCTTTTATGTTGCCCGATACCTGCTTGTTCAACTTGTAGTTGTCCATGTAGCCCAGGTCGCCGATATCCTCGCGCTTGAAGTCACCGTCTGGACCACCCACAGCCAGACGATCCTCGATATACTCGAAGGCGTGCTTGGGCTTGGGGAACTGTTGCATGTACTCTTTGGCTTCTTTGACCATGATATCGGTGATCTTGATCCTGCGACCGGTGTCATACTCCCAGTCCAGGGTCTTGAAGAATCCCCATAGCTCGAAGAAGTCGGTCAGATCCTCCTTAGCGGCAAATGAGCACGCCTTGGCAAATTCGAGCTGTTTCCTGCCGGGATCGTTGTAGCGGTCAAGTTTCTTCTCGCGCATGTAGTCATGCACCTTGACATAGAAGTCTTTGTTGTCAAGTACCTTGGCATAGTAGATGTAAAGTTGCCACCACATGCGGTTGTTGATCTCCTTGTATTTTGCGTCACAGCGGGCTATATAGGGCCAGTCACCGTTGGTCTCGGCGCGTAGGTTGGCCAGATTGTGCAGGCCGTAGCCGTGGGAGGTGTACTTGCCCATGCGTTCGTTGACATAGTGGGCGAAGATATTGGCGTTGGTCTCGGTCGATGGCTCCCAGTTAATGGCCTTCTGGTGGAAGTGTCCGAACTCGTGAGCCACACCCCAGGTCTTGCCCGGACGGCTCAGTGACTCTTCCAGGTCAAGGTTGATGTCTTTCAGCGCGGTCCAGATGTAAGCCGTGCGATAGTCGCTTGACCACAGGTACAGCTGGCCGTTGTTGGCCTCGGGCGAGATACACATTATGTGGTTGTGGAAGCCCTTGCCTTTCTCCCTGCCGAAGTTGCGGTCTATTCCGGCAAATTCCTGCTCCCATGCGGCGATCTGATCCCACATCTGTATGCGGCCCACAATTTTGTCGGCATAGATTTTAGAACGGTTGAAGTACAGTATTACTCTCTCTCCTTTGATGGCTATCTTCTTGTGGACAGCTTTGCTCATGATCTCCGAGAACTTTGCATCGGTCTTGTGCTCCTCCAGGTCGAAGTAGCCCGATACCTTGGCCTTCGATCCGGGAGCGAAGTGTATCCTTATGGGTTTGGCGTTGTCGGCCGTGATGTCCTGCAGATGGTACATGACGAAGAGCTGTCCTTCCTGGGTCATCGTCAGTTTGTTCACACCCTCTTTGAGCAGGTAGGTGGGGCCCGATATCTGGGTTTGCAGGTAGTCGCCGCGGTCATCCTTGATAAGGTCGTCGCCTATGATCTGCAGGCTTACCGGGTTGCCGTGGGTCTCTCCTACACACACCACTACCTCGTCACCGCTCTCCACACATATCCCGGTGGGGTTGTCGAGATCGCTGTATACATTGGTCATAAGCCGGTCGGCCCATTCTACGTTGATCGAGTAGGGCATGTATTCGCGTATACGGAAATCCTTTTCGTACGGGTCATAAGTGTTGTCACGCAGTTGCTTGGCAACAAGGCGGAAATAGTCGTTGAGGCCATCGATCTTCTCGTCGGTGACATCTTTGAGCAGTTCAGAACATGACAGGTCGGTGAATACGTTAAGCAATTGGTTGTTAAGCGATGCATTGGCACCGAAGGTATAGAATTCCATCTCCTTGCAACTGGCGTGTCCGTTGAGGCCGTTGTGGATCTCGAATTTTATCGCTGTTGCCTTCAGATCTCCGGGGATGCTGATGACGGTCGAGCCACCTTTCTCGTAGAAGTTGTAGTCTCCTATCTTTTTATAGTCGCTACGGGCTGCGTCGGTGGCTGCATACAATGTGAACTTGCCGAAGTTGCCGTTACCGTTGCCACTGTGGTATATGATATAGTTTATCACATCCTTGCCCGAGAACATATATTCGAG
This sequence comes from uncultured Muribaculaceae bacterium, assembly GCA_964018905.1. Lineage (GTDB taxonomy): Bacteria > Bacteroidota > Bacteroidia > Bacteroidales > Muribaculaceae > JAAVFS01. Next base: position 10,852 of record CAXHRO010000016.1, read on the forward strand.
TTTCACCGGGAACCTCGCTCCGCTCCATGGCGAGTGGTAGCCGGTCTCCATATTGCCGTCGTAGGTGTGCTCGATACCCTGGCCGGGTTGCGCCTCCGATGCATTGGCGTCTATAACTTTTACCATGATATCACTGTCCAGCGCCAGATCACCGTCCAGCTGGGTGATGTTGATGGTGACCGAGTTGAGCTTCGACGCCGTCTTCACGGTGATGGTGCCTTCGCGTCGGCCTCCGCTGTTGTTTTCGCGTACTTTGGCTTCGATCGCAGCACCGCTCTCGGTGTCTTTAAGCGAGGCTACAAACCATGTGCCGGTCTGTTCCACTTTCAGATTCTCGGCTTTGAGATTGGTGACCAGCGGTATCGTCAGTGTCGATGCCGACCGGTCTATCTCCATGGAGCGGTAGATGTTTTCCACTCCAAGCTCCTCCTTGGCCGGTGGAGCCTGAGGCTCGTCCTTGTCTGAGCATCCGCCCAAAAACAAACAGGATAAAAACAGGAGTTTTAGAAATTTAGCCATAGTTTATAAGATCTTAGAATGTTTGTGATTATGTGAGAAACAATGAAAGCCTTCCGGATTCCCACCCAAAAAAGGAATCCGGAAGACTCAGAGAAATTAAATTACTTGCCGTATACGGCCATGTGGCCTACACACCAGTAACCTCCGTTGACAGGCAATGTTCCTGCCATAACTCTGCCATAACCCTGTACTACACTGAAGCGTACTTTGGTGAACGGGAACGGTGCGGTATACGGGCCTACAAGAGAGTACATTGTTTCGGGATCAATATCTGTCTTGACACCGGTCTTCTCACCGATTAACTGCCATTCGCCGGCACTCTCGTTATAGGCATAAACCTTACACCATAGCGGGAAACCGCCGGCCCAGGTCATACTCTTGTATCGAGGACAGATCTCAAAGGCAATGTTGCGCATTTTCTTCTTCAGGTCGATCTCTACATACGAGTTGAATGTCTCGTCATAGTGGTGACCCTCAAAATAGCATGAATGGAAGAAGCGGTCGGCATTGGGATTGAAAAGGCCTTCCATGTGGTAGCCGTCTGTACCGGGATTTCCATACATGTTGGTATGACAACCGTTGGCATCATCGGGACAATAAGCATCATTTTCGTCAATAGTGAGCGGAAATTTCGTGTACTCGAATGCCTCCTCGTTGACGATCAGGATTGTCTCATTCTTGAATTCCAGCCCGTCTGCATTGCTCCTGGTAATACGTATAGGTAGAGCTGTGTCTTTGCCGGCGTCATCGGGATTGAGCTCGATATTGAAAGGAGCGTAATCTTCTCCTATCTTGATCTCGATAGTACCGGGAAACCTGTAGGCTACGGAGGGCATCAGTGTCAGCGATGTACCGTTGATGTCGTTGTACTCATCCAGTAACGTCGGATCCACTTCGACAGTACAGCTTATGTCCCATTGCGATATCATCGGCATGACGACACGTGTGCTTATCACGTCGGCGGTTCCCGGCATAGAAATCACTCCACCGTCCTTGAATCCAATGGTCGGCACACTATATGTGGTCTTCACAAACATCTGGTAGCTGCCGGGATCTATGCCGCTGTCATCGCTCTCGAGTATTATGGGAATAACAGGATCGCGTGATTCATCGGTATAAGTCTCGTAGAACTTGCCTATCTCCTTGGGATATAGATTAATGTCGGTTATCTTATATCCTTCTTTGGGATCAAATGAGAGTGTCTCTGAAGCTCCGTTTGATCCTAAAGAGTAGCAACTTGCAGGGAGATATGAATATCCTGCTCCGCTCTCGCTCAGGTAGTCGTTGAACTCGGTTTCAGACATGATGCGTAGCGTAGCGTTGCATGTCAAGTCGGGATTATGGCCCCCTTTCATTATTGTTATAGGGTATATAGCCTCGTCCTGGATAGAGTAGACTGTCGTCTCCTGAAAACCTCCCTGTTTCAGGCGTACGACTCTGGCGTATTCCTCGGGGAGGATGTCATAGGTCTCGGAGCATGAGGCGGCTAATAACAGCATGGCTGCCGATGCGGACGCTAAATATAATGTTTTCATATTGATCGTTCAATTAATTGTTTCACATTAGTATCCGGGGTTCTGTACACACTGCGGGTTGGCGTATACCTCGGCCTGAGGTATCGGGTACAGATAGAGCTTGTTGCCCCAGGTGTAGGGATAAGGCAGGGCGATAGGTTTGTTGAACTCTTCGAATGTCGGGTTTTCTTTTTCAAGAACATTCAGGCCCATGCGCTTGCCATAACCTAAGTACTTTTCTCCGTCGAGATAGCGACGGATATCGAAGTAGCGGTGTGACTCGGCGAAGAACTCGATGCGGCGCTCGTTGAGAACCCAGTCGAGGAGCGACATGCCACCTGCGCCTATCATTTTCTCCGTAAGATCGGGGACACCGGCGCGGCTACGGATAACATTGACGTCATCAAGCGCCTGCTTGGTGTTGTTGAGCTGAGCGGCACATTCGGCACGGATCAGGTAGAGCTCTGACAGGCGTATGATCTTGATTGCCTGCTCGGTGAAACCTATGTAACCGCCTCCGTTCTCGTTGATCTCGATTGTGGCCGGCTGGTGTTTCTGGTAGAGATATCCGGTACAGCCGTTGTCGCGCTGACTTGCCTGATAACCGTGATATCCTATCAGGTCTTTGGGATTGCTGGGGTTGTGGTTCTGCATGAGATTCAGGTGAACGGGACTGCCTTTGATCATCTTCAACATGTAGTCGCCGCCGTCAAATCCGATCCATGCATAGAAACGGGGTTCACGGTTCACATTGAGGTTGATCACCATGTCGCGGCGCAGACCCTCCGACGGTAGTCCTGCACTCTTGTACCAGTTGGCCTCGGGGGTGAAGTTCGGATCGTTCTCGGGCAGGTAACCGTCTTTAGTGAGGAAGTGGGTAACTGCGTTGATGGTCGGGTTCAATGCTCCGTTGCCCGATTGTACGGTCGAGCCTGTCTTCATCATGTTGGCAGGGAAGGCGGGATTGTGCAGCCACATTGTGCCGGCATAATAGCTCTGGTCGACGATCATGTCCCAGATTGCCTCGTTGTTGCCTTCACCCTTGCCTGTGCAGAAGAGTGACTTCATGCGTAGTACCGAACGCTTGAAATCGTCGTCTACATTGCCGGGGAGCCAATAGTGGTCGAGGCTGATGCCTGTCTGTTCCTCAAGGTAGTTGCCGGTATAGATCGAGTTGCCTCCCTGGCTCTCGGCAAACTTGATTGCCTCGTCGGCGGCATTATAGGCGCGTTGCCATTTTGATTCGTCGTACGTGCGGCTCACGAGCTCCATTCCGTATCCGGGGGTCTCGAAGTTGTTGTTCTTGAAGTCGATATAAGGGAATTTTCCGTTCCACAGGGGTGATGCGGCTATCAGATACATCTGTGCCTTGATGGCCTTGCATATGGTCGAGGTCATGCGGCCGTTCTCGGCTGTGATACGTGAGGCTGGAAGATCCTTTGCGGCCTCGTCGAGCTGGTCGGCTATCCAGTCAACGCAGTAGTCAAAGTGGTATCGGCCTTTGTATCCGGTAGTAGGTGTGCCTAAGCTTGTGCGGGAGTCGCATATCACGATTGGGCCGTAACGGCGTAGTAGCAGGAAGTGGTAGTAGGCTATAAGGGCTTTGGCCTCGGCGCGCCATTCGATGGCTTCGCTCTCGTCAATGATGCCACGGCCTACAATGTTGCATTCGTTCATCTTGTCAAGGAACAGCAAGGCCTGGCCTATTCCCTTGTAGTAGTGGCTCCACACGTTGTTGTTGCGTGATGCGCTCAGGGTGTTGAGCAGGATAAGGCCGGCGACACCGTTGTCACCGCCGTCGGTCGCCCAGGTGTGGGGATTGAGGATATCGTCGTTGGCAAACACGAGGTCGCTCAGGTAGTAATAGTAAGGGAGTTCGCCACGTGCTGTCGATGTCATGGGATTGTAGCAGGAATATAGAAAGCCTAAAGCATTGTCGCGGTTCTCCATCGCGTCGTTTACGCCTACCTGCTCCGGCGGTACGATATCAAGATAGTTGCATGATGTCGTTCCGATGGCTATGGCGGCAAGGAGCGATATTATCGTTTTGGATAAAATATTCTTAAGTTTCATATCGGTATTCGTTTTAAAGTTTGATCTGGATTCCGACGGTCACTTGTTTTTGGGTCGGATAGGTTGTCCATGATGACATTTCCGGATCCCAGTACTTGAACGGGGTGAACAGCAACAGGTTGTTGCCCTGGGCATAGATACGTCCGTATTTGAACGACCATCCTATCTCGAGATTGCGCAGACGCAGGAACGATGCGTCTCGTACCCAGTGGGTCGAGGCTACGGTGTTGTTCACGATCTCGCCATAGTTTAGACCCATACGGGGATACTCGACAGTGAAGTCGGGGTTGTTCGGGTCGAAGTGGCTCTCGTATATCCACTGGAACATGTTGTTGGCCTCGGATGACACTTGCTTGTTGAACGGGTCAATGCCGTTGACACAGATCTTGCGCTTGGCCGAGCCTGTGAAGAAGAAACCGAAGTCCCATTGTTTCCAGTTGACGGTTGCACCGAAGCCATACTGCAGGCGCGGGGTCCAGCCGTACTCCGAGATCATAGTCTGGTCGTCGGATGTGATCTGTCCGTCACCGTTGAGGTCTCGGTACTTGAGGTCGCCGACCATTACCTGTGAGCCGAGGTTCTGCACCGGGCTGTTCTTGATCTCTTCATCGCTCTGGAACAAGCCTTCGCAAATGTAGCCGCGCAGGTGGCTCATGGGTAGTCCGGTCGAGAAGAGCCACGGGTAGCGGTATTGCAATTCGTCGCCGTCGACAAGTTTGTTCTTGTTGTAGGTAAAGTTACCGTTGAATGATACCGACAGGTCGGGAGTCAGAGCCTTGGTATAGGTGATGCTACCCTCAAAACCGGTGTTGGTTACCCGGCCTACGGGCCCGTAAGGTATGGCATTGCCGTAACCGAGCGAGTTTGGCCATGACTGGCGTTGCATAAGAATATCATAACGCTTGTCCTTGAAGTAATCGAGGGTGATGTTGACATCGTCAAACAGACGCAGGTCGACGCCGATGTCCATCTTCTTCACCTTTTCCCAGCCGAGGGTGGGCAGGCCTATATAGCTCATCTCGGGACCACCGAACGATTGTCCTTTGCCCAGCGAGCCGCCGGCACCCGGCCTCCATGGAAGCTGGCTCAGATTGTTATTGGTTATCTGGTCATAATAGAAGAAGTACAGATTACTGCCGTAGGGAGTCATGTCGTCACTGCCTACGAGACCGTATGATCCACGTATCTTGAGGAATGATACCACGTCGCGCAGAGGCTCCCAGAAGTCTTCGCCAGATACTACCCAGCCCAGCGAGCCGGCCGGGAAGAAGCCGAAGCGGTAGCCCTTGGCGAGGCGCTCGGTGCCGTTGTAGCCGAAGTTGAACTCGGCGAGATACTTGTGACCGTAGTCATAGGTGATGCGGCCCGATACACCCTGGTTGCGGTTGGGGAGAACGTCGTGGCGGTATTCACGCATGCGGTATATGGCTATGGCGCTCAGTTCGTGCTCACCAAATCGGCGGTTCCAGTTCACGTTGGCCTGTAGCTCGAATGTATTGTCTGAGTTGCGTCCTATGTCGGATTGGCTTATATAGTTGGAGCCGATAGGTGTGGCCTGCTTGAGAGCGAAGATAGGATTCTGCCAGTCATCGACATTCTTCGTCAGCGGAACATAGCGGTAAGGGGTGATGTGACGGTTGTAGCTCGATGCCGAGTAGTTCTTGAAGTTGACCCATGCGTTGAACTTGAGGCCCTTGGTGATCATGCCCAGATCCTGGTCGATTTTCACCACCGCGTTGACGGTGTTGCCGTTGAACTGGCGGAATGATGTCATGAGATTGGCCCATGGATTGGTCATGAACTGATTGTTGGAGTTCTCGTATGTGCCATATAGAATGTGGTTGTATCCGTCGCGCGCCGGCAGTTCGGGAGCCATTAGAACCGGGTTGATGTTCATGGCATCACGAAAGAACTGGTTCGAGTCGACATCTGGTTCTGTCTTCTGTTGTATCTGGGCGTTAATGTTCATTGATATCGTTGTGCTCTTGGTGAGCTTGTACGATATGTTGTTCTGGAACGTGTAGTTGTAGTTCTGCAACTGGTTGTTCCACGAGTAGCGCTTCACGGTGTTGTAATGACCGTCCTCATGCTTGAAGTCGAACGACATATAGTACTTTACCTTGCTTCCGCCACCCGATACGTTGACGTTGACCCTCTGGCGCATGGCCATCTTCTTGAACAGCACATCCTGCCAGTCGACATTGGGATACAGGTAGGGATTGATGCCTGAGCGGGTGCGCTCGATGTCCTCTTCCGAGTAGCGTGGTGTGATCTCGGTGTTGCGCGAGTATTCGGCCAGGTTATACATCTCCATGTAGGTGGGACCGTCTACAAAGTCGGGGAGTTTGCCCATGAAGTTGAACGAGTTCTCGACGTTCACGTTGATCTGTGTCTTGGTGTTGTAATCACCGGTCTTGGTTGTGATTATCATCACGCCGTTGGCACCGCGGGCTCCGTAGATGGCGGTCGCCGATGCGTCCTTGAGCACCGAGAAGCTTTGTATGTTTTCGGCCGGTATGTTGTTGAGGTCGCTGGCGCTGATCTCCACGTCGTCAAGCAGTATAAGCGGGGTGGCACTCTTCCCGGCGAAGTTAGATATTCCGCGTATGTAGAAGTCGGCACCGCTACCCGGCTCGCCGGTAGAGTTGTTGGCGTATACACCTGCAAACTTACCGGCGAGATTAAGGGTCAGAGCTGAGGTCGATGATTTAAGCTCCAGGCCCGATACCGACGATATGGCTCCGGTAACCGATACCTTCTTCTGTACACCCGATCCGGTTACTACTACCTCATTAAGCGACTGTGTGGCAGGGTCAAGCTCAATTTTCACATCCGATACGCCGGCGATAGGCACCTCTTTGGTTTGGTATCCCACATACGATACCACAAGAAAGGCGTCATCTTTTTTGAGCGTGTACGAGAATCTGAATTTGCCGTCGAAGTCGGTGCGGGTTCCTACGCCCGACTGGCCTTTGAGCAGGACTGTGGCACCGATAAGGGGCTCACCGGTGGTCTTGTCGACAATGACACCCTCGATAATTCTTTCGGCATGTGTACCCGACTGTCTGGCTCCGTCTGGCGAGATTACAGAGGCTGGCGCTTCTGTGTTATCCGCCACTGGATAGCTGTCTGCCTTTACATCTGTGACATAAAGCAGAGAAAGGGCTGCTGTGGCAGCTAAGGTTATTCTACATTCCTTTCTCATGGTTGGTTGATTTAGGTTTTATTAAAATGTGAAATGAATAGCCGTTATGTCTTGTGGTTTGAGATGTATCATGACTATCGGGATTTATTGTATCCGGCAGGTGTCATGACAGTCTCTCTTGCCGATCGTTCAGAGTCGACGGTCAAAATTAAGGTGCCTTTGAAAAACGGGTGTGCCTTGGAGTACAAAAGATGTGTCGTATCATACAGACCGCCTGAATTACTGTGTGTTTATTGTCTGTCCACGCACTTTGCCGGTAATGGAGTTTACATTATTGTACGTTCCGGAACGTGTGCCGGCAGAGGCTTGTGATGGAGCTATATAACGACTGGGTGAAATCTTGGTCAATCTTTTTAACGGGTCCCGAAAAGGTGGACCCGGAAGTTCTCATTTCGTTAATTAAATTCAGGTAGATTCTAAAAAAAAGAAAGTCCGGGACTCTCTTCAACAGGGAGTTCCGGGACTAAAGCCAAAAGGCATGATTTGTGATTTAAAAGATTTAGTTGTTAATACAACTTCAAGTGTAGAGATTATATCATACTTACATTATGACAACGGTCCCTGAGTCAGAGGTGACATCACGTCGGCCCGGCTAAGGATCATGTCCTTCACCTTTGTTGCATATGGTAAAGGGCATTTCCGTTATCGCTTACCAGTGGCAAAGGTACAGTATCCACTAAAAACACACAAGATTTTTAACATATTTATGTTATTGAGCGTGTTAATTTTGGTTAAACAAGCGGAAGCATCCAACACTTTATTCATGTTTTTTGTCTAAGTAAGTGTTATCTATTCGTTTTTATATTGACCCGTATGGACGTTGCATTAATTACACATATCAGGACACTGGAACATCCGGCTGCTATAATCAGCCGCTTTGTAGGAGACCGTGACGGCCTGTCGCATGACATAGCAGGCTTTGTAATGAGTATTGTCGACTGGATACTCGGTATATTTGGGCTCGACCATGATTCCAATCTTGTGACATTCATCTACGCGGCAGTCGTACTTGGCATTGCGGTTGTTGTGGGGATGGCGAGCCAGTGGATCATACTCAAAGTGGTCGAGACCATAGCACAGAGATGGAGTACATCTACCTATCAGGCACTTGTACGCCAGCGTTTTTTTCATAAGATATGCAGGCTTGTGCCTCCGATCGTGTTTTTGATACTTATAGGTTTCACTCTGTCCAATCATAATAGTCTCTCGGGGCTTCTCACAAGGATCACGCTTTGCTATATCACTTTTGTGATATGTCATGCCGTCAATGCGCTTGTGATGGCTTTATGGCAGGGTATCAACGAGCGTGCCAATAGGCGAAAGCTTCCGTTGGGCGGTATCGCACAGCTTGCCAAAGGTATAGTGTGGATAATCGGTGTCATTATAGTTATATCCATACTGGTTGATAAGTCGCCGGTTAGGCTTCTTACCGGTCTGGGAGCTTTCTCGGCAGTTCTCATGCTGATATTCAAGAACGATATACTCTCGCTTGTGGCCGGTATACAGTTGTCGGAAAATGACAGTCTGCATGTGGGCGACTGGATAGAAGTTCCGGGCACTAAAGCTAATGGTACCGTACAGGAAGTCTCCCTTGTCGCCGTGAAGGTTCTTAATTGGGACAAGACTACGACCACATTGCCGCCATACAGCCTTATTAGCACGGGATTTACTAATTACCGTACAATGCAGGAGAGCAATACCAGGCGTATATGCCGTAGCTATATGATCGATGCCGATAGTATTCTGCCTTGCACGACCGAGATGCTTGACAGTATACGAGGCATACCGATGATGGACGACTATATTACCCGTAAATTAAAGCAGAAATCAGCCGGACAGGTGGCCGATGTTGACAATCCCGAGGGGCTTGCCGACGGGAGCATAGATACCAATCTCGGCCTCTTCAGGGCCTACCTTAAGATGTGGCTCGATGCCAATCCGCATATCTCGCATGACAGTGACTGTTTTGTCTCGACTCTTGCACAGACTTCGTCGGGAATCCCTCTGCAGGTATATTGTTTTACTGCGACTGCCAGATGGTTCCCCTACGAGGGTATTCAAGATCTTGTCTTCGAGCATATTGCCGCTATGTTGCCACAGTTCAGGCTATATACATTCGAGAATCCGTCGGGAAGGGATACCGTTGTCGATGGCTATCTGAGTCCTGGAAGGGATATTGACAAGGTCTACGGCATACCACAGCCGTTCTTCAAGGCCGCTCCAGCGTCAGTCTCCGAAGGTGTAGCAAATAAGGCTCCCTGATACAGTACTTAGGTATTGCAAACGATCAGAATCCGATCGTCGTATGCCGTCAACAAAAGGCACCCCCCCCTCGAGGAGGATCCGTCAGAACACCGCGTCATTTAATTGACCGATCGTCGTATGCGTCAACAAAAGGCACCCCCCTCGGAGAGATCCTCAGAACACCGCGTCATTTAATTGACCGATCGTCGTATGCCGTCAACAAAGGCACCCCCCCCTCGGAGAGATCCGTCAGAACACCGCGTCATTTAATTGACGATCGTCGTATGCCGTCAACAAAGGCACCCCCCTCGAGAAGATCCGTCAGAACACCGCGTCATTTAATTGACGATCGTCGTATGCCGTCAACAAAAGGCACCCCCCCTCGGAGAGATCCGTCAGAACACCGGTTCATTAATTGACCGATCGTCGTATGCCGTCAAACAAAGGCACCCCCCCTCGGAGAGATCCGTCAGAACACCGCGTCATTAATTGACGATCGTCGTATGCCGGTCAACAAAAGGCACCCCCTCGGAGAGATCCGTCAGAACACCGCGTCATTTAATTGACCGATCGTCGTATGCCGTCAACAAAAGGACCCCCCTCGGAGAGAATCCGTCAGAACACCGCGTCATTTGACCGATCGTCGTATGCCGTCACAAAGGCACCCCCCCTCGAGAGATCCGTCAGAACACCGCGTCATTTAATGACCGATCGTCGTATGCCGTCACAAAAGGCACCCCCTCGGAGAGACTCGTCAGAACACCGCGTCATTTAATTGAACCGATCGTCGTATGCCGTCAACCAAAAGGCACCCCCCTCGGAGAGATATCCGTCAGAACACCGTGTCATTTAATTGACCGATCGTCGTATGCCGTCAACAAAAGGCCCCCCCTCGAGAGAGATCCGTCAGAACAACGCGTCATTAATTGACGATCGTCGTATGCCGTCAACAAAAGGCCCTGGAGAGATCCGTCAGAACACCGCGTCATTTAATCGACCGATCGGTCGTATGCGTCAACAAAAGGCCCCCCCTCGGAGAGATCCATCAGAACACGCGTAATTTAATCGACGATCATCGTATGCCGTCAACAAAGCCCCTGGAGAGATCCGTCAGAACACCGCGTCATTTAATCGACCGATCGTCGTATGTTTCAACAAAAGGCCCCCCCCTCGGAGAGATCCATAGCAAACCGCGGTCATTTAATCGACCGATCGTCGTATGCCGTCAACAAAAGGCCCCCTGGAGAGATCCGTCAGAACACCGCGTCATTTAATCGACCGATCATCGTATGTCGTCAACAAAAGGCACCCCGGAGAGGGTGCCCGCACAAGTAGCCGTGGTGTTAAGCGACCGATAGGTCGCGCAACCCGCGGTTCTGGCAGTCCACCCCCCGTTCCTCAGGCGATGAGCGAGGCCGCCTCGGAGCACGTCAGTGCGGAGAGGTGTCCGAGCGATTCGCCTCCTGTTACCAAAATGTGCTGGTAACGACATCGGTGCGTTCCCTACTGTTGTGGTCGGATGGAACACACAATGGTGGTGAAAGAAAAGGTATTGATAATCAGTGGCGACTTATGCCCGCGTTCTTACCGGAGAGACTTTGAATTTGTATCCTCTCATAAGAGTGTGTTCTATAACAAATCTTCTTAAGTATAATTTATAGATGAATCATTACCTTATACACTCCCTGGTTAACAGACGTTAATTGCGTGGATGTAATCTGAAATGTATGTACCTTTGTAAGTTATGACATTGAGGCATTACATAGCCACCAGGGTGGCATTGCTGATAGGCTGCATACTCCTGCTCCAGGGATGTAGCTCTACCCGTCATGTGCCGCAAGGGCAGTATCTGCTTGATCGCACTGCCATAACAATTGAGGATGCCCCCGAGGTTCAGGCTAAATCACTTCAAAATTACCTCCGGCAGGTTCCCAATCATAAGGTGCTTGGCTTTGCCAGATTGCAACTTGGTGTCTACAACATGAGTGGCTCCGATACAACAAAGTGGTATAACCGCTGGGCCCGCAGACTGGGCGAGGCTCCGGTGATATATGACGACGAGTTGACAATGCAGTCGGCACGCCAGTTGCGTCAGGCCATGGTAAACCGTGGATACAGTAATGTGGTAGTGAGTGCCGATACTGTTCTCAATGTCGCCAGGCGAAAGGTTGCGGTAAACTATCGTGTGACCCCGGGTAATCCACAGTTGTTGCGCAATGTCAGATACACAATAGCTGACACTGCTCTGAGACGTATAATCTTTCAAGACTCGGCCTCTATGACATTGCGTAGCGGTGGACTCTTTGACCGTAATAGACTTGATGCCGAACGTTCAAGGCTGGCCACGCTGTTGAGAAACAACGGCTACTACGCTTTTGCCAAGGAATATATCACCTTCATTGCTGACACCGCGGCCGGGTCGCGTGACGTGGATCTCGAGATGGTGCTTCGGGCGCCACATCCTTCGGGCCTCGACTCGGCAGGAACGGTACCGCGCCATCACCGATATGTCATAGGTAAGGTATGTATCAATACAGAGGCCGACGCGCCACGTTCGACACCGCTTGATACAATCGTTTCGCGCGGATATCATATCATATACGGGCCGTCGCGTTATCTGCGCCCGTCCATACTTGATGAAAAGTGCTATTTGACCGGCGGTGAACTGTATTCGGCGGCAAATGTGGAGCGTACATATGAAGCGATGTCTCAGCTGGGCATACTGAAATTCATCAACATAGTGTTTACACCGGCCGGTACTCTTCCCGACGGAGACGAACTGCTTGATGTTGATATAATGCTATCGCGTACAAAGACACAGGGAGTAGTGCTTGAACTTGAAGGCACAAACTCGGAGGGTGATCTCGGAGTGGGCGCCGCAGTTACGTATCAGCATCGTAACCTGGTTAAGCACAGTGAATTGCTTACTGTTAAGGTGAGAGGTTCCTATGAAAGCCTGTCGGGTAATCTCGAGGGGCTAATCAACAACCGCTATACAGAGGTGGGTGCCGAGGTGGGGATTACATTCCCTAAATTCGAGGCGCCGATATTAAAGAAGAGTTATCGTCAGCGAGTCAAGGCCTCGACCGAGTTCAACTTTACGTTCAATCATCAGGAGCGTCCCGAGTATACCCGTATTATCGCAGGTGCAGGCATGAAGTACAAGTGGAACAACCGTGCTAATACACGACGGCGCACATTCGACCTGATAGACATCAACTTTGTATACCTGCCCAAGAGTACCATAGACTTCATCAACACGATCGCGCCTACCAATCCATTGTTGCGTTATAGCTATGAGGATCATTTTATCATGAGGATGGGATATACATTCTATAAGACAAACCGTCCGGCGCAGTTTAACACATCGGCTCGCAATATTGTTCAGCCCGATATATATACGTTCAGGATGCAGGCCGAGATGGCCGGCAATCTGTTGTACCTTATCTCCACGGCTACGGGGATGAAGCGGCAGGATGGCGCCTATAAGGTGTTCGGGATACAATACGCGCAGTATGTCAAAGGTTCGGCCGGATATACATATAATCATTATTTCAACTCCCGCAACAGTCTGTCTCTGCATGCCGAGGCCGGCATAGTCATTCCATATGGCAACTCGTCGATGGTACCGTTTGAGAAACGTTTCTATGCCGGTGGCGCCAATGGTGTCAGGGGATGGGGTGTGCGTACGCTGGGACCGGGACGTTATGATTCCCGCAACTCGGTGTCCGATTTTATTAATCAGTGTGGTGATATCTCGCTGTTCATGAGTATGGAATATCGGGCCAGGCTGTTCTGGGTGCTGGAGGGAGCGTTGTTTGTCGATGCCGGGAACATATGGACCATCCGCGACTACGAGACACAGCCGGGCGGGGTATTTAAATTTGATAATTTCTATAAGGAGATCGCGCTTGGATATGGGGCGGGCCTCCGGTTTGACTTTACTTACTTCCTGCTGCGTCTCGACCTTGGATTCAAAGCCCGTAACCCGGCCGCGAACCAGGAACCTTGGCCGATTGTTCATCCTCAGTGGAAGCGTGACGCGACATTTCACTTCTCGGTAGGATACCCTTTCTGAGTATATTATAATAATGAGTAAATTTAATTTTTGACCATGAAGAAGTTTGATATCTGCATACCTGTCGAGGTGTTTGAATATGATGAGCTGTCGGCTGGCGACAGGCATCTTGCTGAACTTGCCCGTGAGGCAACATTCCGATCATATGCTCCATACAGCCATTTCAGTGTTGGAGCAGCCATATTGCTCGACAATGGCGAGATCATCGAGGGGGCCAACCAGGAGAATGTCGCCTATCCGTCAGGAACATGCGCCGAGAGGTCGGCCTGTTATTATGCCCATGCACGCTATCCTGAGGCTCGCTTTGAATGTATCGCTATTGCCGCCCGTGGTACCGATGGCGATTTTACATCAGTTCCTACCGCTCCATGTGGGGCCTGCCGTCAGGCTCTTCTGGAATACGAGATGCTTGCCGGACATGGTGTCAGGGTGTTGCTCGTCGGACGCGACTATGTGTATGTCCTTCCGTCTGTAAAGAGTCTCTTGCCGCTGGCCTTTACCGAATTCTGACTTCTGAGACTTAAACCTGTATTTATTTTTATCTGTAGGTTATGACTGGACCGAATGGATGTGGTATAAATTTGGTGGAATTTTCGTGGAGTTGCCTTGAATTATTTTACCTAAATGACGTTAAATCAAAAAGTTTTTATAAATTTGGGTCGGCAAATGTACCTGCTGGGTATTGAACCATACTAATTATTTAAATATCACATGATTATGGAAATGCGTGAAGAGCCAATCGTCGAACAGCGTATCGACAGCGACTCAATCCTCAATGAGAAAAAGGCCTCTGAGCCCGTATGTGAGAATATCCGGATTGTTGAAACGTCCGAGCTTGATATTGATTCCGAGGCTACCCAGGCTTCGCACCGAATCGTATATGCCGGGATTCCTGAAATACTCGATGCAGCCCGGGCTATGTCCGATCTTGATGCCGATAGTATCACACGTGAGGATCTTGCTAATCTCAAACAACAGTTCTACGCATTCCGTCACACCCAGCAACAGGCTGAACGTGATGCGGCAGTCGCCTCTGGCGAGTTGGCTCCCGACGCTCAGTTTGAGCCTCAGCCCAACGATGACGAAGAAGAACTACGCCGTATACTCGATATAATAAAAGAAAAGAAAGCCCGGCATCTCGCCATGATCGAGGCTCAGCGTCAGGAAAACCTCAGGAAGCGCAATGATATAATAGAGCAGTTGCTTGCGATGTCGGCCGATGCCGACAATGTCAACCGTGAGTTTCCTCGCTTCAAGGAACTTCAGCAACAGTTCAAGGAAATAGGCGAAGTGCCTGCCACGGAGACTACCGGTCAGTGGAAACGCTATCAGGATGCTATAGAGAGATTCTATGACCAGTATCGTATCAACAAGGACCTGCGTGACTACGACTTCCGCAAGAATCTTGAGACAAAAACACTATTATGTGACGAGGCTGAGTCGCTGGCCACTGAAGATGATGTGGTCGTGGCATTCAAGCGTCTTCAGGCTCTTCATGACACCTGGCGTGACACCGGTCCTGTGGCAAAGGAGATGCGTGAGGAGATATGGTGCCGCTTCAAAGATGCATCGGCAGTGGTGAACAAGCGCTACCAGGCGTTCTTCGAGGAGCGCAAGGCTCGTGAACAGTATAACGAAGAGGCCAAGACTGCCCTGTGTGAGCGGGTGGAATCGATTGATATCCAGAGCGCGTCAAATTTCAAGATGTGGGATGACCTCACGGCATCCGTACTTGCCGCCCAGGAAGAGTGGCGAGGGCTTGGATATGCGTCGCGACGCAACAATAACAAATTATTCGCCCGTTTTCGGGCCGCATGCGATAACTTCTTCAGTGCAAAGGCCGAGTATTTCAAGGCGGCCAAGGATCGTCAGAATGAAAATCTTCAGCTCAAGACACAGTTGTGTGAGCAGGCCGAAGCTCTGAAAGACAGTACCGAGTGGAAAAAGACAGCCGACAAACTTGTTGATCTCCAACGCCGTTGGAAGACTATCGGAGCTGTGCCCAAGAAGCAAGGCGATGCATTATGGACGCGTTTTCAGCAGGCATGTGATTATTTCTTTGAGCAGAAAAAGAAAGACCTCAGTGATTCACGTCAAGCCGAACAGGCTGCGCTCAAGGCCAAACGGGATATAATAGCCGAGATCACCGCTGTAGGCGATGACAGTACTGCCGATGATGTGCAGGCATTGTTGCGTGATGCCGATAACCGCTGGCGTCAGGCAGGGCATGTACCTTTCCGGGAAAAAGATAAAGTATATGACGAGTACCGTGCCGCGGTCAATGCTCTGCGCGACCGCTACAAATTGTCGCGTAACAGCCGCTCGATGGCGCGCTTCGAAAATACTCTCGCTGATATAGGCTCAGACCAAAGCCGCATGAGCCGCGAGCGTGAACGCTTGGTACGTACTTGCGAGGCAAAGCGGCAGGAACTTAAGACATGTGAGAACAACTTCGGATTCTTTACTACAAAGAGTAGCCGTGGTAACTCTATGCTCCAGGAGCTTGACCGGCGTATTGCGGCAATCAAGGAAGAGATCCAAACATTGCAAAGCAAGATTGCCATCATTGACGAGAAGATAGATTGACCGTCGGGATGAGGCGAAAGAATAGGTTCGCTATAACACAGTAATAGGAGGATATGCTATCGCATAGCTTTGATAATAGTGAACAAATAGAAACGAGCGCCCAGAAGAAAGCCGGCACAAATTGTGTGGGGATACCCTGAAGTCACCGGTTAAAGGCACCCCGGCACGATATCCGGCAAAATTATCCGCGATGTTAAGCGACCGATATCCTGAAGTCATCGGTTAAAGGCAGCCCCGGCACGAATATCCGGCAAAATTATCCGCGATGTTAAGCGACCAGAATATCCCTGAAGTCATCGGTTAAAGGCACCCCCGGCACGATTATCCGTCCGAATAATATACGCGATGTTAAGCGACCGGAATATCTGAAGTCAATCGGTTAAAGGGCACCCACGGCACCGATAATCCGGACAAAATTATCCGGAATGTTAAGCGACCGATATCCTGAAAGTCACTGGTTAAAGGCACCCCGGCACGATATCCGTCCGAAATATCCGCGATGTTAAGCGACCGATATCCTGAAGTCACTGATTAAAGGCACCCCGGAGAGGGTGCCAGCACAAATAGCCGTGGCGTTAAGCGACCGATAGGTCGCGCAACCCGCGGATAATCAGAGCATATTTATTCTTTAACGACAGCTGTGTGCCCCCTGAGCCGAAGGCTCAAGGGTAGCGCACGGCTGTCGTAACGGTACGCTATGGTGGTCGGATGCGAATCGCTCGGAGGGAACTGAACCGTGGGTTGCGCGATTTATCGGTCGCTTGACACCGTTTTCTTGCTTGGATTTTAATGATTTTAGTCAAATAATTTTGTTTGATTATAGGAAAATTCGTACTTTTGCATCGCTTTTATGCCGACCGGGCTCCGAACAAGTGACTATGCATTTATAAATGTAATTGCCCGCCTGGCGGATGTTAACTATAAACACTTAATAGACAGATGTTTGTAATTGTAGAAATTCAAGGACAGCAGTTCAAGGCCGAGGCCGGAAAGTTCTTGTATGTACACTATCTCGGCGACGAGAAGAAAGAGGGTGATACCGTAGAGTTTGATCGCGTACTCCTCGTTGACGCCGACGGTGCCGTTAAGGTGGGCGCTCCTACCGTAGAAGGAGCCAAAGTCGTTTGCGAGGTAAAGCGTCCCCTCGTGAAAGGTGACAAGGTGATTGTCTTCAAGAAGAAGCGTCGCAAAGGCTATCGTCGTAAAAACGGCCATCGCCAGTGCTTCACCCAGGTTGTGATCAAAGACGTAGTAGCTTAAACCTCTTAAAATCTTAAAGAAATGGCACATAAGAAAGGTGTAGGTAGTTCGAAGAACGGACGTGAGTCGGAGAGCAAACGACTCGGTGTTAAGATTTTTGGCGGTCAGTATGCTAAAGCCGGCAATATCATCAAGCGTCAGCGTGGTACGGTTCATCATCCCGGTCTCAATGTAGGCATGGGCAAGGATCACACCATCTATGCATTGATCGACGGCACTGTAGTTTTCACACAGGGCAAGAACGGTCGCCAGTTCATCAACATACAGCCCGCCGAGGCATAAGTTGATCGAAACGGTAAATGTACTCCAGGGGCTATCTGCTTAGGCAGATGGCCCTTGTATATTGCGGCCGGTATTCATGTTGAATACATAGCGTACATAGCGTACATAGCACGAAAAACCTCAAAAAATTAAAGTCAAAGTTTGGAATGCATGGAAAAAAGCACTAACTTTGCCATATAGTTAGACCCAATCATTATCATGCGGTAGTAGCTCAGTTGGTAGAGCATCAGCTTCCCAAGCTGAGGGTCGCGGGTTCGAGCCCCGTTTACCGCTCAACACCACCACTGGCAGTATCTCCTCCGGGACATACTGCCAGTGGTTTTTTTGCGGTAAAATTCATATACGGTACGCCATTTGGGTAAATCATGGGGTAGAAGTTTCCACAGGTATCCTGTCCCGGCCAGATAAAACAAGGCATTAAGTATTTCAAATATGTCAGCTTTTTACTTTGTATGGAAAATTTCAGTGAAATTCGCAAAAATAAAGTTGCGTTGTCTGATTGTCAAATCTGTCGTATAACCCGATTTGCTCATGTAGATTACTGATGGTTAAAATAATATAACCGAATTTATGTGTGATAAATTGTGCGGCAATCAACGAAAATACCTTACCATCGCATCTCTCTGGCGTTAACAAATATTGGGGAACGGGGTCTTAATATGCTGGCGGGCCGGTGAAGGTCATCTTGACCGGGAGGATTCTGTCGGCGGAGTCGAACCGGAGTTCATCGATGCAGGTTACGCGGTCGTTGCCGTCTGTCGCCCCGAGCGGATGGCGGTGGTAGACGATGTAGTATCTGCCAGTCTTTGGTGATTGAATCACGGAATGATGTCCTGCGCCCGTCCCCACCTCCGGGTCTGATTCCAAAATTGTGCCGATGCGTTCGAACGGACCGAACGGGGAATCAGCTATTGCGTATGCCACACGGTAACTGTCTTTTGTCCAGTCTCCCTCGCTCCACATAAAATAGTATTTTTCATCCTTGAGAAGCATGAAGGGACCTTCGGTATAATCACTGGGAGTCACTTCCTTATATAGAGTGCCGTCTGGGAATGGAACGAGTGTTTTGAAATCATCTGCCAGTCTGACCATATTGCAATGTCCCCATCCACCGTAATACATGTAATAGCTACCGTCCTTGTCTTTGAATACATACTGGTCGATGGGTTGGGCTCCGTTGACAATCTCATTGATGAGAGGACGTCCTAATAAATCCTTGAAAGGTCCTTCCGGACGATCGCTGACCGCAACCCCGATACCGCCAATCTCTCCCTCATGGACATCGTTAGCACCGAAGAAAAGGTAATACTTACCGTCCTTCTCAAGTACAGCCGGTGCCCACAACGCGCCCCATGCCCATTTAATATCATCGGTGCTGATGATGTTTTCATGTTTCGTCCAATGTTTAAGATCGGTAGTCGAGAAGCAGTCCATCGCGGTCTGTTCCTTGAATGGAAGGCTTCGCGTTGGGTATATGAACACCGTGTTGCCATACACGATTCCCTCAGGGTCAGCATAAGCTCCCGGAAAATAGGGATTTCCCGAAACTGTGCCATCCGCCGGCTTTATCGAGATTGCGAACCCTCCTCCACGCGTCATGCGTAGAGTGTCCCATGAATTGCAGTCAACCGTGCGTTTTGTGACGGTATATTTTTCGGGGTTGTCGAAGCCGTCTGCATCGGGAGCGTCCGAATAGATGGTCGCTTCATACGTGCGTCCCGGAGTCAGGAAGTTGTAACGAAGCGTATACTGCCGGGCGTTCTCGTCGGTGACACCGCCCACATACCATGCATCGCTGTGTTTGTCCTTGCGTGCCGCCACAATGAATTCACCCGGTTCTGCATCGAGATATAAGCTCTTGCCCCAATCAACAGGCACATCCTTGATGAACTGGAATGCATCCATATGCGCCTCATAGTGCTCCGGCAGGTCAGCCGCCATCTGTAGCGGTGAATACATTGTTACATATAGGGCGAGCTGGTTGGGGATGGTCGCCTTCTTCTGTTTCCCCTGGTATCCGGGTGCGAAGTCGGTGATTTTCATTCTGAAGATACCTGGAGTAAAGTCCATCGGTCCCCCCTTCAGACGTGTGAACGGGAGGATGGTGACGTGTTGCGGGCTCATATCGCCGAATTCCTGACCCATCGCGCTCTCATTGCCTACAAGGTTGGGGTAGGTCCGGCACAATCCTGTCGGTCGTGCCGCTTCATGTGCGTTGACCATTATATGTTTGTCTGCAGCCTTCTTTACGGCGTTGAGGAAATGGTTCACCTGCTTCTGGCTGAAATGATGCTCCCCGCGAGGAATGATATTGCCGACATATCCGCTTTTCACCGCATCATATCCGTAGCGGTTCATCAGGTCATATGCCGCGTCCATATGCCGGTCGTAGTTGTCAATAGCCGAAGACGTTTCGTGGTGCATCATCAGTTTGATGCCCTTGGAGTGCGCGTAATCGTTAAGTGCCTTTATGTCGAAGTCGGGATACGGTGTCACGAAGTCAAAGACGAAATCCTTCTCCTTGCCGAACCAGTCTTCCCAACCTGTGTTCCACCCCTCGACAAGGAGCTGGTCGAAACCATTGTCTGCTGCAAAATCTATATAGCGGCGTACGTTCCGGTTGTTCGCGCCGTGTCTTCCGTGTGGTTTAGCCTTGGAATAGTCGAATGTCGCGAGGTCAAAGTTTTCTGCATCGGTATAGCTCCATAAACTGACGCCAGTAATCATCTCCCACCATACTCCCATGTATTTCGTGGGGTGAATCCATGAAATGTCGTCAAGCGCACATGGGTCGTTGAGATTGAGCGTCAGGTTGGAGGCAAGTATGTCGGTAGCCTTTTCTCCTACGGTGACAGTTCGCCATGGAGTCTTGAACGGAGTGTCGAAGGTGGCCGCTGTACCGTCTTTACCCGGGGTGAGGTGTGCCTTGAAAGTAAGGGTTGTGTCATCGAGGTCGAGGTTCATCACAGGGAAATCCACGAGGGCGGCTTCGTGCAGATTGAGGTAGAGGTTGCCGTCGGTGCGCAGCATCAGGGCTGTCTGCACACCGGTTGGTGAGAACCGATTCTGAGAGGCATTTGGCATGAAGTTGTCGTTTGCATGGCTACGGATTTCGCTCAGTCGTGATTTCGTATATTCGTACTCCTGTGTGTCGTAGTCACCCGGTATCCACCAAGCCGTATGGTCTCCCGCCATCGCCATCTGGGTCAACTCATCGGTGACTATGAAAGTTTTGGCTTTCTGCTTGGGGAAGATATACCTGAATCCGAATCCGTCGTCGTAGACACGGAATTCTATATCCATGCGCCGAGAGCCCTGCTTCAAGTCCACGGTCAATTGATTGTAACGATTCACGATCGAATCGTTCTCTCCCCATACCGGAGCCCAGATTTCATTGAATGAAGAGTGGTGCGAGTCATATTGTTTGAAACCTGAAGCGAGGGGTGCTCCGTCCTTAAGCTTGAACCCCATCAGCGAGGGGCGCACAATTGGCTGCCCTTTATAGCTTGCTGAATAGCACGGCTTTCCGTCGGGAGTGAGGTTGAACGACACCATGAGATGTCCGTCGGGTGAGGAGACTGTTTCGGCACATAGTGCGCAACAGGTTATAATCAAATTGAATACAGAGATCAATACTTTTTTCATGATGAATTATTTATTAGGACGGATGAATATTTTTTGAGCGATGCGGACTGAATCTGAGGATGAAGTCTCTTCCTCAAAGACGCATTTAACGGGAGCCGTCAGTTCAAAGAAACGGAGTATCTCTCTGATATCTTCCCCTCGCAGGACCATATGAAAAGTTCTGTCTGCCAGTTCTGGCGAGACTTCAAATTCCACTCCATATATTTGGTGCAGGCGAGAGCATATGTCTTCGAGACGTTCGTCATCGAAAACAATGACACCATCGCGCCATCCACAATATTTTTCAGGATCCATTTGCGTGCTCACCATGGTTTTTCCATCACGGAGGGCAAGATGCTCTCCCGGATTCAAAGAAATTCTCTCTGCGGGTGTGCCCACTTCCACTTTCCCTTCCACCAGGGTTACGGAAGCATTTGGATCATATGCGTTGACATTGAATTGTGTCCCTGTCGCTGTCACTGAAAAATAAGGAGTGGAGACGTTGAAGGGGTGGGATTTGTCGGCATGGACATCAAAATAAGCCTCTCCGTTGAGAATCACCTTTCTTGTGTCGTCCTTAAATTCAGCCGGATATTCTAAGGTGGTGTTTGAATTAAGCCACACGAGGGTGCCGTCGGGCAGCGAAGCCTTGCTTATGCATCCGTATGTAGCCTTCATCGAGAGCATATGACTGCGGGCATTCCTTGACTGGATAAAGAAGTATAACGCGACAGCGAGAACGGGAAGGAACGCTATCGCCGCAATACGGGAACAGAGTCTTGCAAACTTTCTTAACACCAGGGAAATACCGTTGCTCTTGATTCCTGTCTTGAGCAGAAGACGGCGTTCAGACTTCTCCATATCGATCTCATTAATGTCGAAAAGAGGATTCATGGCTGACCAAATATCCTGTTGTCGGAGGAAATAGCGGCGGTTTTCATCGGACTGTTCAATCCAATGAAACAGATCTTCAATCTCCTGTGGGGTGGCTTCCCCGACAAGGTATCTTGTTATCTGAAGATTCAAATCGTTGTTGTGTTTGTCTGTCTCCGGGTTCATTTGTAAAGGCTTAACAATATTAAGATGATGCTTTTGAAAGAAGAGAGGTTGCGCTGCAGGTAGCTTACAGCTTTGCTGATACGCACCTCCACTGTGCGCACGGATATGTTCAGGCGTTGCGCTATTTCAGCGTATTTCAACCGCTGGACGCGACTCATGATGTATGTTTCGCGCATCGCCGGATCAAGATTTGCCAACAATGTGTTGATGGCAGATCTGAGTTCGGTATAGAACATATGTTCCTCGGCCGATAGGGCGAGTATCATCTCATGGTGCTTATCCTGATACAACATTTTCACTTTGCGGTGCTTGAGTTCGTTGAGGGCAAGGTTCTGAACCAAGGATATGAGATAAGTGCGCAACGATGTGCGTATCTCAAGGATCTTGCGGTTGCTCCATATTTTCATGAACGCTTCCTGTACGATATCCTCACAGGTTTCCATGTCGGGAATAAAGCGGGATGCAAACATGATCAGATCCGGATAGTAATGTCGGAAAATCCGAACGAAAGCTTCGTGGCTGTCGAGTTTCAAGGCGGCCACTAATAACATCTCATTTTCGGGATCGCAGTTGGTCATGTAGTTAGATTTTGTACAAAGGAATACATTATCTTCTTAGTAAACAAGAGTTTCAAGGAATAAATTCAAAAATGAAAAAAATTATGATTTTTCGATGTGGATTATTTTTGTTGGGTTGTTCTTTCTATATAACAATTAAAATTTGTGAATTAATCTTTCGCTACCTCAAATCAAAACTCAAACCATAAAAACCATTTAAAACCATGAATGATAACCATATTGTTTTTATCTCCAACCACGAAGTGCAAATGGGTTTGTTGACCGTAAAGTAAAAACTCTACAGACTATACCAACATCATTATATATGAGAAACAATTTTTCTTTTTTATTGGGTTTGTCTAAATCCAAACCTAAATTTAAACTATTACTGGCTTTGCTGGCATTGTTCTGGATAGGACTGCCCGCATATGCCGCCGGTGATAAAGTGTCTATCAACATGAAGGATGTCCCTTTGGAGAATGTTCTTAAGTCAATCGAACGTCAGACCGATTATCGCTTTTTCTATAGCAAGGAGTCGATAAACGTCAATGAGAAGGTTTCAGTCAAGGCCGCGGATGAGACCGTGACGGCAGTCCTCGACAATCTGCTTCCTTCTTATGGCATAGGATATACGATAGATAAAAAAAGGATTATCCTGAACAAAGTGCAATCGAAAGCATCGAATGCCGCTGAAGTGAATAAAATAGGCGAAGGTGAGAAAGTTAAAGTTTTAGGTAAGGTCAGCGATGCCAACGGAGAGCCGCTGATCGGAGTTTCGGTAAGGTGCGACAAGACGGTAGTCGGTGCTGTCTCCGACATCGATGGCAATTACGCTATCGAGGTGCCACGGGGAAGTGACCTTTCTTTCACTTATGTGGGATACACACCCGCGAAGAAGAAGGTTGAGAAGGCCGGACAGCTTGATGTCGTGCTTACCGAAGACTCAAAAATCTTGAGCGAGGTCGTGGTTATCGGTTACGGCACGATGGACAAGAAAGAGCTTACTTCTGCCATAAGCCATGTCGGAGAGAAAGATTTCCTTTCAATAAGTTCGCTCGACCCGAAAATGTTGATTCAGGGCAAGGTGCCGGGTGTGTCTATCACCAATACAGGCGCGGGTGACCCCAATAATCAGGCAAGCATCCAGATTCGTGGTGTGTCTTCCCGTCATGCCGGCCTCGGCCCATTGATCGTTATTGACGGTGTGCCCGGCGGAGACCTGACCAATGTCAATCCTAACGACATAGCATCATTCGATATATTGAAGGATGGTGCGGCTTCAGCTATTTATGGAACGCGTGGGTCGAACGGCGTTGTTGTGGTGACAACCAAGAAAGGTTCACGCGATGGGAAGACACATACTTCCTATTCTTGCACCTTGGCATGGGATGTCATGAAAAAAGAGTTGGACATGATGAGTGCGCAGGATTTTCGGGAGGTTCGTCTCGGATGGGGCGATCCGGGAGTTGACATAGGAGGAAATGTTGACTGGCTGGATGCTGTTTCTCGCACCGGATTCACGATGAAGCACTCGCTTTCAGTCAGTGGCGGTAACGAACGGAGTAATTATCGTGTCAGTGTCGACTATCGGGATGCCAACGGAATAGATCTACGGTCGGGCAGGCGCGAATACGGAGCGAGAGCGTCCGTGCTCCATACCACTAAAGGAGGACTTTTCACTATAAACCTCAATGTCGCTCCACGCGTTATTTCCTGCGACAATGCTGACTGGGGAGTATTCAAGGATGCAATAGAGGCCAATCCTACCACACCCCTTATGGATCCGAAGAATCCTTCGCAATACTACAATTTCTTTGGACAGATAGCGGGAAGCAACCCGGTAGAGAGACAGAAACTCGAAACGAGTCATGCCGATGACAAATTACTTGACATGGACGGATCAATCAGGCTCAACCTTCTCCCATTATTTTATAAGAACGGCGTGAGCAGTCAAAACCTTTCTACCCAGATCATGTTTGCAAGTCATCATTATAGTAATGACAACACTTCCTTTGTCCCGTCAACAAGCACGGCATGTATAAACAGCGGTCATGAAGGCGTTGCGTCCCGTTCATATAGTAAAAGTTATCAATACATCCTGGAATGGCTCACCAATTACAGCGCACGTTTTGCCGACAAACACAACGTGAAGGCAATGGTCGGTTATTCATATCAATATGCACAATCTTCCGGATTCAATGCCGATAACCGGGATTTCCCCAACGATGGTCTCGGGGCTGACAACCTTGGTTCAGGTTTGTGGGCTAAAGAAGAGGGAGAGGTTCTGATGGGAAGCTACAAAAACGATTCGAAGCTTATCTCTTTCTTCGGACGTCTGAGTTATGACTACGACGGCAAGTATCTGATCACTGCCTCCCTGCGTCATGAAGGCTCTTCAAAATTCGGTAATAATCATAAATGGGGTAACTTCCCGGCTGTGTCTGCCGGATGGCGTATTTCGCAGGAAGAGTTCATGAAGGATATCGAGTGGATAAATGACCTTAAGATCAGGGCGGACTATGGTGTAACCGGTAATCAGGAATTCGGCAGTTATCTGTCAATAAACACGATGAATGGGTTTGGGTATTATTATTACAACGGAAAATATATTCAGGTATGGGGCCCGGGTAAGAATGTCAACCCAGACCTTCGTTGGGAGAAGGGCAAGAACTGGAATATCGGCCTTGATTTCTCGTTGTTGAATAACCGTATATATGGTTCTTTGAACTATTTCAACCGCCGGCAGCAAGACCTCCTCGGCAATTATACCGTATCAGTGCCGCCGAATATCTTTGCAGAGACTTTTGTCAATGTGGGAACAATGAAGAACACTGGATTTGAATTTGACCTCAATTTCAATGTCGTGGACAATAAGGATTTTTCTTATAGTTTCGGTGTTATAGGAAGCACGATGAACAATAAGTTCGTTGAATTCAGTAACTCGCAATATGTAGGCCAGGACTATTACAGTGTATGTGAGACTGTGAGTCCGTATCCTTATTATTACCTGCAGCGTATCGAGAAAGGTAAGCCCATAGGTAATTTCTATATGTGGCGCTATGCCGGTATCGACCGTAACGGAGACTGGGTGGTATATGATAAGAACGGTGAGATGATCAGTGCGTCAATGGCAACAGAGGAAGACCGCTGTGTTGTTGGAAACGGAATGCCCAAATTCATGATGTCTACGACCCATAATTTCCGTTATCGGAATTTTGATTTGTCTCTGTTTTTCCGTGGCGCTTTCGGTTTCCAGATTTACAATATCCATGATTTCTATTACGGCACGCGTAATTTCAATGGCAATATGTTGAAGAAGGCATATGGCAAGAATTTTGATGTTTCGCCTTATTCGGCTCCGGTGGTAAGTGACTATTTCCTTGAGAACGGTGATTATTTCAAACTTGACATGATAACGCTGGGCTACACCTTGCGTCTTCCCCAATGCCGCTTCATTGATAAAATCAGGATTTATGGCACAGTGAACAATGTGTTCACACTCACTAAATTCAGCGGTGTGGATCCGTCAACCTATGATGTCAACGGCCTTGAGCCTGGGGCGCAGGGCGACCGGCGATATTATCCTTCAACGCGTCAATTCATCGCGGGCGTACAGCTCGATTTCTAACAGCAAAAACAACTTAGACATGAAATTTCTGAAAAATATCGTGATTGCCTCCGCGTCGGTCTTTGTCTTTGGGAGTTGCACCAACCTTGACGAGACTCTTTACGACCAGGTGGGCTCCGACAATTATTATAATACCAGGATGGATGTAATCAGGGCTGTTTTCCGACCATTCGAACATGCCTATTGGAGCATCTGTAACCGACATATCCTGAATGAGCTTCCTGCCGACCAGCTAATCACGCCTACACGCGATGGCTGGTTCTATGACGGTGGCTGTTGGGAGCGTCTTCATTATCATACCTGGACTGTTGATGACTTCGTGGAAGCCAGGGATGAATGGAACGGATGCTTTCAGGGAATCATGCAATGCAATCTTGTGATCGAAGATCTTAACCGATTCACTCCTGAGCAATTTGGTTTCAGCGATGCCGAATTCAACAATCTGAAGACGCAATGCCGGATCCTGCGCGCATGGTTCTACATAAGGTTGCTTGATGAGTTCCGTAATGTGCCTATCGTCACAACCTACAGCGACCGTCCGAACAATCCGCAGGTGGAACCTGCAGAGACATTCAGGTTTATCGAGAGTGAGCTTAAGGACAACATACATTTGCTTATAAAGAAAAACGGACTCGGCGCTAACGCACAGATACAGGGACAGTGGACACAGGCCGCTGCGGCCGCTTTGCTTGTGCGTCTCTATCTTAATGCCGAGGTATATACCGGGGAACCGAGATATGATGATTGTGCGCAGGTGGCTCAGGATATCATAGACTGTGTGTATGGTGACTATCAGGTCGCCGAACGCTGGGACGCAGTCTTCGATTATGACAATAATAATTGCGATGAAGTGATTTTCGGTTTTTCCGGAGCCAAAGGCTACTCCCACTGGCATTATGATTACAATACTTATGGCTGGACTGTGCCTGCCAATGCGGCATGGTTCCTGGATGACAACAAATCCGGAATACACCATAATTGCAAGTATGCAGCGTCTCCAAGTTATGACCTTGACGGCTACCTGTATGATTATGAACTTGGCATGCCGATTCAGAATTACAGGAAATATCCGGGGGATGAGCGTATGAAATTCTATACCAATATCGGAAACAGCCGTCGTGAGGGTATGTTCCTATTCGGTTATCTTGAATATAAGGATAAGAACACGGGATCCATGACACGTCTGCGTGCTCCGGAATTACCTTATGAGTTATATATACGTGATGCGGTGGGAACGTTCCAGGGACTCGATCCTGAGAAATGGCCCGGCGACAAGACCAGTACATTGCGCACCGGCGATCACAATTCGGGATGGCATTTCGTCAAATATCCTTTATTGAGCGATGATGATCCGAATCAGGTTGAGAGCGATTATACGGAGATTCGTCTGCCGGAGATAATTTACTCTTTGGCTGAATGCAAGATGCGTGCAGGTGACAAACCAGGGGCGGCTCGTCTTCTGAACTCAGTGAGACGCCGTAACTATCCGGCCGAGAATCTCGATAATGTATTGTATGCTCCGGAAGGTAAAGCTCAGTTCGACGAAAAAGAAATGTTGGCCGAATGGGGGCGGGAATTTTTTGCCGAAAGCCGCCGAAGGATAGATCTGGTGCGTTTCGGGAAGTTCAATACCGGACGCTGGTGGGACAAGACTCCCGATGCCGACAATCACACGGCAATATTCCCCATTGTCCGCTCGGTTCTGAATTCAAACGCCCTTCTGAAACAGAATCCAGGTTATGGCAGATAAACAACTCCTTACAAATTAAATAATAAAACTTATGAGGTCAAGAAATATATTCTATTTACTGTATGTGCTCTTTTTATTGTCGCTGAGTAGCTGCGAGGGGGATAAGGACCTGGTAATAATTCAGAATGATTTACCAATAAAGACATCGGTTCTTTATATGGTAGGCGATGCCACTCCAAAAGGATGGGATATAAATTCCCCTACACCCCTTGTTGCATCGGAAGATGATGTTTTGGTTTTTACATGGGAAGGCAACCTCAATGTCGGAGAAATGAAACTCTGCACAACAACCGGAAGCTGGAACGATCCTTTCATACGCCCTCTTGTAGGTGGAACGGAAATCGGGAAAGAACCAATAACAGATGCCCCTTTCAAAATGCAAGCCGGAGATCCTGATGACAAATGGAACATAGTGGAAGCCGGAGTATATAACATCAAGTTCGACATGCGGCATCGCACAATGAGCACTGTCTACTTGCGCGAGCCGGATGGTCCGGAAATTATTCCCATTGAGACGGAAAATCTCTATATTATCGGTGATGCGACACCTTCATGGTGGAATATTGACACTCCCACTCCTTGTGAAAAGATTTCGGATTATATATTTGTTTATGAAGGAGGCCTGAATGAGGGCGCCCTGCAAGCGTTGCTGACTCCCGGAGACTGGAATCCCGCTTTCATTCTTCCAATTAAGGAAGACAGTAAGATAAACAAATCGGGAAAGGATAGCGAATTGTTCAATTATTCGATAAACCACAGCAACATGTGGACAGTTGAGGATGCCGGACGCTATCGGTTGACATTCGATCTGCGGAACTGGACAATATCGGTTCAATATCTTGGATCCTACGCTCCCGAGAAGCTATATATCGTGGGTTCTTCCACGGCCGGTGGATGGAGTCTCGACAACGCCACGGAACTCACCGCAGTAGATGGCATAGATGGGGAATATACATGGGCCGGCTATCTTGCCAAAGGTACATTCAAGGCTACCACTGTCAAAGATTTCGGTGCTCCGTTCTATCGCCCGTCGTCACCGGATTGTCAGATTTCCGAAACCGGAATAACTGCAACCGATGTTGTTTTGACCTCCGACCCCGATGACCAATGGAATGTCGTTACCGCCGGAAATTATAAGATAGACATAAATACCAAGAAGTTGACAATATATGCGGAATACCTCGGTGATCCCGGGAAGAGACCTATAGAGACTTCCACTCTCTATATCCTGGGTGATGCAACTCCAACCAGTTGGGACATTGGCGCTCCCACTCCGTGTGAGATGAAATCCGAACGTGTATTCGTATATGAAGGTAAACTCTTCAAGGGAGCTTTGCAGGCAACGGCTGTGGCAGGCGACTGGAGTATGCCTTTCATCCTGCCCCTGACCAATGGTTGCAAGATAGGTAAGACCGGTGTGGAGAATACTGAATTCGATTATCTTGTGGATCATTCAAACATGTGGCAGGTAGAAGACTCCGGTAATTACCGACTCACATTCGATCTTGAGAATTGGACTATAAATGCCGAATATCTCGGTGAGTGATATTTGCGTCGGGCGGTATTCATATGTTGCCGCCCGGCACATACTTCCAAACAATTTAGAAATTAAGTTAAAATGAAAATAATGAATATACTTGCATCCGCACTCGCTGTAGCTGCGTTGATGGGCTGCACAGACACTATTGAGATGCGCCGGCCCCAGAGATTTGTGTTGCCTGATCTTCCTCCTGTCGAGGAGATACATAACTTCAAGGCTCCCCTCTACTGGAGTGTTTACGAATATTGCCACACGCAGTCGCAGAATGGCGTGAGAAACGAAGACATGGATATTACTGCGGAGCAATGGGAAAAAATAACTGACTGGCTGGCTAAAGATCTGAAGCCGTATGGTTACGACATGGTCTGCACTGACGGTTTTATCTCCCAGAACTGTAAGGACGGCTCTCCGTATATGACACACTATGGCTCAATGTCGATAAAAGACCTTGTGGAAATGTGTAAGTCGAAGGGTCTTAAGGTAGGTATATATGATAATCCGTTGTGGGTGCATGCACCATGGGGAACGAATGTGCCGGGCACTGAATATACGCTTGGCGATCTGCTCTGGGATCACAAAAGCGAAGTTCTCAATCCCGACACTCAGGATATGTGGGGATTCCAGTGGGTTGTGGCGAATTATCCGGGTGCCAGGGAATATATAGACGGATTCTTCAAGCATTATGCAGACATGGGTGTAGACTATATCCGTGTAGACTTCCTTTCCTGGTATGAGGACGGTAAAGACAGGAACATGGGGCCGATTGGCAGAGGTTACGGAAGAGACAACTACGTTCGGGCATTGTCGTATATTGCCGAAAATGCAAAAAAATATGGGATTTTCATATCGCTTGTGATGCCTCATCTATATTATGATGCGGAGATTGAAAAATTATGCGGTAACATGGTCCGTATCGTGCAGGATACCGGAAACGGCGGCTGGTGGCATTATTCCGATTGCGAACGTGGCATGTCCTGGACTACGTGGCCTAACTGCATGAATATGTTTGATGGATTTGTGTACTGGTCGCATATATCGGGCCGAGGAAAGGTGTTGCTCGACGGTGACTTTATCCGTCTCAACACTTTCAATACGGATGCCGAGAAGGAATCAGTGGTTTCGCTTCAACTTATGGCGGGAGGTCCTGTAACGGTTGCCGACCAATACAATACAATCGGTGACAATACCAAGTTCTATACCAATACAGAGCTGCTTGCCCTGAATACTGACGGTTTCGTCGGCAAGCCCCTGAGCGATGAACTGAATAGCCACAATAGCCAGATATGGTTTGGTCAACTCTCTGACGGCAATTATGTTGTCGGTTTGTTCAACCGCGATGACAGCTCGATGTCGTTCAGCGTTGATTTCAAGACTCTCGGTATCGAGGGGGAGTGGAAAATTCGGGATTTATGGAAGCATGCGGACGAGGGCCAGGCGAATTCAATATCCGTGACACTCGCTCCTCATGGATGTAAAATAATAAAACTTACCAAATAGAAACTATACGATCGTGAAAAAAACTTTTTTATCCATTATTTTAGCCGCTTGCAGCGGTGTTGTGTCGGTTGCGGAAACCCCTTCCGTATTGTATATGATCGGAGGGGCAACCGAGGGTGCATGGAATTGGGATCAGGCAACCGAGATGAAGCCGGTGGCGGATCATGAGGAGGAGTACTCCTACACCGGAAACTTGTCTGTGGGTGAGTTTAAAATCTGTGCAGTAAAGGACTATTCGTTTTCTGCATCTTATTACCGTCCGTCGTCTGCCGATTGCAACATATCGAAAGAAGGCGTGACGGACAGCAAAGTTGTCTATACCCTCTCTCCTGACGACAAGTGGAATGTTACAGAGGCGGGTCAATACACAATCACCATAAATATCAAGACGATGACCCTCGATGCATCTTATCTCGGCGCTACCGTTAAGGATCCCATTGAGACTGATGCATTATATCTTCTTGGCGATGCCGCTCCATGCGGTTGGAACATTGAAGACCCCACACCCTGCGTTAAGGAAGATAACAATGTTTTCGTTTATAAGGGCAATTTGAATAAGGGTTCTTTGCAGGCAATTCTCCTTCCCGGTGGCGCCAACTGGGGAGCGAAGTTTATTATCCCGACTTTTAATAGTTGCAAGATTTCAACGGCCGGGGTTGAGAACAAAGAGTTTGACTATTCCGCTGACCACTCCAATTCATGGAATGTTGAAGAGGAGGGTGATTACCGTCTGGAGTTCGATCTGAACAACTGGACTGTGGCTGTATCAAGCGCTCCCGATATATCTGCCGGTATAAACGGTATAGAACTTGACACGGACAAGGATGCTCCGGTAGAATATTATAATCTACAGGGAGTGCGCGTATATGACCCTGCCAATGGATTGTATCTGAAGCGTCAGGGGGAGAAAGTGTCTAAAATTATGATAAAATAATCTGTAATGAGATTGCTTGCAACTATACTTTCCTGTGCTGCATGTCTCGGAGGATTCTCGCAGTCGCTTCCCAAGTATCTCGACCACACCGCTCCGATAGAGGAGCGTGTGGCGGATGCCCTGGGACGCATGACACTGGAGGAGAAAGTCAGGATGCTGCACGCCCAGTCGAAATTTTCCTCCGCCGGCGTGCCGCGCCTCGGAATCCCCGAACTGTGGTGCGCTGACGGTCCCCACGGCATCCGCGGTGAGGTCTTCTGGGACAGCTGGGACAACGCCGGCTGGACGAACGATTCGTGCACCGCATTCCCGGCGCTGACATGCCTTGCGGCAACATGGCGCCCGGAACTCGCCCGGGAATACGGGCGCGCCATCGGCGAGGAGGCGCGCTACCGCGGCAAGGACATACTCCTCGCCCCCGGTGTCAATATGCTGAGGACTCCCCTGAATGGACGCAACTTCGAATATCTCGGGGAGGACCCGTTCCTTGCGTCGGTCATGGCCGTCCCCTACATACAGGGAGTCCAGAGCAACAATGTGGCTGCCTGCCTGAAACATTTCGCACTGAACAATAATGAATTGAACCGCAATTTTAGCGATGTGCATGTGAGCGACCGCGCCCTCCACGAGATATACCTCCCCGCGTTCAAGGCCGGTGTGCAGCAGGGCGGTGCATGGGCTGTCATGCCGTCTTACAACCTCTTCGAAAACCGGCACGCATGCGAGAACCCCCGGCTTATAAAGGATATCCTCAAGAAAGAGTGGGGATTTGACGGGATCGCCGTCAGCGACTGGGGCGGCGTGCATGACACCGACAGGGTGCTTGACGGCGGTCTTGATCTTGAGATGGGAACGGGCACGGACGGTCTGAGGGCTGACATGAACGCCTACGACACGTACCACATGGCCAATCCCTATCTGGAGCGTCTGCGCGACGGACGCGCATCCGAGGAAGAACTGGACGATCATGTGCGCCGTGTGTTGCGGACAAATTTCCGTACCTCCATGGCTCCGTCATATTGGAAAGGGCGCTTCACTTGCCCGGAGCATTATGACGTCGCCCGGCGTATAGGAGCGGAAGGAATCGTGCTCCTTAAAAACAACGGAGCGCTCCCTGTTTCAGATAAAATCCGCAGGATATTGCTTGTAGGGGAAAACGCGGTCAAGATGCTGACGATAGGAGGGGGCTCATCCTCGTTGAAGGCACAGAAAGAGGTGTCTCCGTTGGAAGGTTTGCGCAATGCCCTCGAAGGTAAGGCGCAGGTTGACTGGGAACGGGGCTACATAGGGGCTGGGCCGATTGTCTATAACAACGTAAAATCCAAAGATTTCGATCTGCTTTCGGAGACTCGCGACAGCCTTCTGCTTGTCGCCGGCGCTTTGGAGAAGGCAAGGACGGCAGATCTGGTCATATTTGTCGGCGGTCTCAACAAGGAGGATTATCAGGATTGTGAAGATAAAGACCGAATATCTTTAAACCTCCCTTACGGACAGGACGGGTTGATAGAGGCCCTTGCAGCTGTCAATCCTAACATCGTGGTCGTCAACATATCCGGTAATCCCGTAGCGATGCCATGGGCGGACAAGGTAGCGGCCATTGTCCAGGACTGGTATCTGGGCAGCGAGGCGGGCAACAGTCTTGCCGATGTATTGACCGGGGCGGTGAATCCTTCAGGAAAGCTACCGTTCACAATTCCATACCGGCTTGAGGACACCCCGGCATGGGGTGAACGCCGTTACCCTGGAATAAAACGTGCCGACAGCAATATATATGACATCTATTATGACGAGGATATCCTCATAGGTTACCGCTGGTACGACACGAAAAATATCACCGTCCAGTTCCCGTTCGGTTACGGTCTGAGCTATACCGGCTTCAACATCGGCAAACCTGTCGTGACCCGGACTGCAGACGGCTATACCCTTAGAGCAGATGTGTCGAACACCGGACGGCTGCCCGGCGCGGAAACCGTTCAGGTGTATATGTCTGCCCCAAAACTGAAGGGGCTGCTGAGGGAGAGGAAGAAACTTGTGGGCTTTTCGAAAATAGACCTCGCCCCGGGTGAGACCCGCCAGGTGTCCATCGACATACCGTTCTCATCGCTGGCTTATTATGACGAGGACACTGCCTCGGAATGTATCGTGAAGGGAAAATATGTCTTTTCCGTAGGCTCTTCGTCAGCCGACCTGCCTCATAAGATTACTGTGAAATATGATTGAGCTTATGTGCGTCAATCGAACGTCTTTGGTCAAGTGGCCCATTTTTTAGTGTAACTATTTGATTTTTACCTATAAAATTACTGAGAATCCGCCACTTGACCAAATTTTCAAACACTTATTTTGCTAATAATCAAGAATATGGTCATATCTATAGGCACAAAGTTCCCACTATAAAATTGCACAATCATTGAGAATGCAATGCAATCTTAAATGAAAAAGCCGTGGCCGCGTGACCCAAAATTCGGTCTACACATTTGCACATATTATAAAAATACACTACCTTTGTCGTCACAGAAGCCCTGATGGCGGAATCGGTAGACGCGTTGGTCTCAAACACCAATGGAGCAATCCGTGCCGGTTCGACCCCGGCTCAGGGTACAGAAACACTTTGTTACTTGTTGAGATTCAGCATGCGGCAAAGTGTTTTTCTTTTTCCGATTTAGACAGGTCGCTTCATGACTATGTGACAGCCTGCTGCTGACCCGGTTTTGGTTTATGAAAAGATTGATATTATTGACAGGTATGGCTCTTACATGGATGCTGTCCATGGCATGTGGAGTTGAGACCCCCGACAGTCTGCCGGGGCTCAGCCTGGAAGAGGTTGTTGTCACGGGGAATTCTGCCCGTCATCGACTTGAAAATGTGCGGCTCGGTGCTGAGCGGCTGGAACTCTCGCGTCTTGTCCAGGCCCCATCGTTTGCCGGCGAAAATGACATAATAAAGTCTCTGGCTCTTCTTCCGGGAGTCAATGGAGAAGGGGACGGAGGAGGCGGATTTGAAGTGCGTGGCGGCAATGCATCCCAGAATCTGGTATTGCTTGACGGCATGACGCTGTATAATCCATCCCATGTAATGGGCATTTTCTCGACGTTCAATGACAATGCCTTGGGTGGTGCGACACTTTACAAAGGCCCTGTACCTGCCATGTATGGAGGTGCTACATCATCGGTGCTCGAAACATCTCTTGCTTCCGGAAGCATGGATGAGTATCATGGAGCAGCCTCAGTGGGAATCCTGTCGGCACGTCTCAAGCTCGAAGGCCCTATAGTAAAGGATCGGCTGTCGCTTGCGGTTAACGCACGTCGTTCGTATGTGGATGCATTCCTTAAGATGGTACCACAGTATCGCGGCACGATAATGAATTTCTATGACGTCACGGCCAAGGTGCGTTATCGTCAGTCGGCTGCAAATATTATAGATGGTTCGTTTTTTATCAGCCGTGACAATATGGCCATAAGTAATGTTATGGGATTGTACTGGGGCAACAAAGGAGCCTCATTCAACTGGCTTGCACGTATTGGGGATAATCTGTCGGTCAATACGACCGCGGCTATGACACATTCCGACCCTAAAATGGATATGTCGATAATGAATATTGATCAGGTTATGCTTACGTATATTCATTCTTATTCGATCAACAGCCGGGTGAGATTGACCGTAAGCGATAGCCATGCGGTAGAGGCCGGTGTGCGTTCCGAACTGTTCAATGTCAAATCGGCCGAGTGGGCTGTGGGTTCCAAGACTGAAAAAGAAGTACGATCCCTATGGGAAAACTCAGCCTGGGTTGACTATACAGGTCGTATGTCACAATGTATTGATTTGTCGGCTGGAGTGAGGCTCAGTGTGGCATCCGCTTTGTCGGGACATCGTTTCCATGCATTCAAGACACAGTCTGATGCAGTCAATCAGTTTGACGCCCATACATATGTAAGCATAGAGCCACGTATAAGCATTAAGTACGACATCTCTCCATTCAATAATATTAAGGCTGGTGTTGGAACCTCGACCCAGAATATCCACTCGATACGCTCGGGCGACACCACATTTCCTTTCGACCGCTGTGCCCTTACATCGGCGATCGTAAAGCCCGAACGAGCCATTCACTGTGGCCTTGGATACTCCGGCATGACACCCGGCGGCGAATACGACTGGCAGGCCGAGACGTATTATAAATCAATTGATAATGTCTATGATTTCATGGACGGCCGCGGTATGTTCTCAGACGTCATGATTGAGAGCATAATTCTCGGAGGCGAGGGGCGTGGATATGGAATGGAATTTATGATACGTCGCAATACAGGACGGCTTACAGGATGGATATCATATACATTGTCGCATACCGAGACCCGTATTCCCGGAATAAACGATGGAAAATGGTATGATGCGACAAACGATCGCCGTCACGATTTGTCAGTAACCGCAACCTACCGTATAAATGACAGTTGGAGACTGGCCGGAGCGTGGGTTTACTCATCAGGCAGGCCGCTGACAGCTCCGGATGTGAAATATGAAATCGCCGGCGAGACCTGTTACTATTATTCCCGCCGCAACGCCTACAAGACACCACCGGTTCACCGTCTCGATATTTCTGCCACCTATACACATACGGGAGATCGGTTTTCCTACCAGTGGGCATTCGGAATTTATAACGCCTATTGCCGTTACAATCCTTATGTGGTGTACTTCGAGGACGATCCGGCAAAGCCTTCAGGAACAAGAGCTGTCCAGCAGTCGCTGTTCGGACTGATACCATCAGTATCCTATACACTCAAATTCTGACAATTATGAAAAGACTGAATCCTATTTTTACGGTAGCGGTTTTAGCTGTATTGGCATCATGTGAGAAAGAGCTTGATTTCAAGTGTCATGAGATCACACCATTGCCGGTCATAGAAGGAGAACTTACTCCCGATGGTGCAAGTATAGGTATAACCATGACAACCCCCATGGACAAACCGATGGATCAGACTCTCCTCACCGACGCTACGGTATCACTTACCGATCTGACCGTTGGCGAGACTGTAGTGCTGGATGCTGACGATGATGGTTACTTTACCGTATCATCAGCAGGAATACCGGGCCATCTTTATCGACTTGATGTAGAACGGGGAGGAGATCGCTACACTGCAACCACACAGATGTATTCGGCCGCACCCGTCCAGTCAATGGAGTTTGAATGGATAAAAATGCCATATGATCAAGTTGCAGTACTCAGCGTTCGCATTCAGGACAATCCCGACCGTGACAATGAGTGCTATTGGGTAAAACTGTATCGTAACGGCAAGATATATCGATGGGGAATAATAAACGACCGAGGAGCCGACGATGAAGGCATTGTCACCTACATGACGATGACAACACGTCGGGATACCGACAAAGAAGATGATGAAGACGTATTGTATGACGGCGATATCGTCACAGCCAATGTCAGTATGATATCCGGCGAAATGTACGACTATCTTGAAGCATTGCTTAACGGTAGCAACGGACCGGCAATGTTCCAGGGCCCACGCAGTCTCGGCTACTTCATGGCCACCACACCCGTCACACACAGCATCACCTTCCATGTCTGACCCCGTATAATTGCCAGCCTAAAAAAGTCTCCCTTTCGATAGGTCTCGACGCAATATATTGACAACCACAGTAATACGCCAAAGTTGCAAAAAAAGAGTAAAAAAAGAACAACAAACACTTGCAAAAGAAAAAAATAAGTCCTACCTTTGCAACGCAAAAAGGGTCAACACCCACCGCATGATGGTGCCATAGCTCAGTTGGTAGAGCAAAGGACTGAAAATCCTTGTGTCCCCGGTTCGATTCCTGGTGGCACCACAGACAACCCCGACGAAAGTCGGGGTTTGTTCGTAAATGGTCGATTATCAGCGTTTTACTTACGCCCGCCGGTAGTCAATTTTTAATCAAATGTCGGCACAGCCGTAGGCACAGTATCAGGCAGTTACGGAAAATGTCGGCTCAAAAGTTGGCACATCAAATGGCTAAAGTAACAATCAAGCGTCGCAACGAAAGCGAACGCACCGACGGGCGAGCGGCCCTTTATGCAGTCTTAAACATCGAACGTGTGAAAATCCGGCTTCCGCTCGATCTTGCCGTAACCGCGGCGGAGTGGGATCAGATGGCGGAACGTGTGAAAGGTCGCGGGCAAGAGGTGAAAGACAAAAATCT
This sequence comes from uncultured Muribaculaceae bacterium, assembly GCA_964018905.1. Taxonomy (GTDB): domain Bacteria; phylum Bacteroidota; class Bacteroidia; order Bacteroidales; family Muribaculaceae; genus JAAVFS01. Next base: position 49,382 of record CAXHRO010000016.1, read on the forward strand.
AATAATCTCAAACACAAAGGCGAAAATTTCCGATATACTTGTACGCGCCCGTCTCACTGGAGAGACCCTGACGAAAGAGAGTTTTCTGGCCTTATACCGGCGCCCCGGCGAAACAATGAACTTCAACGAATACGCTGCGCGGCACCTCGACGAGCTTCGGAGCGCGCTCCAGCCCGAAACCATACGACACCACACCGCTGCCCTTAAAAAGCTAAAGGAACACGCTCCGGGCCTACAGATAGGCGATATAACTCCGGAGTGGCTTCGTGTTTACGCTGCATATCTGCGCGATAATCACCACAACAACCCCGGGACAATCCGTAAGAATATGTGTGTTATCCGTATGCACTATTATGCGGCGATAAGAGCCGGTAAAGTGAAGGCAAATCCATTCGAGGTCTACAAGCTACCCGCCGCCGACCCTTTGGTCGTGTACCTTACTGAACAGGAATTAAACAACTTGATTACGCTTTTCTCCTCCGGGAAACTTCCGGAAAACGAACAGGACGTGCTTCGATTCTTCCTGTTTATGACTTTTACGGCCATGCATATCTCCGACGCCAGAGCTATACAAATAGAACAGATTCAAGGCGGCGAGATCCATTACAGGCGCATAAAGACACACACCCGTGTAAATATACCGCTATCAAAACCTGCGGCCCAGCTCGTCGAATACTATCGAGCCGGTCGAGGCCGTGGGAGCCTATTCCGTAGCCTCCCCACCGATCAGGCGTTCAACCGCGTAATAAAAAGAATCTGCAAGCGTATAGGAATCGAAAAGCCCGTCAGTGCTAAAGCTGCCCGCCACACCTTTGCAACCCTGTATTATAGAAAAAACTCCGGAGACCTCGGCACCCTTTCAAAACTATTAGGTCACACGTCGATCAGCACGACCATGATCTACGCTCACATAATGAAGGAAAACCGGGTGGCCGGCGTGTCGGTTTTTGATGAAATGTTGTAGATTCAATTTGACGGATACACCGGTCAAAGTATCGGTGCGTGCAATTTCTACGAAGAATAGCATCATTTGGTTGAAAGAATGTAATCAAAGGGGCGCACGAATTCAATGTCTGTGCGCCCCTTAATGTTTAATTCACGCTACTGTCAGCGTGAGCATGACCGATGGCTTTATATGGTTTGGAGCACCAGAGGATCAGATGCGTCAGGTACCTCGGTGATACCGGCCACCTCGGCCCTCACACGCGCCTTGCACTCAGCTCGGTAAGCCTGGTACTCGGCCCACTCCAGGTCCACCTCCTCTGACGACACATCCCCGTCCAACAGCATCGCCCCGTTGATATTCGCCGCCAAGGCAATCTCGTCATCCACCGAGTATCGCTCATGCACCGCCGCCGACAGCCGGTCCTTGTACACCCTCGACTTGTACTCAGCCAGACGCCTGGCCGCATACTCTTCGGCCGACAGCTCCTCATACATTCCAGCCGCCTCCACCGACGGCACAGTCGCACGACGGGGAGCATCCACAGACACGTAGCCCTCGCTCACCTTATGCAACACCATACCATTCTCAGCCTCCAGGGCCACATAACCATTTCTGATCTCTTTCTTCATAATCAAAACATTTTTTTTTAGATTAAACAGTAGCAAACGAAATATCCTTCTCAGCCGCCTTGGCAATAATATCATCCGTCAGCCCGGCATACACCTCAGGATGCAACGTGATCGTGATCGCAGAAGTATTGGCCGCATGCTCCACCATGTACGCCACACACTCCACCCTCAGCTTACCCCACCGACTCAGATCCATACTCAGGCACACACCCTGTAGCCATATCGTCTCCAAAGCCGTGGCATTCACACCATAGAAATGCCGGCCCAGACTATCCTGGGGAATCAGTTTAAGCACACCTCTCACCTCCCTCAGCCTCGGGCACAGAGTGATCATATCACGCGTATTGTTTACTCTTTGCGGAGAAGTATCCGGATCCGCTCCATTGTTAATGATATAGTAATCCATAACCCTCACCACCTCCAGGTTAGGCATCATACCAAACACCGAACCCAAATTCATCCCTATGCTACCCTTGACCGGAAACAGAGTCCGCGCCCTCGAGAAGCTAAAATGCCGCATACCCACCGTAGTTTCATTCCACAGTACCACATCCGGCACCGCCATCACCGTCACCGCCTCACTGTACGACAGCCACATCCCGTCAAGCCCGAACGGCTCATCAGGATGCCCCACCGGATCATACTGCGACCACCTGTGCCTCGACAGCGTAGCCTCATCGGTACTTGTACCCGAATAGATAAGCCCACGCTCAAGCCACATATCCACAAACACCTTCAGCGGCAACTCAGCCAGCTCTCTCTCCACATCACTGCCACCGGCAGTCCTCACCAGAGCGGCCATCGTCCGGGGATACATCACCTCCCCCGAGCCTTTCTCTCTAAGTATAGTCTCCTTAGCCATATCCTTATACTGTTGCAAAATTTATATTCCTGGCCACTGCCTCAGTCAGTACCCGGTGCCACTCCGCGTTATTCTCATCCGTCAGCTTGGCATACACCTCGGGATGAACACATATAGTTATTTCAGTTGTATTAGCTGCATTATCTACAATAAATTGCCAACATTCTACTTTAAGCTTTATCCAACTCTTAGCATTAGGTATATTATATTTAACTCCTTTTAGCCAAATAGTTTCTAACTTTGGCCAAACACCAGTACTATAAAAATGTTCCTTAGAAAAGTCTTCAGATAGTTCTAATATTCCTATTACTTCTCTTAGTTCAAGACATTGAACTGCAAAATTTCTTGTACTTAGACATCTAACACTGGTTGTTTCAGGATTATCAAGATTATTTACAATATAATAATCCAACACTCTTATAGTTTGTATAGAATGACAAAAATCACAGTAATTTTCTAAAGTACTAAATGTATTACCTTTCATTGGAAATACAGTTTTAGCTCTTGAGAATGCAACTGTACCATTAAGGTTATGAAGTACGCCAAATGCTGTTGGCACTTCATAAACATCAAGAGCTTCCTCATAAGTAAGCCAAAGCTTATTTATATAAAATGGATGATCAGCATCTGGTGCATTGTCGGGATCATATTTTGCTACAAATAGAAAATCTTTTTTTAAAGGTTTTATATTATAATTTCCTCTTCTATTCCACATATCGATGAACAGCCCCTTCTTCAGTTCATCACGCGTCAGCTCATCAATTTCAGGAAAGCTCTCGGGAGATATCAGCTCCTCAGCATAAATATTGCTCAACTGTGATTCGATATCCCGTCTGTCAGTATTAAGGCGAGACTCGAGATCACGCCCGTCCGGACACATCACAGCCTGTGTGACAGTGCTGGGATAAACGGTCTCATCGGTAAAACGGTCATAAAATTCTTTAATCTGTGCCATATCCTTATACTGTTGCAAAAGTTATGTTTTTAGCCACCGCGTCAGTCAACACCCGGTGCCACTCCACATTATTCTCATCCGTCAGCTTGGCGTACACGTCGGGATGCGCAATAAACGTAAGCGTTTTCTCATGCCCGGTATCCGTGTTCTCAAACACAGCCCGGGATACGAATAACTCAAGAGACTTTTTAGACAACTTCGGAGACCACTGGAAATTGAAAGTCGAATTGTCTATATAAGCAGTAATACTTATATACTCCAAGGAACTACAGTTATAAAAAGTAGAATCATTGACCATCGGATAACCGATGTCACACAATATCCTTTTTAGAGACTTACAATTCGCGAACGCATTAAACAATCTCGGGATATTTGACAGACTGTTGCCATATCCACCCACAAAATTCAATACCTCAACTACCGTATTGCCATAGAATGCGTTGACAAGACTTGGTGCCGTATAGCCGGTACCACTGATTATCGGGAAATAGGTTCTGCAATCCGAGTAAGCATTATACCCATTGCCAGCTCCTCCACCGAATTTATAACAATTGACATAATCTGATACGTTGGAAAGCAAACCATGCTCGGATCGCGCCCATATCATCAGAGCCTCGTCATATGTGATATCCGTAATACCGTTCAGCTCAAAATAACCGGTGTCCCAGTTGTATCGACCAAAATAATGATCAACACCATCAAACCTGCACGCCCGCTCCCACTGGTCAATAAACAGCCGGGGATATTCCAACTCAGGCTGTTCAGTTTCATAACCGACAGGACGCGCCAGCACATTGCTCAGCTCCTCGCGCTCCGGATAAATGGCAAGACGCTCCTCGAGATCACGACCCTGCGGGTCAAACACAGCCTTAGTGCCGGTGACAGGATAGTACCTGCGGCCCTCCTTGTCAAATAGTGTCTTTATATTTCCCATATCATCAAACTGTTGCAAAATTTATATTCCTGGCCACGGCCTCAGTCAGCACACTGTGCCACTCCACGTTACCCTCATCCGTCAGCTTGGCATACACCACGGGATGCACCGTGATCGTGATAGCAGAAGTATTCTCCGCATTGTCGACTATATACTCAAGCGTCGCAAGAGAGATCTTCGGGCAATCCGCAAACGACAAGTCTGCCTTAAGCCCTTTTATCCGTATCTCCTCAAGCGCATCACAGCCCCCAAAAGCACCGGCGGAGTTGGCAGTACTCGACTTCATAGATAAGATGCCGCGCACCTCCCTCAACTTCCGACAGTTTGCAAACGCCGACTCCCCGAAGTGTGTTATTCTGAACGTCTCCGTATACCCCTTCACATCCAGCGCTATCACCTCAAGATTGAGGCTACTGAAGAATGTGGCTACAAGACCTACATCCACATACAGCACACGCACCCTAAGCGGTAGTAGCGTACGCGTCCGCCTGTTTGCAAAAGTCTTATTCAGCGGCCCAAGCATCAGCTCGTTGGGCTGACTCTCGTACATGACAAGCACAGCCTCCTCATACGTCATCCACACATCATTCCCCATAAACGGGTGCTCCGGATCCGGAGCATTGTCGGGATCATAGCGGCCATATTCTCCCCACGCGGTATTCCACATATCGATGAACAGCTTATACTTGGCACGCTCCAGGGCAAGCGGCTCAAGATCATCGATAACCCTGTCCGTATCCTCATAGTGGCCGTCCATCTTGCCCGCCAATTCCATATGCATGGCTGGAGACATCAAGCCGGGTTTCTCAGGGCTTACCAGCGGTATACAATAACTATACTCGCCACCTGATCCATTGGAATCCATGTCCTCATAATTGATATGAGCTCCCGTATCGTCTACATCGACATGAAACGAAGTCACAAGATCCCGGCCAAGAAGCCATCCAAGACCTATGGGGCTGTCACTCCCCAGCATCTCCCGTTGCAAAGTCTCCTTAAACTCACTTAGTCCATCGGATGTAACAAGCTTTGACAGGTCAAACACCGCATTGGCGGTAAGCGGAATATCCAGACGTCGAAGAGGCGAGGAGTCATAGAAAGACTTCTGTATGCTCACACGTATGAAATACAGGCGTATATTCGAAGCTGTAGCATCAGAGGCGACACACTCGAACTGTATCCCCTGGATATCATCCCTCCACTTGTAGCTGGATATATGCAGATTTACATAGTTGCCACCGCCTATCGACACCTTGAACAGGCCAACAATTCCCTTGCCATCGTCAATGGCCTGTTTTGAGACAGCATATATTTCCTGAGTGAGAACACTACTGCCATCAACCGACGCACCACCTTTGTTAGACTCAACCGGGATGATACCGATGTTTACCACAGGCATGTCGGCGGCAAAGTCGGCATGGATCTTATCGTCAAGTTGCTTGAGAATCCCGGTAAGAGTAGCCTCGTTGGTAATACCCGCCAGGAACTCCTCAAACTCACGTATCGAGTCAATGACCTTGGTGCCGCGGTTCTCGGTAAGTGTATCGAACGAGGCCTGTAGGTTGTCAACATCTGTGTGCCGGGCTACGTTGGAAACTTTGGCGAGTTGTTGCCCCAACTTTGTAAAAAGGCCGATGGAATTGCCAGTGTCAAACCACCGTAACTCAAGATCGCCCTTCATGACGGCCATTTTAAGTTGTTCCAGCGCAGCTCCGGAATCAGTCTGACTTGAATCAGCTCGCATTTCAAACCAGTCAACAATTGAGCGCAAAATGTCTGCAACAAGTCCGTTTGTCACGCTCTCAGGGGCCTCGGCGGTAGCAATTCTATTTATGCCACTGTTTATATATTTTAATTCAGAACTTGGCATAATCAATTAAATTTATCGTTAAACGTGTTATTGAATATTCTTGGTTTCATACCCTCCCTGCCGGTACAAGGCATATTGAAAATGTCGATATTGTCATCAACAAAGTCGAGACGAACCTGAATCGACCGGGGTGACTCTGACAGATGACGGAATTGTACTTCCTCGGCCGATGGAATGACGCGTAGCGGTACGTCCACGAGATCAAGCATATATACTTCATCGCTACGTAGCATATCGAGTAAAAACGGTATTTCATCAGGGCGCTTTATACCCGAGTCGATCAGAGCTGAGATAGTATAATCCTGAGGTTCACGAGCCGCTGTAAAACGCCCAGTATCGTAGTCATACCGAGAGAAGTTGGATTCAGAGTCATCGTCATTATTTCGTGAGAAATCAAGCGAACCAGTCATTTCAATAATTTCAAATACACCAAGCGAATTCCTAAATTTAATTCGGTAGCGGTCAAGAGCCGGGTCGCTTTTTTCAATAAAGATACGACATGAATGATCTTCATCGATATATATATCGAGTGCGTTTACAAGAACATTATGAGTCTCATATATCTTTTTACGCACTGCGGCAATATCAAGCGCGTACACTCCTGGAGACAAAGCCTCGTCAATACCCCAGCCGGTCACAGGATCAACCACTCTTAAAGGTGGTGTACTATCCTGAACAAAATATAGAGGCGCCAGCTCGGTTTCCTTAACAGGTAAAAGCCACGACATTGATCTCGTTGTTAAAAAAAACTGATTCTTGCTATTAAAAAACCTATTTTCAAAAGGGTCTGAGAACATTCTGAAGCTTGTCGGCGGTATTGCACCCGGTATAACATGGCACTCAAAAACACCATTGTTGCCATCAAATTCAAACAGTACGTTCATTTGATACTGTAACAGATCGTCCATGTCGACAACATTAACAATCGGGCTATCATTATCGTCGGGGATATCCGGGAAATACGGTATATATGAAGCCGCGATTTCACTCAGGTCGATACGCTGAAGCGGTGTAAATCGACCCTTGTATATTATACACCCGTCGATAGTCACTGTGAATTGTCCGCCTTTAGGGCTGTCAGGAACCGCATTAAAGCCCGTATTGACAATAATAGCATTACCGGCGAGAGCCCACCCTCTACCCACCTTTTGAGCCTTCAGAGTCTTCATTTCATTGGTTGTTTATATGTATTGATATTTCCAATCGCTGTAGCATACATAAAGCAACCCAGAAACTCTACGAATGCATCACGCTCGACCGACGGTGTAGTCATAAAGCGGAAAAATTCATCCTTGCCGCCGATATGGAATTTAGTCCACTGTCGGTAAGTCATATCATTGTTATCATTATCATCGAAACCAGGAGCCAGTATAATGTTATTCTTTTTCATAATACAAAATTGTAGGATTCATGTAATTGAGCAAAGGACTTAATCATACACCCATACAGCCTTTAATACAACCTTGTATTCTATCTCGATGACAGCGATACCGATAGGATTTGGTGACAGCTCGATATTTTCGGGGCCGTCTTGTAACGTCATATCGTGAATTTCAAAAACGTGATATCTTGCACGAGCCTTATAGTAACGGCCTAAAGTCTGTCCCGGCATGGCGGGTTCCGGTATACGCGAGTCAGATTCCCATACCGGTTGAATCCTCTCGACATCGATCGGCATGAGCGACGACACACCAATATACCAGGAGTCCCCCACCGTACCATGGTCGTGATATCCCATATTCCTGAAGTATTCCACCGCCATCCTTTTAGCTTCTGGATCATTCAACAGATCCATGCCGAATGTCTCAGACTGCAATTTATATACAAGCCGGCGACCCGATGACGAGAACGGAGGTATTTTCTGTTCGTCTTCAATATCGTACTCTCCTTGAGTCATTATGGTGTGTAGCTTTAATTCCACTGGTACGTCACGCCTGGCCGGGAGTGAATACGAAGCTGTATCAACGAGACATCTAATCCCGTTATATAATACCGGCGCCAACAGGTCGAGACCGTGCAGTTTAAGTTTGTTCATTCTTATATTGACCGAAATCGAGCGATTCCCATGCCTTAGTATTTCATCATATGTAGCCCAAAATCGGGCAAACAGGCCATCGCGGAACTGGAACAGTAGCGACAGCCCCGGTGTTGTACCGTCGTCAAGCTTCAACGGACGTCCATTCTCCCCCTCGGGATACAGTCGGCCTATAGTGCGGCCACCGGTAGTGTAAGCAAACATAAATGCCAACGGAGTCTGAGCATCGGTCTTAGACTCGACATCGGATGATTTTACATAACTGTGATAGTGACGGCTACCGGCAAGATAAACAGGACATAGATCATTAAAATCATTACCCGATCCTGTTCCTATGTTGCTGACACGCTGGACTGGCACCCATTCATCACAACTCGAGAGCTCGAGAGCCTCGTGATTCTCTGGTTGTGGATCCCAGTTAAAGAAACTCGACGACGCCTCTTTAACGATGTTATTGGCAGCATCGAGACGGAACCACCGGCCCGTCACAAATTCACGGGCCAAAAATGATGACGCGCCAGTTGCCGTATTGTCAGCCGTAGCCCTGGAATCCATATAATCGACATCGGGTTCCGGATAATCAGGTTCTGGTACGTCAGGATCGGGTTCCTCACGGTCATCGTCAAAAATATCACCATCCCATTTAGGATTGTCGGCGGTACCCGTATTAGTCCATTCGCTTACATTATTACCGAGACGTACAGTGCCTACATCTACCCCCTTTACAAAATCCTCGAAGCGTTCTACAGCCGGGGCAGCCCCCTCGATAGATGTCGCGGCCGATAACTTCACATAACACGGTTGCTCGTATATTACCGTCGGCGGAGCGACAGCAAGTGATTCCAGATCAATGCCCTGTTTATCGTTAAGTATATCACGCATTAGTCGCAGTGTTACTGTCATCGTATTGTAGTCAATGTTATATACCAGGCCAAAACGCACCCACAAAGCATTCAAGAACTCCTCGACAGTACAATCAGGCATAATGTCGGCGTATCGTATTTCAGCGATACAAGCGGCGTCACAGGCATTATTAAGCACAACCAGTCGCGCCAGATCGATATCATTTTTAAACGGGTTATCAACAATATGTACACCCAGACTGTCAAATATCACCTCGAGCAGACGCCATACTTTTAAAAACGGTGATACACCATATCCCTCGGGTATCGTGACATCGGTAACAACGCCATTGATCACGCGTTTGACTTTTCCAGCCATGTCGAGCCCATAATGTCCGTAAATATTTAGCATTTCCCAGTATACAGTCTCTTTGTTGTCTTCCGATACCGTCTCCTTGGCAAGTGCTACAGGGAAAACTGCAAATTCATCCTCTCGGGCGTTTCCCCTCCGGTACATAATATTAAGATCCTCGAGCAGATCAAGAACGTGACTACCTATATTTGTTGATTTGGCTTTATATACAGGCAGGTTGTCAAGTTCTGACAATTTCAGACCGTTCCAGCGAATATATGCCTTTGAGTTGTCAAATCCTACATTCAAAGTGTAGCCCGATACAGGTGACGCCTCGGTAAGATTCAGTGTTCCTTGGCGCATGTAGGCTCCATCGACCACAATACACTCGCGCTGTGCCTTATGTGGATCAGTACCATTATCCACACGATGCGGGAGATCGAGCAATTTCCGGTTTTTTCTTGTTGCCGGAACAGTTGCCGGAACCGACATGGAACCTATGTCATTGTATATCGGATTATAGTCATCGATCGTGATAGAGAACCCCACCGGTATATCGAGAGATTCGTTGTCAATTTTTATTTCAACCATGATTTTAACGTTTACGGGTAAAAGGAGCGCTTGCCCTGTCCATTGAGTCACGGGCATCATCGATATCACGTAATACAACATACGCCCGCATGTTTGAAGCTACGGCACGTAGTTCACGTACGGCCTCCAACAGTCCGGTTGTGTCAACAGCCACCGGCGACGATGTAAACCCGCCTTCGGCATAGCCGGCCGATGGCGTAGCGACAGGCACGCCCGAAGATAGAACCTTATTTCGCCGTATAGCCTCGATAGTACCCACGGCGTCGATAACGCGAGGATCCTCCATTATCGGCATCGGCACCACGTACTCGCCGCGATGAACGACGCCAGCCACCTCATAGCGCCCGCCGTCGCCGGTGTAACCACCTTCGGAATATCCCGACAGTACACGCTGGGCCTTGGCCGACTGCTTGGCCTCACCTGCGATATTTCCAGGTTGCATGTTTTTTATTTTGTCGCGCTCGGCCTTGGCGCTGGCAACCTGTGCCATTCCGGTAGCAGTAAGCATGGTCGCCGCGACGGCACCACCTATAGGGCCGAGGTCGGCTAAAGCCTTCATAATTGAAACTGCTGTATCTGCAATAATTTGTGATACCTTTATTGCAAAATTAACGTCGGCGTATTTCTTTTGAATTTCGAGTTTATTATTTTCCTTTTCTTCTTCGAGTGCGGTGGTGTCCTCACCGTTATTTTTTGCCTGTTGTATGAGAACATCGAATTTCGCGTCGCTTTGTGCAATTTCCGCGTCCTGAATAGCCGAAAACATTGAGCCGGAAAGATTAGCGTAATAATCGAAATACTTTTTAGCATTATCGACGCCCATCTGTAGCTTTTTTTTCTGATAATCCTTCTCCTTTATCAGCCCTTGACGGTGGTAATTTTCGAGCTGTGCGAGTTCCCGATTATACTCGTCGGCCCATGAAAGACCGGTAAGCTCCTGAATTTGCCACATCTGCTCTTGATACTGGTAGTTCAGGGCCGCGATACGTCGTTGTTTTTCCGTTTCGAGGGCGACGATAGCCTCCGCATTATCTCCGGCGGCTTCCTTCAGAGCCTCGTAATATGAAATCAAGCCGGCCCGCTGGCTGTCGAATCCGGCCTTAATGCCTTCAGCGCTGGTCGTGTCGGCCATAGCCTCACGAAGAAGCTCCGAGAATTTGCCCGTATCGGTCAATATTTGACTATGTAATTTTGAGATATCGGTACCAGTCTTGGCGAGAATCTTCTTTTTTTCATCACTGCTATAGTAATCAGCGGCAATCACTTTAGCCTGGTATTCCTGGAGTTCTTTTAACTGGTCCTGGTGATGATCATGATCGAGCTTCATCTGGTATACAGCGGCAGCCTCCTTCATGTTACGGTCGGCTATCACCTCGGCCCGTATAAGGTCGCTTTGTTTGCTGTAAAACGCGTCGATAGCGGCCACACGTTGACTGTGAAACTCGCTATCCTGTTTAACCATAGCCGTGTCGATAGTCTTCTGAGCCGTGACAACATTCTGTGCAATCTTGTTTTGCTCGGCATTAATCTTATCAAGAGTTTGCAAGTGAGTACTGTCGGTATTAGACTTCATCTTCTCGAGAGCTGCAGACAGTTCGTTGCAGTATCTTATCAACTCCTTGTTTTTTGCTATAGTTCGTTCTGTTTCCGACATATCGGTTTTATTGATGGCCAGCAACCTGCGTTGATGTGAATCATCAACAGGGGCCGTAACCTCGTCGAGAGAATCGGCGCCGTATGTCCCTGACTCCTGTTTCTGTTTGGCCGTTCCCATCAGCTCCTTGCGTTCCTCCTGAAGCAATTTAATACGCTTCTGGATTCGGTCGAGTTCCTCGTCACTTTGTGGGTCGATCTTGCGCAATCTCTTCAACTCGTCATTAATCTCTTTCAGGCGCGAAACCACTTGTGACGATTTTTTGTCGGTGGCATCAAGAAAATCATTTAACGACTCCTCTCCGTTACTCGGCGGTACGATTGTGCCATTATGGATAGCCTTCTCCATACGAGATTTAAAATTTCTCAGGTTGGCCTCGGCCACGTCCCACAGAACCTTAGCCCGGCCGGCTGCCGCCCTGGGAGCTTCATTGTATACAGAACCATACCATTTCTGAATATATTTTGGTGATTCGGCCATTTTGATCATAGCTTCGTCATAAGCGTCGCGGGCCTCTTCGGCCGCAACCGACAGTTCGTTAAGTTTTGACGCATTAGCTTTATAGCGCATCTCCTTCTCCAGTGAATCGAGATACCTGTCAAGAGCCTCTTTAGATTCCATGTATTTTCCGGTGGTTTCGTCAATTTTGGCGTTATAGTCCGGTATGATTCTGTTAAGTTCGTAAACAGCTTTTTTACGTCGTTCCAATGAGATATTCTCATTTTTGGCCACCATTATCAGGGCCTCGATTTTTCCTTTTTGTTCACCGTACTGCTTCGATGCTTCTCGTGATGCTTCAGACCATGCGTCGGTAGCCTCGGTAGCGTCTTCTACGGCCGAGTTATAACTTATTATCGCGGCTATGGCCATCGCCAGGAGACTTACGATTAGAATGATAGGGTTAGCCATAAGAGCTGCGTTAAATGATCGTGTAGCTATAGCAGCCTTTATATTCAAGGCCGCCTCGGTAATCATGGCTTTAGCTTTCAATGCGAAGTTTTTCACAAACAACACAGCAGCCTTTGACGTCGCAACGATATTTTTATAAAATGTGCTGGTTGCAATAGACGCTATTAGTGTCGCGGTTCTGTATGCTATAAGCCCGGCAACGATACCGTTCAGCACAGCACGTCCCAGCCGAGTCTGAGTCGTAAGTTTTGCTACCCATGACACCAACGATACTATCCCCGATAACAAGTGACCCAAAGGCGATAACACCAATTTCAGTAGCGTCACGACAGTCTCCAGCGAGTCTATAAGCTCGCCAAACCACTGCACGACAGCAGTACCGGCTTCAAACAAAGACTTCAACACCTCTCGTATGTCGAAAAATTTAAGTATCAGGCCCTCCACAGCGCTTTCGAACCCCTTGGCGGCGGCGGATGCATTGTCGGCCATCGTTTCAGACATTTTATTAAAATCTCTGGTACATCCTGTTATAGAATCCCTGAGAGCGAGAATATCATCGGCACCATTAAGGAAAGTCGAGAAGGCGGCTACGCTTCGTTTATCTGTAAGTTCGAGAGCCTTCGCAAGGTCGACACCCTCGCTTTTGAGCTTCTGTAGCCCGGAGACAAGTTGATCGAGATTTGTAACCGGGCCTCCGAGAGCTTTTGCGAGGTCACCGTTTGAATCTGCGAGATTCAGCAGGATATTGCGTGTCGCGGTGGCTGCGCTCGACGCGTCGAAGCCGGCATTTGCGAGTTGACCGAGAAGTGCCGTCGTTTCCTCCAATGCGAACCCGAAAGAGTGCGCGACAGGGCCAACAGTAGCCAGCGAACCCTCCAGCTTATTGAAATCGAGGGCGCTTTTAGTGGTGGCGACAGCAAAAGAGGCCATAACCGCCTCCGCCTCGTCAGCATCTTTATTAAACATGCGCATAGCGGCCCCGGCAAAAGCTGCGGCGCTCGAAAGGTCTGTATCTACGGCCTTCGCAAATTTCAAGGTAGCCGGCGTCAGCTTCTCGATCACGTCCTGAGAAAAACCGAGTTTCGCCAGCTCTGTCTGGAGGGCTGTAACCTCAGAGGCTGTCGCGGTGGTTGTCCTGCCTAAATATTTCGCTTGCTCGGTCAGCCTTGAAACGCCATCAATGCTTGTACCAAGAACCGACGCTAATTTAGAGTTCGCTCGCTCGAAATCCTGTATAGTTGATACTAAATTTTTAAAAGCTCCTATAACCTGAGTAGTGATAATCATACCCAGCCCCATAAAAAAGCCCTTTATGGAGGTAGCAATCTTATCCAGAGACAATAGAGAAGCCATAAACCCACGAGTCGAGCGTGTGGCCTCTGCGTGAGCCTTTTCGACGCGCCTAATCTTATCCTCTAACTCTCGGTAGCTTTTCGGGTCTGCGGCTCTCGACGTGTTCGCCAGTTCACGTTTAAGATTCTTCAGTTCCTTACCGAGCTGCGCGGCTGTTTTACTTGAAATGTCGATTTGCTTTTCCTGAGCAGTAATTTCCCGTTTGTTCTTTTCAATTTCACGGGTATTCTCCTGAATAAATGTGTTAAGTCTCTTAATCTCTGCCGAGTGATCTCCTTCCGTTTCCGCGAGGCGGGCCTTCTCCTTACGATACTCGGTATTTTGTTTTCTGAGTTCGTCGGTAGCTTTTATAAGTCGGTGAATCTCCTCTTGTGGCTTTTTAGCATTCAGATCAAGCTCGACCGAAATTTTATCGTTGTTTATTTTTGCCATGACAAAGGGGTAATCTTGTTTTTGGCAAAATTACCCCCTGCCGGTTAGTCTACGAAGGACAGTTAATTGTTGATTATGCTCCCAGCAATCCCGGCGCCTATCCCCATCATAAAGCCATCTTTGGCTGTTTTTTTCAAATCCGGTGTATCGTTGTCATCGTCGGTGTAATCATCGTCATCATCGTCATCATCGTCATCGTATCGAGGACGGGTGTCGAACAGCTCCCAGTCCGGCGCGTTCGGGTCGTATAGTGGGTCGAGTTCTTTACGATATTCCGAGCCATCCTTCAATGCAAGATTATATATTACTGGGTTTTCAATGGCGTGGTCGATTAAATCTTTGTACCATGCCCGAAAGACCTCCCATTTTTGCAGCTCCCATTGTGGATAGTTGCGGAAGATATCGTTAAGTTCCTTCAGATTTTCCTCCACCCCGTGATATTGCATAATAAACAGCATATGTTCCTTGACTTTCTCCGGGTCGGTTTCGAGGGTGGCTAACAAGTCCACCCCGTTCTTTGCCCTCCATACAATACCCAAGACAGCGGCAATAATCAGAAAGATGATTGCTGTCCCAAGCGCGGCAAGAAACACCAATCCGAAGTCAATGCGTCCGAAATAGAGATACAGGCCGTATAAGCATACTCCGAAGATTGCGGCCAGCATAGTGTAAAATATTATATTCGTTTTCATCGTTCAAGCCCTTTCGTGATTAAATCCGTTATAAGACTGGATACGGGGAGCCGAAGCCGAGCGGCCTCACTTCGCACCAAGTCGAGCTGCCATGTAGGAAGCGAGAGCGAGATTTTAGACCTCGCCGAGCCGTCGATCGGTTTTCTTCCGGCGTTTTTACGTGCGCCACCACTGCCAAATCCACCCATAATGTTAAGTTATTTGATTTATGCAAAGATAGTTAAAATATTTTGAAATAGTAGCCTATTTTCAAAATAAATAAAGATGTTATGCAACATATATCCCCCGGCGGAGAGAGCTGGGGATGTAGATTTCAAAGCTGCGCGGTCGGAGTGTCGTTGGCCGGGTCGTCAACGTCAGGCGGCATGGAGAGCATAAGGAGGTCGCGGCGTATCATCTGAAAGGCACGAAGGCGCGATAGCGTGCGGCTGTCCGCTTCTTCATCAGAGCCGGAGAGGTCGAGGATAACGGAGCGGGTGAGTTCGTCGAGCGTCTGAAGATAGACCGTTGTCAGTTCGGTTTGGTTCTGGAGCGAGTCGAGGACTTCGACAACAGCGTCGGTAATCTGCGCCCCTGCAATCTCGATTCTCATCGCGGGCCTCCTTCCTCGTTAATTGTGATGTTGATAGACCCGCCTTCAATGTGAATCTGGAAAGTGTTCCCTGTAAGTGATAGGGTAACTTTCTCCTGCGCTGCGCAGATGTCATCGGCGAGTTCGGCCAGGAGTGCGCGGAGTTTCTTCGACGATATCCGGCGCGATTGCTTTTTGTCGTTCATACGTCTTGTTTTAATTTGGCGTTAAGACAGAAAAACGGCTGTCATATCCCGTCGCCAAACTAAAACAAGACTTGTCTCCGTAGAGCAAATGTTGTAAGGATATAACAGCCGCATATAGCTTATGTGTGGGCAAAAAAATGCCCGAATGTGTTCGAGCCTTTAACCGCGGCTCTACGTAAGACCTGATGTCTTGTTTTAATTTGGCATTACAAAGATACGCACAATAATTGGATTATACAAATAAAAAGCACCCCCGCCGGGAATTTATATATTTATTTTGAAATTGGGGGATGTTTTCAAAATAAATATGTTTTACGACATATACTCCCCGGACTCCGTCGTGGTTTAATAGTAGTCATAGCTGCGCTGCCGGGGTATCATTTGCCGGGTCGTCGACGTCTGGCGGCATGGAGAGCGTAAGGAGGTCGCGGCGTATCATCTGAAGGACACGAAGGCGCGATAGCGTGCGGCTGTCCGCTTCTTCATCAGAGCCGGAGAGGTCGAGGATAACGGAGCGGGTGAGTTCGTCGAGCGTCTGAAGATAGACCGTTGTCAGTTCGGTTTGGTTCTGGAGCGAGTCGAGGACTTCGACAACAGCGTCGGTAATCTGCGCCCCTGCAATCTCGATTCTCATCGCGGGCCTCCTTCCTCGTTAATTGTGATGTTGATAGACCCGCCTTCAATGTGAATCAGGAAAGTGTTCCCTGTAAGTGATAGGGTAACTTTCTCCTGCGCTGCGCAGATGTCATCAGCGAGTTCGGCCAGGAGTGCGCGGAGTTTCTTCGACGATACTCGGCGCGATTGTGTTTTGTTGTTCATACTGTTGTGTTTTGGCGTTTAGACAGAGAAACGGCTGTCATATCCCGTTCGCCAAAACACAACAGTTAGACGCTCCGATGAGCGAAAAATTGTTTAGGATAGACAGCCGTAGCCGTTTATGTAAGGGCATAAAAAATGCCCGACAATAATCGAGCCGATACTGCGGCTCATCAGGAAAGTCTAACTTTCGTGTTTTGGCATTACAAAGGTAGTTAAAAAATTTGAATCTACAAAATACCCCCGCCGAAATTGGCGAGGGTGAAAGTCAAGACCAAAAGTCAAGAAGGTGTTAATTAATCAGACGAAATGAACTTGACTTAATTCGTTTGCAAAGGCATGAAATGCTTTATCAATTTTCTCAATCGTACGAGGTGAAGGATTGCGGTGGCCGGTGATATAGTGAGAGAGCTGCCCTTGTGCTACACCGGTGATTCGGGATAATCCGGCAAGCGATAGTTTCCCGGCATAATAAGCCAAGAAAGAAGCGACATCGAAGGAAAACTCAAAGCTAAGCTCCGCAACTTCTTCGGGGAAGTCTACGCGGAAGGCGTCAACAACGGCCAAAAAATCATCATAAGCCTCTTTTGCTGTCTCTCCTTCTCCGATTGCGTTAAAATGGAGATTGTTATCATCGGGCATATATGCGCTATACATACCGTCATTAGCACGCTCGATAAATACTCTTACAGTTTTCATATCTCTTATATTTTAGGGAGAGAGGAGCCGAGGACTCAGCTCCTCTCAGTGTTTTACTTTTCAAGTCCTGCCGAACGGAGAATCGATTTCAGGGTTCCAGTAGCTACTTCGCGCGTTCCGTGATTACTGGTTGTAAATTTTTCTCCGGTTTTAGGATTCAACCACAGCGGGTGTCCCGCTCGTTGCTCATCCAATTCAATCATTCCGGCTTTTCGGAGGATTTTGTGGAGTTCTTTGTACTTCATTTTCGATCTCTGATTAATTAACACTACAAAGTTAATGATATTATTTTTAATATCCAAATAAATCGACATAAAAAATTCCCCGCCATAAAAATCAGCGGGGAGAATGCAACGAGCGGAGCACAAAAATTCACGCTTCGATGGATTCGGCCTCCTTTCTGCGGTCGCGCCATGCCTGAATGAACAGCACAATGAACGAGAAGGCGATGAGCCAGAGCGTTTCGAGGCCCACGGCGGCAAGGATAGCCACAGAAGCGGCAACCTTACCCCAGAGCCACCAGAGATAGGCAGCGCCGGGCGAGAGAATGAGAGCGCCGCGAATGATAGCAGCCACGATAATTTTTAACTTTTTCATGTTGATAACTCGGTTTATTGTTGATAACTGTTAGAGACTGAATTGTGTACGAGTTTTTCGAGCCAGATCCGAAACTCGAATCGAATATCACGGAACGTCTGTTTGTAGAGAATCCCCCAGATAGGCCGGTTATAGATCCGGTAATTTCCGAGACGCTTCATATCGAGAAGTCGGATATACGTCGGATATTTCACAGCTGCGGAAAGCGACGACCCGGAACCGTCAAGTATTAACGTCGGATTTTCGAGCGCCTTCTGCAATCTTCCCGAACGACTGCGCTTGCTCCCGTCGGTACGGTAAGCCTGTTTTCCGTAAATCTTATTCGCTGCAATACTTCTCTGCTCCTCGAAAATATTGCGGAATCCCCGGCGAATATACTCCGTGAAATATTTTGAAACGAGGTCGGGGTCTTGTGTCGGTCCGGTCATAATCCGAATGAATTAGCGTTAAAAGCTATCGACCAACCCGCAAACGTGCCGTAAAGCTCCGTTTCCGGGGCCGTCTCGATAGAAGCCACGTCAATAGAGAAAGCCGGACAGGTTCCGCGCTGGTCGTTGAGCAAGCAATTTTTTACCGCTTCCGCTACTGGCTGCGTCTGTTCCAGAATGTCGAACGCCGATTCCTTCATCGGGTTATATTTCTTCATCACAAACACAACGCACTGATTCGCCTCCTTGAAGGCATCGGGATTATTGGCCGAGGAATCGGCCAACGGCGGAAAAATAAAGAGCGTCAGAGAATCAGACGGGAGCGCCTGAATCTTCTTGCCCATCTCCTTGTCGATAGTGATAGGGAGAACCCCGGTAATAGAATCGAGGCGATCGGCAACGCTCTGCCAATACTCGCGAAAGAGAGAGAGATTTATCATATCTGGCCGAAATAGTGGTTAGCCTCGGCGGTACGTCGTTTCACCAGACCGGGGAGAGTTTTCAGAACACCGTTAACTCTTGCGTTTACGTGCTTCAGGAACTCGGCGCGGATAGCCGGATCGGCGGGGTTCGCCTTCACCATGCGGACGAGTGTCGGGGCCTTCGTTGAGAGAGAACCGATATTGTAGGAAAGAGATACGAGCGCATCGAACTGACAGCCGGAGAGCTGCACCCCTGAAAAAATAGGGGCAACAGTGGCGGCGAAACGTTTAATATCAGCGTCGAAAAGCGCGTCGGCCTCCTGCTGCGTTATGTGCTTTCCTGGAGTAACATCGGGGCCGGTATGGCCGTAGCCGATAGTCATAACACCGGCGGGGCAACGGTATGCGGTGAGCTTGCAACCCTCCCACGCCTTAATCATCTGTTTAATTTTCTGCGATAATTCCATGATTTGTAACTACTTTATATGAATTGTTATTTTGACGGGTTATTACGCTTCTCGTGCAGATACTCGAATTTGCACTTATAGAGGTAAATCAGAACCTCCCACATATCTGAGCGCTCCACGTCTCGCACATTACCGAACAGCCCGGCGGAGGCTATCTCGAAAGTTATGCCAGTCCAGCCGGTTTTATAGCCCAGGACGGGAGGAGCCGGAACCCTTGAAAATAATCCGAAAGTCGATTTTCTTCCCGTTAATATCAATCGGGCCGGACATTATCGCCTTCCATACCGAGGAAAGAAGCGTCGGCGCGTGAAATGCCAAAAGGTCGGGAACCGGTTCCGCGTCCGGAATATTATACAGGCGGCGGGCGATATGGGCGTAACCTTCGGCCACTCCTTTATCATCAGCGGCGGCCAGAGCCTCGAACACCGTCAGGCACTCGACAAAAACGCCGAACGTAACGCCCTCCAGCCAGTCTCCGGGGCCATTATAACCCCGATAAGACGGAAGAAGATTAACCGGTGTGGTAAAATCGAGGCTAACACGGTCACCGATTTCCACGAAATAACCGTCAATCGCGGCCATCTGTTTCTCCAGCTCCGCGGCGTGTTCAGCCTTTAAGATGGTGAAATCAGCTTTACCGAGGCCGACAAGGAAAGAGAACCAGCGAACCCGGAAATAATCGAGATCAATCGCCCCGCTTCCAAGAGCGAAAGCGAGAAAACAGTAATATTCATATTGCTTCGGAGACAATTCACCGACATTAGTCGGAATTTCAACCGAGCGCCCGCGTGTTGTAATTGATTCCATTAAAACGACATTCCCTTACTGTGAACAATAGGGCCGGAAATATATGATTCGACCTGATTACCTTCGGCCACCAGCTCTGCCACGAGTTGCTGAAGTCGGCCGAGGCACCGGGCCGCGTCGGTGCCGAGCGATGCGGCCACAGCTGCGCGGGCCGATTGCTCCGCTTTGAGCCGGGATTTTACCGGCTGCGATTGCTGGATCTGCACGATGCCCTCCGGGATAACCTCGACGGGCAAGCGCTCTACCGCCTTTTTAATCGAGAGCAAGGCCACGGCACGTGCCGCCGAATCCTTCAGAACATCGGTAACGACCTCCTCTCCCTGAAGGAGAGCGGTAAGATACTTTCGCCCAAGTACCGGCGCCACGTCAGCTCCTTGAACCTCCCGTATGATCGGAAGGAGCGTAACGAACAGACGATGGGAGCCGATATTATAATATTCGTCGAACTCCTCCTTACTGCGAATCAGAAGGCCCTCGCGCTGTCGGTATTTCCTCGATTCAGTCCAGAAGGAGAACGCGCCCCGGTCAAGCGCCTCCACAAGCGCGTCGGTCGCTTCATAGGCGAGGCGTGTAATATTCTCCTCGTCCTTGAACTCCTGAAGGGCTGTAAGGCCCTTTTCATTCTCTCCGAGGCGGCGAGAGCGCCCCCCTTCGTCGTGTTGAGCGTCAAGCGTCGGAATAATCTTCAGCCACGAAAACATTGCTACGGCCTGTTTCAGATAGCCGAGCGCAATAGTAGCCGACGCCGGGAACTCCTCGTCAGGCTGCTCTCCGTTTTCATAGAATCGGGCCAGAGCCTCGACCGGCTCCGGGCCTACGATTGCCACGACGTCGCGGATTCCGAGCGGCAGAACCGGTTCCCACTTATCGAAATCAATCCCGTTAGAGATAAGGCCGACGGCGGCCACAATTTCGGCGCTTCCGTTGCCATCGCGGTTAAACAGTATCATCGCGTTTAAGTTTATAAGGTTCCCAGCCTTCAAAATCCTTATTGAACGACTGAATATTATCGAAAATTTCTTCCTTGTAGAACCGGGCCAGATCAGAGTCAACCGTAATAACCGCACACTCTGAACGCGGATTCGTATTTACATTCGCGCTTCCCTCGATCACGAAATCGAAGCGTTCGCCGAAACCAGCCATAACCTTAGAGTGATTCCGGAAAATAGCCACACGTCCGCCAAACTCCCTTACCAGCTCAGACAACATCAGGTAGATAGAAGCGTATGAGGCTTGAAAAATTTCACCTACATAAAAATCAATATGTCCGAGATCTCCCCGGCGAATCCACTTGCCTATCTCCTCGACATCAGTCACGGCCATGCACCAAGTAGACAAAAGCACATATTCCACGCGCTGCTGCTTGATTATAACCCGTAAGTAAGTGAGGGCGTCAACGTCTCCGAATGAAAAACAGTGATAGGCCGTACCCTGCTCGAAATGCCACGGCAAAACCTCCTCCAGCGCAAGCTCCGATTTTATTCGTCGCTCGACATAACGCCCGCGTGTACGGCGACAGGCGACCGCCCGCTCCTTGTTAGGATCCTCCGGGCGCTCCTTGCCTTCGTCCTTGCCGCGCTGTGGCTGCTCTGCTATGTCTCCGAACAAATTACGCATTTGCTTTAACTCTATTTTCGGGGTTGACATTCTTTTCGGCCTCGACAACAGTACGATAAAGACCGATTTTAATATCCGTTCCGGGGTGGTTGGTATCGATATATTGCTGGAAAGGCTTACAAAGAACCATATCAGCGACGGCGGTTTCCGTAGCGTTATACACCTTCAGAGCGTAGAGCTTTTCGGAACCTGAACCGAGCTTCGTATCAAGAATAAGATTAGAAAGAGACGGATCAAGACCGAAGCCGGAGGTGGCGGCAGCCTCCGCCTTTTTGCAGATAGCGACCTGAGCCTCGATATACTCTTTAACCTTGTTGTCTATCGACGTGATTTTCCAGCCTTCAAAATTGTTGGCCTCCGGGTTCCAGAAATTCGAGGTATGGAAGAATTTACCCGCGTTCTCCTTGCCAGACATCGAAGCCGCGAAACGTTCCATAGCCGCGTCCTTGAACTCCTCCAGCATTTTAGGCGAATATGGTATATTTCTTTGCTGACAAAGATCCTTAATAATTTCCTCCTGGCGATCCCAGTAAGACTGAGGCGATTCGATATGTTTCGAGATAGCCGAGGCGTTCTCGTTATAGGTAGCCAGAAGCGGGGCCAGAGTACCGGCCAGCTCCAGCCAGTCGAACGCGCCAATAAAACGGGGAACGCTATAATGGTCGTGTCCGTAGCTGTAAACATTGTAATATGCCAGAGAAACCGCGTGTTTCAGAGGTTCGCGGGGGTCGAACAGGGGGTAAACGTGTGAAGTTGCCGGATCAGCCACGGGCCAGTCTGCCACCATAGCCTCGATCGGGAGCTTATTATCTCCGGGCCAGACAAAACGAACCTTACCCGCCGGAACGTGTTCGACCTTAGCGATACGCCCGGCGCCGATACGTCGCCCGCGTGTGAGCGTGAATTTAACCCAGAATCCCT
Organism: uncultured Muribaculaceae bacterium; assembly: GCA_964018905.1. Lineage (GTDB taxonomy): Bacteria > Bacteroidota > Bacteroidia > Bacteroidales > Muribaculaceae > JAAVFS01. The sequence continues at coordinate 71,989 of CAXHRO010000016.1, forward strand.
CCAAGTGGCAGAGGTCAATCAGACAACGGTGCATCTGTGTGAGATAATCTGTCGCCTTAAGGTCGGCGGTAATTTCATCGTCAACAGTCCACGCCCGGTAAAAGACATTAGATTCTTCCGACACGGCGTCACGATACAGCCGAGGGCCTTCGCCCCACTGCAAACCGGCCTTTTTGCCCATGATACCCTCCCCGGCGTAAAATTTTTCAAGGAGGTGGCACACCCTGCCCGGCATATCATTGTCGGCGCCGAAAGGAATAATCGGCACCCCGTTAACATTCATGTATTTATAGCCAAAGGAACCGGTGGCACCCCGTAGCATATAGGTAGAAGGCGACCAGCCGCGCTGTTGCCGTGAATTGAGGCTAAAGGTGTATATTTCTCCGGCCCCATTATCGACAAAACCGAAATTACCGCTTCTGCGTATCATCGTAGAGAAAAGTTGAAGTTTTAATTTAACACCGTGCGTTGCCCGTTGAACTCGATAATTAACGGCTGCCAGCACACACGAGCGCGGCCCGTCTCGGTGTCTGTAAAAAATAATTTATAGCTTGAATACTCGATTTTTTCGTCGCGGGCCTTCGGGCGGATTCGTGCTGCATTTACTGTAACCACGTCTCCACCTGATCGCGTCGCCCGGTTCCATTTCCGGAACTTGAAAGAGAACACACCTCCGGCGAGGCTTATACGCTTCATCTGCTCGATAGCGTCGAAAACGTCTATCGTTTTCGGTTCTTTATCCACGGCCCATCGGCTATTATAACATAAACGACATACAGGATAACCAGCGACAGAAGGCCGGAACCGATAAGAGAATCTAAAGAAATTGAGGCGTTAATTTCCTCCTGAGTTTCCTCCTTTTTTTCGGTGACGGAATCCACGGCGTCGGAACTTTGGGCGCTACCCGACGAACCGCGAAACGTGAATAAGTTTTTTCTGAACGTGTCCGAGTAATTTTCACTGAGAAAGTTAGAGTTAAACGTCCACAAAATGACGATAGGTCGGCCTGCTGAATCTCGTTCGATGTCGATACGACCACGCTCCCCGGAACTACCGGAAACTGCTCCCCGTTGATATATACTATCGTCTGCCTCGCTGTGAACTGATTTGTTTTCCTCGGAAGTATTGAACTCGCTGTGTTCGACTGTCGTCGATTCCTGAACCATATTTCGAGAGCTGCGGCACCCTCCAGCAACAACGCAAGCAACAAGGCAAGCGAGAAAGCCCGCGCCAGCTGTGAGAGCGCGTAACCGATAAGCGAGATTATATTTTCCATGATTCATAACTGTGAATTGCTAATAAGTTCTATCAACACACAGCCTTTGCAAGTGGGGGCTTTCTCGCTTGCGAATCGTGAAAGCTGCTTCAAAATTCGGGCGTTTGTTTCCACTGTGCGTTCGAGGCCGTTAATTCTCTCATTCATCGCCTCAATAGTGCCGGCGAGTTTGTCGTTTTGTAAACGAAGCTCCGCCCTGTCGTCCTGAAGGTCTTTGATTAAACCCTGATAAACGGTTTGAAAATGTTGCATAGCGTCGGCCTCAGCCTGTCGACGCGTGTACTTGATTGTAAAAAGCCACGCAACACCGCCGCCGAGAACGAGCGTAATAACCGGAGTTATGATGTTTAGAGTTTCCATATTGTCTGCGTTTTACGTTGCAAAGGTCTTTATAATATCGCGTGAACCGAAGGACACCACCGAAAACGAAAAACGCCCGTTTCACAACGGACGCTTCTCTGGCAAATTTATCTATCAATCTATAGCGATATCAAGATTTTACTATTCAACACTGGGTTGTGTGCCAAGTGGTGATGGGTCACCTATAACAATCTTCTTTAGTGTTCATTTCCTTTTAATGTGTTATCCGCTCTCTCCGCAAGTTCAGCGACGGCGTTAATAGCCGTAATTGTGAGTTCTCGCACCGATAATAATTTTCTGGTAAGCGGCTTGTAGTCTACGCGTGTCGCATGAATGAGCGCGTCGTCGAGCAGTTCCTTCCCGTAGGTAAGCGCGCCGCGGGAGCGTTGTACGAACATGGCGGTCTTTTCAGCCTCCGTGAGTTCTTTAGGCTCGTAGGTGTCGGGGTTGATAGCCATAACCGCGTCAAGCGAGGCTGTGAGGGCTTCCATGTCGCCGTTGACATTGGCGAGGTCGGAGATTACGGAATCGTATTTGTCTCCGGCGTTCTGGGCGTGGGTGATTGCCTCTGATATGATGTTCTGCACCTCGTTAAGTCGTTGCCATGCCATTTTGACATCGGCAAGCATTTCACGGGGTTCGTCGAGTTTGTCGACCGACGCCGAGTAGTTGGAATCCTGAAACTCGTCGGAAGTATCGGCAGCCTCATCGGCCTTCTCCTGCGGGTCGGAGAAATCTACTTTCATTGTGATGACGTCCACGGGGGCGGCGACATGCTCTGAGGTGTCGGCACCCTCAGCTTCGGAGATTGAGCGCCCGGCCAGATCTTTCAGGTCTAAGCGAATCCCGTCAAGGGCGCGGAGGGTGTGAATGGTCTCGGTGTCGCTCATGCCTATTTCATCGCTGGCGTGGAGAATGTAGGTATAAATTCGGTCGATAGTTGCCCGGTAATAATTGTAAGTGCCGTTTTTATGCTGAAGCGCGTTGATAACGCGAATAGCTTCGGGGGAGAGATTTACGTTATTTTGCATATTTATTTGATTTTGCTTTGTTTAACATGAAAGGTTTACCACTCTTTTAAGCCGAGTTTGTCTTGACGCACATCGCGGAGTGTTTGACGTATGCCCCACGGGGTGAAACCTACGAGAAACACGATACCGCCATAGCCGATAACATGTTCGTCGTCGATACATACGCCAGCCCAACAGATTAGGGCCGCGATTGCGGTTACAAAGATACTGAATTTTTCCGATGTAAGGTAAATAATTCCCTTAACAAGGAGTTTTTTCACTCTCGGCTTGTATGACAATGCCGGAACGGGTAATGCTGTTGTTGCTTTCATTTGCGCGGTAGTTTGATAGTTTGACGTTTTAATTAAGACACAAAAAAGACGACAGCCTTCCCGTGTCGTCAAACTACCGCGAAAACCGACGCAAGCCGATTAAACATTTGGTATGGGAGGCCGTCGCCTTATATCGTATGTCTGGGCATAAAAAAAGCCCGTAGATATTTAGAGCCGTCACCGGCTTGCGCTATTTGCGCAGTAGTTTGACAGTGGCAAAGTTCGGCAGAATTGTGTGAGCAAAAAGTAACTACTCACCTATATAGGTGAGACGGAGTTGTAGGGCGGTCGAACCCATTCTTTCACACACTCCTCAACATAG
>CAXHRO010000017.1:0-69655 GCA_964018905.1 uncultured Muribaculaceae bacterium
GGTAACCGCCCCCTATCAACCGGAGACCCCGGGACAAGCCTTCACTAATGATGGCATTGTCCCGGGGTTTTCTTATATTGTCAAACCTTATCACGTTACTTTGCATGATTTTTTGTTATTTGTGTGTCTAACACAAGAAAATTCCATATCTTTGAGTCATGAAAACGTTGTTTGGATTTTTTCTTACGGTGTTGTCGGCCGTCGTTATGATATCTTGTGGCGGCGGTGATACGTTTACTGTCATTGCGAAGGTTGAGAATCTGGGTACTCAGAATGTTCGTGCCATATATCGTTCGGATGACAAGGTAAATGTCATTACATCGATGGCTCTTGATGGTGCCTTTCAGTTTACAGCTGTCGCTAAGGATCCTGTTCTTATCGATCTCTATACCGGCTCGCGGGCTCTTATAGGTCGTGTGGTGGCGTGTAATGGTGAGACGGTGGAGGTGTCATACCGGTTGAATGAGCCTGGTTTTATGACGGCCAAGGGTGACAGGATAAGTGAGAGTCTCGCTCGTTTTATAACTGATAATTCCAAGATCATTGACTCGGGTGACAGTAGGGTTGTGAATGAGACTGTGGCAAGATATTGTGAGTCTCATCGTGATGACGTGGCGGTGCCATATATTTTCCTTTCACTGTATCGCGGTGATGTTGACAAATCGGTGGCCGCGAGTCTTGTCGGGAGTATTTCGTGCGATTCGCGATCTGTACGTGAGATGTTGTCTTCCTATGGTGAGTTGCTTGCTCCGGTTCCCGATTCTTTGCCTGTGTTCGAGCCTATCGATCTATACTCGGATGGTGATAGTATGACAACCGTAAGGTCTTGTGGCTCCAAGGGCGTTTTTCTTGCGATTTTGCCGGTTGATGGTCAAGAGGTGACTGTTGATAGGGTGGGGCGTCTGAACGCGCTTAATGACTCTCTGAAAGGGCGTGCGCGTGTTGTGGCGTTGTCTCTTGATGCTGATACTGCTGCCTGGCGTGAGACTATAGGGGATCTCAAGCCTCGTTATAGCCGATGCTGGTCTCCCGGCATGTATGCCACTCCGGGGCTTGGCCGATATAATATTACCGGTTTCCCGTGGTATATAACGGCCGATTCTACCGGTACTGTCCTGTACTCGGGACAGGAGTATGAGAGTGCTTTCAAGTCGTTGTAAAACCGATTAATCCCAGTCATATGCTTGTAAAGACATTCGGAGCCGCTGTTCAAGGTATTGATGCGATTCTAATCACGGTCGAGGTTGTTGTAGACCGTGGCAGTGGCTTTGTGATGGTGGGTCTGCCTGATACGGCTGTTAAGGAGAGTGGTGACAGGGTGCAGTCGGCACTCAAGCAGTCGGGTGCGTCTTTTCCTCGCAATCATGTCGTTGTAAATATGGCACCGGCTGATGTGCGTAAGGAGGGTGCCGCCTATGATCTGCCCATCGCGGTAGGCATTTTGGCGGCCGATGGGCAGATTCCTGTCGACCGGCTTTCCCGATTTATCATAATGGGAGAATTGTCGCTTGACGGTTCGCTACTTCCAATCAAGGGAGTCCTGCCTATGGCTATACAGGCCCGACAGCTTGGCTACGAGGGGATGATTGTGCCACAGGCCAATGCTACCGAGGCTGCTGTTGTCAATAATCTCGATGTATATGGTGTTGACAATCTCCTGCAGGTGATACGGTTCCTGAGGGGGGAGGATGTTCTTGTCCCTACAGTAATTAATACCCGTGAGGAATTTGCCCGGGCATCGACCGAGTGCACGCTCGACTTCTGTGATGTCAAGGGGCAGGAGCATGTGAAGCGGGCATTAGAGGTAGCGTGTGCCGGAGGCCATAACATTCTCATGGTCGGTACGCCCGGTTCGGGTAAATCAATGATGGCAAAGCGTATACCGTCTATTTTGCCTCCGCTTACGCTTGCCGAGGCGCTTGAGACGACCAAGATACATTCTGTTGCCGGCAAATTGCGCCGCGGGTCGATGCTGATGACCCAGCGTCCGTTTCGTTCTCCCCATCACACGATATCCCCAGTGGCTCTTGTGGGCGGTGGCACAAATCCTATGCCTGGAGAGATCTCGCTTGCACATAACGGGGTATTGTTTCTCGATGAGTTTCCCGAATTCTCGCGTGGAGTTCTTGAGGTGATGCGTCAGCCCCTTGAAGACCGCAATATATCGATTTCTCGAGCCCGATACGCTATCGAGTATCCGGCCGGTTTCATGCTTGTGGCTTCGATGAATCCATGTCCGTGTGGCTATTACAATCATCCGTCCAAGACATGTACATGCCAGCCGGGGCAGGTTCAGAAATATCTTAATCGTATATCGGGTCCGTTGCTTGACCGTATTGACATACAGGTGGAGATTCTGCCTGTGGCGTTCGAGCAGATGGCTTCATCGAGGCCGGGAGAGTCGTCTGCGTCTATCCGGGATCGGGTTGTCAGGGCCAGAGAGATTCAGACCGAACGTTTTGCGGCCGAACGGGAAGTCCACTGCAACGCCCAGATGGATAGCCGTCTGCTCAACAAGTATGCGCGTCCGGATGCCGAGGGCCTGCAACGTCTCGAGGAGGTGATGACCCACTATGACATGTCGGCCCGTGCCTATGACCGTATCCTAAAGGTTGCCCGTACAATAGCCGATCTTGACGGTTCGTCCGTTGTTAGGACGCCTCATATATACGAGGCCGTTAACTATCGTAAGCTTGACCGTTCAAGCTGGGGAAAGACCTATTGACAGCCGGTGTGGCGTATCACTGTAAATGATTTTGTGTGTGTTTATATGGCCATGTCCCGTATGGAGGCATAGTTTATGTATATATTGTCACGGCAGATGACGGTTATCGGTTAATCTGTGGTATGGCCAGGACTATGGCTTCGGTGTCGGTTTTCTCGGCTATCATGTAGTCGAGTATGGTGTCGCGTACGGTTACACGGCATTCGGCGCGTTTTATCGTGATGTCTTGCCGAAGGTCGATGCCGGAGATGCCGGCGGCTTTGTAGGCAGCCTCTTTAATACACCAGGCTATGAGGTGGTCGACGGGTGTTGTCCATTCGGTTTGTTCGGTTGGTGACAGGTAGCGGTCAAGTATTCTCTCAAGCTGTGGGCGTAATGTCTCGGTGTCGATTCCTATGGGGGTGGTGCCGTTGAGCAGTGCTATGGCGGCTCGTTTGGACGAGTGTGATATGCTTATCGTTATATCGGGCCGGCTCTCGATAAACGGAGCACCGTTAGGCCGGTGCTTTATGACAGCTGCATTCCCGTAGAGTTCGTGTATCATGGCGTTTACGGTTTCTCGTTCGCGTGCCTGCCTGTCTTGTCGATTGCCTGTCGGGATGGTGTCGGTGGCTATGGTTATACCTTTGATGGTTATTATATTCATTGTGGAGTCAGTGTCTTGAGCAGGTGTGTGATGTCGCGTTCAAGCATTCCGGTTATCGGCGATAGCGAATCGGCGGGGGCAGTCACCGACAGGCCTGCTGTTCCGGCTCCGCTCACGAGTATCTCTCTGTGGTCGGTGGCCATGAACTGTACCGGTGTAGGTGATCCTGCACGTGTCACCGTCATCCTGGCATCGAGTCCGGCCGGTGTGGTGAATGATATCACCTCGGTGGGGTGTCCGCCGGTGTTGAGCGACATCCGTTCTATGCGGTTGTCGATTGACTCGTCGGCTGTGTCGGGTGAGATCTCGGTTACAGTGATGTATATCGAAGCGTCTAAGCCGGGGTAGTGGGCTGTGACCCAGCTGTTGCCTGCTGTTACAATGGTATCGGTGACCGATGCGTTGAGCTGGATAGACACCGGGCCGGCCTTGGCTATGCGGTAGGCTGGATCGGGAATGGTGATACGATGATATGCCACAGGGCGTGGTACCGCGATGTCATGCAGGTCACTGTGGCCGCATGATATTGCCGCGAGGGTTATGAGCAGGTATGGCGGTATACGGTTCACTGCAGCTGGATGTCGGGCATTACCTTGACGCGTACGCTGGTGATGCGGTGATGTTCGATATCGAGTATCAGGAACCGGCAACGTCCGTAGACGATCGGTTCTTTCTCCTTGGGAAAATCTCCCTTGATTGACAGGAGCATGCCTGCCAGTGTCTCGCAGTCCTCAATGACAGGCAGGTAATCGTTCTCATCGAGATCGGTTACACGGAAGAAGTCGTTGAGCAGTGTACGTCCCTCGAAGATATAAGTGTCATTGCCCAGCTCCTTATAGGTCTTATCTTCCTCGTCATACTCGTCGTTGATGTCTCCTACGATCTCCTCAAGCACATCCTCCAGCGTAACGACTCCTTGTGTGCCTCCATACTCGTCGACGACGATAGCGATATGTTTCTTTAGTTTACGGAAGTCCTCCAGCAGGTCGTCAATCATGCGTGACTCGGGCACGAAGTATGGTTCGCGTATCAGAGCCTGCCATTTGAAGTCGGCGTCCTGTGTGCCTATGTAAGGTAACAGGTCGCGGCTGTAGAGTACTCCCTTTATGTTGTCTTGGGTCTCCTCATAGACGGGCAGGCGAGAATATCCGCTTTCCCTTACAAGATCAAGCACCCGGTCAAAGTCCCATTCGATGTCGATGTCGGTGATGTCGACCCTCGGAGTCATGATCTCCGATGCAGTCGTGTCACCAAATCTGAGAATGCCTTCCAGCATTTCCTTGTTGTCGCCCTCGGCGACATCGGTGATCTCCAGGGCCTGTGACAGCTCGTCGGCAGAGATGTTTTCCTGGCGCTTGGTCACAACCCGGTTGACAATATAAGTACTCTTTACCAGCAGGCGTGACAGTGGAGACAGCACTTTGGACAGGAACGATATCCCGCCGATGGCATTGCGGGCCCATCTCATTGGATTGCTGTTGGCAAGCAACTTGGGCAATATCTCGCCAAAGAGCAGGATGAGGAATGTAAGGATAACCGTCTGCAATATGAAGCTCATCACAGGTGACATGCCCCCAAACACCGCGCCCAGCGCGAAGTTGCACAGCACGACGATGGTCACGTTGACAAGATTGTTGGCGATCAGGATGGTGGCAAGCAGTTTCTGGGGTTTTGACAGCAGTCGGCGTATACGGTTGTTGACAGGTGTGTCGTCAGACTCGTCCAGTGAGTCGGGCGGGATCGAGAAGTAAGCAATCTCGCTACCCGACACGAAGGCCGACACGAACAGTGCCAGTATGGCTATGACAAGGGCGGTGATCTGCGAGCCGCCGAATGCGGTTATTTCTGCGGCCACTATGGCCGGTAAAGGGTCTATTGAGTCCAAGACTGTAATAGGTTTGTTTGTTATGCCTCGGGGCTTCTATGCCAGCACGCGAGGAGCATGGATTTTCCATGACCGCTACAAAATTACAAAAAATTACCGTATTGTCGGAATTTTTAATTACTTTTGCGCTCGATTCAGATAATAGTTGGCTCGCCCCTTGAACAAGGGCGATTAAAAGGGAACGGGGTGTGAATCCCCGACAGACCCGCTGCTGTGATTCCCCTGGAGCCGTACACCACATTATTAATGCCACTGACCGAGCAAGAGTGCAGACGTCGGGAAGGCGGTGGACGGACGGGATAAGTCAGAAGACCTGCCAATAGTATTAATTTCGCATTGATGACGTTCGAGGTAAAAGCGTTGCGAAGAAAAGTATTGTTGAGACAATGATCCAGACATCGTCCCGGCGATGTGCATGGCTCTCTGCAGCCATAGCTCTGTTGGCCGGTTCCTTATCTTGTTTCGGGGCTCCCGTATCCGAGCCTGCCGATACCACTGTGGCCCTTGACGAGGTTATGGTGACGGCCAGGCGTAAACCTATCGCTACAGTGCAGAATCTTTCAGGAGCCGAACTGCAGTCATTGTCCTCGACTTCCATTGCCGATGCGCTCAAATACTTCGCCGGAGTCCAGATCAAGGACTATGGCGGTCTTGGCGGTCTCAAGACCGTCAATGTACGCTCCCTCGGCGCCCAGCATGTAGGTATCTACATCGATGGTGTGCGTGTAACAAATGCGCAGAACGGGACCGTCGACCTGGGCAAATATTCCCTTTCGACTCTTGAGTCGGTCTCGCTTTACAATGCCAATCGTCTTGAAAACGCCCAGTCGGCATCGGAGTATGCATCCGGTGCCACGGTCTATCTGCGCACACGGCGCCCCACCAATGACTCCCTCTCGGTGCTCGCACGCGTGGGATCTTTCCATACATATTCGGGCCGTGCCAATCTTCAGTTCAACCGTGGCGGATGGCAGGCCTTCGTTGACGCCGAGTACCTCAGCTCGCGTGGCGACTATAAGTTTCGTTATAAGTCGCAGTATGAGGATACAGTGGGCATCAGGCGCAACTCCGACATCGAATACCTGCGTGTCGAGGCTGCACTGTTCAAAGACGGATTCTCATCCCATCTGTATTACTACGACTCGGAGCGCGGCTGTCCCGGCGGGATTGTACGCCGCCTGTCCGACCGGTACACCAACGTAGGGCGCGAGTGGGATCGCGACTTCTTTGCGCAGGCCTCCTGGCTGTGGCGCGTAAATAATCGCAATCACCTTAACTTCATAGCCAAGTATTCCCACGAATACCTGAGATACTGTACCGATTACCCCGAGAACCAGAACACCGCCAAGGTCAACAACCATTATTGGATGGACGACGGTTACCTCTCGGCCGCGTATGCGTTCATGCCGGCCGACTGGTTGTCGCTCAATGCCGGCTACGATGCCCGCATGTCATGGCTCGATGCCGACCTCAAACGGTTCTGCCCGGTGAGGCGGCTCGATCAGAAGGCGGTCGTGGCCCTTCAGTTGCGTTATCGTGGTTTCCAGTTGGCTTCATCGCTGTTATTCCAGCACTATCGCGACCATACGGAGACACATGTCGGCGCCGCCGATCCACTGCACCGGTTCACCCCTGCCATATCGATAGGATACTCGGCCGGTCCGTTGACCCTCAGGGGATGGTATAAGACAATTTTCCGTGCCCCTACACTTAATGACCTGTATTACACCCAGGTAGGCAACCGCAATCTCAAGCCCGAGTACACACGCCAGCTCAACCTCGGCATCGAATACCATTTGACATCACGACATGTCATAGCCTCGCTTCAGGCCGACGTATACCTGAACTCCATCGATGACCGTATCGTATGCCTGCCGCTCAAGGGCACATATACATGGTCAATGATGAACTATGGCGAGACCTTTTGCCGGGGCTTGAACGCCACCGCATCATGCCGCTGGGCCATAGACAGGTCATGGTACATATCGCTCCTGTCGTCGCTTACATGGCAACGAGATCTCAACCGCACGGATCCAGATGACCCCGACACATACAATAAGCCTATCTGCTACTCGCCCACACTGTCATACGGCCTGACAGGTATCGTGGGATGGAATAAGCTGTCGGTCACCGTCTCCAACCTTCATGTCGGCGAGCGCATGTGGTCATATGCCGACCCCGAGGATGTACTACGCCCCTATGACAACATCGATCTCCGTATTTCGGGATCCTGGCGTGGCTGGGGTGCATCGCTGGAGATCAACGATCTTCTTGATGAACAATACGAGCACATACCCCGCTATCCCATGCCGGGGCGCACATACCGTTTATCAGTGAGTTTTAATCTGTAATCAATATAAACCACAACACTTACTTATCAATGAAAGCTTTATTCAAGGTACTGACAGCGGCAACAGCCGTACTGTCGGCCGCGATACTGTCATCCACAGCTCGAGAACGCATCATACTGCTCAATGAAGGCATGTGGCAGGCCGACAACGGCAGGGTGACCTATTTTGAAGATCAACAGGTTGTCAGCAACCGGTGGTTCATGGATATCAACGGATTCAAGATCGGTGATACACCCAACGATATCATTCGCGTCAACGACAACCTTGTTGCCATAGCCGTCAACTGGTCAAACATTGTACAGTTCATGACACCACACGGGGTAGCGGTGGCAGCTACCGAGGATATCCCCAACAACCGCAAACTCGCCACCGACGGACATTATGTCTACATCTCTTCATATGGACATGAATGTTTCGTCAACGGCGACTTCGTCTACTTCGACAAAGGCTATGTGGCAAAGATCGATATCAACACATTCAAGGTAGTCGATGCCGTCGAGGTCGGCTACGAACCCGAAGGGATAGCATGGTATGACGGATACTTGTATGTCGCCAATACCGGCGGATACGCATTCCAGGAAGATCATGAGTATGAAACCACTGTCAGCGTCATCGATGCCGTGACAATGGAGGTCGTACGCAACGTTGATACCGGTCAGATCAACCTTTGCGGCAAAATGTCTCAGACAGGGAAATATCTGTGTATCAGCTCTCCCGGCGATTACTATGATGTATATGCCGCCACCATTATATTTGACTGTGAGAAAGCGATAGAGGGCTTGCCCGATGACGAGTGCTTCACCTCTCTCGACTATGCCGCCACATACAGCACCGCCACTACCGACAGCCGTTTCTATGCCATAGGTTCGCGTTACTCCTATTATACATCACAATACGAGTTCAACTATATAGTGATAGATCCCCGGATGGTGATGGAATCACATGGCGCAGAAGGTATCGACGAAGACGGCTTCCCGGGCACAGTACTTGAGGATCTGAAGAAAATCTCAATGCCTTATGGAATATATATAAATCCCTATACAGGATACATTTATGCCACGGATGCCGGAAACTTCGCATCAGCCGGATCCCTTGTCCAATGGACACCTGACGGTCAGAAACTCGGCGAGTACAAAGTCTACATCAACCCAGCCCATTTCCTGGCGGTGAGTGACGGCATGTATACCGGCATAGACCATGTCACCACCGACAGCCATACCACTCACGATGCACCGGTCTACAACCTTCAGGGTATAAGAGTGACCGCCCCGCAACCCGGCCACATTTACATAAGCCAAGGCCGCAGATTCATACAAAGGTAATGAAATATTAACCACAATATAAACATATGAAATTAAAACATTACATTATCGCATTGATGGGCCTCGCGACATCCCAGGCCATGCAGGCCGCCGATGTGACGGTCACAATGAACGCCATTTCCAAGACCATGACCATTGAATCGGTGTCAACAGGTCAGATGGTAGAAGTAGGTACACCCGTCGGCAATGTCTATACATTCGAAGCCCCGGCCGGAGAATATATCCTGTCGGCCTATGCCACCGACGGAGTCACACTCAACGGAACGATAAAGATAACCGTCACCGACGACCCTGCTACACAGGAATTCAAGATCCTCACATGTACAGCCTATGCCACCAACAAGAACTCCGACAATACGGTGTGGACAATCGATAACGGCGATTATACCCTTGATGTGACCGTAAACACCCGGGAAGGAGTAAAGCAGGATATCACAATCGGAAACAGCACCACCGCCAACCGTAAGACATTCCTCGCTCTCAATGGCAACATCTACTTTGCCTCATTCATACCGTCCGGCACACGGTCCGAACAGGGGTATACCACACTCTATAAGTCGGCGGCTGTTACCGCTAACGCCACGATATCCGCATCCATCCCACTTGGCGAGGAATATACCGTTACGGTTCCGGATCATGCCGTATTCCAGCTCGGTATGAAGTTCTCACACTTCATCGACTTCACCATATTGGAACCCATGTCGGTAGAGCAGAAAGACGGTAATAAGAAAATCACATACTTCCTCGCCCAAAGCCAGGTCTACAACTATCGTACATGGATTGATGGCGGCATCACCAGAGTCGGTTACTTCAATATGGGTAAATCCTCCACAAGCCGCCCTGTACTGACATTCATCCCCGACGACTACAAAGCCTACGACCCCACAGCCGTAAACCATGACGTTGCAAGCAACAAAGGATACGAGACCGGTGACATATTTGTCAACATCAACGAGCGTGGACACCTTGTCATGAATATCGGTGACACATTCAAGGCCCACGCCATGCGTACATGGCAGCTTACCGACAACGTTGTCAATAACTACTTCATGGAGCCCGACTTCCATTATACCGTCATTGATACCGATGGCCGGCCAAGCCAGGGAGTTGTCGAGATTACCCGACGTACAGGATCGGCATGGGCCGACATAAAGGCTGTCGGTAAAGGCACGGCGATAGTGCTCGTGACCTACGACGGCATCGTGGCCGACTATTATAGCGGCGCCACCAGGAAAGAGATCCTTGGCGGAGAATTCTGGGGTGCGATATGGCCTGAGAACACCGCCGCATATGTCATTACCGTAGGGCAGGAAGCCACCGGCATAGAGCCCGGAATGTACATCAACCAAGGCTATAACGACAGCGCCAAAAAGGTAGCCGGCGACCGCGTCGACGCTGAGCACGACATATTCTACTATCTTGACACCGAGGAGGGAGCCGAATATACCTTCACCCCACAGGGAGTGGCCCGCGTCACCATCGCATATCCATCGGTAGGAGAGCGGATGGCCACATATTCAGGATTCTCGACCGAGGGCGTCACCCAGCATGAAGACGGATCATATACCCTCACCCTCAGGCATGGACGCCAGATCGTTCAGCTTACCGACCCCTCCGGCAACTCGGTATATCAGATCCTTACCGCCAGGAAATGTCACCGTGAGATAACCAACGAGACCGATCCCGACAGCGATACATTCAAGCCTGGCGATAAAGTCAAGATCCAGTATTCGGGGCTGCACCATCCAGCCAACAAGCTGGCAGGCATATACAACATGTCGGCCTATGTCACCTATAATGGCAATCCTAATGGTGCATCGCTCATCGGCGGAGCCGGACAGTACACATTCGGTTCGGTAGCCACAGCCCAGGCAGTATCGGTCACCATCCCCGAGGATCATGACGTGGATGCCGCCCCCGAGTTTGTGCTTGACCAAGGTGTCATACAGGTCAAAGGCTTTGGAGACCCCATCGGCAACCATCGCATTATCGATCCGGTAGCAGGACGCTCGGCCAACTTCACGGCCATCGCCCACCAGACCTACTTCGGATCCATCCCCGATGTACGCATACCCGTCACCCCCCTCACCGTCGACGATCCCGCCGGCATAGACAGTATCGAAACATCTGCCGCCACCCCCGTCTCATATTACAACCTCCAGGGCATAGAGTCAACCACCCCCCACAAGGGCCTTAACATAGTGCGGATGTCCGACGGCACTCACCGCAAGATCCGCTATTGAACACCCCTCTCCCCACGGGAGCCACCCCTGCTCCCGATCGATTTATAGTAGCAGGCCCGGCCAAGAGCAAAAGCTCAAAGCCGGGCCTAAATCATGCTGTAAGTACAATTATTTATGCCATTTTTTGGGGATTGAATCCAGGAATTCCTGTTGCTCTTCAGGCGACATATCCGACATACGTGTCAGTATCGATTCTTCTGATATCGATTGTGTTGTGTGGGTAGTTACATATGATAGAGTTTCATCGTTGAAATGTTCATCGACGAATCTAATTTCAGGTATGAAATCGTTTATGAAATTCTTTATGATACCCGTCAGCATGTTGTTATTACATCCTTTTACGTGGGGAACCGCATATACCCAGAGATTGGTTATAAACCGGAATACTGCGATCCATCCGTATTTTGATTCACAATAATTTATAGGACGGTAAATGTCTAATGTCGGGGTAGTGGCACATCCATAGTCTTTTTCGTTCCTGAAAGTCTTGGGAAGATATCCGCCTGTACGTTCCTTTTTGATCCATCGTACCGTTTCGGAAAAATCGGGTAACTCGTCGTCATCAATCAGAGAGATGACATATTTGCACAGACAGCGGTAAATGTCGGCTTTGACCACCGGGATGCTGTCATTTAGATCGATGGGAACCTCTTCTCCGTTTGCCAGTCGGTCAAACAGATCGAAATCCTCGCCATGTCCAAGCAATTTGAGCTCTCCGAGTTTAGAAGAGAAGTTCTCTCCTTCGGCATGTGGATTCTTACCACGGCCCGTTATGCCGCATAGATTCATTGTCGGCAGATAATACCGGTGGAAATCGGGCTCAAGTTCCGTACCGAAAAACGAATTGCAAGAGTCACATTCTCCACCGCCTAATAAATGCTTGTTTCCGAAGAAATATGAAATTGCGTGAGGATCCTCTTTGAATTTCGCACCATCCTTTTTTGATCGTCCGCAGAACCGGCATACCGATTTACGTCCTGGGATTCGGTAATCAAAACCAATGTCGGTAAAACTCCGGCGCGTGTAGCCGTTGATGTACAGAAGCCGATCCATTATCATCCGGTTATCATAGAAGTCGCGGTGAGTCCCCTTGGCCTTTATATGGTGGCACACATGTTTAAGATCGGTAAGTTGCGTGATATCAGCATTTTCAAGAATGCCGAAGACTACAACGGTTTCATCATTCAGATCCTTCAGGCGATTTTCTTCACCTGTTATTATTCCCGATACGTCAGACATCATTGCTTCCTCACTGCTGGCAAACGATCTCAGTTCACCCAGACGCCAGAAATGATTGCTGTCCCGTAAAACGTTCATGTCAAAGTTATCAACAGCTCTTAACAGCTTTATAAGCTCGTTTTTTCTATCTTCGGGATACTTTTTACCGAGAGGACGAACAGATGATACCCCTCCCGATGTAAACATGAACAGGCTGAAAGATTTACTAATGCCCGAGGCCGTTTGTAGGCTGTTTTTGTTGCCATTTTCGGGTATTAAGGAGTAGTTGGCCCGCAGTACTCTGCCAAGTGCTTCGTGTAAAAGATCTTCATCAATCCTTAGCAATGTACCCTCTCTTAGAAAAGCGAGGTATATATTGTCAGGCTGGTCGTTGAAGAACCTGGAGATAAGCTCGGCTTTTGGGAGCGAACCGGCCGATTTGGTGCATATACCTGAAATTGTTTTTTTAAGATCGGGAGAGCATTGAATAATTTTATTGTGAGAATTATGTCCGATCCACTCTACAGGATAAGCACCGCATAGCGTATTGAGCATATACATCCAGGCCGGGCAGTCGCGAGAAATATTGATCCTCAACACATCTCCCGATTCATTAACAATACGGCATCTGAAATTATCATTCATTGTCAGTTAACTATTTATCATCATATTTGAGATTAACATAAGCAAAAGTATATAAAAACTATATAAACTTGTTGAAGTTATTTGCCAAAGATTTCTATAATCCAAAATACGAGTAAATTCGGTCTGTAAGGGATTATGACAACGGTATAAATGAGGAGTCAGCCTGCTTACTATAAACCGAAGATGGTGCTCCCGAACGTTTTAAATCGGGGGCACCATCTTCGGTCTGTTAGTAATTGATAGTTGATAGTGGATAATTGGTAGTTGGTAATTTAGTGATATCAAATTACCGTTGCAACTAAGCATAAAAAGAATAGAAAATCATTAATTTATAATTATCCGTTATTAACTATCCATTATCTACTATACACTATATAACCGCCGCTTTGATCCGCTCGACGATGTATCGCACGTGCTCATCCGAGACCCATGGACCTGAAGGCAGGCATATGCCCACTTTGAACAGCTCCTCGCACACACCGTTGACATATGCCGGATTGTCCTTGTATACAGGCTGTCGGTGCATCGGCTTCCATAGCGGACGAGATTCGATACCGGCAGCGTCAAGCTCCATTCTCAAGGCCTCCACGTTGTCGTTGGGCTGGCAGTCGGTCATGGCCGATGCCGCCGCGTGAGTGACCCCAGCAGCACCACCGACGGCACCTGAGATCACCTGCCTGTAGGCATTCTCCTGCCCTTTGATTCTCATGTCGGGATCGAGAGTTGCCGTGCAGAGCCAGTAGTTTGAATCATATCCGGGTCCTGGATTGCAGTGCATCGTCACCCCTGGAACATCCTTGAGCAGCTCCTCATACAGCTCCTGGACATGCCGGTGATGAGCGATATGCCGGTCAACGATTGTCATCTGTCCTCGACCGATACCGGCGCATATGTTGGACATACGGTAGTTGTATCCGATAGCCTCGTGCTGGTAGTAAGGATAGCTCTCGCGGGCCTGAGTCGCATACCACAGTATTTCACGGGCCTTGTCGGCATCCGGGCAGATTAGAGCACCACCCCCCGAGGTAGTGATCATCTTGTTGCCGTTGAACGATAGTACGCCATACTCGCCGAACGTGCCGAGAGCCTGGCCGTTGAAGTTAGAGCCGAACCCCTCGGCACCGTCCTCGATTACGGGAATCTCATATCGTCCGGCAATCTCCATTATGCGGTCAATCTGATAGGGCATGCCGTAGAGAGCCACCGGAATGATTGCCTTTGGCTTCCTGCCGGTTTTGGCTATACGGTCCTTGATAGCCTCTTCAAGCAGATCGGGATCCATGTTCCACGAGTCACGTTCCGAGTCAACGAACACGGGAGTAGCCCCCAGGTAGGTAATAGGATGACTCGAAGCACAGAAGGTGAACGACTGCACCAGCACCTCGTCACCGGCCTTGACTCCACACGCGATCAGCGCCAGGTGAACAGCCGCCGTACCAGCCGAAAGACAAACCACCTTTTTGTCAAGTGGCTCTGCGTCCTCTCGACGATTGACAAATGCCTCAAGATCCTTTTCAAACGCATTGACGTTCGGTCCCATAGGCACCACCCAGTTGGTATCAAACGCCTCCTTTATAAAATCCTGTTCCCTGCCGCTCATATGAGCCAGACAAAGATAAATCCGTTCATTATTAGCCATTATATATGATATTTGTAAAAAACGTGTTAAATAAGAATCGCGAATTACGCAGATTACGCAAAAATTAAAATGGAATTATTGGCTGAGCACTTGTTTATGTAGAAAAGTCCTATTGCATAGCGTAAATTAACGATTTGATATTAGTTTAAATCACTTCACTATGTAGTCTTTTTTCTCTTTACAAATCTCGTTGTTTCAAAAAAGTGGGTGAATGTTTTTTGCTTGTAAATTAGCCGATTGTTAGATCAATTAATTCCTTGATTTCAGAGAGGTTGTCAATCCATATTTTAGGCTCGTACTCAGGCGCAATATATGACTGTTTATGAATATTATGGCCATTATTACGTAAACCTACTGTAAGCCAACCAAGAATATTTGGGGTGATAAAATCTTTTTGGGGATTGTCGCCAACATAGATGAAGTTATAATCGGGGTGTAATTTTATGAAATAGCTGTAGTTGGCTTCTGTTGGTTTGGGGGTTCCGAATTCTCCAGATATCACGATGTATTTATCGTTGACATATTGGTATAGCCCAAGTGCTTTTATTTTATTGCGCTGTGTTATGCTACGACCGTCCGTTATTAATCCAAGGATGACTCCTGCTTTTTTTAGATAATCCAGACATTCGAGAGTCGATGCGCTTATACTTATATCAGGAATATGATTTCGATACCACTTTAGTAACTGTTCAATGCTATAGTTGGGATATAGATATTGTATATACTCGAATGCATTTTCTCCATTATGATATTTTGACAGCATTTCATTATATATAACTTGTTTATCAGTGATAGCTGTCTTTGTCAGGATATAACGGTATCCGCTCTTAAGAAAATCTATTTCCTTATATAGCGTGTCGTCGAGATCGAATACCACGCAGTACTTATTCATGGACGATTACTTGGGAATCGTAACGTAACATTATAGTATTGTCAATCCAATCGTTATTATAATTAGGCGTTTGGTTGCAGATGTATTCTTCAATCATCATTTTAGGGAAATTTGCGCCGGCATAATAAGATAATGGATATCCGCCACCGTAACGTGGATTTATTTCTATGCCTACAACATCATTGTCGTGTTCGCGATAGAAAAGTTGTATACAGATACAACCTACAACACCGGGCATATAGTCCATGCGATCTTTTAGATATCCAATCAGATAGTTCTTGCGAGTCGCACCCTTGTTTACTTCTCCACTTCTTATTTCAATGCGTTCGCGAGGTACTATACTCTTGACGTTATGGTCGGCACCGTAGTACATATCGACAGTAAATTCCTTATATTCGGTCTTGTCAATATACTCCATAAAGATGAGCTTGGGATCAGATATAATCTCTGATGTCAAATCGTCGACAGACTTGATTAAGTGTATGTTGGTACTCAATGACCCGTCGTAAGGCTTGGCAAACATGGGAAAAACAGGGTTGTGCTTGTCGAGTGGTATGGGATTACGTATACCCAGCCGGTTAAAAAGTTGCATCGTACGGCGTTTGTCTCGGCAAGTGGATATAAAATCCTCCTCCGACACCATTATTTCGATACCATGTTGCCTGAACAGAGCCTTGCTTTGCGAGAGGACAAGTAATTCGGTATCAATAGTTGGAATAACAAGTCTTATATCATTGGATTTGCATATATCCAGCAACACCTCGGTATAGTCTGGAGCAGTAACGCGAGGTACTTGAAAAGATTTGTCCGACATCCGGCATGCTGGCGCCATTGACGGGTTGAGATCGACCGTAACTACAGTTGCTTCGTTATAATAAGATCTTAACTCTTTTTGAAATTCAAGAAGTAATTCACTCCGTTTTCCGGCAGATGTGATAAGGATATTTTTTTTCGTTATCATTATAAGAAACGTTTAATCTTACATAATGAAAGATATATTGGATTACAATTAACTATAGCGGTAAGAAACCGTAATTTAGTTCCGGAATAGTCTTTCCCTAAAAAGTTTTTTATTGGATATATATTCTTTGTTTTAAGATGGTCAGTTACTGTTTTGGCTTCATTGTATGCTCCCATCTTAAGTAAACGTATGAGCAGAAAAAATACGTAACTATCTCTACGAGTGATGATTCGTTCCATACACTTCGTATTCATATTTATATGTGATTTCCGTATTTCTTCAAAATAATTGATAGCATATTCGAAACCATCAACTATCTTTTTCCTTCGTTCTGGACTTGTTGATGTCGTTGTACTATTTGGTCTTACGGCATAAAAATATACCGATGAATCTATGTTGGCGATTCTTTTTGAATTTATTATGGCGGTCAAGGTAAACATACCGTCTTCACATAACTTGCCTTCTTCAAATCGTAGATTTTGTCTGTTGGCAAATGATCGATTTAACCAATAATGGCCTACCCCGTTATTATAGTTATGAGAAGCGATATAGTCATATCCAGTACCATCCCATTTACATTCACCTGTGCCGTTGTTTATAATTTCAATACAATCAGCTGCCCCTCCAATAATCCCAAATGTTATCATGTCTAATGCATCAGATCCTGTTTTAGATTGAGCGAAATTGACAATTTGACATAATGAATTTGAAATTAGGAAGTCGTCGGCATCAACAAATTGGATATAATCTCCGCTGGCCTTAGATATCCCGAAATTTCGCGCTACTGATTGTCCTTTGTTATCTTGATTATATAGTTTGATATTAGAGTATTTGTTTAAATAGCTTTGAATAATAGCAGATGATTGGTCTGTTGAACCATCGTTGACAATAATAATTTCATAGCTTTTTTGAGAGAGTCCTTGATTTAATATAGAGTCTAAACATTGTTTGATGTAAGACTCGGCATTGTACATTGGGATGATGATTGATAATAACATAATTCAATTATTTCCATTAAAAAAGTCCATAGTAGCAGAAGTCGCGGAATTAATATCTTTGCGTCTAATAACTTTCTGTATCGTAGTGATAATAACCTTGCAGTCGGTGATAAACGAGATATGGTCGACGTACCATACATCGAGTTCAAATTTCTTGTGCCACGAGATGGCGTTGCGACCGTGACACTGGGCCCAGCCTGTTATACCAGGTCTCACCTCGTGACGACGAGCCTGCTCGGGCGAGTAAAGCGGCAGGTACTGCACAAGCAAAGGACGTGGCCCTATCAGCGACATGTCTCCTTTGAGAACATTCCACAGCTGGGGCAACTCGTCGATAGATGTTGACCTCACGAACCGTCCTACCTTTGTGAGGCGGTCGGCATCAGGCAGGAGATTGCCGTCGGCATCACGTTCATCGGTCATTGTCTTGAACTTGACCACATGGAAAATGCGGCCACCCTTTCCCGGACGCTCTTGAAAGAAGAATGCCCCTGCGCTCTTGTTGGCGAAGTGTAGCCATACAGTAATCGCCGCCAACGGTACTGCCAGTACAAGCAATGCACTGCCAGCCGTAACAATATCGATGGCTCGCTTGAAAAAGCACCTGTACAGTTTCATAAATATGTTATAGATTAAAGTTTAATCCCGGATAAGTAAGTATTTTAATTCAAGCAAGGAATATCGTCACTCACCTGCTCATGTTGCTTATGATGCTTATTGTTGCCTATTCCGAGAAAAATTGATAATTCCTGATTGAAAAAACTGAATATCCCCCCCCCCAGGCCCACTATAGTCAATCTATTGAAAATTGCGGGAATACAGGTCGAGAATCAGCGGCCACATCACCGAGATATCATAATTTTTGAGAACGTGGTCACGACATTTTGATGAGTATGCCCGGAGATTATCAGAGACGGTCATCAGAGCCAGCCCTCGGGCTATCCCATCGGGGCTTATGTCTATGTACTCTCCGGTTATATGTTCCCTGATGGAGTCCACACAGCCGTGAGAACGAGAAACCAGGGCCGGCACTCCCATGGCGGCAGCCTCGATCACACACATACCGAACCCTTCGCGATAACTTGGAAACATGAAGACATGCATCAGAGAATAATATGCCGGAAGATCAGACCTTTCAATTCTTCCGGTCGCTATAATAGCATGATTCTCATGTATCTGAGATTTGTATTCGTCAGGCAGTATGTCGCGAGCATCATATTCACCAACCAAAAGAAGTTTTGACTTAGGATTATCTTTATGGAATATTTTGAATCCGTCGATGAGTTCCCGTATGCCTTTCTCCGTGCATATACGTCCACAGAATCCGGCCACAAAATCATCGGTTGCGATACCGAGTCTGTCACGGAGAGCGTTGATACTTTCACCATCGACCAGCGATGGATTAAATACGCCGACGGCATCGATACCGCCGCATGTTCCGGCTCCGATTACCGTCTGTTTGCGGTCACTGTTCAGATGATCCCTTACGGCAAGATCGCTCAGGGAATTGCTTACGTTCACCACCCTTGATGCACATGCCGCCGTCAATCTCTCGACTGCTTTAAGTATCAGCCGCTTCAGCCCTCCGGCGGTGGTATAAATCAGCCCATGCCGGTAATACACTCTGATTCTTACCCCGGCCAGTCTTGCGGCAAACATCGCCACCATGGCCCCTTTGGGAGTATGCCCCACGACCGCGTCAAATTTCTCGCGTCGTATGAGCGATACAAGTTCGCGAATAGTCTTTATATCGGCAAACGGAGAAATACGCCGGGTGATATTTATCTGCCTATAAGTAATCTTGTTACGGTTTGTGAACCAGTCATCTTCATTTGAAGAACTGACCACCCATATATCTTGTCCGTTTTCGGTAAGAAACTTGAACTGCCCGTCAAAAAAAGACTCGGCTGTAGAAAGAATAGTAAAGACGTGAAGTACCTTCATTTATTCTTGACTATTGATACGAAAATACTATATAATTATAGTAGTGTTATTTATTTAAGTTGAAGTTGCAAAAGTTGAATTAGTTATTGTATTGAGAATGATTTAAGTAGTGGTTACCGTTTATGTAGTTTATCGTATATGAATTTTGGCAATATTGCTACAATCAAAGGTCGAATCAAGCCATAGATATTAAGACGGGATATATTCATAAGCTTGTAAATCTCATAGTTACGACGTATGCTGTATATAGCTTCTTTAACAGTCCTTCGTTTGTAGGCCGCAACATCGTCTCGCATCATATACAGTGGTTCGGATAAATTGTATCCTCGATTTCCACTATGATATATCTTAGCCCATAAATGAACATCCTGCCCACGTTGGGTCCATCGCTTTACGGTATAACCGGAGACTGATTTTAATACGCTTGTTCTTATCATTGCGGCTGCATGGGCGTGGGGTGTAGTTCCGATAAAATTTTTTTTAGTCGGAATCTCTGTTACTGTGCTTGTTTTGAAAATACCGTTTTGATCGAAGTAATGCATTGCAGTGGATACTACGGCATATTCAGGGTTATTGTCAAGAAAGTTTATTTCTTTCTCAAATCGTTGAGGTCGGGATATATCATCACCATCCATACGGGCTATATACTCCGTGTCGGCATACTCGAGACAACGGTTTAGAGAAAATGGTAATTTGGAGTTACATTCGTTCTTGATCAGAATGAATTTCTCGGGGAATCGTTCTTTATATTTTTGTGCAACTTCATAGGTGTTGTCGGTAGAGCAATCGTCGCAAAGAACGACTTTGAATTGTTGATAGGTTTGGGCTAACAGAGAATCCAGTGCTTCAGCCAAAGTGTCTGCACAATTGTAAATTGCCATAAGCACTGTGATGCGGATTTTGTTTTCGTTTTTAGTCATAGGTTAAGCAATCTATAATAGACTATGGTCATCATGAGGGTAAATCCTAAATGCCACCAGGCAACAAGATTCAGTTTATGATATTGATTTTTGATGAAAGCCTTGTCGAAAAACGGATAGATTAGCACAATAGGTAGCATAAACCATGAAAGGTATGCGATGCGATTTGTAAAACTTGCATACATACATAGCATCCATACTGAGTTTATCAATAAATAGATACAATATATGAGGTTATAGGTTCTTGAATAATATCGTAATGTGTTGATTATGTAATATCCCAATACTACCGGTGCCGCACTGTAAATGATGAAATCAAGACGGAATCCTGTGCGGTATCCGGAGTCATTCAGGGAAAGATATCCGGCGCCTTGTTCATCGGCCATCCCTCCAAATAAAGATTGAAAAAATGTGATGTGTGCTGCCGCGATCAACAGAGATAGACCCCACCCGATAAGGTATGTTCGGGGGTTTCGGTAAAACTGGCATATAATGAAAGCAACTATAGGCAGTATCATGGAATGATGAAACCCCAGGGAGAGCAATAGCAATATAGCGCAAATGAGTTTTCGGTTATTGTAGCTTAATGCACAAAGAAATAATGCGGCTGCTACCCCTGCCTTGATACCATTTGTTCCATATGAAAAGGTTGAAAATGCTCCTAAATAGATTATAAATGCAAAAAGAGAGTCTTTAGGAAATAGTCTTTGACATGCAATAACGATGCCTCCGAAATAGAGACCTGCCATTATAAGGAAAAAAAGTTCAATAGGAAAATTGGATGTAGCGATATAAGCGAAGAAGTTGTCAAAAATAAAGTTGGTGGTATCTAATGAATAATTATATATTGACCCTCTTAACCGCATGTATAAAGAGTCGTAGTTCATCATATCAATAAACACACCACTCTTTGGTCTTGAACCTATATATAATATAAATATACATGCTACAAAAGTAGATGACAGTTTGTTTCCGGACGCTATTGTGGATATTCGTTTATTTGAATATTTGCTATATTGATTTGAGCAGACAAAAGTCAATATGACTACAAATATTAAATATATATCATAATATAATTTGGGGTCAATCATTGATTAAGAGCGCGTTGCGTTTTGATTGATGTTAAGATTTAGATGTACTTTTCAAGTTTGTTCCAAGTCCTCATGATGGATTTAGGAGTCCAATGACGACAGAATGAAGACTTGGAACAGACCGTAAATGGCGCTGAATATTCTATAACGTAAAAACTCAACACTCTCTAAGTCTTAAGCGTATCTTTTGGACTATATCCGTTAGCCAGTATTGCCTGTTTTTAACCGACCAATAAATGATAAAGTCATATAGATTTTTAGCATGACTATTTTGGCTGTATATGAATTTATCAGGCGTTATACTTACGGTATTGGCCAGTATCTTGTGTCTGGTATCCTTGGATAAATCTTTGCCAAAGGAGTATAGCCGGTTAATAAGTGAGACTAAAGCTTCAATTTTCAGGCAATCAATAAGTTCTGATTTCGGAATAATGATGTTGTTAAAAAAATCGACCAATATCATGTCGATACCAATCCTTCGGTTGCATATGTCAATAAACATACTGTCAAATCCCTTGCTTAATGTCTGTTCTGAGCGTTGAACATAGACATATCCGCTATCTTGAATGAATTTAAATATAGGCCGGTATTGTACTACACGACTCATGAATTCGGCATCCTCAATGCGGCTCAGTCCTTTCTCATACTGGAGATTATTTGCGATTAAAAATTCGCGGCGAAAGAACTTGTTCCAGGCATAACATACATGTTTGATACACTCTTCTCCGCATCTGCCCCCGAAAGGTGTCAGTAATGGTTGATCTACAATATTTACTGATTTTTGCGAGGTCTCGTAACCGACATAATATCCCGTGATTATCAGATCTTGACAGGTAGATGAATCAGATATTCGTTTAAAAACAGATTCATACCAGTCGGGGCTATACAGGTAGTCGTCTGGATCGAAAAAGTGGATGTAGTTACCGATAGCCTTGGAAAGACCTACATTGCGGGCATCTGATAAGCCTCCGTTTTTTTTTGATATTATGCTGATACGTGAATCAATGGTCGCGTATTGTTCTACAACATCATGCAGATTATCTGGAGATCCATCATTCACTACAATTAATTCCCAACTGACGAATGTCTGACGTAATACAGACTCTATGGCTCTGGGAATAAGTTCTGCCACATTATAGCATGGCATTATTATAGATAATTCAGGCTTTACCATTGATGAAATTTTCAAACTCTGATACAAGGTTTTGGATTTCAAAAGACTGGCTACGGTCTGTTGCTCTGACTTTCATGTCTGATATAAGGCTTCGATCCGATAATACCTGTCTGAGACCATTTTTAAGCCCATCAAATGAATTCGGAACAATTATTCCTGCACCCGAATTTCCTATAATTTCATTCATGCCTGAGCAATCGGTGGTAAGGACTGGTACGCTAAGTATAATTGATTCGGTGACTGCTGTACTATAGCCCTCGGTTTCTGAAGAGCATACAAATAAATCCATTTTGGCTACAAACTTATGTGGATTTGTGTGGAACCCGAGAAGGGTTACCTGGTCGGCAATTCCATAGTTACGGGCTTTGGCAATAATGGCATCATGATCATCGCCCTCGCCGACAATATACAGGTGCCATACATTAAGCCCTTCAAGAGCAAGGTGCCCGAGAGCCTCGACCAAACGAATATAGCCTTTTTGTGAACACAAGCGCCCCACACTGCACAGATTTATTATTCCATTATTAATTGTTATAGGAATTTCTTTTTTACCATTGTCTTTGATAAGCTCTGAGTTTACAACATTGTGCACAACTCGGCTGTAAGGATGCTTGAAATATTGATTGTTGAAGTCCTGTAAGCCATCTTGTGAGACAAACGCTATTCCATCTAATGCTCTGTACGTTTCTAAAAACTCGTGTTTATTACGATAAGCATTCTTGGTGATATGCAGTATATGGCTCCAGGCAAATTTTTTTGCTGAGGAATCAGAGCCACCGAGAGCACGGGTGGGGACATGCATCATATAGGCAATCTCAATGTCATACTTATCTCTTACTAATAGTTTATAAAGCCATCGGCGAGGCAATAGCTTTTGAGCCAATACATAGCCTCGTATCATTTTGCATGACAGCAGTGAACTGTATCGTATGTGGGATGCGAGAAAATTTGCATTGATCCCCTTCCCGAATATAGTTCGTATTGAAATGTCATACTTGTCAGGAGATAAGGCGTTTACAAGATTTACAAGAACTTTCTCTGCTCCACCGCCGCCAAGGTCTGCTATCAGAAAAAGAATTTTTTGTTTCATTGGCGTTTTTCCTTTGGAAGTGTCAGCCAGGAGCCCATTAAGAGCTGTGCCTCATCGGTGTATCCCGGTGTAAGCCCCGACCCGTCAAAAAAAGTAAATTCTCCAAAGTAGATTCGATTGTTGACACTGTAGAAATCAACTCTTACCATAGGGAATGGCTGGCATAGTTCCTCTGCCAGTTGATACATTTCGTTTAGATTGGACGGAATCTCCAATTTAAAATTGGGATCGTTTTTGACTGCCTCGATCGCTTCAAAAGTATAGGGTAATAGATTCCCATTAAAATCATGACAAAATTCTCCCTTGTTTTTTGTGAATCGCCCTTTAAATATAGATACAAAGCGGGGTTTGCCATTAAAGCAATGAAACTTGTAGTCTCTCAGTTCTCCGCTTTCATCTTCAAGGAATTTTTCACAGATGATACGTGGTTTCATTATGTCATAGTGTCGTTCTCGGCCAAGCCATCCGATTTTCTGTTTCAGCCATTGACGCATGACACATCTGAAAATTCTCCAGTTGACTTTATTCTTGTCCTTGACTATAAGACTCCATGCTGTTCCACTGGCATGCGATGCCTTAAGAACAAAACGATCGGGCAACTCGTTATGATCGATTTTTGTCACATCATCCCAGACTCCGAGCAAATCATTTAAAAGATCACCATGTCCTTTGTCGATAAGATATTGTCTTACAGCAAACTTATCGGCGACAATTGACATCAGGTCGTTATGATAATACAGTTTAAGCCAATTGAGTTTTTCATAATATGTCTGTGGATTGTCGAGATCTGGTTTCTTGCCAAAGTTTTTTTCAAATGATGTCTCGATATACTGTCTGTCAGAAATAGCATTTGCCTTTGATGCTTTTAGGGCAAGACGTTTGAACCATAACAACTTCAAGTATGAATTGTTATTTTTTAATTTGACAAGTTGCTTTCGTAGTGTCATATGGAGTTTGATTTATTCAATAGTTATAAACCATGTCATTCAGGCATAATTCAATTGCCCTGCGGCTATTCATTTTTGACGTTATGCGTGATTGTGTCAAGAACTTCTGTAATTAAAGGATCAATCTCAACTTTTGAGGAAAGTATATCATGACATACAGCATTCTTTGACGAGAAAATCTGAATACCGCACACATCGTTGAGCCATTGATGGCAGGCTGTTATTTTGAAATTATTGTTGGGTAATACAAGCGCCGGTGTTCCTGTGATATAAGCGAAAATCATTCCATGTAGCCGATCGGTTACAACTAATTTGCTCCTGCCGAATTGGCTCCACAGTTTTTTCAGAGCATCGTATTTTTCTGTTTCGGTAAAGCGGCCGCCGCCAATATGGGTGTCGTGACTTTCGATTTTAAGACCATACTCATGACATAAATTCTTTATTGCGGCAATATCGGTATCGTTATTGGCGCGCTCTCGGTCATTCCTCAGGCAGAAAGTCACAATATCATTTCTATTGGTGCTGAGACAACGTTCATTAAGGCCCATAACTATATCCGGAGTAAAACGAACATCCGTCCGGGGATATAATTGTTTCATTGTATTATATGAAACTTCTTCCCGAGCTGTCATAGTAAGCCGGGTATGACGTGTATATATTTTTTGAGATAGACGTTTGAGCCATTCGGCATTTGCTTCCGTTGAATAGTTGATTGTTTGTGGAAATAAAATTATGCGGTTATTGGGAAAAGATTTTACAACCAGAAGCCTTAACAGCTCAATATCTCCATACATATCACCCATATTGCCGCCACCCACTACGGTGATTATGTCGTTGGCTTTTATCTGTCTTTTGATTGATCGTATGGATGCAAGCGTTTGTGCTGTCGGTATCTCAATTACATCATGACCTGGAAAATGATTTTGCAAAAATTTCTTTTGAGCGAATGTTATGGCCACATCGCCAAGATTTCCATAGTCTGCTGCCAGGAAAATGAGACACCGGGGACGTGCATCGGGTAATGGGAATTTTTTTCCTTTAAGCCGGATGAAAATCCTGAATTTCCAATATAGCTTACAGAAATTATTCATTTTATAGCTTGGCGTGAAAACGGCTGCCTAAAAAGTTTGCCGAAATGGTTTTAAATAGGGTGTCTATAGGGCGTTTCAACGTCTGCCGACAATCTTTTTAATGACGTGTTTTGCCATATCAAAAATGCAATAACACGTCATCTGATACAAGAATGTCTTACGCTGTTTGTTCAGAAGACTTTGGTCTCTTTGTCGTAGTGTTGAGACGTCTACTGTTTTAGTTATTGTTGCCAGAGTGTCGGCATCGTAACTATCCATTATTGTATTACAGTAATCGGCAAATCCTTTGAGGCCATGATTTCTGATGTATTTTGCCGCGAATAAGTCTTTAAGATCAAGGAGTTGCCGTGAATATACGGTAATACTGATAAGATCGGGAAAGATATTTAGGATCTTTTTGCGTACATATATTGCCATTGACAGACCCTTGGGATTGAATCTTGTAGAGAGCCTTTCCTCGTCATATTGTACGTAGTTTGAAGTCGCATTGTTTTGAATACTGACAAACCTGCAGTGGCTGTAATATATTATATTAAAAAGCCAGTCTTCTCCATAAGAAACGGTTTCATCCAGTCTTAGACCAAAGTCTCGTATAATTTTGGCGGAGTAAAGTTTATTATTCACTCCAGTGATAAGGTTCTCGTTTCCGCGATGAAATATAAGACGTTCAATAAGTTCGTTTCCTGTAAATCGACCTTCTGTTCCGATTACATGTTTTGTGATGCGTCGTTCTTTTTGGCTGTATAAGGAATATCCGTTCACAGCACAGTCTGTGTTCTCTTCTTTGTTAAATGATTCAACAAGACTTGATATGTGCTCGACATTCATGAAATCATCCGAATCAAAGAAGCAGATGTACTTACCGGTAGCTGTATGTAGTCCAAGATTACGGGTGGCGGAGACTCCTGAGTTCTCTTTTTTTATAGCACGTATACGTTTATCTCTATTGGAATATTCTTCGATAATAGATAATGTCGAATCGGCTGAGCCATCGTCGATAACTATAATCTCTAAGTTTGTGTAACTCTGAGATAAAATAGAATCCAGACATCGTCGTATATAATTCTCGACATTGTATGCGGGAATTATTATTGAAACCATTTCTGTCATTATGTTTTTATTCGATATGTATTGTTGTAGAGATGATACTGTCAGTGAAGTTTGAGAATTCGTTTTAGTCTGATATTAAGGCCATGGATATGCAATAGTAGATTACGTCTGAACATGATGATCTTTGGTACTTTGAATTGCATATTGTAGTCAGCCTTCCGTAGTTCACGATATATTTTATAGTGAATATTTTTTTGGATATTGTATTCTCCGATTGCATGGTAAAGTGCCGGAGCCTTTAATTTCAGTGATATATCAAAGTCTCGTAAGTGTTTGAGGTTCTCTTCTGATTTAAACCTCATTATTAGATTATATATACACGTTATTACAGCAAGGCAGTTTCTGGTTGTTATTTTGGATAAAGATGATATACCGTTGAATTTTACATAGTAATCAGCCATACAGTCTGCCACGGTAATGAAATGGGATATCCTTCCCTTGAGTTGAGCCGGAGACATTGTCTGTCCTTCTCTTCCCAAAAGATAGTTGTATAGAGTTATATCCTTGAAAATACCGGTTTTGCAATGTATTATGGGTATAAATGCCCAGATGTTGTCGGTATAGCTTACGCCTTCAGGTTGAAAATACTCGAATCGATCAAAAACTTTGCGGTTATATGTGATCCAATGCATCAAAGTATTATCAGGCATGAAGTCATTGATGTTTTCATATACCCTGTCATATCGCACTTTTTTAAAACATCCTGTAATACCGATTGTCGAGCCTTTCTCATCAAGTTCTCGACATCGGGTTAATATAACATCGGCGTCTACATTGGAAAGGCTATCTACAAATGAGGAAAAAGACCTGTTGTCGAAACTGTCGTCTGCGTCAAGTATTTTTATATATCGGCCTTTCGTTATTGGCAAGGCTGTATTTATGCACGAGCCGTAATTGCCGTTAGGCTTGTCAATAACGATTATCGAGTTTGGATATCGTTCTGCGTAGCTGTGTGCGATTTCCGATGACTTGTCTTTTGAACCATCGTTAACAACGATGATCTCTACCGAGTCCATGTTTGGAATAAGGAGCGAGTCAAGGCATTTAGCCAGATAGCGCTCCATATTATATGTGGGTATAATAATGCTTATTTGTTTTTCCATATCTCGAATACTTGAGCGATGATAGGAGCCATGTCGTAATATCTGTACTCAGCCAGTCGGCCACCGAATATCACATCGGTCTCAGACGCGGCCAATTTGCGATAGGACTCTGCCAATAGGTTGTTTCGTTCGTTGTTTACAGGATAATAAGGTTCCATACCGGGCTTAAATTCGGTCGAATACTCACGTGAAACCACTGTATTTGGATTTTCATAAACATTATTGCCAAATGTTTCGAAGTGTTTGTGTTCGATGATGCGAGTCCATGGAGTCTCGCTGTCGGTGTAGTTGACGACAGCGTTTCCCTGGAAATTTGAAGTCGGCAGTGTCTCGGTCTCGAATCGAACCGTACGCCAGTCAAGTCGGCCAAGACTGAAGTCAAAATACTCGTCAATTGCTCCTGTATAGACAAGCGTGTCAGCAAGTTCACGCCAGGAGTCTTTGATATTGTTGAAGTCACAGTTTACTTTGACTTCCGAACCATCCAGCAACCCGTTTATCAGTTTGTTATAGCCGCCGATAGGAATACCTTGGTATAGATCGTTGAAGTAATTGTTGTCAAAAGTAAGGCGTACAGGAAGTCTGCGTATGATGAATGCCGGCAGTTCGGTACACGGACGTCCCCATTGTTTCTCGGTGTAATGTTTAATTAGATTTTCATAAATATCTTTACCAATAAGGCAAAGCGCCTGTTCCTCAAGATTTCTCGGCTCAGTGATATTTTCGGCTTTCATGCGTTCCACTGCCTCGAGACGTTGTTCCTCGAGTTTGATCTGCGCTTCTTGCGGCGTCTTTACGCCCCATATCTGATAGAACGTGTTCATGTTGAACGGAAGGCTATATACTTTTCCGTCAGGAGCACATGCTATCGGCGAGTTGGTATAACGGTTGAATGGGACAATGGAG
Organism: uncultured Muribaculaceae bacterium; assembly: GCA_964018905.1. GTDB lineage: Bacteria > Bacteroidota > Bacteroidia > Bacteroidales > Muribaculaceae > JAAVFS01. The sequence goes on from CAXHRO010000017.1 coordinate 28,902, forward strand.
TTAACGAAGTCCCATACTCTTTTATCGGAGGTATGGAAGATGTGGGCTCCATATTTATGTACATTAATGCCTTCAATTTCTTCACAATATACGTTGCCGCCGATGTGACATCGTCGGTCTATGACCAGACAGCGCTGTCCTGCCTTAGTGGCCATGTGGGCGAATGTGGCACCAAACAGACCGGCACCAACTATGAGATAGTCGTATTTCATTTGGATAATTGTTTGAATTTAATCTGAGCAGGTAGTTTCTCAATAAATTTGGCAACCAATATACCAAATCCGATTCCCAAGAATATCCTTAGGACAGTTGCGGTAAATGTATGAATGGGATTCCCGAAGAAGTCAATAAAGCTCAATGAGAATATTGCCATTAGAAATAGATAGTTGAAAGAATCGGAATACAGATAAATCTGGAAGTTGTATTTCAGAATAAGCCGATATATTTTGGAGTTGATAAGGTACTCCCATTTGGCAAGCAATATGCATAGTGCAGTAGTGTTGTAGCTTCCCCATAGAGCGAGAATTATACAGAAATAGTAGCTGTGCCCTAATGGTTCAATGTATCGGGCCCATATTATAAATGCGGCGAATTGTAATAATATGCTTATTGATAAAGTGTACCATCTGGGCACCTTATTTATGAAATAATTGATGGAATAGAAACCGACTGCAAAGTAAAACATGTTTTTCAAGGCCTCAGGTATACCGAGTACGGCATGCAGTGGAGATTCTAATATGTTTCCTGCATAACTTAGTACTATTAATAATGGCCAGAAGAGGTACTTGAATTTGTCATGTAAAGGTTTGAGTAAGTAAAACAGAATAAATATTAAGAATAACGATAGAAGAAACCATAAATGAATTTGGAATGGAAAAATGAAATGATGTGCAAGAATATAAACAGGATTATTCCCGCTGGCATCATAATAGCCGAGAATGATTCTTATCGGAATAGATAGGCATAGCGCTGTCCAAAAGAATGGAACCAAAAGGCGTTTAACCTTTGATTTTATAACTTCACGCATTGGTTTCCGTCCAAATGTAATAGCAAAACAGGCTCCCGAAACAGCCATAAATAATGGCATGTGAAATGAATATATAAAGGAAACCAAAATACTGAAAAAACGGTATGGCAAATTATATATTTCGTTTTCATTGGCAAATTCATAACTGCCAAAATAAGTATGTCCTGATGTATATAAGCCATGACCGATTACCACAAGGAACATTGCCAATACACGAAGGACATCGATCCAGACAATTTTATCTTTCATACTTGATTGATATATTTCTTATGTTGTGTTTTGTTGGATATGGCAATTTGTCGCGTGATAATATGTTTAAGTTTACCTTTGATTTTGGAAAATAGTGTCGGATGCGGGGCTGTAGTTTGGACGGGCCTTACATATGGATCGCAAATTGGTTCTAATTTTTCGGCGTTCAACTCTATTGATTTAAGTATTGTCTGAACTTTTTCATAGACGGATTTTCTCGCCGGGTTGATTGTCGTATTGGCCAATATATCGCCATAACGCTCAAGTATGTTCTTGGCATCTAAGCTGGCGCGTTGTGTGTAAAAGGCAAAATGAGAGGATATCACATCTCCATTCCAGCAATTGGCCTTACCTATAATAGTGGGATATATTGACGACAGATATTCTTCATCATCTCCGGGTACTTCTCCATTAATCCTTTTAAGATCTTTTCCAAACCAAAGTACGGCATTTATAGAGAACCGGCTCATTCCCATAGGTTGTGTTCCACAATGTAGGTCAGACCATCTGGAGGTCGATAAATGATTGTCCATGAACCATTCATGCAGTTGAACTGCAAATTCGGGACATTCCCACAGGATCGGATGGTTGGCACTTGAACTATAATATTTGTCAAGATGTATCTTGCCACGTATCTGTAGCAGATAAGTTGACAGGGAATTATTTATTACAAGGGGTGACACCAGAAAGTAGTCAGGATTATCTATTCTGAAATCAACCATCTTTTTTATTCCATCCGGTTCAATCCATAACAGGTCATCGTCTATTTTAAAATAGATTGCATCCTCATCAATACATTTGCGATAAAAAGCATTGATGGATTTTATTCCATTCACTATTCCATCAGGTTGCCATACGAGGTTCACTTTTGGAAACTCTTCGGCAAGAGCTTTAAAGAAAGCTATATCTGCGCCATTATAGGTGTTTACCCATATGTCATACCTGTCAATGATATCACAGGACAAAATTATTGGAACCAGATGCTGCATGTAGCGGCGTCGACCGGCCGCGGTATTAATTATAATTTTATAATCTCTATACATGGTGTGAATTATTATTTATTTTGCCCGAAATTTTGAGAGTATATGATTCATACTGCCGGTTATCATTATGAAACCGTTGCTCTTTAAAATCCACTGGAAAAATCCGTAAAGAATAATGCATATCGCTATATCGACTGCTATTAATGTCCATCCATTAAGGAGTTTCCCGATTAAGAACGTTGCCGGAATGAAAGTCAAAGATGCTATTAATGACTTCAATAGATCACCCGATATTCCCTGGAATTGTATCTGTGTCAATTTTTTGATAGCATAAATCATTACAGCTAAAATTGTAAATTCGGCCACGACTGAAGAAAGTGCCGCTCCGACAGCTCCATATCGAGGTATTAATAGCAGATTCATAGTGAAGTTGAGGAATGTTCCGACAAGGAGACAGTAAAGATATGGTTTATCATGCCCCATTCCCATGAGTGTCTGCATACCTGTGATATTGTTGAATCCTATTGCAATTATAACCCCGCTCACTATTATCAGAGGTAAGACTGATGGATAAAAAGCCGAGCCGAGAAATAAAGGTATGAAAGCGGGGGCGATGCATGCCAGTCCTATTGCCATAGGGAATGCCAGGAATGCCACAATACCGAATGATTTAGAAAGTAAATCACTAATGGACTGTTGATCTTTTTTCTCCATATAGTAGGATACCCGCGGGATAGCGACTGCCGAAAGGCTTGTGACGACAGAAAGAGATGTCTTGGCTATGTTCACACTGCTGTTATAAAAACCTACTTCATTGTAATCTTTTATAAATCCAAGCATTACGGTATCAAGCATGGTGTAAATAGATATTGCTACTGACGATGAAAACAATATAAGCATGGGTTTATAATGTTTTCCTATTGAGTTAAAGCACAACTTGATTTTTATATTGTCTTTTTTGATAATACTAAAATTCCAAAGAATTCCTCCGAGTTGGGAAATTACTCCGAGTATCAGATATATGTATAGATCGGATTTTGTTTTGACAAAAAGGAACATACATATAATTGACAATATCCTGATTATCAAGTTTCGGCCGGCCATAAAGCCGAATTTCTCAAGTCCATGGAGATACCAGCTGCATCCAAATGGTGCAAAGTAGATTGTAAAACCGGCTATGAAAAAAATCAGAAAGTTGGTGTTGAACTTTGGGAATATTAAAATGGTCGCAAGAAAAATCAATGAAACAACAATGGTATTTATCACCAGAACAGTCAAGAGTTCTGAAAAAAATTGTTGTCGGGCTTCTTTATCATCTCGTCTTTTTGCAATTTCTCTTATTCCATATGTTGCGGCTCCTAAGACAGCAAACATCGAATAGTATCCGGCATAGGTGTTTGCAAAATTCATCAAACCTATTCCATCCGGCTCCAGAACCCTTGCTATATAGGGCGCAGTAATCAATGGAAATACAACGGCCGAGATGTTTATTATGATATTGTAAAGGAAATTTTTCTTAATAGAAGCCATTATTTCCCGAATTCGTACTTAATTATATTTACAGTCGGCTATCGCATTCGTTGCGATTGCGGGTCGCTTTGACGTCGAAAACGACATGGTTTGGCTTAAGTACAGCAGTAATGTCAATATTTTCGAACTCTCGGTGTGCCACGGCGGCGATTGCAGCATCGAATTTTTCGTTTTCAGGAAGATCGTTGACAACATCAAGTCCGTACTCGTGCCTTACGGCGTCAGGATTAGCCCACGGATCGAAAATTGTGATATTGAGATTATACTCTTTAAGAGCCTTGACGATGTCAACAACCTTAGTGTTGCGTACGTCGGGACAGTTCTCTTTGAAGGTGAATCCGAAAATGATGATATGGCTTCCGAGCACCTGAATGCCTTTTTTGAGCATAAGCTTGATAACGCGGTCGGCAACATAAGCTCCCATACCGTCGTTCATGCGGCGTCCTGCGAGGATGATTTCCGGATTGTAGCCGTATCGCTGGGCACACTGGGCGAGATAATATGGATCGACACCGATGCAATGCCCTCCGACGAGCCCGGGTTTGAACGGCAGGAAGTTCCACTTTGTAGATGCGGCATCAAGGACATCCATTGTGTCTATGCCCATCAGGGTAAATATCTTGGAGAGTTCGTTTACAAATGCGATATTGATGTCACGCTGAGAGTTTTCTATGACTTTGGCAGCTTCGGCTACTTTGATGGTCGGTGCGAGATGTGTGCCGGCAGAGATTACCGATGAGTATATTTCGTTGACAAGTCTTCCGATTTCGGGAGTAGAGCCGGAGGTTACTTTTTTGATTTTCTCCACGGTGTGTAGCTTGTCGCCGGGGTTGATACGTTCAGGCGAATAACCGGCAAAGAAGTCAACGTTGAATCTGAGCCTGCTCACCCGTTCAACCACCGGTATACATTCATCTTCGGTTACCCCGGGATATACGGTCGACTCGTAGACAACAGTGTCTCCGGGTTGGATTACCTTACCGACGGTGGTCGAAGCTCCGTACAGAGGGGTTAGGTCGGGATTGTTGTTTTCATCAACGGGTGTAGGAACAGCAACTACATAGAAGTTACAGTCTTTGATGTCATCAATGTTGGCGGTACACTTGAAGTTGTGGTTTTTGATCGCGTCCTGAAGAAGTTCATCGCTCACTTCGAGGGTGGCATCGTGTCCGGCCATGAGAGCCTCACAGCGCTTTGCATTCATGTCGAAGCCAACAGTGGGATACTTTGTGGAGAACAGACGTGCAAGCGGAAGACCGACATATCCGAGGCCTATCACGCAGATTTTAATGTCCATCTTTTCCATTTTAGTTATGTGCGTTAGTTTTAATTATAAATTTGCTTTATACCATTCGATGGCTTCGTTGAGGCCTTTGGCGAAATCATAATCTGGGTCATAGCCTAAGAGGTGTTTGGCCTTGGAGATGTCGGCATTGGAGTGCTTGATATCTCCCTTGCGGTCGGGACCGAAATGTGGCTCGATGTTCTTGCCTAAGGCTTTGGTTAATGTGTAGTAGATATCGATAAGATATTCCCGGCCTCCGTATGCGATGTTGTAGGCCTGGCCGGCTGCCTCGTGAGGAGCAAGACAAGCCTTAAGGTTGGCTTCAATCACATTGTCTATGTAAGTGAAGTCGCGGCTCTGTTTTCCATCGCCATTGATAGTTGGTTGCTCGTCATCGAGAAGTTGCTTGATAAATTTGGGAATGACAGCGGCGTATGCGCCATGTGGATCCTGACGACGGCCGAACACATTGAAATAGCGCATGCCGTATGTATCAAGACCATAGTGCATAGTGTACTGTTTGGCCCACTCCTCATCGCAACGTTTAGTTACGGCGTAGGGCGACAGTAAGTTACCCTCGACACCTTCTTGTTTGGGGAGGTGTGCTTCATCGCCATAAACCGATGAACTGGATGCATAGACAAATTTCTTGACACCTCTCTGACGAGCGGCCTCAAGCATATTGAGTGTACCCTGAATATTGTTAAGACTGTAGAACAATGGCATCTCAATCGAACGAGGAACACTGCCCCAAGCTGCCTGGTTGAGCACGTAGTCTGCGCCTTCACATGCTTTCATACATGTGTCAAGGTCTTTGATGTCCCCTTTGATAAACTCATAGTTCGGATTGTTAAGAAACATGTTGACGTTATCTTGTTTTCCGGTCGAAAGGTCGTCAAGGCACCGCACGCGATATCCCATGGACAGGATGGCTTCACAAAGATTCGAACCTATGAATCCGGCTCCACCAGTCACAAGAAACAATGAATTCTCTGGAAATTTTAGATTGTGAAATCCCATAATGTTATTTGGAAATTATAATTCGGATTTTTAGAAGCAAGATACGGTATATGTGTGTTCACGATGGGTTGAGAAAATCGTGTCTACGATTCATTTATAATGATTATTTCCACCTGTTTTTTTCAGAGGTAGGGGTGGGCGGCGTGCTGTAGCCGGGTGGTGGCTTGCTGTAGCTTGGGGCCGGTGGTGGCGGGCTGTTCCAGCAGGTGGCGGTGGCTGTTGACGAGGCTTTGCTTGTAGGTGGTCTCGTTGACTGTCTCGTAGGCCCACAGGTCACTCTCCAACAGGATACTCAGGCGCTGTATGGTGTCGTAGGTGCCGGGCGTGTCTTTGGCCTGGCCGGTCTTGAACTGGCGGTACCAGCGGTCCAGTGCTATGCTTCGCCACTGGAAGGGGCGGTCGAGGATGGCCGGATCGCAGTCGGGGTGACTGATGCTACGGTCTATGGCATCATATACCACATATTCGTCTACACTCTTGTCGCCATGTATCATGGCGTCGAAGGCTCTGAGCAGACAGCGGGTCGATATGGCTGTATCGGCCGGGGTACCGTAGGCTATACGGTGGGCAAGATCGTGCGCGGGGACGACAAGAAGCGCATCTCCCGGCGGCATCATGGGTATGTGCTCTTCGATAAGACGTGTGGCCAGCCTGGCTCTCTGTCTTATCATGTTGCTCTCTCTCGTAGGTCTGTAACCGGGCGAGAGCATTCCGGCATTGCCGCCTGCCTGGCATAGAAGTGATACGTATCCTCCGATGTCGTAAGGGTCGGTCAGATCGATCGATTCGATGCCCGGAAGCTTTGACTGTGTGTTTATGTCGGGAATCGCCATGTAGTGATTAGGTCGGGTCGTTGATCTTTTCAAGAAGGTCGGGGTGTATATATGGCAGGATTGCCATGCACACACCCTCGATATTTACAATGACGTGTTTGTTTTTCTCGATTCGTTTTACGAATCCTTCGTATCCTTTGAATATTCCACCGATAACCCTGACCCGTTCATTGATGCTGAAGTCCTTGACCGTGTAGATACGGCATCGTGAGGTGTCGTCGGCTGTGAGGAGCCTTAGCAGATCGATCGATTGCTGATGGATGATCTGGATCTCGTTGTCATTGGGGTAGCGATAGATCCAGAATGGAATAGTTGTCCCGGGGCTTGTGCGCCCTTGGGCTTCAAGTTCAAGAGCCTTACCGCGGCTGGTCTTGATAAACAGTACATGGGGTATTACTGCCTTTATGCGTGTTTTCTTTCCCGGTATCCTGACGGTCTCCTTTGGGAAGAATACTTCGTCACACAGGCCAGACAACGCTTTCTCGGCCTTGAAGTCCTGTCTTGTCCTGATTGCGAACCATAGGGGTTTGTCGTATGTCTCAATAACATCATTCATGTCAAAGCATATTTCATCCTATTGCATGACAATGGCATGTTGTCTTGTCATGCATTAATCACAACCGTCCGTATACATATTGTCTGCTTCGGATCTCAGTGACGAGCCTATACAGGAACTGTCCCAGTGGTTGGGCCGCTCATTTAGAGCGACATCTGTCAGTTGACTCTATGGAAGAGATTTGGATATTGTTGACTATATTGCAAATCAATACTTTAAGTCGTACGATTAGGATATTTACTCAACATGGTTGCCATATACGGAATGAAATTGGCGGGTGAAATATAAAAACATTTACGGCATATAGGGTTATTTCAATTTTATTTTGTAATTTTGTGCCATCTTAAGTATCTCTTCCATAGAGATTTGGATGGCTATCTCAGGCTTTTTATGATAATAGAGTTGGCCTGGTCTATTACCGAGGTTTCAAGGCTGGCGAGATAAATCTGTGTGGTAGTCTCGCTGTCGTGGCCCATCCCTTCGCTGATGACACTCAGTGGGATACCCTTTGCCTTGGCGGCGGATGCCCAGCTGTGGCGGGCCACATAGAGAGTCAGTGATATCGTAATACCGGCCATACGGGCTACCTGTTTGAGATTGCGGTTGATATTATAGCCCACATTACGGTATATGTAACGTTCGTTGGCGGCAGAGTTTCGGATTATCGGCAACAGGTAGTCGCTGTCATTCTCCGGGTACTTGTCGAGTATCATCTGCATATCTTTAGTCCATTTTATGACGAGTTGCTGGCCGGTCTTGCGGCGTCGATATACCACATATCCATTACTAAGATTAGATTTTTTAAGGAAGGCCATGTCAATGGTAACTACTCAGGTAGGTAGGGCACATTGATTTGGTCGGTCTATTAGACCAACGCAAAAACGGCATCCCAGCGGGAGAAATCGTTTTTCTTGGCGGTATCGGCAACCGAGTGTATTGCCATGAAGTCTTCCGCTCCGGCCTGACTTCGGAAGCCGCCGCTCCGTTTCTGTTTCACTTTCAGGATTCTTATTCCGCCTTCCGATGCATTGTTGTGTGACGGCACCCGCGGGTCTTTCAGAAAGTGGAACACATGATCTTTGAGTTTTCGCAGGCTGTTGCGGATTTGTCGGAACGGCTTCTTGAACTTGTCGAGATTCTCATTGAGAAGTTTGTCAAGGCTTTCTGTCCAGGTTGATGTATCGGCTATGGCCTCGGGATTCGAGTTTCGCCAATGCACGGCTTTTCTCAACAACTCCTGTAGCCGCGATGACCATTCCTGTTTTTTGTCAAGGTCGTTGAGGTAATTTAGATTTCTCAGCAGATGGGCGATGCATATCTGGTGTCCCTTGACTTTCATCGAGAAGTATGCGCTATGGCGGTCTGTGGTCAGCACTGTATTCTCCAATGCATTCCGGCCAAAACGGTCGTCCATCTCTTTGGCTCCACGACCTTTGGCTATCCAGGTCAGTGTGAGTTTCGGATTCTGCAATATCCACGCCCAGTTGAGTTTGCCGTTGACATAAAATCCTGATTCATCTGCGCCTGCCACAGGACTTTTGACAAGTTCCGAGGCTATGCGGTCGCATATTTTATCGGCCTTGTTTCCGGCGTCCGCTATAAAGTTTCGTATCGACCCCTCGCTTATGTCAACGCGCATCACGTCATGCAGAAAACTTTTGATGCGGTTGTATGGCATGCACATCACTGCATTGAGATAGACCACGAGGGCACGTATCTCAGATGACAGATATACCGGATTCTTTCGGCGTGTATATTCCACGCGGTTACGGCATCCGCAGGTGCAGGTCTTGTTTAGAAAGCGAAGCCTTTTTACGACCGGTACAATCCTGACTCCAACACATTCCTCCCGATATTCCTCCACGCCCTCAATATCTGACAGTTCACGGCCACACTCACGACAGTAATTGGGCTGGATATTCTCGGTCTCATCAGGCAGGTTCGACATCATACGGGTATTACCTTCATGCCCGGGCTGGCCGCCGGGTTTCTTACCGCTTTTCTCACGCAACGAAGATGTGCGCCTCTTGATTTCGTCTCCCAGCCTTTCTTTGGTCGGCGGCACACTGCTGTTGCCGGAGTTCTTGGGCGGCTGCGGATCCTCGTACTTTGACAGCCTCTTACGTAAATCAGCATTCTCTACATCCAGAGCCTCCACTCGACGGTTAAGACGTGCGTTATCGTCCGTCAAATCCTTGACGGTCTTGTTGAGATGTCCTATTTCCGAGCGGAACTCCTCAAGATATTTTTCGATGTCAACTTGCTGATTCACTGATGCAAAGATATAAAATATCTTTGACATACACAAGTAAATTAGCAACTGTTTTTGAACTTAATTTATTGAAAATAAAAGGAATAATGTCAGCGAAGATCTATGTTGAGGAGTGTGTGAAAGAATGGGTTCGACCGCCCTACAACTCCGTCTCACCTATATAGGTGAGTAGTTACTGTCAATGAAGCTCATGCCTCTGAGGTAGAAGCTGAGAATGAACATGTCACGTGCATAGTCCAGGGCCGGAACCATGGAAAGTTCCATCAGCTTTATTCTTTTTATATACGGCAATGGCAATGCCCGTTTTACGGTCTTGCTTATGCCGGTATAGACATGCCTGAATGGGCTGCGGTTCTCGATGAGTCCGTTTTCGAGAGCCCTGTTGTAGATGGCCCGTAATATGCGGGTATAAAATGATATTGTATTGGGGGTTATACCGCGTTGACGGTGCCAGGCTTCGTATGCTTCCATTATATCGGGTGTCAGCCGGTCAAGCATCATGTCTTCATATTGGCTGTGATTGTCATTGGCGGCACGGTAGGCGAGGAACTTCTTGAAACTGTTGAGGGTGGCTCTGTAGGTCTCGGCGGTGCGGATCTTGCCGTTTTGTCTAAGACGGGCTATGTTTGTCTCCATGAAGTTGAACAAGGTATATTCCTGTATAAAACTGTTGAACTCGTCAATCAGATCGCCGGCTGTGTATGCGAGGCCCCGTGCCTCCAGCCTAAGGTTTATTTTATTGAGTCGTTCGATGTCCCATCTTATATGTTCTCCTATCGACCGTATGATTGAATACCGGCCACATGCCCGGGGGGCTGTTGTTATCACCGTCGAGCGGCTGGTGTCCCACTCGCAGGGATATACCTTGTAGCCGGTGATGAGCTGTCGTGCCTTTTTTTCGTGAATAATCTGATAGTAGATTGTGCCTTTATGCCCGGTGACAGTCGAGGGCCTGAACTTTACTTTTATTGAAGCCATTGGATTAGATTTTTGCTGTATTTGTGTCTTTGATTAGTTGGTGATGTCGTTAAAAGTGTTAATAATACACCTACTTTGAAATGTGGCTTTGGTGTACCTATGTAGCCTGTATATTAGTTGTTTATGGTGGTATGTACTGTGGAGATAATCTACTTTTCGGTCTAATCGGTGGCGTGTGGCGGTACCTGAGACTATAATTTTGCAATCGACAATCATGTCGCTCAAGACAGTCTCTTAAATCGAAACCCGTTTCACAATTCATTATTAAAGATGGAAAACTTCTCAGACATTTACAAGACGTATTACCCCAGGCTCGTGCGCTTTGCCTGTGACTTCCTGCCATGCCGTGAGGATGCCGAGAATCTGGTTCATGACTGTTTTCTCGAGTTGTGGAAGAATTTCGATCATGCCGACGAGATCAACAATATCAATGCCTACATGTTCAGGCTTGTGCGTAACCGTTGTCTCGACTTCCTTAAACATCTCGTTCATGAGAAGGCCTATGAGGCTCATGCTGTAGCCGAGTTTAATGCTCGTGAGGGCGCCCTTGACCTTATGAGTGACTCGGAGGTCATAGTCGGTGAGATGCTTGCTATTGTGAGGGCGGAGGTCAATAGTCTGCCTAAACGCTGTCGCGAGATCTTCTTGATGAGTCGGGTCGATGGTCTGAGTCACAGTGAGATCGCCGATTCTCTTGGATTGTCGGTCAACACGGTCGGAGTCCAGCTCGGTATCGCGTTGAAACGGCTTCGTGCGGTGACCGACAGATATTTTCGTGATTAAAGGTATGGTCGTACAGTGTGCGACCTGAATATTTATTGGGTATAAAAGATTTGGTTTTTTGCAGTGGGGCACATATCGGTGACGATGTGTGCCCCACGTCGGTTGATGGCCGATAATTTTACGGGGCGGGGGCTAATTGGCATTAACATTTCAATCGTCATTAATGTGTAGAACAAGATTATTTTTTGCGATTCATGAATGACTTAATCGTTAAATATCTCACAGACAAGCTTCACGCTGACGAGAGAATGGATATTGCCGCCCGTCTTGAGAGTGATGCGGATTTTCGTGACGAGTTTAAACTTACTCTCGCTGCGCTTGCTGTCGCCGACCTGTGTCTTGACGCCGGTAGGGGTGACATGCAATGTCATGAACCTGTTGCCGATGAAACGAAGTGAATTTATGCCGATGATTGTGAGGAGCTTTGCAGCCAGAGGTATCGCGACATGCTGTATGCTTGCTGTCGCCGGTACCGGTGTTCATGCCGATACGTTTTTTGTTGACGGATATCATGGCGGTATCTACGGTCACTATCCGGTGGAGTGGAAAACACAATTTATTGTCGATCAGCTTGATCGTAATCACAAATGGTATGTCGGGCTTGAGATTGAGCCTGAGACATGGGATACAGTGAAGGTGCGTACCCCCGAGGCTTATCAGAGATTTGACCGTATGCTGGCCTCGGGACGCATGGAGTATACCAATCCCACATATGCCCAGCCATATTGCTATAACATACAGGGAGAGAGTATCATACGCCAGTTCTCATATGGCATCGACAAGTTACGTGAACATTTCCCTTACATCACATTCTCGACATATGCTGTCGAGGAGCCATGTTTTACTTCATGTCTGCCGGCAATCCTGAAGGGGTTTGGGTTCAAATATGCGTCGCTCAAGTGCCCCAATACATGCTGGGGTGGGTATATGGCTCCGTTCGGAGGGCAACTTGTTGACTGGCAGGGGCCTGACGGGACTGCTATCCTCACCGTTCCCCGCTATGCCTGCGAGGAGCTGGAGCCTGGATCGGTATGGCAGACGACAGCCTGGGGTAACTCGCCCAAGTATTTGAATGCCTGTCATAAAGCCGGAATCGATAATCCTGTGGGCATGTGTTATCAGGATGCCGGATGGCGCAATGGCCCGTGGCTCGGAGCCGATGCTCATGGATCAACCTATGTGCTCTGGACCGATTATATAGAGAATCATACACCGCAGTTTGCTGACGTACGGTATGTTATGAGCCAGGATGATGTCAAGGTGAACCTTATGTGGGGCAGCCAGGCATTGCAGCGTATCGCGCGCCAGGTGCGTCAGGCCGAGAATCATATGATACAGGCCGAGAAGATCGGCTTTATCGCGGCTGTGACCGGAAATGCTTTGATTGACAATGGAAAGATTGATGAAGCCTGGCGCCAGCTCATGCTGTCACAGCACCATGATTCATGGATTGTACCATATAACGGACTGTGGCATTACGGAACATGGGCCGATGCCATAGCCGGGTGGACCACCTATGCCGACAGTGCGGCCGGAGATGAGATCGCACGGCTTGCCGCATCGGTTGACAGTGGAAACCATCTGATGGTCAAGGTGTTTAATACTACGCTTCAAACGCGTGAAGAACCCGTGAAAATCGATCTTCCAGCATCGTTGCATTCGTCGGGCAAGACTGTACAACTGATTGATTCAAAGGGTAATGTTGTCAAGTCGGCTGTCGTTGAGAATAAAGACGGTTCTAAGGCTCTTGTTTTCAGGGCTATGGTAAAACCATTTGGGTATACCACATATCGTGTCTCGTTAGTGGCTGACAGTCACGTGGTTGTCGATAATGATACGTATGCCGCTGTCGGTGGTGATCTTATGCCAGTTATCGAGAACGATAAGGTCAGGCTTGAGATAGATCTTGCTCATGGCGGTGCGGTAGCGAGCATGATGCTCAAGGAGGGTGACGGGATTGAGTTCGCTCCCGACAGGCTTAACGACCGGAAATTATGTGAGTTACGCGGCTTTTTTTATGATGAGGGTCGATTCAGATCGTCGACCGAGTCACCGGCACGGGTTGTCGCCTTTGATGATAATGGACTAACCGTCTCACTTACAGTGGAGGGGGATATCGCCGGAAATCCTTACCGCCTTACATACAGTCTTGTGGCCGGAAGCCCACGTGTGGACTGTAACCTGTTGATTGACTGGCATGGGAATCCCGGCATAGGAGAGTATAGCGAGAAACATTGGCGTAATGACCGCAGGGCCTACTGTGATGACCGCTACAAGCTGTGCCTGCTCATGCCTACGTCGTTCGATGCCAGCCGGTTATGGAAAGATGCGCCGTTTGATGTGTGTGAAAGTCTCCAGGAGTCAAGTTACTTTGACCGCTGGAGCCGGATCAAACATAATGTGATTCTCAACTGGATAGACACCGGTGACCGGGAGTGCCGTATGGGACTCGGGTTGCTCACCGATCATACAACCAGCTATGTGCATGGTACTGATACACCTACGGCACTTACTATCCAATACTCGGGCCAGGGACTATGGGGGCCGGATTACCGTATCGACGGCCCCACCGAGGTGGGCTTTGCTCTCTTACCTCATTGCGGGGGTGCCGGAGCCGAGGCGATGTGGGCCGAGGCCGACCGCTATAATGAGCCGTTGCAGGCTTTCATATGTGGTGGCTCGGGCCGTGCTGAGAGCCGGTCGCTGGCCGGGGTTGATGTCGCCGGCTATAGACTGAGCAGTGCCATGGTTGACCGTAACGGCCTGGCGGTGATGCGTCTGCATAATGTATGTGCCGGTTCTCCGGCGATACTCTCGGTCGACTTCCCATATAAGACGATTAGCGAGGTCGATCTGCTTGGCAATGAGCTGAGGGGCAATGTCTCGGATGGGAGGCGAGTCACGGTCGACATCTCCCGTAACGGTTTCTCTACTTTCTCAATGAATTTTAAATGACAGGATATTGATGATGAATATGATTTATAGATGTTTTTGTGGTATATGTGTTCCCGGAATTGTAGCCTTAGGAGCTGTTTCCTGTGTGGGCAGGGCCGTAGAGAGTGACTTCAAGCCGGCCGACTATGTAAATACATTTATCGGTGCGAGTACCAATGTTGAGGATGCAGGAGCCTATCATGGCCTGGGAAAGACCTTCCCCGGTGCGACGACACCCTATGGCATGGTGCAGGTGAGTCCCAACACCATCACCGGCGGTGACAATGGTTCGGGCTACAGTTATGAGCACACCACCATCGAGGGGTTTGCATTGACCCAGATGAGCGGTATAGGGTGGTTTGGCGAGATGGGCAACTTCCTGATAATGCCTACGGTAGGTGAATTTCATGCGATTGCAGGCAAGGAGGATGGCCGGATAGCCGGGTATCGGTCGGCCTATGACAAGGAGTCGGAACGTTCGCGTGCAGGTTACTATCAAGTGAAGCTTACCGACTATGATGTGGAGGTCGAGACATCGGCCACACAGCGTTGCGGCATACTACGATTCACATTTCCTGAGAGCGAATGCTCCCGTATCCAGATTGATCTGGCACGTCGTGTAGGCGGTACATCGACCTTTCAGAACTTCAAGATGGTGAATGACAGTACATTCACCGGATGGATGAGGTGTACGCCCGATGGCGGAGGCTGGGGCGACGGTGATGGCAATGTCGATTATACGTTATATTTCTACGGCCGGTTTGACCGCCGGCTGTCGCATCACGCCTTCTGGAGCGCCGATATCCCCGAGGGGGCATCGCGTCACAAGGCCGATATCGACTCTGTTCCATATCTCGAGAATATCGCCCGGTCGAGTATCATAAACGACTGCGACAGCCTTGAGGGCAAGCATATAGGATTCTTTACCGAATTTCCTACCCGTGCCGGCGAGCAGGTAGTGATGAAAGTAGGTATCTCGTATGTAGATGCCGAGGGTGCTCGGCTCAACTACATGGCCGAGATCGACGGTCTTGACTTCGATCAGGTAAGTGACCTGGCCTACCGTCGGTGGAACGATGAACTTGGCCGTGTCAGGATCAAGGGTGGTACCGACGATGAGAAGACAGTCTTCTATACATCACTGTATCACACGATGATAGATCCGCGTCAATGTGCCGATGCCGACGGTCGTTATGTCGCCGGCGACAAGAGCATACGCCGCGAGGACGGGCGGTACAGACGCCGCACGGTATTCAGTGGCTGGGATGTATACCGCAGTCAGTTCCCGCTGCAGACGATAATCAACCCCGGGCTCGTGAGCGATCAGATCAATACGCTTGTGGATCTTGGAGAGGAGAGCGGTCGCGAATACTTCGAGCGCTGGGAGTTGCTCAACGCCTACTCGGGCTGTATGATAGGCAATCCGGCCCTGCCGGTAATAGCCGATGCCTACACCAAGGGTATCAGGACATTTGATGCCGGCAAGGCCCTAAGATATGCCGTCAACACATCCAACCGCTTCGGTACAACCGAGTTGGGATATGCGCCCGAGTCGTTAAGCGTGTCAAACACACTGGAGTATGCCTATGCCGACTGGTGTGCCGGCCGTCTGGCCCGTGCCTTGGGAGAGGATGATATCGCTGACGAACTGGAGCGACGCGGCCAGGCTTACCGTAATGTCTTCAACAGCGAGGTCGGATGGTTCTGCCCGCGGTTTGCCGATGGTTCGTGGGCCGAGTGGGATCAGGAGAAGTCGCTTACCGAAGAGTGGTTTGGCTGTATCGAGTCCAACCTGTATCAGCAGGGATGGTTTGTGCCGCATGATGTCGATGGCATGACCGGGCTGATGGGAGGCCGAGAGAAGGTTATAGCCATGCTTGACAGCATGTTCAGCAAGACTCCCGAGGACATGAAGTGGAATGCCTATTACAACCATGCCAACGAGCCGGTGCATTTTGTCCCGTTCCTGTACAACCGTCTCAGTGCACCCTGGCTTACGCAGGAGCGCACCCGCCACATATGCCGCAATGCCTACAAGAACTGTGTAGAGGGGCTTATAGGCAATGAGGATGTCGGCCAGATGTCGGCATGGTATGTGCTGACGGCCTCGGGTATTCATCCTTCTTGTCCGGGCGATGGCCGTATGGAGATTACAAGTCCGGTATTTGACCGTATCGAGTTTGATCTCGACCCACTGTATCATGATGGAGGCCGGTTTACGGTCATCGCTCATGACAACTCTCCCGAAAATGTATATATCGACCATGCACTGCTCAATGGCAAGCCTTACGACAAATGTTATATCGAATTTGGTGACATCGCCTCGGGCGGTACGCTGGAATTGTTTATGTCGCCTGTGGCCAATCATGCATGGGGTGTTGAAAATTAAGATAGAGTTTGTGTGATGAGGTATTTGTGTTTTTTTGTTTTTTGTATTGCCGCGCTCGCGGCGCAAGGTGCGTCGCTTGACAGCAGAGAAGGTACACGTTGGGAGATATGCCCGCAGGACAGTCTGCCCGGTGTCGCCGGCAGGGTGGTGTCGGAGCCTGGATTCCTGATGCCGGAGTGTGCCGTGGATGGGGTGGTGCCCGGATGTGTCTTTACGGCATATGTGAATGCCGGGCTGGAGGATACGCCCGAGTATGGCGACAACATATGGCGTGTCGACGAGCGGTTTTACAGCCGTCCGTTCTGGTACCGTGCCGAGATCGGTACTCCGGCCGGATACCGTGATGGAAAGCGAGTGTGGCTGTATTTCGACAATATCAACCGTTATGGTGATTTTTATTTCAACGGTGTGAAGATATCTGGAACCGAGGAGTCGACCCGTGATGTGAGCGGCCATATGATGAGGTCGAGGTTTGATGTGACACCCTATCTGAGACATGACGGAAAGAATGCAGTGGCTGTACTTATCACCGATGCCGACCAAAAGAAGTCGCGTACGGCTGACGGGCCCTATGGAGTAGCCTGCAGCCCGAGCTATCTGGCCGGAGCCGGATGGGACTGGATGCCATATGTTCCCGGGCGGCTGAACGGTATTGTAGGGCATGTAAGGGTGGAGGTTACCGGTGATGTTGTGATGGTTGATCCATGGGTACGCAATGATCTGCCTACTCTTGACCGAGCAGAGCTGAGCATAAGCACCGGCCTTAAGAACACAACCGACCGTCCTCGTCGTGTCACAGTGGAAGCTATTGTCAATCCCGGCAATGTCAAGGTCTCGGAGACATATGTGGTGCCGGCCGGAGCTGAACCCAAGGTGAAGCTTGACAGCCGGCGGTTCCCTCAGCTTGTTATTGGGAATCCGCGCCTGTGGTGGCCCAACGGCTACGGTTCGCCTGATATGTATACGCTTGATATCAAGGTGAAAGACGGCAAGGAGATACTGCATGAGAAGAAGATTGACTTCGGAATAAAGAAGTATGAATATACATGGGATAAGAACCGGGTCGGTATGCCGGTGATGAATCTGTGGGTAAACGGCCGTCGTGTCTATGTCAAGGGGGGCAACTGGGGTATGAGCGAATATCTGCTGAGGTGTCACGGTGATGAGTATGAGAAGAAGATACGTCTGCATCATGACATGAACTACAATATGATACGCCTGTGGACCGGCTGTGTGACCGATGACGAGTTCTATGACTGGTGTGACCGGTACGGCATTATGGTATGGAATGATTTCTGGCTGTATGTGGCCTATAATGACGTGGCCGAGCCGGATGCATTCATTGCCAATGCCGAGGACAAGGTACGCCGCCTGCGTAACCACCCTTCGATAGCACTGTGGTGCGGAGCCAACGAGACCCATCCATCGCCATATCTTGATGCCGCAATGGCGGCGATTGTCAACCGGGAGGACCGAGGTGACAGGCTCTACAAGTCGTGTTCCAATCAGGACGGCCTGTCGGGTAGCGGATGGTGGTGCAATATGCCTCCTCGCCATCATTTCTCGACATCGGGCAGTAACCTGGCCTTCAACAAACCCGGTTATCCATACGGCATAGACCATGGTTACGGCATGAGATCGGAGATAGGGATGGCCACATTCCCTTGCTACGAGAGTGTGAGGCTGTTTATTCCCGAGGAGAGTCTGTGGCCATTGCCCGACGATGACCGTCTTGAAAACGAGAAGGATAACGTCTGGAATCACCACTTCTTCGGTAGCGAGGCGTGGAATGCCAAGCCCACCAACTATACCCATGCCGTTAGGGACAGATGGGGAGAGGCGTCGGGCATCGAGGAATTTTGTGAGAAAGCCCAGCTTGTCAATATCGAGGATATGAAAGGTATGTATGAGGCCTGGAATGACAAGATGTGGAACGATGCGGCGGGATTGTTGATATGGATGAGTCATCCGGCCTACCCGTCGTTCGTATGGCAGACCTATGACTACTATTATGACCCGACGGGTGCCTATTGGGGAGCAAAGAAGGCATGTGAGCATATACACATACAGTGGAACGCTCTTGACAACAGCGTGAAGGCCATAAATACCGGAGGCAGAGACCTCAAGGGGTTACGTGCGGTGGCGCGTGTGTACGGGCTGGACGGCAAGGAGCTGAACCGGTATGGACGTACGTCGTCGGGTGTGGATATGGCCTCCTCGTCAAGAGCCGATCTGTTCACGCTTGATTTCTCGACCGAGCCAGCCGGGGTGCATTTCATCCTGCTGGAGCTATGGGACAGCGACGGACATATGCTGAGCGATAATTTCTATTGGCGCAACGGCGGTGAGCGTGAACTGGATTACAGGGAGATAAACTCTCTGCCAGAGGCTCGTGTGAGCGTTACCGCGACGCCTGCAGGTGACGGACGTGTAAGGCTTCATATAAGGAACGGAAACGGCACGGTATCGTTCGGCAACCGTCTGAGGCTTGTTGACAGTGAGACCGGAGAGCGTATCCTGCCTGTCATCATGGATGACAATTATATAACCCTGATGCCTGGCGGCGAGCGTGAAATCACAGTTGATTACCGTGACTTTGCCGGCCGTCGTGTCGATGTCCTGGTTAAACAGTACGGGTACCCGGAGCGGGTTGTCCTGCAACGGATATAGACAATCTGTGGCTGGCGGCTCATGCTGTGTGGGGCCTTTGTGAATTGTATCGATTTTTATAATTTTGTGTCTGTTATGAGATTACTTGTCTTCATTTTTGTCTGGATTGGGATCGTAGCCGGAGCTGTCAATCCGGTATCTCCACGATTGTTGTCAGTTGCAGGTACCGCTCCGTGTGATCTGTTGACCGAGCAACTGAGCCGTCCGCTGGGAGTGAATACCCTTAGGCCGGGATTCAGCTGGAAAAACCGCAATATAAAGCGCCAGACAGCCTATGAGATCGAGGTGGCGGGTGACTCAATGACTCTCGCGCTGGACCGCAAGCCCGACCTGTGGCGAAGCGGCAAGGTCAACTCGGGGGATGTGAGCCATGTCGTTTATGACGGCAAGGATTTGTCTCCCCGCGCACAGGCCTGGTGGCGCGTGAGGGTATGGGACGAGAACGGTGAACGCAGCCCCTGGAGCGACATAGAGCGCTTTGGTGTAGGCATCGTTGCGGGTGCGTCCGATCCGATGCATGGATCGTATATAGGAATGGCGACCGGTGACGATATGGATCCGCGTTCGCCTATACTTCGCCATGGATTGAAATGTGACCGTATAGAGGGCCGTGTGATGGCCCACGTCAACTCTCTCGGATACCATGAGTTGTATGTCAATGGCGTGAAAGCCGGCGACAATGTGCTGTCTCCCGGAGTGTCTCAGCTGGGAAAACGGTCGTTGATAGTGACTTATGATATAACACCGCTACTGGTGGAAGGAGACAATGATATAGCGTTGTGGCTTGGCCAGGGATGGTATAAGGAGACTACCTACAAGGCCGAGTATGCAGGGCCGGTGGCCAAGATCGAGATTGATGCTGTCAAGGGTAACCGGTCGCGCCTTCTGCTGTCCGGTGACGGTAGCTGGCTTGCCGCCGCGAGCGGCCGTCATGACACCGGCAACTGGTACCCGTTGCAGTTTGGCGGAGAAAAGGTCGACGGACGTATCGCTCCGGCCGATATGAGGCGGTCCACACTTGACCGACTGGAGTGGAGTGCCGCCGCAACCCCTTTTATAACACCTCATGCCGTGACTCCCGATATGCCGGGCGGCAACCGTATCGTCAGGCGCGATAACCCTCGGAGTGTTAAATTGATGGCCGACGGCAGTTACCTGGTCGACATGGGGCGGGTGCTGACAGGATGGTTCGGCATTGACTTCGGTATGCTTCCGCCCGGATCGGAGGTTTTGATGGAGTATGCCGACAATCTCGGAGCCGACGGCAGTTTTGAGACACAGGAGTCAGATCTGTACGTGTCGGGAGGAGGCTCGCGGGAGCGGTTTGTAAATAAATTCAATCATCATGCCTACCGGTATGTAAGGATAAGCGGACTCAATTATTGCCCCGGCCCTCAGAGTATGGAGGCGATGCAGATACATGGCGTCATGCCCGATGCCTCTGGTTTCGAATGCTCCGATCCTGATCTGAATGCCATTCACGATATGATCAAATATACGATGAAGTGTCTGACATTCAGTGGTTACATGGTTGATTGTCCGCATCTGGAGCGTACCGGCTACGGCGGAGACGGCAACTCGTCGACGATGACCTTGCAGACTATGTATGATGTGGGGCCTGTATATGCCAACTGGCTTCAGGCATGGGGTGACGTTATGGACGCTGACGGCAGTCTGCCGCATGTTGCTCCAGCCGGTGGAGGCGGAGGCGGCCCTTACTGGTGCGGATTCATAGTACAGGCTCCATACCGCACCTGGCTCAACTATGGCGATGACGGGGTGGTGGAGCGTTATTACCCGTTGATGAAACGCTGGATGTCGTATGTCGATGCCCATAGTCGTGACGGTCTTCTGCGTCGCTGGCCCGATACCCATAACCGTATGTGGTATCTTGGCGACTGGCTGGCTCCATGGGGCGTGGACTGCGGCAACGAGAAGTCGGTTGATCTTGTCAACAACTGTTTTGTAAGTGATTGCCTGGAGAAGATGAGCGTGATGGCGCGTCATCTGGGGCTTGATGACGAGGCTGCTGAGTGGGATCGCCGTCGCGAGGCCCTGAACGCGTCCATACATTATAATTTCTATGACTTCGGCACAGGGCAGTATGCCACCGGATCACAGCTTGACATGTGTTACCCGTTGATTGTAGGGGCTACTCCCGGCCACCTCCGTTCACAGGTCGAGGCTCGACTTGTCGACCTTATTCACGAGCGTGACAGGGATCATATCGGGGCCGGTCTCGTGGGTGTGCCTATCGTTACCCGATGGGCCATAGAGAGCGGTCGCAGTGATGTGATGGCAACAATGCTGAGGCAGCGCGACTATCCCGGATACCTGCATATGATCGATAATGGCGCCACAGCCACATGGGAGTACTGGAGCGGTGAGAGAAGCCGTGTCCACAACTGCTATAACGGGGTGGGCGAGTGGTTCTATCAGGGCCTTGGCGGACTGATACCCGAGACCCCCGGATACGAGCGTATGATTGTTGACCCAAAGCCGGCCGAGGGTGTTGACTGGGCTGTCGTTACCAAGGAGACTCCGCGAGGGACAGTGATGGTGCGCTGGGAGCGTGTGCCCGGTGGACTGATGTATACCGTCGAGATCCCGGAGGGTAGCCTGGCGCGTGTAAGGGTTCCCGAGGGGATGGTATGTGACGGTGCCGAAGGTGGCTTTGTCGAGGCGGGCCCCGGGGTGTCTGTCATACGAGTGCTCGCAGAGGCCGTTAGGCACTGATAACTACCAATAATATCAGTGCAGGCACTAAGCGATATAGGTTTATTGCCTGGGTGCCATGCTGTGGTTGTGGCCGTTTTATAGTATTTTTTAGATATTGTTAATGGTTTTTGCAGGGCCGGTCGTCATATGATTGTAGGGCCTGTCTTGGGCCCTGATGGTATCAATCTATGTTTTTAATATTCACTAAATCTATATACATGAGACATTCCCGTATATTGTCAGGTCTTGTCTTGAGTGCCTCGATGATTGGCGCCGTATCGTGTGTCGACAGTTCGTTTCTTGACGAGACACAGACGACCGATCTTTCAAAGGAGGTAATCTTCAGTGACAGTACCTATACCGTCGGTTTCCTTAACCATATCTACACCGACATTACATTTGATGTGCATCCCAATCGTTTCAACGGCGGACTGTTCGATCCCGGAGAGGGTGGCCTGCAGAGTGCTTGTGACGAGGGTGAGTTCAAGGTCACATCCAATAATACCGATGGAGTGCAGTTTGTTACCGGAACAGTAAATCCGGTTACAATCTCCGAGAAGACCTGGCGCACATGTTACCAGCAGATACGTGCTGTCAATGTCTTTTTGGCCAATGCCGACAGCAGTCCGATGAATGCCATGGCTATAAAGCAGTACAAGGCCGAGGCTCGTTTCCTCAGGGCATGGTATTATTTTATACTTCTCCGTCACTACGGAGGTGTGCCGTTGCTTGGAGATGTTGTCTATGACAATGACAACTACGAGACTATCAATATGAAGCGCGCTACATTCAAGGAGTGTGTCGATTATATCGAGAGCGAGTGCCGTACTGCGAGAGCCGATTTGCCTGTGAGGGTTTCGGGAGTCAATTACGGTCGTGCGTCGGGCGGAGCGTGTCTCGCGCTGATATCGCGTCTCAAGCTATATGCCGCCAGCCCCCTTTTCAACGGCACGACCCATACCGACAATCCTGAGCTCAAGGCTGTGATGGGATATCCCGAGGCCGATCATGAGCGCTGGAAAGATGCAGTCGATGCTGCCCGCGACATGATCGCTACCGGCATGTGGGATGTCTATGTATATCATCAGAATCCTACCTTGGCTTCGAACGATCCGGGTTTTAACGAGCCAGGTTTCGGATTCTATGCTCAGGATCATGCCGCCGACTATTCGACTGCCAATGTATGGAACGGGAAGCGTTATCCCTTCGGCCCGTTCAGCGGCAGCATCCTTGCCTCGATACAGGGCAAGGGCATGCAGAAGTGCCAGCTTTTTGATCCTCCTCAGTGTAACTCGGCCGGTATCCCTTCGGGCGGATTCCCCACTCACGATCTTGTGGAGTGTTTTCCGATGAAAGACGGCGCCAGGCCGGGTGAGGGCAAATACACCTACGACCGTATCAATCCAGGGCTCAACCGTGACCCTCGCCTTGCCAACACCATAACCTATAACGGTACTACCCGCAAGGTGGGTCTTGATGACCGTATCGTATATACTTACAAGGGTATAGGTGCAACAGTCGACGCGATAAACCAGGGTACCCGCACAGGCTACTACTGGCGCAAGGGACTGCACCGCAGTACATCGGGATATAACTTCAACGAGGTTACCCAGCTGTTCCATGCCATGCGTTACGAGGAGATCCTGCTCAACTATGCCGAGGCTGTCAACGAGTACTACGGCCCCTCCTGGAGCGAGACCGTAGGCGAGAGTGAGATAAGCCCCATGGAGGTGTTGCGTATCCTGCGCGAGCGTGCCGGCATAGAACCCGGTGATGACGGCAACTATGGACTGGATGACAATATGGACCAGAACAGTATGCGCGAGGCCATACGTCTCGAGCGCCGTATCGAGCTTGCATGCGAGGGACACCGGTTCTTTGACGTGCGCCGCTGGATGATAGCCGATGCTACCGAGAATGTCATGACCCATGGTCTTGAGATCACCCACAGGATCGACGGAACGCTCACGGCGCGTGTGATCGATGTACGCCAGCATGTATTCCGCAAAGCGATGTATTTCTGGCCCATACCATACAACGAGGTAATGCGCTCGTCCGACCTGTTGCAGAACCCCTACTACGATTAATATCAACCTTACATCTAAGATATGAACAGGATAAAAACGTATGTCATGGCAGCGACAGCCTTACTGACGGCAGTGTCGTGTGACTCATACAAGGACTCTGAGAACCCCGACAAGCTTGCCGAGGCCGACAAGAACCTGTCGGGCGTGTGGCAGCTCACGGGTGTTAAACGCAATGATATAGATATAAGCACGGTGATGGATTTCACCAGCTTCAGGCTCCATCTTGAGGAGAGCGGCCGCTACAGTCTTGAAAACCGGTTGCCGTTCCCGGTGAGCGAAGCCGGATTCTGGGAGGTGGACAATCCGGAGTATCCGTTCCAGCTCACATTTACCGAGGATGGTGTGGCCGGCGAGGCCGAGGAGGTAGAGATACGTTACCCCATAGTTGACGGCAAGCGTCAGCTGTGCATCACCCATAGTCCCGGCTGTGAGCTCAACAGCTATGAGTATACATTTGTAAAAACCAATTAAACGCGGCACGACATGAAAATAAGGAAATATCTGTTTTTATCAGCGATATCGGTATTTGCCGTGCTTGCGGCATGTATCTATATCGACAGCTACGACATCGACCAGCCTCAGGAAGACGGCTCTAAGGCTCCACGTGTCAAGGCCGGCTCGGTGGCAACATTCAAAATCAACGGTCATGTCGATGTGATCAAGGACAAGGACAACGGCGATACCCGTCTGGTATTCGCCATGCTCGCGCCCCGAGGCTGGAAAATACGCGACAATGCTACTGTGACGTTCCAGGGTGGTGGTGTCTACGATCCAAACGAGGTGCAGACAATGTCTCCCATACCTCTTTCCACACCTCCGCATGCCAAGCCCGGCTACTCGTGGGGCGAGGCGCTGATGGAGAAGTACGGCATCGGCTCAAATAAGCTCAACGACATGGAATGGGTGGCCTGGTGGGCCGATACCGCAGTGTCGTATTCCAACGGCCTCAAGGCTAACTATACTGTGACCGTAGATGTTAATGTGGGCCAGGAGAATGTCATCGCCTATCTTGGTTTTGTCATGACCCACTCGGTATACGGTCTTGATGATGACCTCAACGGCAACAAGCACTACGACCAGACATTCACCAGCGAGGCATTCACTGTCTACGGAGGTCCGGGCGAGACAACCGATTTTACCAAGACATTCCTCAATATGACCGAGCCTGCGCGCTCGTTGCAGGACGATCTGATTACATTCACATTCGCCGGCGAGTCGGTCTCCAACGACCTTGTGAAGTGTGACGAGATATTCTTCGAGAGCACAGCCTATACGGCCGAGGGTGGCGTCTATAAGGTCGACAGGCGTGACAGTTCGACCCTTATGACCCGTCCAAATACCATTACACAGAATTACAGTGTCACATTGTGGCCGGTTGGATTCTTTGATGTACCCGACGGTGAGATCGTGACCCATATAGATTATATCTTCACCAACCGCGATGGCTCGGTAGTCGTGAACAAGTCGTTTGACATGCGTGTCAATGGCGAGATTCCCGAGAGCGATGACATACCGTTCACCTACCAGATGAAGTGTGGTGTCTGATACCAGTTTGGAAAATCCTAAACAAGAAAACCAGTTTATGAATATCACATATAATATAAAGAAACAGATAGGGCGCCATACGCTGGCGGCTGCAGCCACGATGCTCGCGACAATGTCGGCCCAGGCTGCCGGCGGTATCGTCGTCGATGAGTATGGCCAGCCCGTACCGTCGGCTCAGGTTCTGGTCAAAGGTGCGGATACCCGTGTCCTGACCGATGGAGACGGTAAGTTTGAAGTTGATCTGAATTCCAATACCACTCTACTCGTAGTAGCTCCAGGCTATCAGGCCACAGAGTTCAATGTGGCATTGCTACGCCGCGCTAAAGACAAGGAGAACGTGCGTATCGTGCTCAACGAGCAGTATGTCCCGTCGTCAGAGACTGTCCCCGGGGTCTATGGCCCGGTCAACGCCGACAGTTACATCGGCTCGGCCTCGACGGTATATACCGATGAGATCAACCGCACGATAGGCTCAACTATCATTCCCGGTCTTACAGGCAAGATGGCGGGGCTCAACATCACACAATACCGGGGAGCCCGTCTGCGCCAGACGACGTCCAACACCAACTCTGAGCTTATAGGCTCGGTGCCGGTCATGGGCAACGGCATCTTCAGCGACAACTCGGAGTATACGATAACATCTCGCGGACTGGCTCCGATAGTGTATGTCGACGGTATAGAGCGGGACTTCTACTCGATCGATCCCGATGCCATCGAGACCGTGTCGTTGCAGAAGGACGCGCTGTCCACCATGTTCAACGGCATGCGCTCGTCACGTCCCGTATTGCTCATCACTACCAAGAATCCCCGCAGCCAGGGAACGAGAGTGTCGTTCACAGGCCGTTTCGGCTATTCGACTCCGCTGAGTACTCCCAAGGCTCTGTCCCCTGCCAACTATGCCTATCTGCTCAACGAGGCGTTGCAGAACGACGGTCGTCCTCCCCTGTACAGCAAGGATGATTTCTACACCATGATGGGGGGGGGTAACAGTGCCCTGTATCCGAATGTCGACTGGTTCGGCACCGCCATGCGCGATCATTCGACATCACAGTATTACAACGTCAATGTATCGGGTGGCAACAACTTCGTGCAGTACTTTGTCAATGCCGGCTACTATTATGAGAACGGTCTCTTCGGCGACCATAACGACGGCTACAGCACCCAGCTTACATCCAAGCGTTACTCGGTCGACTCAAAGGTTGACATGAAGGTGACCCGTGATTTCACGGCCTCGATATCGTTGCTGGCACGTCTCGAGGAGGGTAACCAGCCGGGCGGCTCGGGCTCGGGATACAGCGATCTTCTGCTCGACATCTACCGCACGCCCAACAACGCCTATCCCGTCAGGAACCCCAACGGCACCTGGGGCGGTAACGCGTCGTTCACCAACAACCTCTTTGCTCAGGTATCGGAGTCGGGCTATATCACCGACGCCACCCGCGACCTCCTTGGTATGCTAAAACTCAAGTATGACTTCGACCGTCATGTCAAGGGACTGTCGGCCTACGCGATGGGAAGCATCACGGTACAGAGCCGCTCGGCAACATTCCGCACGATGCGCCAGCCTGTCTACGAGTATGCCATCAGCGATACCGGTGATCCTGTATACCGCCGCTACGGCGATATCTCGACCCAGATAAACCAGTACCGGGCTGTAGGAACATTCCAGCAGCTCTGGGGCAAGATCGGCGTCGATTACGAGCGTAGGTGGGGCCTTCATCACCTCAAGGCCGGCCTGAGCGCGGATACCCGTCAGAATATCAACAACTATGACCTGCCGTCACTACCGTCCAACATTCTTGAGACAGCACAGTATGACTATGACAGCCGCTACTTCCTGCAGGCCAGTGTGGCCCAGAGCTACTATAACCGCTATGCTCCCGGACGCCGCTGGGGAACATTCTATGCCGCCGGTCTGGGCTGGAACCTGGCCCGCGAGAGCTTCATGGAGAGCGCCGGCGGGTGGCTCGACCGCCTGAAACTGCGTGCCGTCTACGGCCGCACCGGCAACGGAGTCGACAACTCGGGTTATTATACATACTATCCCACCTACTCTGAGACCGCCAACAGCGGATACCTGTGGGACATCAACTCAAACTATGCTACCGCGACACGTCCCAATTCACCCCTGGCCAATCCGTTCATAAGCTGGGAGAAAGCCGACAAGGTAGATCTTGGTATCGACGCGTCGATACTTTCCGGTCGCCTCACCCTGCAGGCCGATTACTATAACGACCGCTACTTCGACCTGTTGCAGCAGCGAGGCAAGAGCATCGGCCTGATGGGCATCGCCTATCCCAACGAGAACATCGGCAAGCAGCGCCGCACGGGTGGTGAGATCACCCTCACATGGCAGGACAATGTCGGTGCGTTCAACTACTTTGTGACCGGTAACTGGAACATTGAGAAATCGAAGGTGCTGTTCATGGACGAGCAGAACCAGCCCTATGACTATCTGCGCCACACGGGCAATGCCCCTGGTGCCTACTATGGCCTGGTGGCCGACGGTTTCTTCACCTCGGCCGAGGAGATTGCCACGAGCGCGGTCATCTCGGGCTATGACGACATCCAGCCCGGCGACATCCGTTATCGCGATATGAACAATGACAATGTTATCGACGAGTTTGACGTGACGGTGATAGGCAACAACAAGCCTCTGCAGTACTTCGGCCTCGATCTTGGCTTTGAATGGAAGGGCTTGGAGATGTCGACCTCATGGCAGGGAGTATATAACCGCGACATCTATGTGAGCGACGACAATCTGCGCCAGGGCTTCCTGACCTACGGCCAGTCATACAGCCAGGGCTACGAGCTGTTGGTTGGACGCTGGACCCCCGAGACCGCTCATACAGCCATACTGCCCCGCTTGTCGGCCGGAGGTAACAAATACAACATGGGCGGTGACTGGAACTCGTCGTTCTGGGTCAGGAACGGCAACTTCATACGATGCCGCAATCTCTACCTGGGCTATACGCTACCGCAGGCTTTCTGCCGCAATTACCTGGGCGGAGTGCGCCCCAAGATATTCGTGAACGTACAGAACCTGTGCACCCTGTCGGGCTACAGCTGGGATGATCCCGAGGTAAGCTTCACAAGCTACCCGCTGCAGCGCACATGGAGCGTAGGCCTGAATCTCAAATTTTAAACCGTCTCTGACATCATGATGAACATGAAACTACATAAAAGCTTACTTGGAGGCATCATGGCCCTCGGTGTGACAGGTATCGTCTCATGTACCGACGGCTACGAGCCTACCCCGGTCGAGAATTTCACCATCGACTATGTCTTCTCGACGACCGACTCGGTAGGAACGCAGGCCCTCTATTACCTGAGCAACATATACAACCAGCTCAAGCCCGGCCATAACAGCATAGGCAACGACTACCTCGATGCCGCCAGTGACGATGCCACCTCGCTATACTATGACGAGAGCCAGGTATACCGTCTGGCCACGGGTCGCTATACAGCGAGCACCCGTGTGAATGACGACATGGACTGGGACACATATTACAAGACCATACGCGAGGCTACGATTCTGATCGCCAATATCGACCGTGTGCCGTTCAAGTACACCTATGTGAAGGGTGATGAGCAGCCCGATGCCGACGGCAAGGTGAAACAGACTCCCCTTAATGTAACAATGAAGGCCGAGGCGAGATTTCTGCGTGCCTATGCATATTTTAATCTTGTCAAGAGATATGGCGGTGTGCCGCTGCTTGGCGAGAAGGTTTTCGAGTTGAACGATAACCTTGAGATCCCACGCAACACGTTCGCCGAGTGTGTGGACTATATAGTGGGAGAACTTGACAAGGCCAAGGTCGACATGCGTGGCCTGAATACGATCTCGACCGGTTATGAGATGGCCGTGACAAGAGAGGCTTGTGACGCGCTCAAGAGCCGCCTGTTGCTGTATGCCGCTTCAAAACTGTATAAAGAACAGCCTCTTGAGGCCGGCAACGAGTTGATAGGCTATGCCGCCTACGATGTCAATCGCTGGAAACTGGCCGCCGACGCCGCACGTGAGTTTATCGAGACCTACGGCCACGAGGGATCGGGGATAGTAGGGCTCAACCCCGATTTCCGTGCGATATTCACCGGCCACTACAGCTATAACAACCCCGAGCCCATATGGAGCATAGTGAAACAGCACAGCGGCACTGTTATCGAGACTGTGAACGGCCCGCTCGGTTTCACCGGCAACGCTGTCGGACAGGGTCGCACACTGCCTTCACAGAACCTTGTGGAGTCATTCCCGATGCTTGACGGCTATATGCCCGGCAAAAGCCCCAAATACTCTTACACGGCCGACGGCTCGCAGTATGACAACCGAGACCCGCGCCTGGCCATGACCGTGCTTCACAATGCATCGCCATGGATGGGACGTCCGCTGGCCACTTACCTTGGAGGAATCAACAACCCCAACTCGACATCGGTATACAACCGCACGAGCTACTACATGTGTAAGTTTATGCGTGACTACAGCAATCCCGCCAATCTGCAGTACGAGGCGACAGTACACAACTGGGTGGCATTCCGCTATGCCGAGGTGCTTCTCAACTATGCCGAGGCGATGAACGAGTATGAGGGACCTAATGCCGAGAATGTCAGGGAATACCTTATAATGCTACGCGAGCGTGCCGGTATCGAGGCCGGTGACGACAACAGCTATGGTATCCCATCGACACTGACCAAGGAAGAGATGCGCGAGCTTATATACAACGAGCGCCGGGTGGAGATGGCCTTCGAGGAGCAGAGATACAACGACTTGCGTCGCTGGCGTCTTGCCGAGACTGCCCTTGCCGCTCCGGTACAAGGCCTGGAGATCAACAATCGTGACGGGCAGTTAAGCTACAACCGTGTCGACGTGGTGAATCCCAACTGGGACAACCGCCGATACTTCTATCCCATACCCTACAGCGAAGTGCTGAAAAATTCAAACATGGTTCAAAACCCGAATTGGTAATCACATCATGAACAGATTAATAACCATTGCGTTAAGCATCATTATCGCATTACAAGCCATAGCCCAGCAGTTCACCGTGACCGGTACCGTGACCGCCAAGGCCGACGGTGAGCCCCTGGTGGGTGTTACCGTGAGGGTAAAGGGCACAAGCAAGGCCACGGCCACCGACATATCCGGCAACTTCGCCATACAGGCCGCTGTGGGCGACGAACTCGACTTCACCTACATAGGATACGTGAACCGGCAGTTGAAAGTAACCTCAGATTCCGAGCCTGTCCTGGTAGAGATGATCGAGGACCAGACCGAGCTTGACGAGGTTGTGGTCGTTGGCTACGGCACGGTCAAGAAAATAACCCTTACCGGTGCGGCCAGCAATATCGACGCCGAGCAGATACGCCGTGTACCCACCTCGAGTGTGCAGAACGCCCTGTCGGGTAAGCTGCCGGGCTTCTTCAGCCAGCAGCGTTCGGGCCAGCCGGGCAAGGATGCCAGCGACTTCTTCATACGTGGCGTCAGTTCTCTTAACGGTGACGGTAACAAGCCGCTCATCATCGTCGACGACGTCGAGTACAGTTACGACCAGCTGTCACAGATCAATGTCAACGAGATCGAGAGCATCACTATCCTCAAGGATGCCGCCACTACGGCCATCTACGGTATCAAGGGTGCCAATGGTGTACTCGTGGTCAAGACCCGTCGTGGATCGGAGGGCGCGCCCCGTGTCACCGTACGTGTAGAGGGTGGCGTGCAGATGCCTGTGCGCACACCGCGCTTCCTTAATTCCCACGATACGGCCATTCTTGTCAATGAGGCGTATGCCAATGACGGCATAGCACCCCGCTGGACCGAGAACGATATCAACCTGTTTGCCTCGGGCTCAGATCCCTACGGCCACCCCGATGTAAACTGGTATGACGAGGTTTTCAAGAGCTCGGCATGGCAGGAGAACGCCAACATTGATATCTCGGGTGGTTCGAGCCGTCTCACATACTTCGTGTCGATGGGCTATCTCAACCAGGACGGCCTTGTGAGGAACTTCAGTTCGAGCGCGTCGGATGTCAACTCAAGCTACTTCTATCACCGCTTCAACTTCCGTACCAACCTCGATTTCAAGGTTACCGACAACCTTAAGCTGAGACTTGACGTGACATCACGTTTCATGAATATCAACGAGCCGCGCGGCATCAATGCCACCGGCCAGATATATGACTGGTCGAAGATGCATCCCTACTCGGCCCCGGTGACCAATCCCGACGGCTCAACCCCGTTCCTGTATGACACCGACCAGAAGGATGCCGTTCTTCCCGCCCGTCTTGCCAACGAGGGTTATGTGCGCAACCGCCGCAACGACAACAACGTCCTCTTCGGTGTTGACTGGGGGCTTGACTGGATCACTCCCGGCCTGTCGGCCACAGGCCGTGTAGCCTATGCGTCGATCGATGAGAACAACCGCCAGGTGCGCCGTACCGCGTATCCCACCTATCACTACGACCCTGTGACCGATACATATACCATCAACCCCAACAATGTATATACCAACGGCACCTACGATGTTACCGGCTGGAACGGCAACGACAAGAAGAACTTCAACCTGCAGTTGTTCCTTAAGTACGCACGTACGTTTAACGATATCCATGACATTACCGGCATGTTGCTTTACAACCGTCAGAGCGACACCCATGTGAGTGCCGCCGGCGTACCGGCCAACTTTGAGGGTTATACAATGTCGCTCGGATACCGTCTCAAGAGCCGTTATCTCTTTGATTTCAATGCGGCCTACAATGGTACCGACCGCTTTGGAAAGGATAACCGATTCGGTTTCTTCCCGTCGGCATCGGTAGGATATATTATCTCTGAGGAGGATTTCTTCCGCAACGGCGGCATAAGCGGATGGATGAACCTGTTGAAGGTGCGCGGATCATTCGGTATTGTCGGATCGGACATAGCCGTAGGCAACCGCTATCTGTACAAGCAGTTCTATTATCAGGGTTCGGGCATGTATCTTGGCGAGAATATCTCCAACAACATGCCGCCGGCCAACTTCTACGAGGGTGACCTGGGCACGAGCTCGATAACATGGGAGAAGTCCCGCAAGTGGGACGTGGGCCTGGAATTCCGTTTGTTCAACCGCATCGGCGTCACTGTCGACTGGTTCCATGACACCCGCTATGACCAGCTTGTATCGCGTAGCAGCGCTCCACTGATTCTCGGTGTTGGGCTTGCTCCGAGCAATGTCGCCCGTACCCGTAACACCGGCTTTGACGGCGTGATCAACTACAACGAGCGTATAAGCCATGACTTCGAGCTTAACTCTTCGTTCGTGTTCTCTATAGCCAAGAACAAGGTCCTGTTCATGGACGAGGCCCAGAAGAGCTACCCGTGGCTAATGTCGACCGGACATCCCATCAACCAGCCGTTCGGTTACAAGTGGATAGGTTACTATACCCCCGATGATATCGCAGCCATACAGGCCGGTGCTCCCGGCGCTCCCGCCATCCCCAATTCGAGCACTGCAGTGCAGGCCGGAGATCTCAAATACATGGATCTTAACGGTGACGGCATCATCGACGACTATGACAAGTGTGCCATCGGCAAGCCTAATTTGCCGTCGACAACTCTCGGATGGTCGGTAGGGGGTACCTGGAAGGGATTCTCGGTAAATGTGCTGTTCCAGGGTTCGTTCGACTACAGTTTTGCCCTCACGGGTACAGCCATCGAGCCGTTCAAAAGCCAGTTCCAGCCTATCCACACTTACCGCTGGACCGAGGAAAGATGGGCTGCCGGAGAGCAGATCGAGTTCCCGCGCCTGACATCCAACCCCTCGTCGGTCAACTCGGCCGCAGGCTATATGAGCGACTTCTGGCTTGTGGACGCATGGTACATACGTCTCAAGACCATTGACCTGAGCTACCAGTTCCCCAAGACCATCCTGCCCAAGGCTATCCAGGATCTCCGCCTGTATGTGAACGCCTACAACCTGTTCACATGGACCAATTACAACAAGTATCAGCAGGATCCCGAGATCTCGACCAACTCGGCGGGCGACAGCTATATGAACCAGCGTGTGGTCAACATGGGATTGCAGATAACCTTCTAAAACGCATTTGAAAGATGAGACTCAACAACAAGATATCAGCTATGGCAGTGGCCCTTTGCGCCACATCGATCGCGTCGATGACATCGTGTACCGATGCCCTGGAACCCCAGCCGCTGCATTATAAGGAGGATCCCAACTTCGCTCCGCCTCATATAGAGGCTGCCTGGCAGCTCGAAGAGATAGGGAGCGATCTTGCCAACGACTATGTATATGCCTATAAGGACAAGCTGTACAACGACCTGTTCACCCGTACGCTGGGATGGAACGGTGGAGACGGTGTCCTCACGGTAGAATTGCCCGGCGGCAATATACTGTGGACATTCAACGATAGTTTCTATGGCACGGTAGATCCTTCAACACGTGCACGTATAAACGGCAAGAACAGCTTCCCTCGTAACTCCATTATGGTGCAGGATGCCGAGACCGGAACTCCCGGCGAGGATGACCTCCACTGGATGGCCGACTGGATACAGACCTCCGATGCCAACGCCTACGGCTACTATATGGCCCGCACACATGTCGATCATCCGCTGGCCGTGGATTATAACGGTGACGGTATCGCCCAGGACTATCTTTACTGGAGCGGTGACGGCACGATAAAGGATGGCAAACTTCACCTCATATGGATGGGAGTGCATACTCCCGGCAATGGTGATATGCTCAACCAGAATGCTGCGCTCGCCGTTTACAGCATTGACGGCAAGCCCGGCGACCCCGGATACATGAAACTGGAGTCGATCGACCACAACTGGATCCCTGCCAATCCCTACGGATACGGTTCGACACTGCTGGAGTGTGAGGATGGCCACTTGTATCTTTACAGCTCGACCGGCAACGGACAATTCCTCGGCAATGATCCTATCGTGGCACGCACGAAGGGCTCGGATCTTGCCTCGGGTGTAGAATATTATGTGCCTGATGATAATGGCGAAATGGGTTGGCAGGACGGTTATCCTGTACCCATCCAGGCCCAGAACGCCGGCATTGCCCCCGGGCAGGGCTCGATGACCATGCCATGGGTGTTCGAGAAGGACGGCATGTACTACATGCTGGCCCAGTCGTTCCCGTTTGGCCGCGAGTTGAATATACTGCGCTCGAAGAATCCGTGGGGGCCGTTCACCGACAAGCGTGAACTCCTGCGCTTCCCCGACTCGCTCGACCCGCTACAGGGCGACAAGTGGGGTCGCAAGTATGGCAACCTCTATATGCTCAACCATCATCCGGCTTTGTCGCGTGACGGAGAGATCGTTATCTCGACCAACACCGATCCGAGCGCGAACGACGACAATGGAGCCGTGATCGGCGAGCTGGGCACATTCGGTGCTTTTGCCCGTAACTTTACCTATGCAGGGTCGGCCGACTGGTACCGCCCGTTCTTCTATCGCATATACAAGTGGGAGAAGGTATTCGATTGACGGTCTGACACATACTGCATACTGTGTATATAAGGAGCCGGTTGTATCCCATGTATCGATGGGGGCGGCCGGCTTCGGGTATAACAATCGGCAAGTATCCGTTAGAGTCAAAGGCACTCCTTGTGAGAATGTTACTGTAATGACAGCTGTGTGTTGCCCGTGAGCCTGTGGCTAAGGGTAGCACACAGCTGTAGTTACATAGAAAGAATAATCATTGATAATCCACGGGTTGCGCGATTTGATGGCCGCCTGACACCGCGGCTATTAGTGCCGGCATTCTCTCCGGTATGCCTTTCTATATGCGTCCACTTATTAAATGGTATGCTATAACAGTCATTTTAAGTTGTTTGTATGTAGCGTTATAGCTGCTGTACTCTGAGAGTCGGTGTGACCGGTTCTAAAGTTGGTTGTATAGCGATGTTGTACAACAGGCTTTGGCATGAGCGTATCGTATGAGAGCATAAAAATGTGAAAAATGGAACTTTTTTTACCAAAAAAATGTTGTGAGAGCGAAATATTACGTATATTCGCTATTGGAAATGTACCCATATTGTGCTTGTAGACCTGTAGAGTCGGGTCCTAATACCGGAATTACAAACCCAAAAAACTAAATATATAATGAGTTACCTTAAGTTTGATAAGAATCTCATGATTAACCTCGAGCAGTCCCTCCCTAAGGAGATGCTTCGCACTAATCAGGCAGGCGCTTATCATTGTACATCGGTCGTCGACTGCAACACCCGCAAACAGCATGGTCTGCTTGTGATGCCGCTAAGTCACAAGGATTACCGCCCTCACGTGCTGTTGTCGTCGATGGATGTAACCGTCATCCAGCATGGCGCCCCATTCAATCTGGGCTTGCACCGTTACAAGGGAGGTGTGTATAACCCCAACGGCCATAAATACATACGCGAGTTTGACTGTGAGAGTGTGCCCCGTACCACCTATCGTGTGGGAGGTGTGATTCTCACCAAGGAAAAGATATTCATCTCAAAGGCGAACCGTCTGCTCATACGCTATACCCTGGTGGATGCCCACTCGGCCACGACATTGCAGTTCAGGCCGTTCCTGGCATTCCGTGACAGTAACGAGCTGTGTGTCGAGAATCAGGCACTCAACACAGGGTGTCCTTCGGTAGACAACGGTGTTTCATCGTGCATGTATCCTGGCTATCCTACATTGTACATGCAGTTCAGCCGCAAGCCCGAGTGGCACTATGAGCCTCACTGGTACAAGGATATAGAGTATGTTAAGGATCTGGAGCGCGGAGTTCCGTATACCGAGGATCTTTGGGTGCCGGGATACTTCTCCATACCTATAAAAAAGGGTGAATCGATAATCTTCTCGGCCGGTATCGACGAGATTTCGCCACGTAGTCTCAACAAGATGTATGTGAACGAGATAGCAAGCCGTACATGCCGCACGAGTTTCTATAACTGTCTGAAGAACTCGGCCAAGCAGCTGTACCTCGTTGACGGTGACAATGAGTTCATGCTCTCGGGCTACCCGTGGGGAACTGTGCTGGCCCGCAATACATTCATGTCGCTTCCCGGCAATACTCTGGCCATAGGCCACCGCCAGGACTTCGAGACCATAATGGAGACCGCGTCAAAGGCGTTGCTTACGTTTATGGAATCGGGCAAGAAAAACGCCCGTATCCATGGTATCGATCTTCCCGACATCCCGCTATGGGCCCTCTGGTCAATACAGCAGTATGCCAAGATGGAAGGAATGGATGCGGCCCGTAAGATCTATACACCGCTGGTGGCCGGGATACTGCAATATCTGCTTGATGGCCGTCACCCCAATCTATTCGTGCTTGACAACGGGCTTATCTCGACCGATGGCTCCCACGTGCCGGTATCATGGATGAACTCGGTGTGGGACGGTAGGCCTGTAGTGCCTCGTTCGGGCATGCTGGTGGAGTTCAACGCGCTTTTCTACAACGCGCTGATGTTTGGCGCCGATCTTGTGGAAGGCGACGTGTCGCTCGCCTCAGGGCGTGAACGCTGGATGGCTCATGCCGCCCGCATGAAGCAACCGTTTATCGACACGTTTCTTAACGAGAGCGGTTACCTGTATGACTATGTCGACGGCAACTACGCCGACCCGTCTGTGCGTCCCAACATGGCCATTGCTATCGGGCTTGACTATTCACCACTTGACCGTCGCCAGCGCAAGGGGGTACTTGATGTTGTTACCCGTGAGTTGCTCACTCCCAAGGGACTACGTTCCCTGTCGCCGCGTAGCTACGGATACCGCCCGTTCTATCTCGGTTCGCCACGCGACCGTGAGCTGGCCCTCCATCAGGGTCCAGCACGCCCGTGGCTCATGGGATTCTATGCCGAGGCCTATCTCAGAGTATTCGGTATGAGCGGTGTCAGCTACATCGACAGGATGCTCATCGGCTTCGAGGACGAGATGTCGCAGGGGTGTATCGGGTCGTTGTCACAGCTCTATGACGGCAATCCTCCATTCCAGGGACGAGGCGCCATAAGTCATGCCACCAATATCGCCGAGGTTCTTCGCACACTCTACACCCTTAAGAAATACAGACAATAAGCCATATGAAAGCATTAATGTTCGGGTGGGAGTTCCCGCCTCATATCCTCGGTGGTCTCGGTACTGCCAGCTATGGTCTCACCAAGGGAATGTGGGAGTGTGGCGATATGGATATCACCTTTGTTATTCCCAAGCCTTTCGGCGACGAGGATAAGAGTTTCGCCAAGATAATAGGCGCTTCGCAGACACCTGTCGTGTGGAAGGATGTCTCGTATGACTATGTCGAGAGCCGCATCGGCAAGGTAATGGATCCACAGGAGTATTTCCGTCTGCGCGACCACATCTATGCCGATTTTAACTATATGCGTACCAATGATCTGGGGTGCATCGAGTTCTCGGGACGCTATCCCGACAATCTTCTCGAGGAGATAAATAACTACTCGATAGTAGCCGGTGTCATAGCACGCACCGAGGAGTTTGACGTGATACACTCACACGACTGGCTCACATATCCAGCCGGTATACATGCCAAGCAGGTGACCGGCAAGCCGCTCGTGATCCATGTGCATGCAACCGACTATGACCGTTCGCGCGGCAATGTAAATCCCACTGTGTTCAACATCGAGCGCGACGGCATGATCCATGCCGATCATATAATTACCGTGAGCAATCTTACGCGTCGTACGGTGATTGAGAAATATGGCATAGACCCGGCCAAGGTTACTACCGTACACAATGCCGTGGTGCCTCTGAGCGAGGATCTCTTGAATGCCAGCGCTCCCAAGCCCAAGGAGAAGGTCGTGACCTTCCTGGGACGTATCACAATGCAGAAGGGTCCCGAATACTTTGTCGAGGCTGCTGCCAAAGTGTTGAAAAATAACCATAATGTAAGGTTTGTAATGGCCGGAAGCGGTGACATGATGGATAAGATGATCACTCTCGCCGCCGAGCGTGGTATTGCCGACCGTTTCCACTTCCCGGGATTCCAGAAGGGCAAGCAGGTCTACGAGATGCTCTCGGCCAGTGATGTGTATGTGATGCCGTCGGTGTCCGAGCCATTCGGCATATCTCCTTTGGAGGCCATGCAGATGGGCGTTCCATCGATAATCTCCAAGCAGAGCGGATGTGCCGAGATCCTGGACAATGTCATCAAGACCGATTACTGGGATATTGATGCCATGGCCGATGCGATAAACTCGATCGTAACCTATCCGGCGATGTACGAGCAGCTGAGGGAAGACGGTCTGGCCGAGGTGGCGCAGATCACATGGGATAAGGCCGGCGCCAAGGTCATAGACATCTACCGTCGTGTGCTCGGCCGATAATTTGACAACCACATTTTTTTTCAACACGCTATCAAGCAATAACATCATACCACAATGAAAGCTATCTGTTTTAATTTTCAGATCCACCAGCCGTTCCGTCTCAAGAGATACCGTTTCTTTGACATAGGCAATGACCACTACTACTATGACGACTTTGCCAACGACGACATAATATCGCGCGTTGCCGAGCGCAGCTATATTCCGGCGGCACGCACCCTGCTGAGGATGATCAACGAGTCGGGCGGTAAATTCCATTGTTCGATATCCATAACAGGTGTCGCCCTGGAGCAGTGTGAGCAGTATGTGCCCGAGTTTATCGACCTGCTTAAACAGCTCGCCGCTACCGGCAAGGTTGAGTTCACAGCCGAGACCTATGCCCACTCGCTGGCCTCGCTCGTCGACCTCGATGAGTTTGCCAACCAGATTATGGTTCACAGTGAGAAGGTAAAGGAACTGTTTGGAGTATCCACTAAGGTTTTGCGCAATACCGAGCTTATATATTGTGACGATCTGGCCCCGCAGATTCTCGCCATGGGCTTCAAAGGTGTGCTCACCGAGGGAGCCAAACATATATTGGGCTGGAAGTCGCCCAACTATATCTATACGGCGGCTTCGGCTCCCAAGCTTCGTCTGTTGCTCAAGAATTCAAAGCTTAGCGATGATATCTCGTTCCGATTCTCCAATCATGACTGGAGCGAATTCCCGCTTACCGCCGACAAGTTCATAGGATGGATCGCCGATACTCCCCGTGAGGAACAGATCGTCAATCTGTCAATGGGCCTGGATACATTCGGCGAGATGCAACCGGCCTCGAGCGGTATATTCCAGTTCTTGGAGGCTTTGCCACGTTTTGCCGCTGAGCGTGGTATCGATTTCCTTACTCCCAGCGAGGCTATATCGAAGATCAAGCCTGTTGACGAGCTCAGCGTCATGCATCCCATCTCGGGTGCCGACGAGGCCAGAGACACATCGGCATGGCTCGGCAACAAGTTGCAGAACGAAGCCTTCAGCAAGCTTTACTCGGTATCTGAACGTGTGCGTCTGTGTGACGACAGGCGTCTCAAGCAGGACTGGTATTATCTGCAGGCCAGCGACCATCTCTACTACATGTCGACAAAGCATATGGCCGACGGTGCGGTTCATTCACACTTCAGCCCGTACGAGACACCGTTCCAGGCTTTCACCAACTATATGAATGTCCTGGCCGATTTTATTGTGCGTGTAGAGGAGCAGTATCCGCTCTCTATAGAGAACGAGGAACTCAACTCGCTTCTTACCACCATACGTAACCAGGCCGACGAGATCGAGACCCTTAACAAGGAGATCGCTTCTATACGCCGCGATGAGGAACATCGTGACGAGGAGCATCGTCT
This sequence comes from uncultured Muribaculaceae bacterium, assembly GCA_964018905.1. Taxonomy (GTDB): domain Bacteria; phylum Bacteroidota; class Bacteroidia; order Bacteroidales; family Muribaculaceae; genus JAAVFS01. The sequence continues at coordinate 69,436 of CAXHRO010000017.1, forward strand.
GCGTGAATCAAAACCAGCGGTCGAGGAGTCCTTGAAGCCGGCCAGGAAGAAGACCGCAACCCGTAAAACGGCCGAGAAAAAGACTGCCGCCAAAAAAGCAACGGCCTCGAAGAAAGCCAAGTAATAATAGTAGCAACTCTCCACAATAATACGACACCAATCAGTATAAGGAGATATGTTATAGCATACGCTTTGATAAGAGAAGACAACCGGGCCGGCA
>CAXHRO010000018.1:0-60661 GCA_964018905.1 uncultured Muribaculaceae bacterium
CAAAGGTAGACACTTTTCTAATTCCTTCCAAATTTTTCTACAACATTTTTTCTCACTATTTTGTTCATTCATGCATACACCACTTATAATCACTCAAATCAACAAATGTTAAAATTATGCTGTAGAACATGGTTTCACTACAACGCAGGCAAAGCAAGCACCTGATCAAGGATTTCAACCGCCTGCTCAACACGGTCGACATGCTCTATAACAAAACTCCTCTTGCCCGATTTATCACGTATCGCCACACGACGTGGATTAAGTTGCAGATAACGCAACAGACGCCCGAACATAGAAGACTGGTAATAGGCCTTGTTGGTCTCATCAACAAAATACATATACATACGTCCCTGCTTAAGCGTGATCTTTTCAATACCGAGACTACGGGCCATACGGCGCAGACGAGGAATACGCAAAAGCTCGGCTGTAACATCAGGAATAGCACCAAACCTATCTATAAGCCGCTCGCCAAAAGCACGAAGATCCGTTTCACGCTCAATATTGTCAAGCTCCTGATATAGCGCTATGCGTTCACTCTCATTAGGAACATAAGAAGCAGGCAACAGAAGCTCCATATCACTCTCTATAATACAGTCAGCTACAAAATCAGCCTGATCGTCAGCACCCATCACAGCCGAACCCGACGCAACAAGCACATCGGCAAACTCCTCATTACGCAACTCTGTTACAGCCTCCTTGAGTATACGCTGATAAGCCTCATAACCAAGGTCGGCAATAAACCCACTCTGCTCGGCTCCGAGGAGATTACCGGCACCTCGAATATCAAGATCCTGCATGGCTATATGTATACCACTGCCCAGATCACTGAAACTCTCGATAGCTTGAAGACGACGACGCGCCACAGGCGTCAACGGCACACCAGGCGGAACCATAAGATAACAGAACGCCTTGCGCGACGACCGTCCCACACGACCACGAAGCTGATGAAGTTCACTAAGACCGAAGCAATGAGCATTGTTCACTATTATAGTATTGACATTAGGCATATCTATGCCGCTCTCTATAATTGTAGTGGCAAGCAACACGTCATAATCATGATTAGCAAAATCGATTATCGCCTGCTCAAGACGCTCCGGCGGCATTTGCCCATGAGCCACAAGCGTCCGGACATCAGGAACAACACGCTTAACCATCGCCTCAAGATCATACAGCTGTTCTATACGGTTATTAATAATAAACACCTGGCCATTACGCGACATCTCAAAATTAACAGCTTCCGATAAAATATCATCGGAAAGCGTATCGACCGACGTAAGAACAGGATAACGATTGGCCGGTGGCGTAGTAATAGCCGACAGGTCGCGGGCCCCCATCAGCGAAAACTGCAACGTACGTGGTATCGGAGTTGCACTCATGGTAAGCGTATCGACATTAACCTTAAGCTGCTTCAGACGTTCCTTGACCGCTACACCAAACTTCTGCTCCTCATCGACAATAAGAAGGCCCAGATCCTTAAACCGCACATCCTTGCCGATAATACGATGCGTACCTATAAGAATATCTATCTCACCCGACGCAAGCCTCGACAATATCTCGCGCACCTGACTGGCCGTACGGGCACGAGAAAGATATTCGATCCCGACCGGAAACTCCTTAAGACGCTCCCTGAATGTATTGTAATGCTGATAAGCCAGCACAGTCGTAGGCACGAGCACCGCTACCTGCTTCGAATCAACAGCCGCCTTGAACGCCGCACGAATAGCCACCTCGGTCTTACCAAAACCCACATCACCACACACAAGCCTATCCATAGGCCGCGGAGACTCCATATCGGCCTTTACAGCCTGCGTAGCCGAAAGCTGATCGGGCGTATCCTCATACACAAACGAAGCCTCAAGCTCATGCTGAAGGTAAGAATCAGGTGAAAAACAATATCCTTGCTCATCCTTGCGCGCCGCATACAGACGTATAAGATCACGCGCAATATCCTTGAGACGCGCCTTGGTCTTCTCCTTGACACGCGCCCATGCCCCCGACCCGATTTTATTGATCTTAGGCTCAACCCCCTCCTTGCCGCGATACTTCGACAGCTTATGAAGAGCATGTATCGACACAAAGATTATATCATTATTCTTATATATAAGCTTAATCATCTCCTGATGACGTCCATTGACATCAGTACGCACCAGCCCGCCGAACTTTCCCACTCCATGATCTATATGCACAATATAGTCACCCGGCTCGATTGCCTGTAGCTCCTTAAGCGACAACGCAAGCTTTCCCGAACGCGCGCGGTCACTTCTGAGACTATATTTATGGAAACGGTCAAAAATCTGATGATCGGTAAACACACAGCACCTGGATACATGATCCACATACCCCTCATGCAACGTACCCGACACCGGCTCAAAAGGAAGATCATCGCCGCGATCGGCAAAAATATCACGCAAACGATCAATCTGCCTGACGCTATCACTGAGAATATAAATCGCATACCCATCACCAAGGAACGTCTTGAACGAGTCGGCAATGAGATCAAAATTCTTATGATAAATGCCCTGGGGCGAGCAACGCATATCAATAGAGTCCGCATCCTCGGACACAATATTGGCCGATGTAAAATATAGACGACGAAAACCATGCAAGCACGCCTCAAACCTGTCAGCATCAATAATGGTCGACATGGCATTCAGATCACCATCACCAGCAATAGCCGCACTCTGCGAAAACCCCTCCGCAACAATAGCCTTGACACGCTCGACTGTAAACCGCTCGTCGCGCATAGCTATAAGCGAAGTCGAAGGCATGAAATCGAGCAACGATGCACCGCGCGATGTCGCGTCATACTGCACATTGGCGGCAATCGTCACCTCATTGACCCTACGGTCACTGAGTTGAGTCTCGATATTGAATGTGCGTATCGTCTCTACCTCATCACCGAAGAAGTCTATGCGGTATGGCCACTCGAAAGCATAGCCGAAAATATCGAGAATAGAGCCGCGCATAGCCCACTGACCAGGCTCGTAAACATAGTCGACCTGCACGAAACCGTTGTCACGCAGCCAGTGCTGAAGCGCAACGACACCACAGACACATCCCGACCGTATGGTCGTCGTGTGACTGCCGATCTGCTCTCGCGACGCCACCTGCTCGGCGAGAGCCTCGGGATACGTCACGACAAATTTTACTTTCCTGTCATCCCAGCGGCTCAGAGCCTCCGTACGCAATATCTGTGACGGCGGGTCGACCTGCCCGTATTTGACAGCTCGCTTATAGCCCGACGGAAACATCAGCACCGAATCCTCACCCATCAGACGAGAGAGATCATGATACAGATATCCGGCATCATCAAGCGAATCCCCTACCACCAACACAGGCTCGGGTCGTTTTATCGATGACAGCAACATCGCCACAGCCGAACCGGCAAGACCATAAAATGTCACAGGCTGACGACGGCGCATATCCAGAGCGCGGGACAGTGCCCCGCGACGCGCATTATCCAGAAAAAGTTCTTGCAGACGGTTGATTTCCATAGCTACAGCATCTTGGCAAAGAGTATATACACAAAAAAAGAACGGGTAACCAATTCCGAAGAATTAAAGCTACCCGTTCTCCTCTCTCTCCGCGGTGCGGACGGGACTCGAACCCGCGACCCCCGGCGTGACAGGCCGATATTCTAACCAACTGAACTACCGCACCAATTTGAGGTCTTACGCCCGACTTATCTGTCGTTTGCGAGTGCAAAGTTATAGCATGTTTTTTAATTGTGCAAATATTTTACGTAAAAAATTTTTCGAAATTTTTCCAGATATAATATTAACAACTGATACCAAGCACATTAACCCACAAACTTTTTTTTAAAAAAAAGTTTGTACCAGCTATAGCAAATATCCCGTAGCCTTAATTATGGTAGTTGTGAAGAGCATCGGTAAGCTCCGTAAGCACCATTGCCTTCAGCTCCGGGGGCTGAATCACAGTCACACGCGAACCATGAGACAGTATCTCCTCGACAAAGTCGGGAGATATCTTCATGCGATAGGTGAATATCGAGAATGTATCGTGAACCATTTCCTGCTGGGAATGATGCAACGGGACTGCCCTGAAATATTTGGCCTGACGAGCTTCGACCCGCAACTTTACATTATATACCTGCCCCTGCGTGAACACGATACCAAAACTATCTCGGAAGTAAGTCTCCGGATCAAAAGAATCGGGTATGACATAATGCTCGTCGAGCATCGACGGATTAAGCATACGGTCCAAAGCATAGGTCTTGATAGCCGTTCCATCCTTGACGGCACGACCGGTTACATACCATCGTTGCTTAAATAGTTTCATGAAATATGGCTCCACGACAACACCACGAGAGGGAGTAGAGCGTGTATATGGAGCGTAGTCAAATCTAAGACGGTACTTATCGCGCAAAGCATCCACGACCAACTGTAGATGAGAACGAGCCGAAGGCACATCCTCAAGAAATATAAGATGGGAGACATCACGTGAGCGCGTGAACACATCGTTCAATGCCTGTGTGTGCACCATCCATGACGTCATATTGCGAGAATGCTCGTCTTCCTCAAGATAATATTCATAGGTGCGTGGATCACACAGCACACGTATATTGAACATCGTGTCTATATCATCACGGAAATTGAAAAACGTGCGGCGCGGAATATCACGACCGTTGCTCAACGAGCTGACCCGCCAATGCTCGTTGATCTGAGCTCGCGTAAGCCTGCCATAACGGCGCAACAGGCTCACGAGCCACATTGATCGGTTAAGTTGAGTTGTTGACACTTTTCAGTAGGTAGTTAGAATTTATGTGCCGGCTGGCTCTTAGTCCTTAACAGAGCCAGACCGACAATCATATAGCCGGCATTGATAAGTAACAGCTCGAAGCCCGTCTGATACCCGACAAAGCGGTCAAGCATCCATGTTGTGACCCAAGACATAACCGGAGCAAGTATACACACCAGCGGTACCCACCCGTCACGCACACTGCCACGTACAAGCATGCCGAATATAAACAGCCCCAGTATAGGACCATATGTATATGATGCCAACGTGTAGACAGCACTGATGGCATCGCTGTCACTCATATAATAAAACACTATTATAACCAGCCCCATGACACACGACATAGCCAGATGCACACGACGTCTCGCCGCCACATGACGAGGATCGGACGGATCATTGTACCCCATGATATCAATAGTGCAGGACGTCGTGAGCGAGGTCAACGCCGAGCCGGCCGCCGAGTAGGCCGCCGATATGAGTCCGAGGATAAACAGTACCCCCACTATGACCGGCATCGAACTATGGGTAGCCACGAGCGAGAACAGACTATCACTTTTAGCCGGCATATCAACACCATCGGTATTATCGACAAACATCACCAGCAACGTTCCAAGAACAAGAAAAAGCGCTACAACCACAAACTGCATGACCGACGACACCAGCATGTTCTTCTGGCTCTGGCGATAGTCGGCACATGCCAGTGTACGCTGCATCATATCCTGGTCAAGCCCCGTCATGGCTATGGCAAGGAATATGCCGGCCACAAACTGTTTCCAGAAATAGTCTGACGCCATGGGATCATCAAAGAAGAACACCCTCGAAGTCGGATGACCCACCACAGCCATAGCCATTGACGACACATCATGACCCATACCGCGGGCTATAAAACAGATGCATAGTATCACCGACATTATAAGACAGAAACTCTTCAACGTATCGGTCCATATCACAGCCTTCACCCCCGAACGTGCCGTATAAAGCCATATCAGTGCAATTGTTATTATTACATTGAACACAAACGGGATACCCAACGGGCCGAAGACCAGATCCTGCAACACGACACAAACAACGAAGAATCTCACAGCCGCGCCCGACATCTTGCTGAGAACGAAAAACCAGGCTCCCGACCTATAGGTCGACCTCCCGTAACGGCTCTCAAGATAACCGTATATCGAGATAAGTCCACGCCGGTAGAACATGGGTATCAGGGCGAACGCGATGACAGCATACCCAACAATAAAACCGAGCACCATCTGAAGATAAGCATACGAGCCCGTGGCCACCATTCCCGGTACAGACACAAATGTGACACCCGATATGGCCGCACCGATCATCCCGAACGCCACCACCGGCCACGGAGTGCGCCGGCCGGCGTTCACAAAGGTCTCACCGTCAGACCTGCGTGAAGCCAGACGTGATATGACGAGCAACAAAGCGAAGTAGCCCGCGATTACTGTAACAACAACTGCAGGTGTCATTTTGGAGGATATATAAGATATGGTTGACGTTTACATTCAAAACGAGCCACATCATCGGCCCACGTAGCCTTAATCTCGGCGGCACTCTTTCCACCGACTATCATGCGGCGCACACGGTCAGTACCAATGAGAAGTTCAAAAAACGATGTAAAAAACTTCTCAGGCCTCCCCATACAGTTATATGCGTCTATCACATACGTTAGATCCACGCCACGTCTTATCAAAGTATCGGCAGATATGCCACGCAGGTCAACACCATGGCATGTACGATTAATGAGAGGTGGTTTTTTGGCCCCCTGACGGCTACGCGGTATAAACGAAAAACCGCTTTGAGAACGCATCGAGGGATGACCGTAGACCTCAAAAGGACTGTCGGTTCCACGCCCAAGCGACACCGGTGTAGCCTCGAAGAAGCAGGTCGACGGATACAGATATATGGCATGGATACAGGGCAGATTGGGCGATGGAGCCACAGGCAGTTCATAGCGCGTGGCACGAGTATATCCCAGACACGGTATAACTGTAAGGCGCGACTTGCGGCCACCTTCAAGCCATCCCTCGCCCGATGCCATTGAGGCCAGTTCACCAAGCGTCATTCCATGCAGTACAGGTATAGGCAAGCACCCTACTCCCGACTTATATTTCATATCCAGCAACGGCCCGTCTACACCCATCGCCGATGTAGGATTAGGCCTGTCCATCACCATAAATTCCCTGTTGCCATCAAGCGCCCTGTTCATTAGTTCGACCATCGTACAGTAATAGGTATAAAACCTGAGACCCACATCCTGGATATCTGTCACTACCACATCCACCGAGTCTACATATGCCATAGCGGCACGTTTACCCTTCCCATACAACGATAACACAGGAATACCGGTCGACGGATCTACACCGCCGGCCACATGCTCACCGGCATCGGAAGTACCGCGAAAACCATGCTCGGGAGAGAAGATACACCTCACATCCACCCCGTTGTCCACCAGCAAGTCGAGCGTATATCGGCCGTCATCAAGAAGTCCGGTATGATTGGAATACAATGCCACCCGCTTGCCATACAACAACGGCAGATACACATCGGGACGATCGGCCCCGACAGTCACTCCTGCATTGCCCACTCTCACAGCCATCAGCACCGGAGCCGCAAAGACTATTGAAAAAAATATGTATATAAATCGTTTCATGCCCTAAAGGTAGCACAAAATCCATATACGCACAACAGTCAAGGGGCTTTAGAGTCGGTTCCAATATTTGTATTGCGATTTTTTATATTACCTTTGTGCCATCCAATCCTACACAAAACAATGAACACGATAATACAGCAACTCAAAGATAAAATATTGGCCGGCGGCCAGATTGATGCAGCCGAAGTCGACATCCTCGCGGCACAGCCCGACCTTGAGGAACTCTACGACGCCGCCGAAGAGATAACCCGTACCATGTGTCCCAAGACATTCGACTCATGCTCAATCGTCAACGCCAGGTCGGGACGATGCTCCGAGAACTGCAAATGGTGCGCCCAGTCGGGCCACTACAAGACCGGATGCAACACATATGATCTCATTGACCAAGAACAATGCATGACCGAAGCCCGACATAATCACGCCAAAGGAGTACGTCGGTTCTCGCTCGTGGCCAGCGGCAGGGCTATGAAAGGTGAAGCTCTGAAAAGTGTATGCACGCTACTGCGCCGTGTAAAAGACGAGGTCGGCATATATACATGTGCATCCCTTGGACTGCTCGGCCGTGAAGAACTGCAACAACTCTGGGACTCGGGGGTACGTCGATATCACTGTAACCTTGAAACCGCACCAAGCTACTTCAGACATTTGTGCACAACCCACACCATCGACGACAAGATACGCACCATCAACGAAGCCCGGGCCATAGGCTTCGAAATATGCTCAGGCGGTATAATAGGCATGGGAGAGACAGCCGCCCAGCGATACGAGCTGGCTCTGAAACTACGCGAGGTATCACCCAAATCCATACCCATCAACCTGCTTTGCCCCATCCCCGGCACCCCGCTGGCCGATACCCGACCGCTCACCGACGATGAAGTCCTAACCACCATCGCCATATTCCGCTTCATACACCCATCGATACAGCTGAGATTTGCCGGAGGCCGAAGCAAACTCACACGCGACACCCAGCTAAGGGCTATGCGCATAGGCATGAACGGCGGAATCGTAGGCGACCTGCTCACCACCATCGGATCAAGAATCGACGATGACCGACAGCTAACAAACGAGGCCGGCTATGAATTCTGACGAGCGATTGTCCAGGTCACGCCTGCTACTTGGCGACGACACCATGACACGTCTCCAGTCGGCCCGTATCATACTCTTCGGGGTAGGAGGCGTAGGCTCATGGGCGGCCGAGGCTCTCGTACGTACCGGGCTACGGCATATCACAATCGTCGACAACGACAATGTGGCCCCAAGCAACATCAATCGCCAGTTGCCGGCTACCGTCGATACCGTGGGACATCTCAAGGTCGAGGCCTTGAAAAAACACCTTCTTACCGTGAATCCCGACGCCGAGATCACTGCCGTCGGACGCCCGTATACCCCTGATACCGCCCATGAGTTCGGCATAGAGAACTACGACTATGTGATCGACGCAATAGACTCCCTGTCATGCAAAGCCCAACTAATATTACATGTCACACGACTAAAAGGAGTAAAGCTTTTCTCATCGATGGGTGCCGCACTGAAGCTCGACCCCACACGCGTAAAAGTCACCGAGTTCTGGAATATACAGGGATGTCCGCTGGCACGCGCACTGCGACAACGCTTCAAACGCACCGGCCAACGCCCCTCACGCAAATTCAAATGTGTATACAGCGACGAACTCGTCGCCAACCGTGGCTCCCAGCCCCGGGACACACCCGGCGGACAATGGGACAACACCAAAGCCGCTATCAACGGCTCCCTGCTACAAGTTACAGGCACGGTAGGCTTCACCCTCGCCTCTCTGGTAATCGCCGACCTTATCTCATCTCACGGAAAAGACCAAGAACACGTGCGTTAATAAACCAGCCCGAAGTTATCTACCCAGAGCGTAAGCCCGGGTGTACCGATGTAGGCCGTACCAGAAGCCGCCGAGGCCATTACCAGCATATGGGTAGGAACAGCATCAGGATTATCCCAGCCAACCTCCTTGACCGGAACAATCTTACCCTTGCTATTACGCGCATAGTACGACTTATCCTCAGGAATAAGCCCCATATATGACTTGTAATCAGGCCTACCGGTGATGTCGCCATACATAACCTCCAGGCGATGACCATTCACCCACCCGTCGGTCGACTCACCGAATCGCTCACGTCCCGTACCAACGCGCCTGGCATAGAGATTTCCATCCTCATCTTCCCACCTGCGTTGCAATATTATATACACCTCGGCATTATCATGACCAGGGAGGGTCTTCTTGCGTCCGAACCCGCTTGAGTAGATACGCGAATCGGTCGACGGCATCTCAACGCGATAATCATACTGCAACGCTTTGGGACGCCTGGTAAACGGGACACCCATCACCATATTGCTGTAAGGATTATCGGTCGACTTTATCGGCTCTATCATCTCACCCAGGAATATCGACCCGCCTACAAGTACATCTATATTAATGATACCGATAACCTTGACACGCTCAATGAGCGTACTGAGCATGGCCGCACGGTCTCCTGGCGCACGCCGGTCGGGTGACACCGCGTTAGACCCTTTGGTGATACACTTGACATGAGCCAGCACATTGGACGTCGCCCACGGGGAACCACCCTTGTTCTTATACACTATATCACCGTCAACAGTATCATTGGGTGCTATCTCATAAAGCACCTTGGTATTGCCTCCTATAATACCGCTCTCAGGTATGTTGCGCACCTCCCAGCGGTTCATATTGCCATAGGATATAGGAGTCACAGTCTCAGCCGACACACCGACAGCCAAGACAATATATAACATAATCGATAATAATATTCTCATAAACATACTGCAAAATTAAACCTTTTATGTTAAACGAAGATACAAATCAGTCATATTGACCAATAACACGCACAAAACTGCCACTCCCGATATCTGCCCACCCAACAACAGCGTCAGCACACCAAAAAAGGGAGTAAAGAGCCACAATACAATAATGCCCGAACAGCATATATTGTTTACAGCATCTGTACCCCCAGCTCCGGTTCGCTTCACAAAGCGTACCGGCCGGTAAGATCCGGTTCAATCAAAAAGCTCCGAAAGCTTATCCCCGACAGTAGTCTTGTCATATCGTCCGCAGACAGTACCGTCAGGAGCTACCAGCAACATCATCGGTATTGTTGAGACAGCATATTCCCTGGCCACAGATCCATCAAGATCCACTACCTGTGTCCATGCACACTTCTCCTCCTTGAGAGCTTTGAGCCAGGCTTCATCATTCTGATCCAGAGACACACCCAGTATATCGAACCCATCGCCGGCATACTTCTTATACAGCTCGGCTACAAGCGGAAAACTCGCCCTGCTGTCGTATTAACCGAGAACTCTGTGCCATACTGCTTGATTGTAGCGTTACTGGTAACAACCATAAAAGGCCTGTCTTTATCGACAGCAACCTTGATATAAGCCTCACCGTCAAGATACACCGTGCGGGAGTCTCCTGCAAACCGAGCCGGAAACCGTAGCCTCGTATTATAATTAAGGTGTACTATCGTTCCGTCATCAAGCGTAATCCAGAAATCCAATACCAGGCCAAATCCAATACAGTACACCAATTAAAAACTTCATCACCTTGTCTGCTATTCGAGAAAACAACAGGAAATTTTTGTACCTTTGCTCCATTCATCCACATCTATATAATTTATCCATGAAAATATCCTGTACTATCCAGTCTGTTATCCTCCTGTTTATATCCTTATTTACCGCTTGCTCCACGGGCGGATCACGATCAGTATTCAACATCACCGACTACGGTGCGACAGATGACGACGGCATTGATAACGCACGAGCCATCCAGCATGCCATCGATGCATGCGCCCAGGCCGGCGGAGGCTCGGTGATAATTCCGGCAGGACGAACATTCATGTCGGGCCCTTTACACTTACGTTCCTACGTCGACCTGCATCTTGAACCAGGATCCAGGCTTCTTGCCAACCCCGACGAGTCGGTATACACAGAAAGCGCCTTCGGTGATAACCGAGGCGAGGGAATGATGTGGCTGTCAGGCAAGGATCTCAAGGGGGTCTCGATATCCGGAACCGGAACAATCGACGGCAACGGAGTCGCATTCATGGGAGCAGAACTCGACGATTCATACGAACTTAAGCCCGTAACGACATTCGACCCCAGACCCCACGTGCTCACCCTCATCAACTGTAGCAAGATCAACATACGAGATATTTCCATCACCGGGAGCGCCTACTGGACAGTCCACCTCGTGGGATGCTATGACGCCGCCATCACCGACATCTCACTGCTCAACAATCTCAAAATACGCAACGGTGACGGCATAGACCTCGACCACTCGCGCAAAGTGAGAATCTCAGGATGCTTCATCGAGAGCGGTGACGACTGCATCTGCCTCAAGAACCGCCGTGAATACGAGCAATACGGCCCGTGCCGCGACATCGTCGTCACCAACTGCATCATGACATCACGTTCATGCGCCGTCAAGATCGGATCCGAGAACATGGACAGCATCGACCACGTGCTCTTCGACAATTGCATCATACGAAACAGCAACCGTGGCATAGGAATCCAGAATCGCGACGAAGGCACCGTCTCCGACATAACCTTCTGCAACATGAGTGTCGAGTGCCTGTTGCACAGCAATGTATGGTGGGGCAAGGCCGAGCCTATATATGTCACATCCTACCCGCGTGCCCCGGGCAATCACAAAGATGCCGGATGGAGATTCCCCAAAGGTGCGGTCAAGGGATCTTGCGGACAAGTGAGCGACATCAGGTTCATCAACATCACCTGCGAGAGCGAGAACGGATGCTTCATAGGCGGCGAGACTCCCGACAAAGTCACCGACATAACCTTTGACAACATCACCCTCAACCTCCACAAGACCACCTCTTGGCCAGGCGGTGTATATGACAAGCGTCCGTGTGACGGCGATGGATTCGTCAACGCACCGGTATACGGATTCTACATTGACGGAGCCAGCGATATCACATTCACCGATTGCACAGTCAAAGCCGGCGACATGGGACAGGAACCATTCGGCGGAGACTTCAAACTTATCAATGCCCTCAACATCACCAAGTAACTCCCTGGATATTTGTTGCCTATGATACCCATCAGCGCCTATTGACGCCTGATGATGGCACCACCACCAAACGACCTCAACCCCAAAAAAGAAACCGACAACCATAATGAGACCAACATTATTAATAGCCCTATTGACAGCAGTCATCCAGCTACAAGCCTCGCCAAGACTCACCGACTATGTCGATCCGCGCATCGGTTCGGAAGGTCTTGGCCGCACATTCATTGGTCCCAGCCATCCATACGGCATGGTCAAGCCGTCACCCGACTGCACCCCATCCCCCAACAGCGGCTGGCTTCCCATGCCCGAACGTGTCGACGGATTCGCACAGGTACACGTCAGCGGAACCGGAGGCGGACCCAAGTATGGCAACATCCTGCTCATGCCATTCAATACCTTTGACGGCATGAACCACACTACCCATTATGACACACGCCGGGACGAAACAATAAAACTCGGATACTATAGCACACAACTGGCCGCCAGCGGCATCGGTGTGGAGATCACCACCGCACCGCGTGCATCGGTATACCGCATTGCATATCCCGACGGCAACAATATAAAAGGTCTCGCCATCGATGCCGGATTCTTCCTCGGATACGATCCAATACCCGACGCCCGGGAAGCACAACAGCTTGTAGGATCCCAGATAGAGATCGACGGCGACCGTGCTGTCAAGGGTTACTCCCGTGTAAGAGGAGGATGGAACGACGGCCGCGCCTATACCGTCTACTTCTACGCCATGGCCTCAGAGCCATTCGTCGAGACCGCTACATGGAGAGAAGAACACATCGGCGACGACCGCTACCGCGTTGATTTGGGCGACCGCACAGGCGCACTGCTGCGCTTCCCATCGTCAACCGACACTCTCACTGTCAGAGTGGGCATATCATTCCTAAGCGAACTCAAGGCACGACAGAACTGCCTCGACCAGGTGGCCGGAAAAACATTCGATGAGATCCACGGCCGGCTCCTCGATTCCTGGGAAGAACTCCTGGGGCGCGTCGAGCTCGACCCTTCGACACCCCTCAGTCTCAAGCGCATGTTCTACACCGCCCTATACCACACCATGATAATGCCGGTCGACCGCACAGGCGAATGCCCTCTGTGGAACGACCCGACACCCTACTATGACGACTACTATGCCATCTGGGACACCTACCGCTCATCAATGCCCCTTGTTACACTCCTTGATCCCGACCGCCAGCGTGACATCGTCAACTCGCTCCTAACCATATACCGCCGGGACGGATATATGCCCGACGCACGTAGCGGCAACGCAAACGGACGCACACAGGGCGGGTCCAACGCCGAGGTAGTCCTGACCGACGCCCTCGTCAAGGGACTTGACGGCATAGACTGGAACATGGCCCTCGAGGCGATGCTCAAAGACGCCGAGACTGCTCCCGGCGGCAAGGAAGAAGCCGAAGGACGCGGCGGACTGCATGACTACATTCAACTCGGATACATACCACATGGAATACCCCGCGCCGGAAACCGCACTGTCGAATACAGCCTCTGCGACTACGCCATATCGGTAATGGCCGACAGCCTCGGGCGGCATGACATACGCGACCGATATCTCAGGCAATCAGGCAACTGGCGCAACCTGTGGCGCACCGACTATGAACACGATGGTGTCAAGGGATTCATCATGCCACGCGACCGGCAGGGCCGATGGCTCGACTCCATTCCTTGGGGACAAGGACCCGAGCCACGCCCACGCTACATCTACACCCCGGTCACATTCGAGGGACCATGGTACACACCCTGGTGGAGCATGTTCTTCTACGAAGCCTCATCCTGGGAATACTCCCTGAGCGTACCCCACGATGTCCCGGGCCTCATCGAGGCCTGCGGCGGTCCCGAAGCAATGGAGCACCGGCTCGACACATTCTTTGACCACGGACACTTCAATGTCAACAACGAGCCCTCGTTCCTCTCTCCATGCCTATATCACTGGCTGGGCAAACCACACCTCACCTCCGAGCGTGTGGCCCGTATCATTGCCGACAACTACAGTGACTCTCCCAATGGTCTCCCAGGCAACGACGACTCCGGCGCCATGTCCTCCTGGCTCGCATTCCACATGACCGGACTGTACCCCAATGCCGGTCACGACTACTACATCCTGCACTCACCACTGGTCAAGAGCTCGACATTCAACCTCCCTGGCGGCAAACGATTCACTATCAAAGCCATCAACTTTAACCCGGTCAAGAACCCCTACATCACCACAGCACGTCTCGACGGCCACCCCTACGACATCTCCACCATCTCTCATGCCACCATAACCCGCGGAGGCACTCTCGAGCTGATCATGGGTCCAAAACCCACCGCATGGGGCACCCGCATGTTCCAGTAAAACCGACCAACTTGACATAACGCAACCGGAAGCATGACAACATGGAACTATTAAAAGAATATCTGGACAATCTCCTTTCTACTCAAGAATGCTCAGAACTGGAGTTCAAACACGCTCATGGAGGATTCCCGGGAAGTTTCTGGGAAACATACTCAGCATTCGCCAATACCAATGGCGGAATGATCATATTTGGTGTCACAGAAAAACATAACACATTCAGACTTGATCCGATAGACGATAGCCTGACTGATAATCTGCTTAAAACATTCTGGAAACAGATCAGAAGCAAGGATTGTATTAATTTATGTCTGTTATCAAATGATGATATAAAAATCGAAAAATACGGAGAAGACAACATTATCCTTTTCAATATTCCACGCGCTCCTATCACCGACCGACCGATTTATATCGGCAGAGACCCGTTGACCGGGACCTTCAGGAGAGGACATGAAGGAGATTATAGGTGTACGCCTTCTGAAGTACGTCAAATGTTTGCAGACGCAAATATCGAAGTCCCGGCCGACAGTAGATTACTTGAAAATTTTGATATGGATGATATTGATCAGGAAACCTTAAATCAATATCGACAACGAATGGCCGTAGCAAATCCCGACCATGTATGGCTGGGACTCGACAATAAGCAGTTGTTACAGAAACTTGGGGGATACCGATTCGACCGGCATACAAAAAAAGAAGGACTCACTATAGCCGGGCTACTTATGTTTGGCAAATGGAGCTCCATACGGGATGTAGATGGAATACCAGGATATGGAGTAGATTATCGCGAATACACCGAGACAAGTGAACGATGGAGTCACCGCATCTTTTCTGACGGATCCTGGGAAGGAAATCTTTTCCAGTTTTATTATAAAGTATTACCTCGATTACAGAGCGTTATAGACATACCGTTCCAACTTGACGGCGATACAAGAATAGACCGTAAACCAGCTCATAAATCAATACGTGAAGCTCTAGTCAACACCATAATTCACTCGACTTACGGCTCGACGACAAGAATTGTGATCAGCCGATATCCCAACGAAATAGTTTTTTCTAATCCTGGAACCATGCTTGTGAGTCAGCGACAATTCTTTACAGGAGGACAATCTGTATGCCGCAACCAGGCATTACAGGTAATGTTTTCTTTGATTGGTGCAGGAGATCAGGCAGGAAGCGGTGGCGATGTAATTCTTCATGGATGGCAAGATGAAAACTTCAGAATGCCTTGCATAATTGAATCTGACAGGCCTGATAAAGTTGAACTCATCTTACCACTTGAATCAGTCCTGTCTGATAAAGTCAAAGCCGAATTGACAAAACGGTTTGGAACTGACATTAAAGATATAAACCACAATGCCCTGACCATACTGTCATTAGCCTTAAGTGAAAATGTGACTAATGAAAAACTGCAATATGTAATAGATGCCCATCGCTCTGATATAACTCGGATGTTGCGTGAACTTTGTCGTAAAGGCTACCTCATATCCGAGGGCATAGGACGTGGAACTCACTATAAATTAGCAACATCAATAAATAAGGATAAAGCTAAGGATAAAGCTAAGGATAAAGCTAAGGATAAAGCTAAGGATAAAGCTAAGGATAAAGCTAAGGATAAAGTAAGTAGAGACAAGGATGCTGTTATAACAGAGCTTATGTCATATTGTACTGTATGGCGCAAAAGTTCAGACATGGCTCGTCATGTCTGTAAATCACCTAAATACATATCCAGAAGTATTATACCGGAAATGCTTAATCAAAACATTCTTATACGAGAATTTCCTGACGTTCCTACTCATCCGGCCCAGAGATATCGAATAAAACCACAGGACCTTAATAATTAAACATATATCATATCCACCGACAACAAACCATATGAAACGTATATTATACATTATTTTATTATTGGCCGGGCTTACCCAGCCTACCGTGTCTGCTTTGACATGCGACTCGGTGAAGATCACCTACAAGCTTCACGGCCAGACACGCCGGTTCAACACCTCATTCTGCCGCCAGGCCGACGGAGCGGTGGTAATGAAGTGGGACATCGTGCGCAACCTTAAGACATGGCACGGAAGCTACACCATGCTTCCCGAAGCCGTGAAAAGCGGAACATCACTCTCTTACCTTATGCCCGAGGATGGCAACAATGTAGTCCTGTCATCCAATGAGACATTCGCTATCCTGTCACGCCAGGCATTGCACTGCCTCATCCATGACGGGAAACTGATTCTCAATAATATCGACTGGACTCTGACGTCAGCTCCCGATGCCCGGACAATCACTGCCGTGAGCCACCCCTCGGGTGCCACGATGGAAGTCGTCAACAACCCGTCTTTCCCGCTTATCGTCTCAATGCAGGGTAACCCGTTAGAGATCAACTGGACAGCACGCATAATCGATGACACCCCAAAGACAACACGCCAACTCATAGCCGAAGATCCCGGCCGATCGGGCGGAATATATTATGCCTATCCTTTCACTACCGATGAGATGCCACCCCTACCCCCTGGATACGAGGTGACATTCCTGAGCCACTATGGACGCCATGGCTCACGATGGCTTATCAAGGCATGGGAATATGACGAGGCCATGGCCGCCATGGACAGCGCCGCCCGCGCTGACGGCCTTACACCCCTCGGCATGGATGTCAGGAAACGGCTCCGCGTCATCACCGACCAGGCCCAAGGCAATGACGGAGCACTGTCACCACTGGGAGAGCGTCAACACCGGCATATTGCCGAGCGCATGTTCCATCGATTCCCGAGACTATTCACCGACACTGCCCGCCACGTCGAGTCATACAGCTCCACGACACCTCGCTGCATCATAAGCATGGCCTCCTTCAACGAACGGCTTAAAGAGCTCAATCCATCACTTAAAATACAACGCCATGCCTCACCCGGCGATATGAGATTCATATCCTACTCCAGCCCAGAGATGAAAGCCGTCAACGACCCATCGGCTCCATGGTGGAACAATCTTGAAGCATGGCGCGACTCGGTACTCAGACCCGAGAGACTCATGGCCGCTCTCTTTACCGACCCATCGGGAATCAGACAGCCCGTGCGCATGATGTGGCTTCTGCACGACATCGCCATCGACACCCAGGATGTAGAGCCGGGAGTCGAGTTACTTGATATTTTTACCTCCGATGAACTCTATCACCTGTGGAGTTGTCTCAATTATAAGATGTACTATCTGCACGGCAATAACCCGGCCACCGGTGCCCCTGGCCCACGTAGCGCGGCCTCCCTTCTGCGACACTTCACAGCCGACATCGACAGCGCCGCCACAGGACTGCGCCACGGACGCTCGGCGACACTACGCTTCGGTCACGACACGGCCCTCATGAGGCTTATGGCTCTGATGAATATGGAAGGTGCTGATGCCTCGGTCGATTCACCTCACGATATCGACGGACAATGGACCGATTTCCTGCTCACCCCCATGGGAGCCAACCTCCAGGTCGTACTCCTCACCTCGACACGCGGCGACGAACCCCTCATACTGCTGCGCCATAACGAGCGCACAGCCACACTCCCCCTCCCCGCCCTCCCGGGAGGCTACTACCGCTGGAGCGATGTCCGCCGCCTATGGACCGCCAACGCCAACCACGCCGAGCCCCAATAACAAATAATTCGCATTTTAAGATGGCATTACCACTGCAATTCATCGACAATATAAAACACCTCGCGACCCTCGAACCACGCGTTAACGGACTTCTTGAGGCTCTCACCACAACCACCCCATCGGTATCGGTACGTTTCAATCGCGCCAAGGCTACCGATCATCCCGACACCATCGCCGGCGAACCATTAGGTTCCCCCGTGCCATGGTGCCCGAATGGGTATTATCTCAACAATCGCCCCCTGTTCATCCTCGACCCCGCCATACACCAGGGCCGGTACTACGTCCAGGACGCCTCGTCAATGTTCATCAGCCACGTCATCAACTCACTGACAGCCGATTCCCACATACCACTCGTATACCTCGATGCCTGTGCATCACCCGGAGGGAAGACAACAGCTGCCATTGATTCACTCCCCGACGGATCGCTTGTCGTAGCCAACGAGTGGGACTATCGCCGCGCCGAAATACTGCGCGAAAACATAACCAAGTGGGGCTACCCGGGAACCATTGTGACACGAGGCGACACAAGACAATATCGCAAGCTACGCTCCACTTTCGACATCATAGCCGCCGATGTACCATGCTCAGGCGAAGGCATGATGCGCAAAGACTCCGAGGCAGTCAACCAATGGACCCCGTCACTCATCGCCCAGTGTGCCGACCGTCAACGCGAGATTATCGAAAATCTGTGGCCGGCACTCAAGCCTGGCGGTTACCTCATATACAGCACCTGCACATTCAACCGCACTGAGAACGAAGAGATTATCAACTATCTTATCGACACACTCGGCGCTATACCCGTTACAATCCCCCTATCCGACGATATAGATGGCATACTGCCCGGCATAGACACTACACACCCCTGCTATCGCTTCATGCCACATCGCGTTGACGGTGAAGGACTTTTCATGGCTGTCGTACAAAAAACCGGTGACATGAATCCAGGCCACAGCGACAAGAGCAGAGGTCCACGCCCGGCAAAGCTACCGTTCAAACTGCCACACTGGATACCATCAACGCTCCACCCTATTCTTGCCGGAGACACACTATATGGCATACCCACACCGTGGAAATCACTCATTGACCGACTGATACAGACCCTCGACGTCATACAGCCAGGCACCGAACTCGCCATAGTCAAAGGCCGCGATCTCATACCGTCACAGGGACTCGCCATGTCCACACAACTCGACACCGACAATTGTGAGCACATCGGTATTGACCTCGACACAGCCCTCTCCTACCTACGTCGCGACACCGTCACACTCCCGCCCGATACCCCGCGGGGACACATTCTCCTCACCTACGCCGCCCACCCTCTTGGCTGGATAAAAAACATCGGATCACGAGCCAACAACCTATACCCCGCCCAGTGGCGCATTCTGCGCCACTGACCACCGGCACACACATCTATAATACAGAATGTTGCGGGAACCGAAAAGTTTTGTTACATTTGCGTGGTGTTCTGTACAGTGGCCGTTGCTCAATGGCGAGGCGGCATTCTGTCGACGGGATACCTTCTACGCATTTTTGAGTTAACATAACCTAATTTTCAATACTTTAATGGCTAAAGTTTTAATTATCGGAGCAGGTGGTGTCGGCACTGTTGTCGCTCACAAGTGTGCTCAGGTTCCCGACGTATTCAACGAGATTGTCATCGCCTCGCGCACACGCTCCAAGTGTGACGCTGTGGCCAAGGCTATCGGAAAACCCAATATCACCACCGACTCGGTCGATGCCGACAGTGTACCACAACTTGTAGAACTGTTCAAACGCCACAATCCCGACCTGGTGATCAATGTAGCCCTTCCCTATCAGGATCTCACCATCATGGACGCATGCCTTGAATGTGGCGTAAACTACCTTGATACAGCCAATTACGAGCCTAAAGACGAGGCACACTTCGAGTACTCCTGGCAGTGGGCATACCGCGAACGTTTCGAGAAAGCCGGACTCACCGCCATCCTTGGATGTGGATTTGACCCCGGAGTATCGGATGTGTTCACCGCTTACGCCGCCAAACACCACTTTGACAAGATGGAATATCTTGATATCGTGGACTGCAACGCCGGTGACCATGGCAAAGCTTTTGCAACAAACTTCAACCCCGAGATAAACATTCGCGAGATAACACAGAACGGACGCTACTATCAAGACGGCAAATGGGTGACAACCAAGCCATTGGAAATCCATACACCCCTTACCTACCCCAACATTGGCCCGCGCGACTCCTACCTGCTTTACCACGAGGAGCTGGAATCGCTCGTGATCAACTTCCCCACGATCAAGCGCGCACGCTTCTGGATGACTTTCGGCCAGGAATATCTTACCCATCTGCGCGTGATCCAGAACATAGGCATGGCACGCATCGACGAGGTCGAGTACAACGGCACAAAGATCGTTCCCCTGCAATTCCTCAAGGCTGTACTTCCCAACCCGCAGGATCTGGGAGAAAACTACCACGGCGAGACATCGATAGGATGCCGTATCTCAGGCACCGGCAAGGACGGGAACCCGCTGACCTACTACATCTACAACAACTGTAGCCACGAAGCCGCCTACAAAGAGACAGGCATGCAGGCCGTAAGCTATACCACAGGCGTCCCGGCCATGGTAGGAGCCATGATGTTCCTTACAGGAAAATGGGTCAAGCCAGGTGTACACAATGTCGAGGAATTCGATCCCGATCCATTCCTTGAGCAACTCGCCATACACGGCCTTCCATGGCATGAGATCATAGGTGGCGACCTTGAGGTAAACGACATAGAATGAGAGTAGTAATACAACGTGTGCAACGGGCTTCGGTTACAATCGACGGCGAGTGTCTTTCATCAATAGGCCCTGGACTTCTGGTGCTCGTAGGCGTTGAGAACGGTGATACCGAGACCGACATGGCCTATGTAGCCGCCAAGACAGCATCCCTCCGCATCTTCAACGACGCTAACGGAGTAATGAACCGATCGGTAATCGATACAGGCGGTGAGATCCTGGCAGTGAGCCAGTTTACACTTACGGCATCGACCCGCAAGGGCAACCGCCCGAGCTACATACGCGCCGCCGGCCACCAACTTGCCGTACCGATGTACAAATTGTATTGCGAGGAACTAGGTCGCCTTACCGGACACCCTGTTGCACAAGGAGTCTTCGGCGCAGACATGCAGATCGAGCTTATCAACGACGGGCCCGTCACCATAATCATCGACTCTCGCATCAAAGAATAACCAAGACTATACCCATATGACAATCAAAGAGTTGCAATCTACTGTCGACAACTGGATATCCACGACAGGAGGCGGATACTTCTCACCGCTCACCAACATGGCCATCCTGACCGAGGAAACAGGCGAGGTAGCACGCATAATGGCCCGGCAATATGGCGACCAGGTTGCCAAGCCGGGCGACAAATGCTCGCTATCAGACGAACTGGCCGATGTAATATGGGTAGTGACAGCAATAGCCAACCAGACAGGCATTGACCTCACCGAAGCAATCGCCCGCAATATCGATAAAAAGAACACACGCGACCGCGACAGGTTTGAACACAGACCGACGTATCCGCGTTAACAATATGATTGTAAAACATTAATAAAACCCATAAAACGTAACTATGAGCGACAAGTATACCCAGGCCATCGAAGCCTCCAAGGTCATCACCGATGATGCTGCAGTAGCAGCCAACGTGGCAAAGATCCTTGACGAACACATCGCCGAAAACAAAAATACTGACGTATATAAGTTCCTCTTCAACACCATCGACCTGACAACACTCAAGTCAACCGACTCTCAACAATCGGTAGCCGACTTCACCGAACGTGTGAACGCCTTTGACGAGGAGCACCCCGAACTACCCAACGTAGCGGCGATATGCGTGTATCCCAACTTCGCACAGGTAGTCCGTGCGGTCCTGGAGGTAAGCAAAGTCGACATCGCCTGTGTGGCAGGCGGTTTCCCCTCGTCACAGACATTCCCCGAGATAAAGGTGGCCGAGACCGCACTCGCTGTCGAGGGTGGTGCCGACGAGATCGACATCGTACTCAATATAGGCAGCTTCCTGGACGGTGACTACGAGGGCGTATGTGACGAAATCCAGGAACTCAAACACTCATGCCGGGATGCCCGCCTTAAAGTCATTCTTGAGACAGGCGCCCTGAAGACAGCCGCCAACATCAAGGCTGCTTCGGTACTTGCAATGTACTCAGGAGCCGACTTCATAAAGACATCTACCGGCAAGGATTATCCCGGTGCATCACTTGAAGCCGCATATGTAATGTGCCAGTGTATCAAGGAATACTACGAGACAACAGGTAACCAGATAGGTTTCAAGCCTGCAGGCGGAGTCTCCACCACCGATGAGGCTGTCGCCTACTATACTATTGTCAAGGAAGTTCTTGGCGAGAAGTGGCTCACCAACGAGTACTTCCGCATAGGAGCCAGCCGCCTGGCCAACAACCTTTTGAGCGACATACTCGGCACCGAGACCAAATTCTTCTAAAACAACGTGGACATATCTGTCGGGGACGCAGCACTCCATAAAGAGGCACACCGCGCCCCCCCGACAGATCCACCAACACCATATCATATCACCGATCTCCAATGTATTGGATTATTATCAACGACACCCAACAGGGACCATAC
Source organism: uncultured Muribaculaceae bacterium (assembly GCA_964018905.1). Lineage (GTDB taxonomy): Bacteria > Bacteroidota > Bacteroidia > Bacteroidales > Muribaculaceae > JAAVFS01. The sequence goes on from CAXHRO010000018.1 coordinate 23,125, forward strand.
ACGCTTGAACAGCTCGGCGAAATCAACCTATCGGCCAATACCCCCGTATGGCGTGAAGGCTTGACCGAATGGATCCCTGCCGGTCAGGTCGACGAACTTGTCTCACTCATATCGGCCCCGCAACCACCGGCCGTACCTACCGAGACATATACCGAACCCGCCGACACAACCGCATCGGCTACACAGTGCACCACGATAGCACAACATGAACCCACAACAACAGTAGTAGCTGGACAACCCGCAGTTTACGCACCGGCAAATGCCATTCCAGCAGGATACGTCGCTATCGCACCGGCCGGTGAACCGGTTTGCCCTCCCACCTACCTCGTATGGGCAATCATTGCCACGATCATATGCTTCCTGCCCATGGGCATATGTGCCATCATATGCGCCACCAAGGTCAAAGGACACTTCAATGCCGGGCGCCTTGAAAAAGCATCCCGCATGTCGGAGCGTGCCGCTCTATTCGTGATCCTAAGTATCGTAGCATGGCTCATATGGATGCCATTCTCGATAGTCTTCGCGATGATGTAACACTTGAAAATCACCTATTGCCGTGGAAAAACTCATGCAATACCTGTGGCAACACAAGCTCCAGATAAGACCTGGCATGACGACTACCGACGGCCGACGACTCCAGGTGATCAATCCCGGCCGACTTAATACCGATGCAGGCCCCGACTTCTTCAATGCCAGGATAATAATCGACGGGGAGACATGGGTCGGCAACATAGAGATACACGTCAGAGCCAGTGACTGGTACCTGCATAACCACGATAAAGATCGCGCATACGACTCGGTCATACTGCATATAGTCGGAGTGAATGACTGTGCGGTCAGGGTTCCCGGAGGCCGGGTATTGCCACAGCTCGAATTACCATGTAATCCAGCCTTTGTATCTCAATATTCCACACTCATAAATGCCTCACGATCAGAGACACCACCCTGTCGTCCCACCCTGCAGACACTACCTCCCATCAAGATAAGCGACTGGTTGTCGGCAATGGGATATGAACGGCTTCAAATGAAAGTAGACCGCATCATCGACCTGTTGCATGCCATGGCCGGAGACTGGGAAGAGGTCGCTTACATAACCCTTGCCCGCGCACTGGGATTCAGCACGAATTCAGATCCTTTCGAAAGGCTTGCACGCTCATTGCCACTACGTTACATACGCAAACATGCCGATGATATCCATCTCATCGAGGCAATGTTACTCGGACAGTCAGGACTTCTCGATAATGCCCCCGAGAAAAATTTATATGCCGCAAAACTGCGTGACGAGTACCACTTTATGGCCACCAAGTTCCAGCTGAGACAGCCCGGTATACAATGGAAACTCTCACGCATGCGTCCGGCCAACCTACCCCACCGACGCATCGCCCTGCTCGCCCGTATTGTCACCTCAGGCATATCCCTGCTATCCAACATCCTGGCGATCGAGAACATAGAACAGGCCACAAACCTTTTCAACCGGCAACTTGACGGATACTGGCGCCAATCATTCACATTCAACGACTATATAGGCGATTCTACCGGCACCCCCGTAACATTAGGACATACATCCATACAATCACTGATAATCAATGTAGTAGCACCCATCACATACGCCTGGGGACAGACAATAGGCGACTATGCGGCCATGGATCGGGCATCCGTATTACTCCAACAGTTACCCGCCGAGCGTAACCGCCTTACAATACCATTCGAAAACGCCGGGGTAAAGATCAACAACGCACTTGATTCACAGGCTCTTATACAAGCACGGCGCAACTACTGCGAGACCGGCAAATGCCTGTATTGCCGCATAGGACATGCCATGCTTAGCGAGACCGCCCGCTACATCCGCCGCACATGAATCACCTAATACAACAGCCTGTTAATTTACATTTGTAAACAAGGAAGAAGCGTGTGAAGACCAGCTTGAAGAGGGTTTATCACAGAGTGTTAATAACTTTCTTGTTTTTTTGTTATTTACATATCAAAATTTTACGATTCTTTTTTATAATTTTACGGTGAATTAGCGCGCCTCGTCGGGCCAACTCTGGATTTACTGCAACTTATTGTTATCAATCAGCACGTTATGGAAGAACAAGTGTATCATATACCGGCACTGTTACCTGAGGTTATCGAGGCCCTCGCGATCAGGCCCGAGGGGACCTATGTCGATGTGACCTTTGGCGGAGGAGGGCACTCCCGCGCCATCATGGAGTGCCTGGCCCCAAACGGGCACTTGTATTCGATGGATCAGGATCTTGACGCCATCAGCCGGGCATTCAGCGACCCGAGATTCACGATGATACACGGCAACTTCAAGTATCTCCGAAATTTCATGCGGTATTACAACGTCCGGGGGGTCGACGGCCTGCTCGCCGACTTAGGCGTATCATTTCACCACTTCGATGATCCCGACAGAGGATTCTCTTTCAGATGGGAGGGCCGGCTGGACATGAGAATGAACCGCAAGGCGACAACCGATGCCGCACGCCTTCTGGCCGAGTACAGCGAACAACAGCTTGCCGACATGTTCCATCTCCTTGGCGAGCTTAAAAACGCCCGTCGCCTGGCCGCCGCCATTGTCAAAGCACGCATGGAACAGCCCATTGAGACCGTAGACAGGTTGCTGGATGTGATCAGGCCACTCATCAATCCCCGACAGGAAAAGAAAGAACTCGCACAGGTATTCCAGGCTCTGCGCATTGAGGTCAACAACGAGATTGAAGCCCTGAAAGCACTTCTCACACAGTCACTGCAAGTGTTGAAGCCGGGAGGACAACTCGCTGTCATCACCTACCACTCGCTTGAAGACCGGCTGGTGAAGAACTTCATGAAGACCGGCAACCTCGAGGGACATTTGGAGAAAGACTTCTACGGCCGTGTGCTATCACCTATGGAACTTGTCAACTCCAAGCCCATAACCGCAGGCGAGGCAGAGGTAGAACGCAATCCGAGATCACGAAGTGCCAAACTAAGAATAGCCACCAAACTTTAGACCACAGCAGGCAATGCAGGAAAAAGAGAAAAAACAGTCAAAGTCACAAGGAGCAAAACCCGGGAAGAGCTACACCAGCAACATTCTCGGACGGGCTCTGCGCGGGCGTCTGATATCCACCGACTTTTTCTCACGCCACTGGATCACCGTAGCGTTGCTGGTACTGATGTTCGTATGGTACATAACCAACAAATATGAATGCCAGACGAGCATGGAGACAATACAGAAACTCGAGAAAGAACTCGAGATCGTACGTACCGAGCGTGTACGCGAACAGAGTAGCTACATGAGCCGCATACGTGAAAGTTCCATGCTACAGCTCGTACGTCGCAACCGTCTGGATCTTCAGGTCCAGGACACACCTCCCTACAAGATAAAATACAACTGCGACCCGTCACACTGATACACTATCCCGTAGAACGACTATGAACAACCGCCTGTTGATTATATTACGATATATCTTCATCTCGATATTGATCCTCGCAGTATCGGGTGTCGTCGTGTACAAAATGGTTGACACCACTGTGGTACATGCCGATGACTGGAACAGGCTGGCCATGAGAGAACTATCGCGCACGACCGTGATCAAACCCACACGCGGCGACATTCTCGCGGCCGACGGTCGAGTACTGGCCACAAACCTGCGCTACTACACCATGCGCATGGACTTCACCAGCAACCAGTTCAGAGAAAAGGAATTCAGGGACTCACTGGGCATACTCGCCGATTCCATGGCCCACTACTTCAAACGCCGCACACGCGACCAGTGGATCGAACACTATAACAAGGCCCTCAAACTCCGACGCGAATGGTCGATAAAATCCACCCGCCTTGAAGACGACCGGGGCAACGACACCCTGCGCCGGGCAGTACGCCGACTCAACGCCCGCCTCAATTCCTGGCCTCTGTTACTCAAGATCGAGTACAGCGATGTCGAACGTGTGAAGAAGTTTCCATTCTACCGCATAGACCAGGCACCAAAGACAGGACTCGTCGTAGAGCCGGTAATAGTACGCACAAAACCCTACGGTGACCTGGCGCGCCAATCGATAGGAATAGTAAACGAAGACAATGTATCACGCGAGCGACATGGACGGTCGGGCCTCGAAGGAGCCCTGGATTCATTGCTGTACGGTATACCCGGAGTCGCAAAGAAAGTCCCGCTCACTCGCCATATAACCAACTGGACCGACACAGCCGCCATTCCAGGGTATGATGTGGTGACAACAATCGACATCGACATCCAGGATATAGTCGAGACCGAACTGACCCGCATCCTTGATACCTGTGACGCCGACTGGGGTACCGCCGTACTTATGGAGGTCACGACCGGCGACATCAAGGCCATATCCAATCTTGAGAAGAAAGGCAGGCGGTATGTCGAGGGAATAAACCATGCCGTACGTCCATACGAACCCGGCTCGGTCATCAAGCCTATCTCAATGATGATCGCCCTGGAGGACGGCCTGGTACGCAATCTTGACGAACACATCCCCACCGGCGGTGCCTGGGCCTACCTCGGCAAGAATCCAATAAAGGATTCACACGCCCACAGTTCGGTAGCCGTACGCGACGTCATATGCTACTCTTCCAACATAGCCACCGCCAAGATTATACTGCGTGGCTACGAGAGCAACCCAGGCGGCTTCCCCGACCGACTTGAACAGATGGGCTTCATGCAACCCCTCGGAGTAGGCATCTGCGGTGAATGGGCACCGCGTATCAACCGCAAACCAAAGAAAATCGACCTTTCACGCATGGCCTACGGCTACACGACCGAGTTGCCGCCGCTACACACCCTGTCTATGTATAACGCCATCGCCAACAACGGCAAGTATGTAAGACCACGCCTATACTCGCGCCTAATAGGGCAAGACACGATCATCAACATTCCCGTCAGCTACATACGCGACAGCGTGTGCTCACGCCGCAATGCCGCGATACTGCGTGAGATGATACATGACGTCGTATGGAAAGACGGCGGTACCGGCCGGCTTGTGCGCTCCAAGACCGTCGACATTGCCGGCAAGACGGGCACCTGCTACATGGTGGAGGGAAGAGGATACAACACCAGCAAGAAACGACTGGCTTTCTGTGGGTTCTTCCCATACAGCAAACCCAAATACTCATGCATCGTCATAACAGCCAATCCCAAAAGACTGTTCCGCGGGGCGGCAAGCACCAGTGGACAAGTGATGAAAAACATCGCCCTTAAGCTCCACGCCCGCGGCATGCTTGACAACTCGGGAAATTATCTCGAAGATACACATCCGGACAGTAAAGCCACCCTATATGCCACCACCGGCGAGAACCCCTACAGCGAAGTAAGCGCCGAGTTGCGACTACGGGATTCACGACGCGGACGCACCCCGTCGACAGCCGCCCCGGGCACCGTACCTGCAGTGACCGGGCTGGGCATGAGAGAAGCTGTGACCCTGCTTGAAGACGCCGGGTACAACGTCAGCGTCAAAGGTGTGGGCTATGTAAGCCGACAGAGTCCGATGCCCGGAGACTCAATCCCGCCGGGAACCACAGTGACGCTGTCACTTACACAGGACACATGACAGGCTTTACACGCCTTATTATCCATATCAAACAACTTGATACCACTATATTAATAATGAAAAATCTGTCACATCTCATACAATGCCTTGACCACCCACTGGTGGTAGGTACAATCAACAGGCCGATACGGCACGTCACCATGGACTCGCGCGAGTGCTCCACCGACTCAATGTTCATAGCCGTAAGAGGAACGGTCGTAGACGGACACTCGTTTATCGGCTCCCTATCGGGCAAAGGTGTAGCGGCGGTAGTGTGTGAAGAACTTCCTGACAACCCCGACCCCGATATCACATTCATACAGGTCAGGAACACATCCCATGCCCTGGGACGCCTGGCCTCCGAATGGTACGACAACCCGTCAAGCCGACTGAAACTCATTGGAGTGACCGGTACCAACGGCAAGACCACCACAGCCACGCTTATCTACGAGATGGCAAGGCTTCTCGGCTACAAGGCAGGCCTGCTGTCGACAGTTGTGAACTATATTGACACCCGGGCGGTTGAAGCCCGGCAGACAACACCCGATGCCCTGACAATAAACCGTCTGCTCCACGAGATGGTAGAGGCGGGATGTGAATATGCAGCCATGGAGGTAAGCTCCCATGCCGCCCACCAGCAACGCATAGCCGGCCTGACGTTTGCGGGAGCCATCTTCACCAATCTCACCCGTGACCACCTTGACTATCACCGCACATTTGCCGACTACCTGGCTGCAAAAAAATCATTTTTCGACTCCCTGCCTGAGGACGCCTGGACTCTTACCAATGCCGATGAGAGCCATGGCGAGATAATGGTGCAGAACACCCGTGCCCGACGCTACAACTACTCGCTCCGAACCATGGCCAACTTCACAGGCCGTGTTATCGAGGACCGCATAGACGGTATGCTGATGAGCCTCAACGGCACCGAACTCGAGACACGTTTCACCGGACGCTTCAACGCTTACAATCTGACAGCCGTATATGGCGCATCGACACTCCTTGGCTGGGACAACATGGAAATACTTGTAGCCATGAGCAAACTCGTCCCGGTGGCCGGCCGCTTCCAGACCTTCAGATCGGCCAGACGCGGCTATACCGCGATCGTGGACTATGCACATACACCCGATGCTGTAGTCAACGTATTGCAGGCCATACGCGAGGTCGCCGGCAACGACAGCGACATAATCACCGTAGTAGGAGCAGGAGGCAACCGCGATAAGGGCAAACGCCCCATAATGGCAGCCGAGGCCGCCCGTCTGAGCGATCGGGTGATACTTACCAGCGATAACCCGAGGTTTGAGAATCCAGAAGACATTCTCCATGACATGGAGGCCGGACTTGACAGTGACGCACGCTCACGGACACTGAGCATAGTCGACCGACGCGAAGCCATACGCACAGCAACGGCTCTCGCCCGTCCCGGTGACGTGATACTGATAGCCGGCAAAGGTCACGAGGACTATCAGGAGATACAAGGTGTGAAACATCACTTCGACGACCGGGAGATCATCTGTGAAATAATTGCGGGAGAGTGTTGACCGTCACATCTACACCATCACAACCAGTGCATGACTCGAAGTAGCCACTGCAATTCAAATCACGGATTGCACGCCATTGCACTATAATTCTTAACATCGACATAATTAATACAGATGCTTTATTCACTTTTTGATTATATCAGAGACATTGACATACCGGGAGCCGGACTGATGGACTATATCACTTTCCGGTCGGGAGCGGCATTCATACTCGCCCTGCTGATATCGACAATCATAGGACGACGTATAATCGACCGTCTGCAACTCATGCAGGTAGGCGAGATTGTACGAAACCTCGGTCTCGAGGGGCAGATGTCAAAGAAGGGGACCCCGACAATGGGCGGCATTATAATAATAGTAGCCATCCTTGTCCCATGTCTGCTAATAGGCAATCTCACCAACATCTATATGATACTGATGCTGGTCTCTACCATATGGCTCGGCACATTGGGATTCCTTGACGACTACCTCAAGATCAAACGACAAGACAAGGATGGTCTCAAGGGCAAGTTCAAGATCGTAGGCCAGATAGGGCTCGGCCTTATCGTCGGCGTGACAATGTATGCGAGCCCCGACATCGTGATGCGCGAGAACCATGAGGTTGTCACCACAGGCCCCGACGGCACAGAGACCGAGATTGTCTATGAGACGAGTGATATAAAGGCCACCCAGACCACCATTCCGTTTGTCAAAGACAATAACTTTGACTACGCATGGCTTACGGGGTGGATGGGAAGCCACGCCACTACCGCCGGATGGATACTCTTCATCATCGTGACCATCTTTGTCGTCACAGCAACATCAAACGGAGCCAACCTCACCGACGGCCTTGACGGCCTGGCCACAGGCACCTCGGCCATAATAGGAGTAGCACTGGCCATTATGGCCTACCTCGGCGGCAACATCATATATTCATCCTATCTCAATATAATGTATATACCCGGAAGCTCCGAACTGGTAGTATATATGGGAGCCTTCATAGGCGCACTGGTAGGATTCCTGTGGTATAACGCATACCCGGCCCAGGTATTCATGGGCGATACCGGCAGTCTCACGATAGGGGGCATCATTGCGGTTTTTGCGATATTGATACACAAGGAACTTCTGTTGCCCATACTCTGCGCAATCTTCTTTATCGAGGATCTGTCTGTAATGATACAGGTAGCCTACTTCAAATGGACCAAACGCCGCACCGGTACCGGCCGGCGCATATTCAAGATGACACCGTTGCACCACCACTTCCAGAAACAAGGAAACAGCGGTATCGATGCCCTGCTTCAAAAACCGATAGCCTCCATACCCGAGAACAAGATAGTAATACGCTTCTGGATCATCGGGATCATCCTGGCGGCCCTTACTTTTGTAACACTTAAAATACGATAATTACAATCAGATCATATGAAACGCTTAGTTGTACTCGGTGGCGGTGAGAGCGGTGTAGGAGCCGCCATACTGGCCAAAACAAAAGGAATGGATGTATTCCTCAGCGACTCGGGCAATATCTCCGCTCATTATCGCGAGATGCTTGATGACGAAGGCATAGCATGGGAACAGGGCGGACATACACACGCACTTATTCTCAACGCCGATGAAGTGGTGAAAAGCCCCGGCATACCGCCTACAGCCCCGCTGGTAGCTGAACTCATGACCAAAGGTATACCCGTTATATCTGAAATCGAGTTTGCCGGACGATACACCGACGCCAAGATGGTATGCATCACCGGCTCCAATGGCAAGACCACGACCACACTACTCACATATCACATACTGCGCCAGGCCGGCATCAACGCAGGTCTCGCCGGCAACGTAGGTCGCAGTCTCGCCCTGCAGGTAGCACGAGAGCAACACGATGTATATGTCATCGAGCTATCAAGCTTCCAACTCGAGAACATGTACCGGTTCAAGGCCAATATAGCCGTTATACTGAATATCACCCCCGATCATCTCGACCGCTATGACCATGAGATGCAGAACTATATAAACGCCAAGTTCAGGATTCTACAGAACCTCACCCCACGCGACGCTTTCATCTACTGGCAGGACGATCCCGTGATACGCCGCCAGATGGAACAGATCTCCACTGAGGCCAGGCTATTTCCATTCGCCGAGGAACAAGAGGAAAACACCAAGGCTTATATTGATGCCGAGGATCACCTGTTCCTGAACGCCCCCTCCGGAGCGTTCACGATGCCACGGGCCGACCTTGCCTTGAGCGGGCTTCACAACCTGTTCAATTCAATGGCCGCAGGCCTCTCGGCCTGCTTGCTGGATATCAGGAAGGATGACATACGCCGCGCTCTGAGCGACTTTGAGGGAGTCGAGCACCGTCTTGAACCAGTAGCCGTCATCGACGGTGTGAGATATATCAACGACAGCAAGGCCACGAATGTTAACTCCTGCTGGTATGCCCTGGAATCGATGCCGGGATCGGGTGTGATACTGATACTCGGAGGCAAGGACAAAGGTAACGACTACAGCGAGATAATGCCTCTGGTAAAAGAGAAGGTGAAAGCCATAGTCGCCATGGGCGTCGACAACAGCAAGATAATAAACTTCTTCAGCACCGAAGTAAAGGTACATGACACCCACACGCTTGACGAGGCGATATCGGCCTGCCGCTCGATAGCCGTCGAGGGGGATACCGTATTGTTGTCGCCATGCTGTGCCAGCTTCGACCTCTTCAGTTCATACGAAGACCGTGGCCGCCGCTTCAAAGAGGCCGTCAACAACATCCAGAGCAAATGATAGAGATGAATTACAACGTAATATCTCTTTTTTCAGGTGCTATGGGTCTTGACCTTGGTATTGAACAGGCCGGGTTCAGGATCAAGGTATGTGTGGAAAAAGATAAGGAGGCTGCCCGGACAATAAGGTTAAACACCGATATACCAGTAATAGAGGATGATATAACTAAAGTTTCAACCTCCGAGATTCTGTCTGTTGCAAATCTTAAAAAAGAGGACGTAACCATGGTGATAGGAGGCCCTCCCTGTCAGGCTTTTTCCACTGCAGGCCGACAGAAAGGACTCTCTGACTTCCGTGGCAACGTAATCATCCAATATCTACGTGTTGTAGATGATATCAGACCCCCATTCTTTGTGCTTGAAAATGTAAGAGGACTGCTATCAGCCAAACTGAATCAAATCCCAACCGAATACAGTGAGTATGAGCCTATAGTTAATAAAAGCGGCAGTGTGATACATTTTCTCACAAGCGAATTCAAGAAACTGGGATATACAATCAGTTATGCTCTTCTTAATGCGGCCAACTATGGTGTTCCAGAAAAAAGGGAGCGTGTGATTATGATAGGACATACACATAACCGAGTTCCGATACCATCACCGACACACTCAGCCGATGGTCGGGAAGGCACTATTCCATGGGTAACTTTGCGTGATGCTATCGGAGATATGGAGGCAGATGAAAGACATAATTATTTACCGCTTAGAAAAAAAACAATACCGTTTATCTCAATGCTTTCAGAAGGTCAGAACTGGAGAAATCTTGATCCAGAATCAGCAAAAGAAGCAATGGGAAAGGCATATTTCTTGAGTGGAGGCAAAACCGGATTCCTAAGAAGGCTCAAATACGATGAACCATCACCGACACTCGTTACCAGTCCGACAATGCCGGCAACATTATTATGTCATCCAACAAAACTAAGACCATTGTCAATAGAGGAATATGCGAGAATACAGCAATTCCCTGACAGCTGGAAATTCTCAGGGAATATTGTATCCATATATCGACAAATAGGCAATGCGGTTCCTGTAGGACTAGCATATGCAGTCGGACGACAGATTATACGACACATCCATGGAGAAACAAAAGCTGACGAAGAACTTAATAACAAGGTTCCATACTCACGATATTCAAATTCTGTGGATTCAGAAATGTTAAGCCTGTTTGAACCTGATTCCAAATACGAAAAATCCATAACGCTAAAATCATGACTATAATCAATGAAGTAGAGAAATATGTCTCTGAAAACATACATCAGTTTCACGAAGCCCGTATAAACAAACTTAAATCCTTAAAACTCAAAACTCTGCTAAAAAAGAAGAATCCATATCTCTATAAAGCAAAAGATTTAAACACTCCTCAGAGCATAATAGAAGCATTGACAGTCGCATTTATGTCATCTGCCGAAGAAACCATGTTCGGAGACTGGCTTGAACAGCTTGCCATATTTGTTGCAAACAATGTATATGGAGGTTATAAGAGTTCAAGCGAAGGTATAGACTTAGAGATGGATAAAGATGGAACTCATTATTTCATAAGTATTAAATCTGGGCCAAACTGGGCTAATTCATCTTCCAGGAAGAAATTAATTGAAAATTTTGCAAGAGCAGAAAGAACATATAAGACCAGCGGCAATAAGAAACCAAGCGAATCAATTGAAGGCTGTTGTTATGGCAATGAGAATTCATCATCATGTATCAGCCATATAAAATTATGTGGCAAACTCTTTTGGGAATTTATATCTGGAACAGAGTCCATGTATACCGACATCATCGAACCGCTTGGAACAGATGCACACAGACACAACTCTGAGTACAAGAAACAATATAACCAGATAATAACTGTTTTCACACGTGAGTTTGCCAATGATTTCTGTAATGAAGATGGTTCCATTGACTGGAATAGAATAGTGCAGCTTAATTCAGCATATAAATGATAGAAGAAGATATACGTAACCAGCCGGCGGCCGAAGCCTTTTCTCCTGAGGAGGCCGTCCAGGCCACAACAGGGAGCCGGCGCAAGCCCCGACGCACACAAATCTCCGGCACCGATGCCTTGAATGAGATCTCCAGGCCACGCAAGAGCGACAAATACATATGGGCCGTATTCATCACCCTCTGTGTCATCTCGATCATAGAGCAATACAGTGCATCGTCGCGTGAGATAGCCGCCAGCAATGTCCTGGGCCCCATCCTGCGGCACTGCGCCATGCTGGGCATGGGTGCGGCAGTGGCGATCCTCGTCTCGAGAGTGCCATACAAATGGTTTATTCCACTTACACCTATCTTTGTACTCATAAGTTTTCTGGCGATGGTATACGTGCTGTTCAATGGCCAGATCATCAACGGAGCGCGCCGGTCGTTCAATCTAATAGGAATACAGGTACAGCCGGCCGAGCTTATCAAACTGTCATCGGTACTCATCATTGCATTCATCATGACACGTGGCAAGAACATGAGCCACATGAAGATAGGCGTATGTGTGGCTATTGTACTGGTATTCGGAGGACTACTGTTCTCGCAGGGTCTTACCAACACTATTCTGATGATGTGCATCTCAAGTTCGATGATGCTTATAGGGGGTATAAAATGGAAACAGTTTGCGGTTGTGATACTTGTATATGCCATAGCCGGCGGGGGCGCAATGCTCTATAAGGCGGCCAATGACGACCACGACGCTCATACCGAGCGACTTATCACCGAGACAGGCCGCGATGCCGAAGGCAATGAAGCCACCATCAACCGTGTGGGTCTGTGGAAAGCCCGTCTTGACCGTTTCCTGGACAACGACACCACTCCCAAATACCGCCGCGCGATCAACGATCAGAACCGCCAGGAGATGCACGCCTATATGGCCCAGGCCAACGGTGGTGTCTTTGGTGTCATGCCCGGCAACTCACGTGAGACCGCACGCCTGCCACTGGCCAACATCGACTTTGTATACTCTATTGTGATCGAGGATCTCGGACTGATAGGCGGACTCTTCCTGCTACTTGTGTACCTGTCATTATTAGGCCGCGCCGGAGCCATAGCCATGGGATGCCATCGGGTATTCCCTGCACTGCTCATCCTCGGCATGGCTGTGTATATCGTGTTGCAGGCATTGTGCCACATGGCGATCGTGACAGGAGCCGGACCGGTATCGGGACAACCTTTGCCCATGATATCGAAAGGAGGAACATCCATACTGGCAACCTCACTGGCCTTTGGCATAATGCTGTCTGTAAGCCGGTTTGCCGTACGCAAGGGAAAGAAGCAGGATATCGCCCGGGAGGCTGCCGAACTTCCCGACGACATGCAGGCGGCCAACCCCACGATGCTTAAATAGACTGTTTACCTGGACCCTCATTCCACAACACTAACTAACGATCATTTAAAGACAATGAATATACTCATAAGCGGTGGCGGAACCGGCGGACATATCTTTCCGGCCCTATCAATCGCCGATGCCATAAAGAAGCGGCATCCCGAGGCCAGAATACTCTTTGTAGGCGCCCTGGGACGGATGGAGATGCAACGTGTTCCTGATCATGGATACCCTATCGAGGGGCTTGAGGTATGCGGACTCGACCGAAAACGACCATGGCGTAACTTCAAGGTACTGTGGAAACTATGGAAAAGCATGCGTCGCGCACGTGCTATCGTGGACAATTTCAGACCAGATATAGCCATAGGAGTAGGCGGATACGCAAGCGGCCCCACTCTTAAAGCCGCTCAGCGACGTGGTGTGCCGACCCTACTGCAGGAGCAGAACTCCTACGCCGGTGTCACCAACAAGCTCCTGGCCTCCAAGGCCAACGCCATATGTGTGGCATATGACGGCATGGAACGTTTTTTCCCGGCCGACAGTATCATAAAGACCGGCAACCCGGTACGCGCCGACATCGTCGACGCGACCGTATCACGCCAGGAAGCCAGGCGCCAACTCGGCTTCGATCCCGAGAAGCCGCTGGTAGCAGTCATAGGTGGCAGTCTTGGAGCACGCACACTCAACCGCGCCATGTCGACAGCACTCACGCCCCTGGTCAATGAAGGGGCCTCGGTATTGTGGCAGTGTGGCAAGTATTATGCCAACGAGTACAAGCCCATGGGAGAGGGCGTGCCCGACGCACAGGTGACCGACTTCGTCAAACGAATGGATCTGGTATACCGTGCCGCCGATGTGATAGTGTCACGAGCCGGAGCCGGCACCATATCAGAACTGCAGATAGCAGGCGTACCGGCCATCCTCGTTCCGTCACCCAACGTAGCCGAAGATCACCAGAGACACAACGCCGAGGCTCTCTCCACACGCGGTGCGGCCATAATGGTACTCGACACCGATGCCGTCAGCACCCTTCAGCATGTTATCACCGACTTGTTGCATGACCGGGAAAAACGCGAGTCGCTGTCTTACGAAATCAAGAAAATGGCCCTCCCGGGAGCCGCCGACGAGATAGCCGCTATAGTAGATAGAACAATCAATACAGCCTCCAGTAAATGAATACATTTAACAGAGTATACTTTGTGGGCATAGGCGGCATAGGAATGGCCGCACTGGCCCGTTATTACATGTCAAAGGGACTGCCTGTGGCCGGCTATGACCGCACAGAGAGCGAACTCACACGCACACTGACAAGCGAGGGCGCTACGATTTCATACGACGATACTGTCGACGCCATACCAGAGGCATTCCGCGACCCGGCCACAACACTGGTAGTATACACGCCTGCAGTACCTGCCACCAACATTCCGTTCGGCTATCTGAGAGATCACGGGTTCGATATCCACAAGCGCGCCGAAGTCCTGGGCCTGATAACCCGTGACTCGCTGGGAATATGCTTTGCCGGGACACATGGAAAAACCACCACCTCCTCAATGGCGGCCCACGTGCTTGAAGACTCAGGCACAGGATGCAACGCATTTCTCGGAGGCATACTGCGCAACTACAACAGCAACCTGCTGTTGTCGGCCTCCTCACCTTACTCGGTGATCGAGGCCGACGAGTACGACCGGTCGTTCCACCACCTCAGCCCATACATAGCGGTCATCACCGCCACCGATCCCGACCATCTCGACATCTATGGCACGGAAGAAGCATATCTTGAGAGCTTTGCAAAGTTTACCAGCCTCATCAAACCTGGCGGATATCTTGTGGTCCACGAAGGGCTTAAGCTCAAGCCCCGCCCCGGCAAGGATGTCACCACCTATACCTACTCCCGTGACCATGGAGACTTCCACGCCGACAATATACGCCGCTCGGACGGATCCATCACATTCGACTTCATCTATCCCGGAGGCCGCATCAACGACATCCGGCCCGGAGTCCCTGTCGACATCAATATCGAGAATTCCATAGCCGCCCTCGCCGCGTGCTATCTTACCGGCACACTCGAACCCGATGCCGCCCGCAATGCAATGAAGACTTTCATGGGGCCGAAGAGAAGATTCGAATTCTGGATGCGGGAGCCAGGCGGAAGAGCCATCATAGATGATTATGCCCATCACCCCGACGAACTCAAAGCCTCTATAAAGTCAGTAAAAAGCCTGTATCCGGGGCGTAAGATCACAGTAGCGTTCCAGCCTCATCTGTACAGCCGCACACGGGACTTCGCACCCGAATTTGCCGAAGCACTCTCCATGGCCGACGAGGTAATACTGCTTGATATATACCCCGCCAGAGAGAAACCGATACCGGGTGTAACCTCCGAAATAATATTCAAAGCGATAAAATCACCATGCAAGCGAATGATTTCCAAAGAAAAATTGGTTGAAACGCTGAAAAACCTTAAATTTGAAGTCCTGTTGACAGCGGGGGCCGGAGACATCAATCTCTATCTGCCGGAAGTAGTCAAGGAACTATCCTGACGACACTTACCGCCATTGACAGCCACGATTGACGACAATTTAAATTAACAAATCAGGTTTTGCTGACAAGATCCAACATAATATGCTGTGTCCTCTCCATACTGCTGGCGGGATATCTCGTCATAGCCCTGATAACATCGGGCGGAATGTCAGCCACGGCTTCGGCACCATCAGGATCTCCGGTAAAGATAATCGTTGAAGGGGAAGACTCGACTTCGTTCGTGACGCGCAAGGAAGTGGCTATGCTCATCAGGGACTACTTCGAGACATCACGCATCGTGCCCGAAAACATCCCGGCCTATGACATTGAGAAGAGACTCAACAGCGTGGATAACATCGAAAGAGCCCTATGCACACGCCGGTCAAACGACAGGCTGTTGATCGAGGTCATACCTATGCGCCCCGTTGCCCGTATCTTCAACGAGTCAGGGTCATATTATATCAATCGGGAAGGCAAACGCCTGACAGCCTCCCTGAAATATAGAAGTGACGTACCATTCATCACCGGCAGGCTCGAAGGGCGCCATACGGCAGCACGCCTCATGCCGTTGCTTGACTACATAGAGAGCAACAAGGCACGCCGCGAACTTGTCACAGCCATCACACTTGAAACCAATGGCGATGTAACTCTTATACCCGCTTTCAGAGGACACGTGATCAATTTCGGTGCTCCCGATGTTGATATAGTCAACAAGTTTGACCGACTCACAACCATGTACCGCGACATCATGCCCGCCAAAGGCTGGGACTATTACGACACACTCTCTGTAAAATTCAGAGGCCAGGTAGTAGCCTCAAGGCGTAAACCGCGCCTGCGCGACCCATTACTGGTACTTGACCCCGACGGCGATGCCAGCGACAACGAGGACATCTCGACAATGACAGTGGACAATAATTAGATAACAATTGAAAAGCCAGCTATATACATATGGAACAAAAATACATCGTAGCGTTTGAGATAGGCAGCTCATGCATAAAGGGAGCCATCGCTACCACCGATGCCGGCGGCTCGGCCGGCCGTGTAAACATCATAGCCGTAGAGACAGAGCAGCTTGTCGACAAGGTGAGATACGGATGTGTCGAGAATCCGGGCGATGTGGCCACCTGTGTCACCAACATATGCCACCGCCTGCAGAACACACCCGGAATAGCACCCCGCGCCATCAGGGAAGCTTATGTAGGCATCAGCGGACGCTCGCTGTCGTCCATCCCGCATGAGGTTGAACGCGACTTCCATACCGAGGTAGAGATCTCACGCCGCATCATTGACGAACTGATGGCTCAAGCCGCCCGCTACACCGTCAACGACAAGGAGACCGTTGCCGTAGAGCCCGGCATGTTCACTCTCGACTCCCAGTCTCAGCTGGATCCTGTGGGAATGCTTGGCCACGTGCTGTCGGCCGACGTCAACATCATAGCCTGCAAACCCAAGATCAAGAACAATCTGAAGCGCGTGTTCAATGAACGATGTGCGCTTAACATAGCCGGATTCATTGTTACACCGCTGGCCATGGGCGCACAGCTACTTACTTTCGAGGAACGCAGGCTGGGTGTTATACTGGTAGACTTCGGCGCCGAAACCACCACCGTAGCAATATACCGGGAGGGAACCCTGGCATACCTTGCCACCATACCTATGGGATCACGCAACATCACACGCGACATCACATCCCTCAACTGCCTTGAGGAGCGTGCCGAGGAAATCAAGAAAGCAGTAGGCAACGCAATGCCACCGGCCACCGACGGCACTCCGCTGGTAACCGATGGTCTTGACAACTCGGAGATCAATAACATCGTTGCCGCACGTGCCGACGAGATCATATCCAATATATTCGAACAGATAGCATATGCCGGTCTAAAGCCCGAACAGCTCCCGGCCGGGATCGTGGTCACCGGCGGCGGATCACGCCTGAGAGGATTCAACGACCTGCTCGCCAAGCAGACACATATGAAAACACGCCAGGCAACGACAGGTCCGGGCGTTAACATCGCAGGCAACGGATTCAACGCCAACGATGCCCTTGATGTGATCTCTATCGTGAGCGACGCCGCCCTGCTTGGAGCCACCGAATGCACGATTATGCCTCCACAGGCTGTCGTCGAGAATGACCCGACCGGTGTATCCGATAAGACAACGGCCAGTGTAACAGCCGACAACAAACCACGCATTTCGCGCCAGTTCACATCCGACACCGATGACGACAACCTGCTTGTGGATGACTACGACCCCAACGACGATACCGTAGCGGCGGCCGACAATAACCGTCAGGTAAAAGACAACCGAAAAGAGGACCCGGCCGAAAAGAACACGTCCAAATTCTGGACAAAACTGAGCAAACAGCTTTCCAACATGCTTAAGGACGACGACGAGTTCGAAAACTAAAAAACATCCAGATTCCATAATCCATAATCACTGATCAACATGACCGACTCGGAATTCAACGATATAGCCAACAACAGCACATTCGGCATCCCAGAGAAAGACAACCGCAACATAATCATGGCCATAGGCGTAGGCGGCGGCGGAAGCAATGCCGTACGTCACATGTATGAGCAGAAGATTGACGGCGTCACATTCGCCATCACCAACACCGACCGCCAGGCTCTTATCAACAATCCCGTACCCAACCGTGTGCTACTGGGATCGGGCCTCGGTGCAGGCGGCGATATACAGATAGCACACGATGCCGCCGAGCAAAGCGCCGAGGACATCCAGCGCCTGTTCACCGATAATATTCGCATGGTCTTCATCACCGCCGGAATGGGCGGAGGCACCGGTACCGGCGCAGGCCCAGTTGTGGCACGCCTGGCTCGCGAAAAAGGACTTTTAACGATAGGCATCGTCACCATACCTTTCCTCTTCGAAGGGGAGAGTAAAATTGTCAAGGCTCTTGACGGAGCCGAGGAAATGGGCAAATACGTCGATGCGTTGCTCATGATCAACAACCAGCGACTTAGTGAGATATACCCCGATCTTAACTTCCTCAACGCTTTTGACAAGGCCGATGACACATTGTCGATAGCCGCCCGCTCTATCTCCGATATCATAACCATCGAGGGTAAGATCAACCGAGACTTCAACGATGTCAATACAACCCTGCGCAACGGCGGCACAGCCATCATCTCGACCGGATATGGCGAGGGTGAAAACCGTGTCACTAAGGCAATAGAAGATGCTCTACACTCTCCTCTGCTCAAGAACAGCGACATCTACGGTTCCAAACGCTTGCTGTTTGTCATATACTTCTCGCCCGACGCACAGCAGGAATTCAAGATGGCCGAGAGCGACCAGCTCACAGCCTTCACTGCCAGCATCGACCCCGGCGTAGAGATCATATGGGGTGTATATCCTGATAACTCTCTTGGCGAGAAAGTCAAGATTACCATCCTTGCATCTGGCTTCGAACCTTCGGTCAAGCATACAACACGTCCTGCAAAGCCAGCTACCACAGCCACCACAGCCTGCGATACAAAGCCTGCTCTGGAACCGGTATGCACCTCAAAAACCGAAGTATCCCCCAGGCCGGCCGAGAAGAAACAGGATGACCCTGCCTCGGTACAACAACGCATCATCGAACAGTATGGAGCAGATGTCATAAACGACCGAATACGCGAAAAAACCCGCATGAAACAAGTGATACTGCGTCCCGACCAGTATGACGACGACCTTGTTATCGACGCTCTTGAAAAGTCGGTAGCCTTCAACCGCGACCGTCGCACAGCCGAGGATATACAGGCACTTAAAGCCACCGCTCCCGATACTACACCGGCACGCCAGGCCACCGACACACAGCGACGCGACGACGACAACGTGATTGCTACATTTTAATATGTCTGATCGGCAAACCTCTAAAACATCATATAGAATGAAACGCATAACTCTTATATTAATGTTGGTGCTGGCCACAGCCGGCATAATGAGCGCACAGAACAACAAACGGCAGTATGCCGTATACGGTGTAGCGTTCTACAACCTTGAGAATCTTTTCGACACCATCAACAACAACGGCAAGTATGACCTGGAATTCTCTCCACAGGGTGCACGCCAATGGAATGGTACCAAATACCGATCGAAAATAGGCAACCTGGCCCGCGCCATCACCGCCATGACTACCAAGACTACCCCCGGCGGCCCCGCCGTGATAGGAGTATCGGAGATTGAAAATGTAACTGTCCTCAACGATCTCGTGCGTGAAGTAGACCGTCAGCTGGAAGCCCAGGGAAAACCGACCTGGAACCTTCAGGTAGTCCACCATGACTCTCCCGACCGCCGCGGCGTCGATGTGGCATGCCTTTACAACCCCCGCATGTTCCGCTTCATAGATGTTACCAACACTACACTACGTATTGACGGATACGAGTCATTCCGCACACGTGACCAGATGTGTGTAACCGGTATTCTCGGAGGCGACACACTCAGTGTCATCGTCAACCACTGGCCGTCACGACTCGGAGGCCAGGAACAGTCTTCATATCTGCGCGAGGCTGCCGCCGCACTTAGCAAGCATATAGCCGACTCGCTATGGACACTTCGCCCCGGCCAGGGCGTGATAGTGATGGGCGACCTTAACGATGACCCTCAGGACAAATCATGCGCCAAAGTATTGGGAGCACAGCGTAAACCCGACAAAGTGGAGCCACACGGATTCTACAACCCCTTCTGGGAGAAACTTGACAAAGGCATCGGCACACTGGCCTACAAAGGCGCATGGAACCTCTTCGACCAGATAATAGTCTCGGGAACACTTCTGGAGAAAAACAATCCCGATGCACTGCAATACCGCAGTTGCGTTGTCAACAACTTCGAGTTCCTGCGTTCAACCGAGGGGACTAACAAGGGAGGCCCGTTGCGCACCTACTCCGGCGGAGTATTCCTCAACGGCTACAGCGACCACTTCCCCACCGAAGTATTCCTCGTAAAGCCCCGACGTTGACACATTGACAATATTGCAGTTTTGGGGGTCCCATCCGGATACATCCTTCTGTAACAGACATACAATAAAAAATCCACCGGATCCAAGGAATCCGGTGGATTTTTTACTATATAACATATCAGTACATAGGAGTGAATGGTGCCACAGGCTTGAGATATGCGTTGGCCTCACCCGCAATAGAGGTCTCCTTGACCGTATCAAGCTTCATTACCGAGGCTCCCGGCTCTAAGTCACACTTTGTAAGATCAATATAGTATATGCCGTCATTGGTGACAATATCGAAATAATATCTCAGATCACGTATATCGGCAAATGATCTCCATTGGGTTGACGAGACATTGGGGTCGGTCTCCACCGTATAGAGATATGGCACGGAGACATTCTGCATAATAGAGCGAATTATTGCAAGCCCCGTGCGGGTGTCGTTGGTCTTCTCGGTGTGATTAATATAATAGTCGGCCCGTACAAACCTGTCAGGACTCTTCACCGTTCCGGGTAACATATTCACGCCACCTATCTTGACCCAGTACTCGTTGATGGCCTGCATCTTCGGGAATGTCGGATCATTGGTAAGCACCGGATAGTCACCCTCATAGACCCTGACTTCGCCATTGTCAAACTCAAGGATGGCAGTACGGCCCTGGGCATCGGTTATGCCCCAGTGGAGCTGGGCTACGGTACCACCGTCAAATGTGGCTCCGGATATTGTGAAATTCTGCTCACGCAATACTTTGACAACCTCGGGAGTGGTAGCGTTCATGTCAAGCAACCATGCCACGAACATAGCCATCGACATTGGTGGCCTTCCCTGGGTCGAAGGATTGACATAGACCGTTTCTTTGCAGAAAAGGCCGTTGATCACCAATCCCTTCTCATTCATCCCCTCTGTCACTCCGCCGTCATACCCTACCGCATATACGGCACCATACCTGGATGTCCACTCGATAGAGCCCGGCAATGTATTACCATTCTTGGTCATGCCTCGAGGGTAGACATACAGATTGGTGGGAATAGGAGTTTTCCAGTCAAGCGAACGCCCCACGATACGCAAAGGCTCCTGACCAGGCATCTCAGGTTGAGGACCGGTATAGACCGCCCTTGTACATGCTCCGGCACGCTGACCGCCGAGAGCAATGGCTGCGGCAAGAACCGCAGCCCCGATAAAAAGATGTGATTTCATAGCAAGTGAGTGTTAAATATATCAGTTACGATTTTCCATCACCTATTTAACATATGAGAACAATAAAACAAGACCCATGATACAGTTAAAAATACACAATAAAAGATTGTCCTATATTAAATATTGTTAATATGAAAGTTACACAACGCATATTATGTATGTGACAGTTGACAAACGCAGTCAAAATCACTATCTTTGTAGTGAAGAATCGCGAGGAGGAGGCCAACGGGCTTCCTCTCTTTATATGAAACAGATATGGTAGACAAGAAGATAATAGAGCAGATCGTGACCGAGTCAATATCCGGTAGCGACATTTTCATAGTTGAGATCAAGGTTACACCCGACAACATGGTAACCGTGGAACTCGACTCCACATCGGGGCTCGACATCGACACTTGCGCCCGCATCACACGTGCGATCGAGGGTACCGTTGACCGCGAGATCGAGGACTATGAACTTGAGGTAGGATCGGCAGGACTCACAGCCCCGTTCAAGGTACCGGCCCAATATGTCAAGAACATAGGTAACGACATCGAGGTTCTCACACGCGACGGCCGAAAGATAACCGGCCGACTTACCGACGTCAACGGCACCGAATTCACCATCGAAGTGAGCCGCAAAGTCAAGGAACCCGGGGCAAAACGTCCCTCGCTTGTCACCGAGCCCTTGACATTGTCAATGGACAATGTCAAGAAAGCCTGCTATCTCATACAGTTCAAATAAACAGAGATTCAAGATTCAACACTAAAATAATAACACTGACAACAATATAGAATAACAATGGCTAAGAAAGAGGAAGCACCCAACATGGTGGAACGGTTTGCCGAGTTCAAGGAACTCAAGAACATCGACAAGACAACAATGATAAGCGTGCTGGAAGAGTCATTCCGCAACGTGCTGGCAAAGATGTTCGGCACCGACGAAAACCTGGACGTTATCATGAACCCCGACAAAGGCGACGTACAGATATTCCAGAACCTGCAGGTTGTGCCCGACGGAGAGGTCGAGGATCCATACCGCCAGATCTCACTCACCGATGCCCGCGCCGACAATGACCCCGAGGTAGAGATAGGCGAGGAGCACACCAAGGAGATCATCTTCGCCAAATTCGGCCGCCGCGCCATCCTCAATCTGCGCCAGACACTCCAGTCAAAGATTCTCGACCTCCAGAAGGACGCCCTCTACAACAAGTTCAAAGACATGGAAGGCGAGCTCGTATCGGGCGAGGTTTACCAGACATGGAGCAAAGAGACACTGCTCATGGACGTCGAGAAGAACGAGCTTCACCTGCCCAAGAACGAGTCTATACCCGGTGACTTCTTCCGCAAGGGAGAGACTGTCCGCGCCGTCATCTCAAAGGTTGACAACACCAACAATAATCCGCGCATATACGTCTCACGCACAAGCGAGGCTTTCCTGCGCCGCCTGTTCGAGCTTGAGGTTCCCGAGATACACGACGGGCTCATCAACATACGCGCCGTTGCACGCATCCCGGGCGAACGCGCCAAGATAGCCGTCGAAAGCTATGACGACCGCATCGATCCAGTAGGAGCCTGTGTGGGTGTCAAGGGATCTCGCATCCACGGCATCGTCCGCGAGCTTCGCAACGAGAACATAGATGTAATCAACTACACCAGCAACCCGTCACTCCTCATACAGCGCGCCCTCAGCCCCGCTCGCGTATCATCCATACGCCTTGACGAGGAGGAGAAGAAAGCCGAGGTATTCCTGCGTCCCGACGAGGTATCACTGGCCATAGGCAAGGGGGGACTCAACATCAAGCTGGCCTCTATGCTCACCGGATATGTGATCGACGTATACCGCGACACCGAGGAGTCATTTGAGGAAGACATCTACCTTGACGAGTTCAAGGACGAGATCGACAGCTGGGTTATCGATGCATTGAAGAACATAGGTTGCGTCACTGCCAAATCGGTCATCAACACCCCTCGCGAACAACTCATCGAGAAAGCCGACCTTGAAGATTCGACCGTCGACCAGGTGCTCGACATCCTGCGCGCCGAGTTTGAGGAATAATCATCCCGCCAGCGGGACAGCCACATCCCGCAAGGGCCTGCGCGCCTGAGACCGCCGAGAGAGTCGACACAATATATTATCAATCAAAGCTCATTATTATACACTATACATGGCGAGAAACAAAATAAGTAAAGTAGCAAAGGAACTTAACATCGCTCTGTCGACTGTTACCGACTTTCTGCGTAGCAAAAACATTGAAGTCGAGGACAGCCCCAACGCCCGTATCGACGAGGATGCCGAGGCCCTGCTCAAACAGCACTTCAGCACCGACATGAAAGCCAAACGCGAGGCCGAGCAATTTATCCTGGGACGCCAGAAAGATCGCGAGCCTGCACCCAAATCGGCTCCCAAGCCCGCCGAGCCAAAGCCTCAGCAGGCCCCAGCCCAGAAACCCGCCGAGACAACCCAGACGACCCGGCAACCCGAGCCGGCGGCCGAGCCTAAAGTAAACGGGCCGCGCATCATCGGACACGTGGAACTCGACTCAAAAGGCTTTCCCGTAAAGCCCAAACCCGCTCCCGCTCCCACACCTGCTCCTGCCCCCGCTCCCACTCCCACTCCAAAGCCCGAGCCGGTTCAGGAACCAAACCCCGTGGAACCAAAGCCTCAGCCTGCTCCAAAGCCGGCCGAGCCTAAACCCGCCATGCCCAAACCTGTCGAGACACCTAAGCCCCAGGCCGAAACAAAACCGGCACAGCAACAGGCTCCAAAGGCTGTCGAGACACCTA
Organism: uncultured Muribaculaceae bacterium; assembly: GCA_964018905.1. Taxonomy (GTDB): domain Bacteria; phylum Bacteroidota; class Bacteroidia; order Bacteroidales; family Muribaculaceae; genus JAAVFS01. The sequence continues at coordinate 47,668 of CAXHRO010000018.1, forward strand.
AGACCGAGACTAAGCCGGCACAGCAACAGGAACCTGTAGCCGCCAAGCCGGCCGAGCCGACTGTTGCCCCCCAGGCCGGTGAAGAGATATTTACCATCAAAAGCGCGGCACCACGCCCGTCGCTCAATGTCATAGGCAAGATTGACCTCAACTCGCTCAACCAGTCTACCCGACCCAAAAAGAAAACCAAAGAAGAGCGCCGCAACGAACGCATAGCCAAAAGCCAGAACAATGGTCAGGGCGGCAATAATAACGGCAACGGAGGCCAGGGCGGAGACCGCAAGAAACGCAAACGCATCGGAGGCAAGGAAAAGATCGACATCGAGAAAACCAGCCAACAACCCGAACAGGGCGGAGGCGGAGCGCGCCGCGACCGTGACGAGCGCAAACGTCGTGACGACAAGTCGTCAAAGAAAGACCAGCGTCGCCAGCCGGCACATACCGAGATCAGCGACGAGGACGTCCAGAAGCAGGTCAAGGAAACCCTGGCACGTCTCACAGGCAAAGGCAACGCACAAAAGAAAGCTGTGAAGTGGCGCAAGGAAAAACGCGAAGCAGCGTCAAACCGTGCCCATGAGGCGGCCGAGCTCGAGGCAGCAGAGAGCAAAACACTGAAACTCACCGAATTTGTCACTGCCAACGACCTCGCGTCAATGATGAACGTACCCGTCAACCAGGTAATCGCTACCTGCATGAACCTCGGCGTGATGGTATCGATCAACCAGAGGCTCGACGCCGAGACAATCAACATCGTGGCCGATGAGTTCGGTTACACCACCGAGTATGTATCGGCCGAGGTTGTCGAAGCCATCTCTCAGGAAGACGATTCGGAGGAGGAACTTGAAGATCGTCCGCCTATCGTTACCGTCATGGGCCATGTGGATCACGGCAAGACATCACTGCTCGACTACATACGCAAGGCCAACGTCATCGCAGGCGAGGCCGGCGGTATAACACAGCACATAGGTGCCTACAACGTCAAACTCAACGATGGACGTCATATAACATTCCTTGACACCCCGGGCCACGAAGCGTTCACCGCCATGCGTGCCCGCGGAGCCAAAGTCACCGACCTCTGTATTATTATCGTGGCCGCAGACGACAGCGTCATGCCGCAGACAATCGAGGCCATCAACCATGCATCGGCGGCAGGCGTACCCATCGTCTTCGCCATCAACAAGATCGACAAGCCCCACGCCAATCCCGAAAAGATCAAGGAGGAACTGGCCGCCATGAACTACCTCGTGGAAGACTGGGGTGGCAAATATCAGTCACAGGACATATCGGCCAAACAGGGCCTCGGTGTTCCCGAGCTGATGGAGAAAGTACTCCTCGAGGCCGAGATGCTCGACCTCAAGGCCAATCCCAACCGCAATGCCACAGGATCGATCATCGAATCATCGCTCGACAAGGGCCGCGGATATGTAGCCACCGTACTCGTGCAGAACGGCACCTTGCGCGTAGGTGACGTAGTGCTTGCCGGCACTCACTTCGGCCGTATCAAGGCCATGTTCAACGAGCGCAACCAGCGCATCAAGGAGGCTGGCCCGGCCACACCGGCCCTCGTGCTCGGTCTCAACGGTGCTCCGACAGCCGGCGATACATTCAACGTGATGGACACCGAACAGGAGGCACGCGAGATCGCCAACAAGCGCGAACAGCTACAGCGCGAGCTGGGACTACGCACCAAGAAGATTCTCACACTCGAGGATATAGGACGTCGCCGAGCCATCGGCAACTTCCAGGAGCTTAACATCATCGTGAAAGGCGACGTGGACGGCTCGATCGAGGCCCTTAGCGACTCGCTCATCAAGCTGTCGACCGAGGAGATCCAGGTCAACGTACTCCACAAGGCCGTGGGCGAGATATCGGAGAGCGACGTTGTGCTCGCAGCCGCGTCAGACGCCATCATAATCGGCTTCCAGGTGCGCCCGTCGGTAGCCGCCCGGCGCGCCGCCGAACGCGACGGCGTCGAGATACGACTATATTCGGTCATCTACCAGGCCATCGAGGAGGTAAAGGACGCTATGGCCGGCATGCTCGCCCCCGAGATCAAAGAGGAGATCATCGGCTCGGCCGAGGTTCTCGAGACATACCACATCTCCAAGGTTGGAACTATCGCCGGAGCAATCGTGCGCGACGGCAAGATCAAGCGCGGATGCAAGGTGCGTCTCATACGCGACGGCATCGTACGCTACACAGGCGACCTCGGATCGCTCAAACGCTTCAAGGACGATGCCAAGGAAGTACTTACCGGATATGACTGCGGCCTGAGCATCTCGGGATACAACGACATAAAGATAGGCGACATCATCGAAGGCTTCGAAGAGGTATCGGTCAACCGTACACTCTGATGCCGCTCGTACACCTTAACATAGGATCGAACAAGGGCGACCGCCTCGGTTACATCAACCGGGCAGTCGCCCTTATCGCGTCAAAGACAGGGAAAATAACAGCTGTAAGCCAGCCGGTTGAAAGCGACCCATGGGGTTATGACTCCAGTAACCGTTTCATCAACATAGGCCTGAACCTGGACACCTCGCTCCAGCCCGACGACCTTCTCGACCTGTTGCAGGAGATAGAGCGTACAGTATCGCCCGATCCACACCGCAATCCCGACGGAAGTTACCGCGACCGCTCGATCGACATTGACATAATAATCTACGAAGGGGTTGAGATATCGACACCGCGTCTCACACTCCCCCATCCCCGTATGCACCAGCGCGACTTTGTGAAAATACCCCTGAGGCAGATCTGGGATAAACCTATCCGGCAACAGCAGGATAGGCCTTGATAAGCAACAACAAGCGCAGGATAGGCATTTAAACAATATAAGCAACATAAGCAGGATAGAATGCTCATGTTGCCTATATGTTGTCTATTGGTACCGGTTACCCTACTTAAGCTTCTCAAGAAGGTGACGCGTAGCGCCTACCAACTGGGCATCATAACCTGATTGTACATCACCGGGATTGTTATATATGAGAACATCGGGCGTGAGCTGGTGATTCTCGAGAATAGTGCCGTCCATGGCCCGCGATGTAACCTGAGGAATACCGAAGTAGATCGACGGATCGATCTGTGTCTCCCACCACACGGCAGTCATAGTACCTGGAACAGGTGAACCTACCACGTCGCCTATGCCGAGCGTCTGGTAGACGAACGGAGTGCCGTGTGCATCACTATAGTTGCTCTCATTGACGAGCATTACCGACGGCTTAGTCCACTGCGAGAACGGCTCACTGCCTATATAACGGTCACGCGGAGTAAAACGCACATATTCCTTGCCATTGAGAAGCATAGCTATATCATTGTGAAGCCATCCGCCGCCATTGTAACGTGTATCGACAATAACAGCCTCATGATTGCGGTACTTGCCAAGCAGCTGGTCATAGACAGTACGGAAGCTGGGGCTGTCCATGCCCCGTACATGAACATAGGCCACACGGCCTGCCGATACACTGTCGACTATAGCCTGGTTACGCTCAACCCAACGCTGGTAAAGCAGGGACGACTCGGTCCCGGTGCTGATGGGCTTCACCGTGATCTCGTCAACCGACCCGTCAGCACGGCGAACACGCAACGCAGTCTTGCGTCCGGCAAGACCGTCAAGCAACGGGTAATAGTCATGGCCGGCCTTGATCTCCTTGCCGTCGATCGACAGGATGATGTCACCGGGCTTGACACCGGCACTGCGCGCAGCCAGGGGGCTGCGGGGCAGAACCTCGGCCACCTTCAGTCCATCACCGTCATAATTCTCGTCATAGAAAGCTCCGAGGGTAGCGGTGCTTAGCGGCGCCAATCCGGCGCTGGTACCAGAGCCTGTATGAGACGCGTTAAGCTCTCCGAGAATCTCGCTCAGGAGATCGGCGAAGTCACGGTTGTTGTCGATATGAGGCAGGAAACGGCGATAGTGTCGGCCATATCCCTCCCAGTCGACACCATGCAGGCTGGCATCATAGAACTTATCCTTTACCTGCTTCCACATATGGCCATAGATATAGTCACGCTCCAGCGAGGGACGGCGCTCATAGACAGCCTCAAAATCAATGCTCTTCTTCTCGCCCGAGGCAAGGTTTATACAGCTAAGACCGCTACCCGAGATAACGTACATGTTCTCACCCTTGGCATCCGCGATAAAACCACCGTCAACATCGTAGGCAAGAATAGAAGTCTCCCACTTGCGCAGGTCACGCTTCATAAGATTGGACTTGCCATCGGGTGACATGACATTATAATAGAACATATCCCCGTCGGGCGACAGATAGCTGTTGCCTATACGTCCCGATGTCGCAGTGAGGCGTCTCTGGCGGTAGCGGCGGTTGTCGAGGTCAAACTCCAGAGGCTTGACGGCAGGTTCATCCTCCTTGACATCCTTCTTTCCTTTCTTCTTGGATTTGGGCTTGGACGCCTCGGCAATGCTGTCGGCACGCTCCCGCTCTTTCTTAGCAATGGCGGCATCCTCTTCCGACAGGCCGAAGTTATCCCATGCCTCGGTATCAAGCACCATGAGTATGACATCATACTCATTACCCCAGCTACCATGGCTCTTCATACCATACTTGCCTGTTGCATAGGTAATACCCTTGCCACCGAGCACCCACTGGGGATTGACATCGGCATATCCGCTCTCGGTAAGATCCACTACCTTCGACCCGTCGGCGGCCACGAGGGCGATGTCACTGTTGTTCCATCCTCCTGTGCCAATATAGTCGGCAAGTAGCCAGCGGCTGTCAGGACTCCATTCGAACGATATATCGCCATCGGTATACGAATAGTTGAACTTGCCGTCAAGAGCCGTTGTAACAGCCTTGGTGTCAAGATCAATGACACGCAGTTCGGTACGGTTCTCAAGAAAAGCCACCTTCTTGCCGTCAGGACTGTAATCGGGTTGCTGGGCCGAGGTAGGACAGCTGTAGAGAAGCTTCTCCTCGAGATCGGTGGCATAGGCAAACTCCTTCTCGTCATCCTTGACAATACGGGTAGTGAAGAGCTGCCACAGGCCGTCACGGTCGCTGTCATATACGAGCGAGCGCCCGTCGGGAGCGAAGTCGACCGACCGCTCCTGGGCCGGAGTATTGGTTATGCGCTTGGTAGTCTTGTACTTGGTGTTGGTCACATAGATATCACCGCGCACCACGAAAGCCACCTCGTTGCCCGAAGGGCTGACGGCCATATTGCTTGCACCGTTGGTAATATATCGCTTCACGCGGTCGCTGTCATAGTCATCGGTCACGATCTCGATATCGAGTTTTGAAGGCTCGCCTCCCGGAGTGAGAGTGTACACCTCACCATCCCAGCTGAATGCGAGACAACCGGCATCCGAAGCCGACAGCGAACGCACGGGATGATCCTTGAAACGCGTGAGCTGACGGCTATTCTTGCCGTCGAGCGAGCGTTCATAGACATTGAGTGTGCCATCCTCCTCGCTCACATAGTAGAATGTATCGGTACCCTGCTTCCACACAGGGTTGAGATCGTGTCCCTGAAAGGAGGTAAGACAAGTATATGAACCGTCGGGAGCCATACACCACACATCTGACGTACCCGACGAGCGCTCATGCTTGCGGAAAACATTCTCGAATCCCTTGCGGTCCTGATACAGCATACGGCCGTCACTGTTGAAACTCGCCGCCTGTACCGGCACCGACATATACTGCACAGGGCGCGGTGACAAAGAATCGACAGCAATTGTATAAGCCTGGGCCTGGAAGGGTCCCTGGATAGCCTGGCGCGACTGTATCACATTGGCCTGGAACAGGAGAGTCCCGTTGTCGACGAACGCCAGCGGACGCTCATGACCGCTGTGGGTTGTGAGACGGCGGGGACGTCCACCCTCGGCATCGACGATATAGATATCGTCCGAACCCTCGCGGTTGCTACGGAATACGATCTGCTTGCCGTCAGGGCGCCATACCGGAGCCGAATCATAGGCATCATTGGTTGTAAGCTGACGGGCGCGGCCACCCTCGGCCCCGACCGTAAAGATATCACCCTTGTAGGTGAAAGCCACCGTGTTGCCATCGGGCGAGATCGCCACATCACGTAGCCACAGCGGAGACTCGGCCACCAGTGTAGAGGCCGAGGCGGCAATCATAGCCGCTAGTAAAGACTGTCTGATCATAGATATGAGATAATTTGTGATTTTTCCTAAAGACGGCGATAATAGCCGATTGTGACAAAATTACAAAAAATAATAACCTGTAACCCACCAGAAAGCCATAAACTTTTCGTTACTCGCAAATAAGCCACGCGGGGCCCGTCGTCACGACGCGCCCCACATGGTTAAACCAATCATTATCACATTATATCTCTAAGCAATAGAAATGTTATCTCTCTCTTTTGTTGCTTTGTGATATTATAACACCACATAGCCCCGATCGGTTCATGTGCGAACGATGATTTTATTCTGATGCAATAATATCCTTTATGTATTTCAATGCAATAATGTGTCCGGGATTAGTCATACTTCTATGATTGAACCCGTCAAACTCATATAACGTGACATTCCGGTGTCCGGCAAGCTTCATCATTCGCCAGAAATAAGCGTTTTCCTCATATCTGCCTAACAATTCGAGTTCGCGGTCTCCAGTCATCAGTAATACCGGCACACAGTCGGGCCGTATATGATTCATAGGTGCCATACTGTCACATACCACATTGAATCGGGACCATCCATTTGTCTCCCGGTATGTAGTATGTGATGCCGCCTGGCTACTATATGACAAGATCGCTTTGAATATTCGGTCAGGATCCATATCATATCTTGCCATCCATTTTTTATCGAGCCCAAGCATCAGAGAAAGATAAGCTCCCGCTGAGTGACCTGCAACAAATACTTTATCTGCCGATCCTCCATAAAGATGTATGTTCTCAACCGTCCATGCCACAGCTGCCGCTGCATCATCGATGCAATCGATGACACTGACATGCGGAGTAAGTCTGTAATCAACGGCTACTACAGCATATCCTTTATTTTTCAGAGCCTCAGGAACAGAACGGCGACCCGAACGAAGGCTTCCACCATGAAACCATATGATCGTTGCGAAATCCTTTTTGTTCTCAGGATAATATACGTCAAGTCTGCATAATGAATCCAGATATGTGTCAACGACATCTCCTGGTATCCTGTACTGTATATTCCTGATTGTTCCGTAGCTTGCCGGTGATTTCTGAGCATAACAACAGGCCATATTGGCGATAATTGCGATAATGACAATAATGACGTGTTTCATCGAAAAAAGTTTTACAGTGGTATTTTATTGAAAATAAGAATATAAAAGAATTAGACATTTGGTTAGCTAAAACATTTTAGCTACATTTGCAAATGTAGGACAAAATTATATAATATCAATACTTTATTAAAAAAATGAGCATCCGTAAAGTATCCATAAAGGATATTGCCAATGAGGTAGGCTGTTCTATTGCGCTTGTTTCGTTTGTAATGCATAACAAAGAAACAAACAGCAACAAGTACCGCGTTAACAAGGATACGGCGAGGCGTATACTTGAGGCTGCAGACCGTTTGGGATATATGCCCGACAGTTCGGCCCGTGCACTTCGTTGCGGGCGAACCAATACTATCGGAGTCATCGTTTCTGATATCTCAAACAAGTTTTTTGCAGATATAGCCCGCTGTATCGAAGACCGGGCACACGCCCACAACTACGTGGTTATATTCGGAAGTACGGATGAGAAAGCCGGAAAACTTGATGTCCTTATAGATGTCTTTATCAATAAGGATGTCGATGGACTGATAATAGTGCCATGTGAGAATTCAGACCTGTCGATCAAGAAAGTGGAGGATATGAAAATGCCTATGGTGCTTCTTGACCGCGAGATTGAAGGTGCTGATTATAACAGTGTCATACTTGACAACTACAATTCGGCGATGCTGTTGACCGATTCTTTGATATCAAGGGGCTGTAGCCGCATAGAGATGATATCTTATTCGATGCGTCTCAGCAATATAAAAAATCGAGAAAATGGTTTTATCGAGGCATTGTCAAATGCCGGATTGCAGACCGATAAAGTCATACATCGGGTGCATCATGATAAACTGGATCAGATGGCATCTATTCTTGATGACATAAAGGCCCGTGGTACTGACGGGATTCTTTTTGCCACCAATACGTTGTCGCTTACCGGCTTGAAAAATATGATACAGAAAGGCTGGCGCATTCCGGATGATTTTCATGTAGCGACTTTTGATGACAGTGATGTTTTCGAAATAAATAATTTCGAGATTTCATATATCAGGCAGCCTGTAATACAGTTTGGTACGGAAGCCGTTGATCTGATATTGAAGAATATCAAGATGAAGAATGCTTATTCGGCACATACCCGTATAACACTCGCTTCAAAACTGATTGTATGCAATAAGTAACATTTATTTAATAACAATACAGACCTATGATTCAAACAACAATTCATCCACGTATCGGAATTCGCCCCATCATAGATGGACGATGCGGTGGAATCAGAGAGTCCCTTGAAGATAAAACCATGAAGATGGCTCAGGCAGTAGCCCGCCTCTATGCTGAAAATCTGCGATATTCGGATGGCTGTCCTGTTGAGTGCGTTATAGCGGACAGCTCGATCGGCGGAGTCACGGAGGCTTGCGCCGCTACTGAAAAGTTCCGAATGAATAACGTCGGGGCGGTATTATCGGTAACCGCATGCTGGTGCTATGGAGCCGAGACGATCGATATGGATCCGTTTATCCCCAAGGCTATATGGGGATTCAATGGTACAGAGCGTCCGGGTGCGGTATATCTGGCATCGGCTCTTGCCGGTCATAATCAGAAAGGCCTGCCTGCATTCGGTATCTATGGGCGTGATGTACAGGATGTCGATGATAATGAGATCCCTCCTGATGTACAGGAAAAACTGCTGTTGTTCGGACGTGGCGCTATCGCGGTGATGCAGATGCGCAATAAGTCATATCTGTCAATCGGATCGGTATCTATGGGGATCGCCGGATCTATGCCTGATCCTGATTTCTTCCAGGATTATCTGGGTATGCGCAATGAGGCTGTCGATTGCTCGGAAATAGCACGTAGAATAGAACTTGGAATTTTTGATCATGATGAATTCACACGGGCGAAGAAATGGGTTGATGAATACTGTCGTCCACAAGAGGGCTCGGATCATAATCCCGAACATCTGAGATACTCACGGGAGAAACTTGATGAAGTATGGGATTATGTTATCAAAATGACAATCATATTCCGCGATCTTATGCTTGGCAATCAACGGCTTGATGATATGGAATTTCACGAAGAAGCTCTGGGGCACAATGCCATAGCCGGTGGATTTCAGGGACAGCGTCAATGGACCGACTTCCGTCCCGACGGTGATTTCTCTGAAGCCATTCTAAATTCGACATTTGACTGGAACGGTATACGTAAACCGATAATATTCGCCACCGAGAATGACACACTCAATGGTGTGACCATGCTTCTTCTCAACCTGCTTACCAATCGACCTCAGATATTTGCCGATGTGCGTACTTTCTGGTCGCCTGAGGCTGTAAAGCGTGTCTCGGGCAAAATCCTGACCGGAAAAGCCGCCGGTGGAATGATACATCTGATCAATTCAGGATCATGTGCCATTGACGCCACCGGGTGTATGGAAGATGACTGTGGCAATCCTGTCATGAAACGTTTCTGGGAAGTGAATCATGATGATGTGAAAAAGTGTCTCGATGCGACCCGATGGATGCCGGCCATGCGTGAATATATGCGAGGTGGCGGATTCTCATCCCATTTTCTCACCAAAGGGGAGATGCCTATGACGATGTGTCGCATAAACCTTATAAAAGGACAAGGACCGGTACTCCAGATTGCCGAGGGATGGGCCGTTGATATTGACCCGGAGGTGTTCGATATAATCAACCGTCGTACTGATCCGACCTGGCCTTCGACATTCTTTGTTCCGCATACAACAGGTCACGGTGTATTCACCGATGTCTACTCTGTGATGAATAACTGGGGGGCCAACCATGGTGCTATCAGCTACGGTCATGTCGGAGCCGAGATGATAACCCTTGCTTCGATGTTGCGTATTCCGGTGTGCATGCATAATGTCAGCTCTGACCGTATTTTCCGTCCTTCATCATGGAGTGCCTTCGGGATGGATCCCGAGAGTGCCGATTATCGTGCGTGCAGGAATTACGGACCACTGTACAGGTAACAGCCTTTGTCAATATTAAACGATGTTATACTCTATATGCCGGGATTTTACATCCTGGCATATATTTTATGTTAAAATGGGTTAATAAGTTTGTGCATACATTTAATATACCTATATTTGCGCGTAGCTAAAACGTTTTAACCGTTATTTTAGTTAGTATATATTTACAAAAGGTTCTCCCGGACACATTGTGAATGTAGGAATACCGTGATTGTATCAACTAATCAAAATACTCTTAAATCAACCATGAAACCAGTAAGCACAAACTTCTTGATCTTAGGGATGTTGTTGCCGTTGCTAATGCCAACGGTTTCGTGCAGTGATGACAAAGACGCATATGAAGTGCTACCGTCGGATATCAGACTGACGGATGTTGTCCTGCATCCTGACTATGTAATTCCCGATAACGGTAAGATAACTATCGCAGGACATGGCTTCAGGCAAGGTGATGTCATTTCGTTCACCGACACCGTTCAACATCGTTTCGATGCCGTGACCGGAGATGTGACCGAGGATGGCATAACATTGGCTTTTGACAGTTCATTTCCACAGAAAAGCGAATACACTGTCAGGTTACACCGCAGAGATGACTTTCAGATTATCGGCAATACATCGGTCGAATTGCTGTGTGATTTCAATCTTGACAATGTCTTGATCGATCCTGTGGTAAACATTATGGTGGGTAAACCACTTGTTATCGGTGGAGAGGGATTTACCTCAGGCGATATCATCACATTCACTGATTACACGGCAGGAAGTGACAACACTGTTGTAGAGGGCATATCTTACAATGGCACCACGATATCCATCGATGACAACTCGATCTCAGTTTCTTTGCCTGAGGATATGCAGTCGGGAAACTATATAATAAGAGTATTGCGTTCAGGTCGAAAAGTGGATATCGCATCTTCAAACATCAATATAGTGGCCGATACTGAAATTCAGGCTAAGGAAGGAAGCACGATCATGGGTACGGTATATTGCGGGTTAAAGCCGGTAGCCAATGTAGTGGTGAGCGATGGAGTGGATATAACACGTACCGATGAGAACGGACACTATTGGCTCAACTCAGACAAAAGTCGCGGTACGGTATTTATATCGGTACCTTCAGGATACATTCCTACCTTGTATCCCGGTACAAATACCCCGCATCATTATGCCATTCTCAAATCCTCTGTCAACGAGGTAGAGCAGCATGACTTCGAAATCATCACACAGAATCAGCACAACTATACACTTATGGCTCTTGCCGATATGCACCTTGCAAACCGTAACGCGGATGTGTCCCAGTTCCAGTCGGGTTTTATTGTCGATATAAATACAATGATAGGAGAACTTAATGACAATAGCACCCCCGTTTATGGCCTGTCTTTGGGCGACCTTTCATGGGATACATACTGGTATACCAATACATATACATTTGCCGATGCGGTAAACGAGCTGTATAAAGTCAATTGTCCGGTATATAATTGCATGGGCAATCACGACAACGACATCAAGATAACCGAGGACTTCCCGGCTACACATCTTTACCGCAATCATACCGGCCCCACATATTATTCCATAAATATAGGTGATACACACATCATTGTGCTTGACAACATAGTCTATGGCGCGATTCCAGGTCAGGTAGGCGCGGCAAGCTGTAAATACTATATTGACGATGTGCAATGGGAATGGCTTAAAAAGGATCTTGCCACAGTCAGCGACCACAGCAAACCGCTTATGATAGCAATGCATCATGCCCTGTTCCGCTATCCGGGTCTTGATGCTGACGGTAATCAGTTGAGCTATATCGGACTTGACAACAACTGTGGTGTTGATCTTGTAGATCTTCTTGCCAGTTATGACAATGTCAAGGTTATTACCGGCCATACACATGTCAACTATGACGGGAGTGCAAACAACGGCACCCTGCATGAGCAGAATGTAGCGTCGGTGTGCGGTACATGGTGGTGGACCGGTAAAAGTGATTTTGCACAGAATAACATATGTCGTGACGGAGTCCCCGGTGGATATGGAGTACTCAAGTTTAGCGGAAACCGTTATTCCTATCAGTACAAATCGATAGGTTACCCTCTGGACTATCAGTTCAGGGCTGTCGATCTCAATGAGGTACATATAACGATGGAAAGATACGCTCCGGGGTATACCGGATTCGGGACACCCGATCAGGAAGAAGAATGGACCGGCGGATATGCCCGGGTGAACAGAAACAACGAGGTTCTTATCGATGTGTTCAATTATGGAGCCGGATGGAGTGTTACAGTTGATGAGGAGATGTCGGAAGGCCGTTATCGCTCATTGCCTGTAAAACGCCTTATGGCCAAAGATCCGGTGCACGTGATCTCCTATCAGATGCCATTCTTGAACCGAGGCAGTTCTACAGCACCGACATCAGGATTCGTGACCGTCAACTCTACAAAAATGTTCAAGGTGACGGCAAGTTCATCCACATCCACGCTCGTGATAAAAGCGACCGATCCTTATGGAAATGTCTATACAGAGCGTATGATGCGTCCCAAGGCTTTCCATGCCCACATGAAATAAGTAATGTCTACTTGAAACCCAACCATCTATTACAATTACCTGATGAAAAAAATCTCTAAAGCAAGAATATTGTTCATGACATTCTTCCTATCGGTATTGATACCGATAGATGTCATGGCCCAGATAACGGTCAGCGGAACCGTATTTGAGGAAGACGGGACAACCCCGATGACAGGTGCCACCAGGCCACCACAAACTCTGACAATCTAACTGATTGATATATAGTACAGTTTTAGACTTGTCTTGGGTA
>CAXHRO010000019.1:0-60610 GCA_964018905.1 uncultured Muribaculaceae bacterium
CCTGAAAAATACCGAAACCTCAGAGCTCTAAAAATGAGAAGCTGCGCCGTAAACCTTAATTACGACACAGCCTCTTTATGATTGTCTTAGATCCTCGTGTTCAGAAAGGAAGGTCGTCGTTTGAGTCGGCGGGAGCAGGGGTAAATGCTGGAGCGGCCGATGCTGCTGCGAAGGGATCGCTGGCCGGGGCCGGGGCTGCGGTTGCCGCACCCTGTGTCTTCTCGGCCTTCCAGCCGCGTATCGAAGTATACCAGCGGCCATTGTATTCGCGGCTCTCGATGTCAAAGCTCAGTTTGATCTCGTCGCCTACCGACAGAGGGTATTGGTCGGCACGCTCGCCAAAGAAGTCAAACATTATTTTAGAGGGGTAATTATCTAATGTCTCGAGAACGTATTCACGCTTTTTCCACTGGTTGCCTGCCTTGGATGTACCCGATACCTCGGGGAGGGCAACGATGATTTTTCCTGTTACTTCCATATAATTATGTTATTGTTGTTCCAATAATATTTTGAATAGACAAAATTACTAATAGATTCGCGAACAGGCAAATTTTTGATTATCCAAAAGTCAAAAAAGTTTTTTATCTTTGTACGATTGACAAAGATGAATTTGTAACCCATGTTAATACACTATGATAGAGAAAGGAGATTGGTGGACAGCACCCACCGAGAGTGAGGACGGCCGGCTGGTGATGGTCACCGGCCGCAGAGACGTTGATGAGTTCAGGCTAAATCCCCGGTTTGGCATACGAGTGGAGGTCACTTGGCGTTATGATGACGGCGGTCAGGGTGGTATGCCTGATACTGCCGTATCCACCCTTATGGAGCAGGTTCAGGATGCATTACAGCAAGTCTTTGTCAAGGATCCGGTTGCCGTGTTGACTGGGATTTATACCGGTGCCGGAGAGCGCAACTGGATATTCTACACACTTAGCACACATATTTTCGGTCGAAAGATCAACGAAGCACTCGCATCATTCGACCTTCTGCCCATCTCGATATATGCCGAGAATGATCCCGACTGGGCCGAGTATGCCGAGATGAAAGCCGCCTCTGAGATTACTCCCGAATAGGACACGGACTGCCGGGCCGTGAAAAATTGTATTACGCATACAGAATTTTTCAGCGATTATTGCTAACTTTGAGCCACAACTTTAGCCCCGTATGTGATCGGGGTCAAACCTATTGCATATGAACGAGGAAGCGCTAAGCCAACTATATCTAAAAGATACAGCTTTTCAGAATCTGATGCAAAGGCGCATATTCAATGTGCTCCTGGTCGCGTCACCCTATGATGCTTTCATGATGGAAGAGGACGGTCGCGTCGAGGAACAGTTGTATTTTGAATATGTGGCCCTTAACCTTAGCTCTCCTCCGCGTGTTACACGTGTATCCCATATACGTGAGGCTATCGAGGCGCTGTCACTTAAACACTTCGACCTTATCATAGCCATGCCTGGCAGTGATATCAGCGAGACATTCACAGGCGCGCGCGATATCAAGACCCATTATCACGACATTCCTATAGTCGTGCTTACCCCGTTCTCCAAAGAGGTCTCCCGACGGCTTGCCCATGAGGATTTCTCGGCTGTCGATTACGTATTCAGCTGGCTGGGGAATGTCGACCTGTTGCTGGCGATCATCAAACTGCTCGAAGACAAGATGAACGCCGACAACGATGTGCTCGATGTCGGTGTACAGACGATAATGCTTGTCGAGGACTCGGTGAGATTCTACTCCTCGGTGTTACCGCATATCTACAAGTTCCTGCTCAAGCAGTCGATGGAATTTTCCACCGAGGCACTTAACGAGCATGAGCAGATGCTCAGGATGCGCGGTCGCCCCAAGGTGATACTGGCCCGTGACTACGAGGAAGCTGTGGCAATGTATGCCAAGTATGGCAATAACATGCTGGGAGTCATCACCGATGTCTCATTCAAGCGCGACGGTGTCAAAGACACCGAGGCCGGCCTTAAGCTTGCTGCCTATCTCAACAGCCTCGATCCTTACCTGCCAATTATAGTCGAGTCGACCGAGACTGCCAACGGTCCTAAGGTCATCGACATGGGAAATATATTTATCGACAAGAACTCAAAGAAGTTGCCTGTAGATCTTGGGAAAGCCATTATGGACAACTTCGGCTTCGGTGACTTCATCGTCCGTGATCCTGCCACCGGACGGGAGATAGGTCGCCTGTCATCGCTCAAGGACATGCAGAAGTCGATTTTCGACATCCCGGCCGAGGTACTGTTCTACCACACATCACACAACGACATATCCCGCTGGCTGTACAGCCGCGCCATGTTCCCCATCGCCGAGATCATCAAGATGCACCGTTCACTATCGGTCGAGGAAATGCCGGCCACACGCCAGCTCATCTTCGATCTCATAGTAAAGTACCGCAAGATGAAGAACCGTGGCGTAGTGGCCATATTCCAGAAAGACCGCTTCGACCACTACAGCAACTTTGCCCGCATAGGGCAAGGATCACTTGGCGGCAAAGGGCGTGGCCTGGCATTCATAGACTCGATTATAAAGAAAAACCCTGTGTGTGACAATTTCGACGGGGTAACGATCTCGATACCCCGCACTGTGGTGCTCTGTACCGACATCTTCGACGAGTTCATGTCGTCCAACGACTTATATCCAATAGCTCTCAGCGATTCACCCGATGACGTGATACTGCAGGCATTCCTTGACGCCAGCCTGCCCAAGCGGTTGCTGGACGATTTCCGCGCACTCTTCGAGGTCGTCGACAAACCCTTGGCTGTCAGATCTTCGAGCCTGCTTGAAGACTCCCATTACCAGCCGTTTGCCGGCATCTATGCCACATATATGATCCCCGATGTTCCTGACCGCGAGGTAATGCTCCGGCAACTATGCGAGGCCATCAAAGGCGTGTATGCATCGGTGTTCTATGCCGACAGTAAAGCCTATATGACAGCTACGAGCAATGTGATCGACCAGGAGAAAATGGCTGTCATCATCCAGGAAGTCGTCGGCCGGCAGTATGGAGACTTCTATTTCCCGTCATTCGCCGGGGTAGGGCGCTCGCTCAACTATTATCCTCTTGGCGAGGAGAAGCCCGGAGACGGAGTGGCCGAGATAGCTGTCGGTCTGGGCAAGTATATCGTTGATGGCGGTCTCAGTCTCAGGTTCAGTCCACGTCATCCCGACAAGGTACTGCAGACATCTACTCTCGACCTTGCCTTGCGCGACACACAGACACGCCTATATGCCCTGGACATGAGCAAACCCATCCAGGATGTCAAGGTCGATGACGGATTCAACATAGTCAAGAAACGTGTGCAGGACTTCGCCGATACACCGGCCCTAAAATACATGGTGTCGACATTCGATGTCAACGATCAGGTGATACGCGACACCCACACCGGGCCGGGACGTAAGGTTGTGACATTCGCCAACATACTCTCCCACGGTGTGTTCCCCATGGCACAGGCTATCGACTTTATGTTGGTCAACGGTCAGAGCGAGATGCAACGCCCGGTTGAGATCGAGTTTGCAGGCGTGGTGAATCCCGAGACCGGTGGTGCCATGAAAGGGCATATATACTGGCTACAGATACGCCCTATCATCGATCGCAAAGATCTTGTAGACGACACCCTGCTCAACATTCCAGACGACGAGCTGTTGCTTAAGAGCAACACAGCCCTGGGGCACGGCAACATCGACAACGTGGACACTATCGTATATGTAAAGCCCTCCAACTTCTCGGCATCCAACAATCCACGCATAGCGCGCGAGATCGAAAGCCTTAACCGTCGCATGGTCGCCGACGGTATCGGCTATATACTCATAGGCCCGGGCCGCTGGGGTTCGAGCGACACCTTTCTTGGGATACCTGTTAAATGGCCTGACATTTCGGCCGCCAGGCTTATCGTAGAATCATCGCTCTCTAACTATCGCATAGAGCCGAGCCAGGGTACTCACTTCTTTCAGAACCTAACGTCATTTGGCGTAGGATATTTCACAATCAATCCCTACAGCCACGACGGTATATACGATATCGACACCCTTGATGCAATGCCGGCTGTCTACGAGACCGACTTCATTAGGGTCGTGCGATTCGACAGGCCGCTGGTGATAGGTATCAATGGCCGCAAGGGGGTAGGCGTGGTTAAGAAAAACTGACAATACTTACTTTAAATCAAAGACAATATAACTAAGATGGGTTTATTTTCAAAAATCAGACAGGCCTTCGGGTTCGGTGGCAATGACTTCGATGACGAAGAGGATACCTTCGCTATCGATGCCACAGTACAGCCACGCGTGCGTGGCACCGGCACCGATAACGATATCCCCGCCGCCTCCGACGATAGTGAGGCCGCCGGCTGTGACAGTGAGGCCGGCGACAATGACTCCGACCTTATGACCGGTGTACCTCTCGACTCGATATTCAATACCGTTGTCGACGAGTTTAACCGAGCAATGCCATCTTTCATTGGTACCGGAGCCAATGCCGAGAGCCAGCGTCGACACTTGCTTGAAGTTCTTGATGCCGACGTCAGGCAATATCTCGACTCATTGCAGGAGTCGGCACGCGAACAGTGCAACCGTCGGTGGGAGCGCGACCGCTTACGGCTCAATGGTGAACTTGACTCGGTACGCGCACGCCTCAGGTCGCTCGAGGATAATGAGTCTGACAAAGGCCGGCAACTGCTCAGTGCCGAGCGTCAGAAGCGAGCTCTTAACGAACGCATACACGACCTTGAATCACAGGTAGCCAATCTCGAGGCCGAGAAAGATCAGTATGAACTCGAGACGAGAAGCCTGGTCAACAAGTTGCGTGTGAGCAATATGCTCAATGAGGGTGCCGAGATACCCGACGTGGCGACCTATGAAGACCGTTTGGCAAGCTTGCAGGGTGAAATCGATGAGTCGCACTCCCGAATCGAAGCTCTCACTGCCGATAATGACTCCCTGCAGGCCCGTTGTGCCGAGCTTTCATCGGTAAATACCGCCCTTGAGACTTCACAGCGTGATCTTGGCGTCCAGCTCGAAGCCCTCAAGGTAAAGACCGAGATGACCGATGTTATGATCAACGACCTTAATCTGCGGGCATCTGCGGCTTCGAAAGATGTCAGACAGCGCGACTCGGAGATCGAGTCACTGAAAGACAGCCTCAACGAGTCACGTCAGGAAGCCGATGCCATTCGCGCTCAGCTTAAAGAAGCTCAGGCCAGTCTTGAGATAGCCTCGTCGATACAGGATGAAGTAGAACGTATCCAGGACACCATCACACGTAAGAACACTCAGATATCAGAACTCAACCTCGAACTGCGTCGTCGCGACGACCGCATCAACGCCCTTGAGGCCGAGGAGAACTCCTTGCGCAAGACCATCGAGACCAACCTCATGGCACAGGCCGAGAGCGAGAAAAACCTACGTGAGGAAATAGAGCGGCTCAGACAGCAACAGTCGGTGCAGGGCCGAGAGAAGCCACGTGCCAAGCGTCGCCCTGCAGCCAAGATATCGGCCATAGACGAGGATCTGGACAATACAGACTGGCTCGTAGCTACCCCTCCCGAGGGCACCTCGGCCAAGACATCGGGTGTCTCAGACTCAGAGTTCGGCTATCAGGAGCCGCCACGCAAGACCCCGCCCGAGAATTCGGCCCAGATGTCTCTCTGGTAACCTCCGCGCGCCCATTACGGGAGAGGAGATATAATCACCCCATAACTTACCATCCACTTAAGCATGAACAAGACACTCGGTATATTTATCGTTGCGGCCCTTCTCGGCGCCGCCCCAGCAGTCTCGGCTCTCGACCGCCGGGAGATTCAGGTCGAAACCGTATCCAAGTATATCTCGCCCTCAAACGCCACGCATGGCCCCGGCTCTATGACCTATATGCCCGATGGGCTCAGCTACCTTAAAATCACCGACAAGGGCACACGTATCACCTCCTACGACACAGCCACCGGCAAGGAGATCGGTGTCGTGCTCGATCTCGCTTCTACGCGCGAGACCAGGATCAGCTCCATTGAGGGGTTCTCGCTCAGCCCGGACGCCTCGATGATGCTCGTGTGGCGCAACAGGCAGAATGTCTACCGCCGATCCTTCACGGCCGAGTACTACGTCTATAATGTGAAACGCAATATACTGTTGCCTCTGTCATCCGATCATCCGAGACAGATGTCGCCGCTCTTTGCCCCCAACAACAGGATGGTCGCATTCGTGGCCGACAACAATATCTATCTCAAGAAACTTGATTACAACAGCGAGGTGGCCGTTACCACCGATGGCGAGCGTAACGCGATAATAAACGGCATCCCCGACTGGACCTACGAAGAGGAATTCTCAACCTCAGTATCAATGTCATGGGCCCCTCAGAGCGATGTACTGTGTTATATCCGCTACGACGAGCGACAGGTACCGCTGTATAGTTTCCCGCTTTACCAGGGTGCATGTGATCCCATGGACGAGTACGCCCTCTATCCGGGAACCTACAGCTACAAGTATCCGGTAGCCGGCCAGCCCAACTCGGTGGTGTCGGTCCACAGCTATGACGTGGACACCAGGAAGACAAAGCCCGTGACTATGTCTGCTCCAGGCATTGAATACATTCCGCGCATACAGTTTGCCCCTACAGGCAACCTGCTGGTTACTACGCTCAACCGTGAGCAGAACCGTATGGAGATCTTCTCGGCCAATCCCCGCTCTACTGTGGTTAAGTCGATATTGGTCGAGGAGTCAAAGACATGGATTGACCCCGCTACCTACGAGGACATGAAGGTTGAGGACAACTCGTTTGTGATGTTCTCGGCACGCTCGGGCTACACCCACCTGTACCGGTTCTCATTTACCGGACAGTTGCAGGCACAGCTCACACGTGGCGACTGGGATGTTACCGCCTATTATGGTGTCGATTCTCAGGGTAATCTCTATTACCAGTCGACACGTGAGAGCGCTATATGCCGTACGGTTACACGTGTCGACCGCAAAGGCGTCGAGACTACCGTCGGAAACGCCCGCGGTACCACCTCTCTGTCATTTGCCCCGGCGATGAACTACTTCACCATGTCCTACAGCAATGCCGCGACTCCGCCTGTATATACTCTCTTGAACAGCAGGCTCAAGAAGGTACGCACACTGGCCGAGAACAGTGATGTTGCATCTAGATTTGCCTCGGCCCCACGCCGTGAGTTTATCACCGTCAACAGCGACGGGCGTCAACTCAACGCTTACATGATCAAGCCATCCGGTTTCCAGGCTTCACAACGCTATCCGGTCATAATGTGGCTCTACAACGGCCCGGGATCACAGCAAGTGCTCGATAGCTGGAGCATCGACTGGCAACAGGCCGCCGCCGAGTCGGGGTTCATCGTAGTATGTGTCGACGGGCGTGGTACCGGAGGCCGCGGACGTGCTTTCCAGGATGTCGTATATGGCAATCTCGGCCACTATGAGACCATCGACCAGACTAATGCCGCCCGCTATCTGGCCACACTCCCTTATGTCGACCCGGCGCGCATCGGTGTTGCCGGATGGAGCTATGGCGGATACGAGACCCTTATGTGCGCGCAGAATGACAACACACCGTTTGCGGCGGCAGTAGCGGTAGCTCCGGTCACCGATTGGCGATACTATGATACCGTATATGCCGAGCGGTATATGAATACCCCGCAGGCCAATCTCGAGGGATATGTCGGGTCAGCTCCGCTCTCCCATACTTCACAACTCGCTTCTCGGCTGTTGATAATGTCGGGTACAGCCGACGACAATGTTCACGTCAGCAATACGATCGAGTATGTCTCTCGCCTGCAGATGTCGGGCAAACTGTGTGACATGCTGTTGTTCCCCAACATGAACCACTCTATCTACGGCTGTAACTCGCGATCGCTGGTATACACCAATATGTTGCGCTTCTTCCAGAACAATATGTAATACCTGTTTGTAATACTATTCCATGGCTAAGGGTAATGTCATATCAGGATATATCGCCGCAACCTGGCGACACTGGACCGTGTCGCTCGGGCTGGTCGCCTTGCTGGTGATGCTGTCGCCGGTTGTATCGCGTCACTTTCTCCCCTACGTGGCATTCTCCTTTGCCGCTATGCTCGCGGTGATGATATATAACCGGCGCGGCAGGTCTAACCAGGGGCTCGCCATACCTTATATCATAACTGTATCGCTGGTAGTCGTAGGAGTATTGATGACAGCGTTCAATCTCACTATACGCATAACCGACATCTATGAACTTGCAGGTCAGCCGGTCAACGACGAGTTGCCGTATATCGTGGTACTCTCCGTTTCACCGGTTATGGCGGTCGTGTCGGGATTGTTTATACTTCGACGCCTGGGATCTGGACGCTTCTTCAGAACAGGAATCGGCCGTAGTGATGTAAGCCTTGTGCAGAGGATGGTATGGCAGGAGACACGTTACCAGACGAGGTTGCTCTTCTGGCTCTCGCTCTGGGTGGCCATTGCCGCGTGGTGTTATACATTCTTCAGTTTTACATCGGTATCACTCAACCGGCCCGACCGCTTTTTCTTTATTTGGATGCCTGTGATCGTCTACGTGTTGTCGTTGCTTTATCTCGGCTTCCGTTGCTTCTCGCTGTGGGCATTTTACAGCCAGAATGACCCCGAGATGCTTGTCAGCCCCCACCGTTCGACAGTGATACGCATCCTTCTAATCGCCGGTGACTCGCTCTACCTGTCCAGCCGCCGGCTTGATATCGTCAGGGGAATGGACTCATTCTATGACACCCCTGTGAGAATGCGTGTCCCGTACATGACAACGATCGATACCACGGATGCACGTCGACGGTTCGAGGAATACACTGGAATAGGCGATGGCATCAGGCTACTGCGGTATTTGTTCGACGGATTGGGGCACAGCCTGGACACCAATATCTACCATTATGTGTGTGTACTCGACGATCCCGGGTGTGTCAACGGGTCTCGTATCGGATCGGGACAATGGTTCACGCTTGACGAGCTTAGGCGGCTTGATTATGCCCATAGGCTGTCGGCCGAGTTGTCGGCCGAGCTGGTACACATCTATACCGTGGCTATGGCATGGAAGACATACGATCTTGACGGCAACCGGCGCTATGATCTTAAGAATTATCGTCCCACATATCGGCTTTGTGATATCGCAGGCTGGGATGTCGATTACTCCGACAACCGGTGGCTGAAAGTAGCCCGTCTTAATGCCGATAAGCCATTATTTCGTCTGCGACGCTTCCTCAGTCGCCTTACATCACCATCCATGCAATGAATCCACAGTCTTTGATCGTAATAACAGGTCCCACCGCATCGGGCAAAACCCGTCGCGCGGTCGATCTTTCCCTCGCCATCGGTGGCGAGATAGTAAGTGCCGATTCCCGCCAGCTGTATCGCGGCATGGATCTCGGTACAGGAAAAGATCTCGACGAGTATGGCCCTGTGCCATTCCATATGATAGATATAGCCCCGTCCGGAGCCCGACTAAATCTGTTTGCTTATCTGCGCGATGCTCGTGCGGCCATTGACGGCATATCGGCGCGCGGCCACAGACCGGTGGTGTGTGGCGGCACCGGAATGTATGTCGAGGCTCTCGTCAACGGTATCACACTCCCCGAGGTGCCCGAGAACACTGTGTTGCGCCGTTCGCTTGAGGGCATGACTCTTGAAGAGCTTACCGGAATACTCTCATCGATGAAGCGGTTGCATAATGTCACTGATGTCGATACTGCCAAGCGTGCCATACGCGCCATCGAGATCGAGACCTACTACCGTGAGCATCCCGATGAGGCGCTTGCCTCCCGGCCACGTGAACATCGTGACGCCGTCATTATAGGTGTGGAGATCGACCGGGACACACGCCGCCGCCGTATTTCCGACAGGCTTCGCGCGAGACTTGACGCCGGCATGATCGACGAGGTCAAAGGACTCATCGACAGTGGCGTAGATCCCGAGGATCTGATATATTATGGTCTCGAGTACAAATATCTCACCCTGTATGTTATAGGGCGCATCACACGCCAGGAGATGTTCACATCGCTCGAAACTGCGATACATCAGTTTGCCAAGCGTCAGATGACATGGTTCAGAGGGATGGAGCGCCGCGGCCTACACGTCAACTGGCTCCCGTGGGACATGGATGCAGAGGAGTTTGTAGGGCGTGTAAAAGCTATAGCCGGTATATGAGACCGTTGTTGGTGTTCGTATTGGCGATATTGGTCTGGATTGCTGCACAGGCCCGCATTACGAGAATATGGGATGAGAACAGGGTCATAGACGACTCATGCACCGTATGGCCGTTGCCGCAGGATTGCTCCCGCATCAGCCTCGAGGCATGTGTGGCGATGGAGGGGCCGTCTGACTGTCTTGGTGCCGACATACATTCATGGAACCTCACTCTGTTGCTGGCCGACGGCACCAGGCGTGTGGTGACAATAGGGTGGGGAAATACCTGTCTCGGAGATTTTACCGACATACGCTATCTCTCGGTCGATGGTGTTGACGCCCCCTCGGGAGGACAGGTGAGACTTACATCAGATGTCAACCTTTATAGTGGAGACAACAGCATAGTGGTTGAGATCGACCCTCCGGGCGACAAGGCACAGATATATGTAGGAGATGATGTCATGAACTATGCCGGCAGTGTGATGCTGTCATCGCCGGTAGATAGTGTATCGGTCGGCACAATGGGCAAAATCGAACTGGCTTTCATTGCCATAGAGTGCGGGCATGAGCCCAGGCTCGATTCGGGACTTGACGATCGGGAACTTCAACAAGCATGCGCTCCGGGACAGGAAGCCCCGCTGGGCATGTGGCGTTATCTTGATCGTGACAATGATGCCGCGTTTGCCAGGCCAGGCGGATTTTATACTCTGACTGTAGTTGCCGATCCAGCCGAACAGGGAGCATATCTGTTGTTGTATCTTGACGGTGCAAGGGTAAACTCCACAGCCTGGAAGGCCGGCATGATCAAGGGACGTCTTACACCTACACGCTTCATCGGACGCTATCGTCTGGAATGGCGCAACGCCGACAAGACCATCCTGCAAGATGAGGCGGCGGCAATACTTGAAGGCGATATCCTCACCCTCACCTTCCCTCTACATCAGAGCCACTTGCGATTCACACGCTAAAAACAAAAAACGGCTATTATCGCCGATGATGACTGTGATGCTTATAGGTGGCTGTCGATAACGTCAGTCTAAGAGATTGTCTAAGATGAAAACATCAGCACGACACATGCACCGGCTGTAACTTCACCTGCCGGTTAATGAAACCATACCACCGGTCATGCTGGCCACACCCTCGTCACATAGTTCGCGTACAGCGGTCATGACATCCTCAGGTGACCGGTTGGCATTTGCTATAAGCTGTCCGATGCCAATGGGTGACTCGATCGACAATACAGTCATGACAGCCCTTGCGGCCGTTTGCTCGCTGAGCCGCCGGTCACGTTTCATGGCACGGCAGTAGTCACACTTGCCGCACGGCTCATCCGGCTCCTCTCCAAAGTATCTTAGCATGACGTTGACACGACAACTGCTGTTATCGAATGCAAAACGCATCATCGCGTCAAGACGCCGCTTCATGTTTTCACGCCTCTCCTCATATATACTCATTGGGATGACCACATGCTTGCCGTCGATACGAGATGCTGTGAGCAATAGCATCGGATTGTTGTTGCGAGGCACATAGTGGAGTACGCGCTGGCGTGACAGTTGAAGCAGTGCATCATAGACAACCTGCTCTCCAAGGCCGGTACGCTGGGCTATAACAGCCTCCGATATATATTCATAGTCGGCGAATATTCCGGTATAGCTACGCAGTATTACCCGTAGTACATTCTCGACATCGGCCTGGAGACGCAGACTGTACAATTGCTCCTTGTCGACCGTGACCATGATCCTGGAACGGGAATTATACTCCTCCTGATAGTCAAAGTATCCGGCATTGGATAGTATCTTGATAGCCGACATTGCCTGTATAGGTTGCAGGGTATATCGTTCGCAAAAAAGCCTGAAGTTGAACTCATGCAACGTCTCATACCCTTCTCCGACAGCTACATTAGCAAAGACACAGGCCTTGCTGTAGATGTCGCGTATATAGTCGCGGGGCGGGAAGGCATCGCTCAGACGCCGCGACATAACGGCCTTGTCGCTCTTCGACACAAGCATCACGGCAAATGATTCCTTGCCGTCGCGTCCGGCACGTCCTGCCTCCTGGTAATATTCCTCGAGCGACGGCGGCAGGTCATGGTGTATCACCAAGCGTACGTCGGGCTTATCTATTCCCATTCCAAAGGCATTCGTGGCCACGATGACTCTGGTAGAGCCGTTCTTCCAGTTGTTCTGGCGCTCGGTCTTGAGCTCTGCGGTGAGACCGGCGTGATATCCCTCGGCACTGATGCCTGCGCTTTGCAGCATGCGTGCCAGCTCGAGAGTGCGTCGTCGGGATCGAACGTAGACAATTGCCGTTCCGGGCACTCTGAGCAGTATCTCGATCATCTTGTTGGTCTTATTCTCGGTATTGCGTACGAGATACGATATGTTGTTGCGCGAAAAACTTAGGCTATATATATTGTCGCGCCCGACGAATCCCAGCTTCTCGGTGATATCTTCCACCACCCGTGTCGTGGCCGAGGCCGTTAGAGCAAGTACCGGTACATTGGGGAAGACACTTCTCACTCGGCCTATGTTGAGGTAGCTGGGACGGAAGTCGTAGCCCCATTGAGATATACAGTGGGCCTCGTCGACCACTATCAGTGAAATGTCAAGGTTGTGCAGGTAGCTTATGAAACGGTCACCGATGAGCTTCTCAGGCGAGATATACAATATCTTCACGCGTCCACTTTCAAGATGGTTCATGGCCACATTGTTCTCGCGGAATGTAAGGCCCGAATGCAGGGATATGGCCTTGATGCCACGGCTCTTGAGGTTATCTACCTGGTCTTTCATGAGCGAGATGAGCGGGGTGACAACCAGTGTGATCCCTGGAAGCATGAGAGCCGGTACCTGGAATGTGATCGACTTTCCGCCGCCTGTAGGCATAAGCCCGAGTGTATCCTTCCCCGCGAGTATCGAGTCGATGATCTCCTCCTGGCAGGCCCTGAAGGTGTCGTACCCCCAGTATTCTTTAAGCACCTTGCGGGCTTCAGCGCTCATTGTCGATGTGTATCTCTTTTATTAACAGCTGGATGGAGTTGTGGGCCGGAAAGTGCTTGTTGTCCTCGATCACGTAGCAGATATCGAACGGCTTGCCGGCAGTGATGTGGTCGAAGTACTTTGACATATTGAAGGCGATACCGTTGAGCACTTTTCCCGAGGTGTTATCGACGAGTTCTAACTTGATATGTTCCAGCGACCGGCCCACCAACTTGCTTGTGCCGAAGTCCATTACCGCGCGTGTACAGAATACCGGCTTGTTATTTCCCGGACCGTAGGGGTTGAACTTGCGCAGGAGTGCCAGAAATTCGTTGGAAATGTCAGCGAACGTCAGTACCGCGTCGATTTCAACCAGAGGGGTCTGTTGTTCGACAGTGATGTTGTTGGCGATGTACTGCTCGAAGCGACGCGTGAACTCCGGTATATGTTCCTCCTTCATCGACAGTCCCACGGCATATGTGTGTCCGCCGAATGTCTCCAGCAGGTCGCGGCATGAGTCGACAGCGCTGTAGATGTCAAATCCCTGTACCGATCTGGCCGATCCTGTGGCAAGACCGTTGGAGTATGTCAGTACGACCGCCGGCTTGTAGTACAGCTCGGTGAGACGGGAGGCCACGATGCCTATTATACCCTTGTGCCAGTCCTTGTTGTAGATGACTATCGACTTCATGAGACGTTCGCCACGGTCGCGCGAGTCGAGGATCGTATTGGCCTCGGTAGTGATACGCTTGTCGAGTTCCTTGCGGTCTCGGTTATACTGGTCGATGGCCCTGGCGCGTTCAAGCGCGTCGGTCATGTCGCGAGATACCAGAAGGTCGACAGCCTCGCGTCCGCTTTGCATGCGTCCCGATGCGTTGATGCGCGGACCAATCTTGAATATCACATCACTGATAGTGATTTCGCGTCCCAGTAACTGGCATGTCTTGATGATGGCTCTCAGGCCGGTGTTGGGATTCGAGTTAAGACGCTTGAGACCGTGGAATGCCATGACGCGGTTCTCGTCGGTCATGGAGACGATATCGGCGGCGATTGACACTGCTACAAGATCAAGCATGCCATATAGATCACCTGGGTCTATGCCGTTGCTCATTGAGAAAGCATGCATGAGTTTGAAACCCACGCCACATCCCGAGAGATCCTTGAACGGATAGGTGCCGTTCTCAAGCTTGGGATTGAGTATGGCGGCCGCCGGAGGCAGGTCTTCATCAGGAACGTGATGGTCGCATATGATGAAGTCTATACCCAGCGACGATGCATAGGCTATCTCATCGATGGCCTTGATGCCGCAGTCGAGAATTATCACCAGGCCCACACCCTGTTGAGCCAGTTCGTCAATAGTGTGACGCGATATACCGTACCCGTCCTCATAGCGGGTAGGTATGTAATAGTCGATGTTTGAGTAGAAGTTCTGGAGATACTTGTAGACCAGTGCGACGGCGGTCGTGCCGTCGACATCATAGTCGCCGTATACCATGATCTTCTCCTTTGACCCCATGGCTCGGTTGAGCCTGTTCACAGCTTTGTCCATGTCGGGCATAAGGAACGGGTCGTGGAGGTCACGCAACGATGGCCTGAAGAAACGCTCGGCTTCCTCGACCGACGTGATGCCACGCTGTACCAGCAGCTCACTGACGGGAGGCACGGTCGCATATCGCTGAGCGAGCGCGGCCTCCGATTTTTGTTGTTCTGTTGTCAGGGGTAAGTAATTCCATTTACTTATCATTTATGTTGTTTTTTTATTATCTTGTCAGGGTGATGCTTTACCGTGGTATGTGTCTCGTGGACAACCGGTGTGCCCGCATCACGGGGCAGGGGAATATATGGTGGGCTATAGCTCTGAATCAGACGGTCACATGATGTAGCCCGGGCTATGCCTGGAGGTGTGTAATGGTGCGTAGGCCGGCCACTATGGTCTGTGTACGATGCCGCCGGGCTATTGTACGGTCTGCGCTATTGACTGCAAATATAGCCAAAAAAAATTATAGTTCCACCCGGGTGGAACTATAATTGCATTATATAGTATTAAAAAATTATTTTTTAGGTTAACGTGACGGTGTGTCGCTTGTGACGTGTATGTCCATCTGTGGAAAAGGGAATGAGATGCCTGCCTTGACGGGTAGCTCGTTGTAGATACGCTCGTTAAGGTCATAATAGACACCCCAGTAGTCTGATGTCCTGACCCATGCCCGTGCCGAGAGATTGACACTGCTGTCGGCAAGCTGGTCAACGACAACCTTGGGTGAATAGTCAACGGTAGCCACGAGTTCGCTCAGGCTGGCGTCACGTGAGGCCTTCCAGCGCTCCAGGGCGTCACGCACTTTGCGTTTGTTGTGGAACAGCCGGTAGAAGAAACCCGGCTTGCGGGGAGCGGCCTTTACGCGTGGGACTGCGGTGGTATCTGAGTCCCCGGGCATGTCGGCTGAAGTGCCGTTTACGGGAATTCCGGGCTTTGGGCCTCCTGTAGCCAGGTCGGCTCCTGGAGCGGCAGGATCGGCCGCGTGTCCATGCATTACGCGCGGGTCGGATGCGAAGATCTCAAGGAGGGCTTCGCGGGCGGCCTGCACATTGTCGCCGTATGATATAGACACAGTCCATGATACACGGCGGTAGTCACGTCGCGACCAGTTGTTGACGCTTGAGGTTGACAAGCCACCGTTTGGTATTATGATGGCCTTATTGTCGGGGGTGGCGATGAGGGTATGGAATATCTGTATCTCGCTCACTGTGCCTGCATATCCCTGTGCCTCGATGTAGTCGCCCACCTTGTAAGGCTTGAGCAGTAGTATCAGCACCCCGCCGGCAAAGTTCTGCAAGGTGCCGCTCAGAGCCATGCCTATGGCTACGCCGGCCGAGGCGAACAGTGCCAGGAACGAGCTTGTCTCGATACCGATGATGCCTATGACGGTGACGATAAGAATGAAGTAGAGTATGATCTTTATCGTTGATAGTACGAATGTCGTGAGCGACGGGTCGACGCGCCGCCTCAGCATGATGGATCCAACAAAGCGGTACAGGCGTGTTATTATGAACCTGCCTATGTAGAATACCAGTATGGCGATGGCCAGGTTTATGGCAAATTTCACACAGTTGGATACGAGCTGGTTTATCAGCTCGTCGAATGACATGGTTGACAGGCTCTTTATTTCTTCGTGTACCGAGGGAAGATCGACTGTAGCCGGATCGGTCACGGCCGGGGTGTTCTGTAGCATTGGAGTGATTTTTTTTAATGGGTTGTCAGAGCCGGTTCAATGACATCGGTCCACCACTGCAGTCCGCGGTATCCGAACCGATCGAGTTGCGGATCGTCTGGGCTCTCAATTATTAACGTCGAGAGACCGCAATGGTTCGACAGCATGAGCTGATTCCACAGCATAGGTGTGTTATAGGCATTCTCTACAGCCGCTCCTATTGCCTTCATGGCGAGATCCACATGCTCTCGGTTCTCTCCGGCGAGTGCCTTGGCATAGTGGGCAAGGTCGTAATATGACCATCCGTACAGCCGGTGGTCATCGGGGGTCTGGAATGCCTGGGGGATATATCCATCGGGCATGCTTGAGCCGCTGGCGCTGTATATGGCCTGCATGGCGTGGGCGAGATCATCCATCGCGGCTGTGTTGATTACCGAGATCGTACATGTGCGGTACATGCCGGTGAGACTGTTGTAGTGGTCAAATGTCGCCCTGGCTGCGTCATCAAGATGGCTCTCTTCTGGCATAATATGCCGCAGAGCCTTGTCGTAGGGCATGCCGTCGGATGGCAGTTCGGTGGCTGATGCTACGATGTGGCCTGTGGCATGACGCAGTTCATAGGCCACCTCGACGCCTGCCATAAAACAACAGTCGAAGTATATCCAGTCAAATCCCTCACCCTCGAGAGTCCTGGCCAGTGTGGTGGTGTTCATCCAGTAGTTCTTCCTGTCGGGCTGTGTTTCGCCGCCGTAGCTTAGTGGCGATATTTCAGTCTCAGACTTATTGACCGTATCCTCGATACCGTCCTGAACATATCCTGTACCATGTCCCCACAGTATGAGGCCGTAACGGTTGGCTGGGGCAATGGATTTCATATCGGATATAACCTGTAGCATACGCTCTGAGCTTACCGATAGGGTCTCGTCGTCATAGTCGGTGAGGGTGATTAGATTGCCTTGTCGGTCATACTCTTTCAGGGCCGGTGCCGCGCTGTAGCTGTCGTGATATATTATGAGGCGTGAGTCGGCCAGATCGCCTGCAATCACAGCGGTCCTGATCTCCTGGAGGTCGCTGGTTGCATTTGACGACAGATTGTTTTGTGCCACCATGTACAGCAGTACTGTGCGTGGGGTATGGAGCGGTGTCGACTTAGCAGGCTCATCGCTGTTGCATGATGAGGCGGTTATCAAGGGCAGTAAGGCCCACAGGTAATGTTGAATATGTTTCATTGCCGTGGTATGATGCACAAAATGTGACACCGATTACGGTGTCACATTCGTGTGTGTATGATTTGTAGGAGCCGATGCGTGGGCGTAACAATGTCTCTGTGCCCTCGGTATCGGTCACTTTTTTGTCTCGTAGTAGGGGATATCGACAAGCTTGATGTCAAACTGCAGGGCACTGTAGGGCGGTATTGTTCCCTGGGATGCGGCGCCATATCCCTGCTGGTAGGGTATTACGACACGGGCGCTGTCACCTACGTGCATCTCCTGCAAGGCTATGGCCCAGCCCGATACGACACTCCCTAACTTGGTGGTGAACAGACTGTCGACGGCATTGAATGACGAGTCGAACGGCACGTCGTTATATAGTTTCCCTATGTATTTTACGCTCACGGTGCTGGTGTACATTGGTGAGAGGTTGCCGGCTGTCTTCGAGCGGTCGTTGAAGAAGTGCATGTATACATAGGCGCTTTTGTTCCATGCCGGTGTCACGCGTGTGTAGAAAGCCTGGCCGTCCTCGTCAAGCAGTGCGCCTTGCTGTAGCAACCAGTCGTTGTTGGCTTCACGCCACTCGCTGTAGTCGCTCCATGTATTGTCGTCGGTGCAGGATGTCGTGGTCAATGCCAGGCTTGCGATGATGGCCGGTATGAGCAGTAGTATTTTTTTCATTTAATGTTGTATGTGATAATTTGAGGTAATGTTCTCGCCCGCAGGCTGGTCGGTGGTGGCGGTTAGAACTCAACTTTGGGAGCACGCTGTGCGCCTTCTTCGGCTGCGAACATCTGACGTGTCGAGAAGCCGAACATGCCGGCGAAGATGTTGTTGGGGAAACGTCGTACACTCACATTATAGCCTTTAACGGCATCGTTGTAACGGGTGCGCTCGGTAGATATACGGTTCTCGGTTCCGGCAAGTTCATCCTGCAGTGACATGAAATTTTCATTGGCCTTGAGATCCGGATAGGCCTCACGTACGGCGTTGACATATAGTCCGAGTGCGCTCTGAAGTTTCTGCTGGGCCTGAGTGTAGGCGTTCATGGTTTCGGGACTGTATGAGGCGCTGTCGGCGTTGATGGATTTGACTGCCTGGAGGGCCGATCCAAGTCCGGCACGGGCATCGGTGACTGCCTCGAAGGTCGTTGACTCGTGCTCGGCATATCCCTTGACGCTTGCTACAAGATTGGGAATGAGGTCGGCGCGACGTTGGTACTGGTTCTCTACATTGCCCCAGGCATTGTCTACGTTCTCCTGCTGTCCTACAAGCGAATTGTAGGTGGAGCATGCAGTGCATCCGCCACCAAGAAGGATTATGGCCAGCAGTGTGCCCACTACTGCCCAGGTTATTGTTTTGGTAATTTTTGAGCTCATGTTGGGTAAATAGGTTATATGTATGTTTTACAGAAATAACGTCCAAAGATAGCCTAAAATAAATTAACAGGCTATCTTTTAAATATTATTAACGATGGATGTGTAGACGTTACTCTCGGTATCGACAGGTGGTGAACGCTGGCCGGAGTGGTACGCAACGTGCCGCGTCATATAGCGGTAATCCGATACGACGCGGCACACCGTAGGTGCCGGTTAGGCTCTTACGCGTTATCCCAGGCGACGTAGCAGGGAATTGATGCTTACCTCGTCGTGGATGAGTTTGTGGAGGTCGGTGATATTCACGCGTTCCTGCTCCATCGAGTCGCGTCGACGCAGGGTGACGGTGTTGTCCTCGAGTGTCTGATGGTCGACGGTGATGCAGAATGGGGTACCGATGGCATCCTGGCGGCGGTAGCGTTTGCCTATGGAGTCTTTCTCGTCATAGTGTGTGGCGAAGTCAAATTTCAGGTCGTTGACGATCTCGCGTGCCTTGTCTGGAAGCCCGTCTTTGCGTACGAGGGGCATTACGGCACACTTCACCGGGGCAAGGGGTGCGGGAAGGTGGAGTACTGTGCGGGTCTCACCGTTGGGCAAGGCCTGCTCCTCGTAGCTCGAGCAGAGTACCGAAAGGAACATTCGATCCACACCGATCGATGTTTCAATGACATAGGGGGTATAGCTCTCGTTGAGTTCAGGATCGAAGTATTTGATATTCTTGCCCGAGAATTTCTCATGCTGTGAGAGGTCGAAGTTGGTGCGTGAGTGTATACCCTCGACCTCCTTGAAACCGAACGGCATTCTGAACTCGATATCGGTGGCCGCATTGGCATAATGGGCGAGCTTCTCGTGATCGTGGTAGCGGTATTTCTCATCGCCCAAGCCGAGAGCCTTGTGCCACTTGAGACGTGTCTCTTTCCACTGCTGGAACCATTTGAGTTCCTCTCCGGGACGTACAAAGAACTGCATTTCCATCTGCTCGAACTCGCGCATGCGGAAGATAAACTGGCGGGCTACGATCTCGTTACGGAAGGCTTTACCTATCTGTGCTATGCCGAAGGGGATGCGCATGCGGCCGGTCTTCTGGACATTGAGATAGTTGACGAATATACCCTGTGCGGTCTCGGGACGCAGGTACACGGTCATAGAGCCGTCGGCGGTGGAGCCCATCTCGGTCTTGAACATGAGGTTGAACTGGCGCACGTCGGTCCAGTTCTTGGTGCCGCTGATGGGATCTACGATCTCACAATCAATGATGATCTGACGCAATTCCTCAAGGTTGCCGTCGTTCATTGCCTTGGCAAAACGCTCGTGGATGGAGTCACGCTTGGCCTTGTGCTCCAGTATACGAGGGTTGGTGGTGCGGAAGAGGTCGGCATCAAATGACTCACCGAAGCGTTTGGCGGCTTTGGCGACCTCTTTCTCGATCTTGTCATCGATCTTTGCAATCTCTTCCTCGATTAGGACATCGGCGCGATAGCGCTTCTTGGAATCGCGGTTGTCAATGAGCGGATCATTGAAGGCATCTACATGGCCCGAGGCCTTCCAGATAGTGGGGTGCATGAAGATGGCTGAGTCAATACCTACGATATTCTCATGGAGTAGGGTCATGGCGTCCCACCAGTAACGCTTGATATTGTTTTTGAGCTCTACGCCGTTCTGGCCGTAGTCGTAGACAGCTGAGAGACCGTCATATATTTCACTTGATTGAAAGACGAAACCGTATTCCTTGGCGTGTGAAACGATTTTTTTGAATACATCTTCTTGTTGAGCCATTGCAGTAATAATTAAGTATATGTTGTAAATAGAGCACAAAGATACTCCTTTTGCGTCAAATCCACAACTTCGGCGGTGCATTTCGTGACCATGTTCCGTGACCATGGCGCAATGATCGGGAGTGTCTTTCCCTGATTTTGGTTGACTGTCGGTTCCGGATTGTTCATGCGAGGGGTTTACTGCAGGCTGTAGGCCGTGAATGAAAATTTCCCGATTTCCCATTTCCCACCCCCTCCCCCTGGGAAGTGGGAAATCGGGAAATCATGGAATGTCGTGACGAATAGGTGTTTTCTGCATTACTCACGGTTTTTTAAGGTTATACCTTTGCATCGTGTCGCGGTCTTGACGGCATGTTTAACAAAAATATCTTTATCAGATTTAATTTATTATGAAAAGACAATCTTCTATTGTCGAGACTACAGAGGGTAGTCTCGTGGCCAAGAGTGCTCGCCTGTGGCTCAGTAAGGGTAAGAAACTTGATGATCCGGTGCCTCTGTGGCATGATCTGTGGTATGAGGGTGAGATCGCCTGTCTGTTCAGTGACAGTAATATGGGCAAGAGTATCTATGCGGTACAGATTGCCGATGGAATATCAAAGTCTCAGCCGGTGTTGTATTTTGACTTTGAATTGAGTTTCAAACAGTTTCAGATGCGTTACACCAATGAGCGTGGCATGATGCATGCCTTTGAGTCAAATCTTATAAGATGTGAGATCGACAATGCCATGATATGTGAGTCGGTCGGCAGTCTTGACCTGTCCGAGCAGATCGTCGCCATGGCACGCCGTCTCAGGGTAAAGGTCATCATCATTGACAATCTCACCTATATGTGCAATGACAGCGAGAGCGGACTCGCGGCTCATGATTTCATGGTGAGACTTACCGAGCTTAAGAAGGCTCACGGTCTCTCGGTACTTGTGCTTGCCCATACTCCCAAGCGTGAGAATATGACTCAGATCACACAGAACGACCTTGCCGGTTCCAAACGTCTGTTCAACTTCTTTGACTCGGTATTTGCCATAGGTAAAAGTATCAAGGGGGAGGATGTGCGTTATATCAAGCAGCTCAAAGCCCGCTCTACATCGATAAAGTATGGTGAGAACAATGTCCTTGAGGCTGTCATTGTTAAGGATGACACGATGCTGATGTTCAAGCATGGAGAGTGTTCGCCCGAGAAGATACACCTGGAGCAGTGCAAGAGGCGTTCGCCTCATGAAGCTCTTGTTGACCGTGTGAGACAGCTGAGGTCGGAGGGGAAGACGATCATGGAGATCGCCGGTTCGCTGGGGGTGTCAAAGTCGGCGGTGGGCCGTATGGTGCAGACTTTGACTCTTGATTTGTGATGGTGATTTCCCGATTTCCCACTTCCCCGGGGGGGGGTGGGAAATGGGAAATCGGGAAATTTTTACTTTATGAAATTTGAATGCTATGAATACACAACAGTATCGTTATCATCTTGACAAGTCGAGTCGCAAGGTGGTGTGTCCGCAGTGCGGCCGCCGCAGGTTTGTATTATATCTTGACGTGAATGACAGGCCGCTTGATCCTGCCGTAGGCCGTTGTGACCGTCAGGATAAGTGTGGCTATCATATGTCGCCATCCGTGTTTGCCGGCAGGCGGCAAGGCGGTGTGGGGAGGAGTGGACGGCGCTATGTGAGGCGTAAGGCGGGGTATTTCCCGCGTCCTGATGTTATGAGATATGACCATGTCGATGCACGGATAGTGGAATCGACCATGCGCTGTTATGACCGCAACAGCCTTGTGATGTGGCTGTGGAAACGGTTCAGGCACCTGATGTCGCGTGAGATGTTTGAAGAGGTGCTGTCGGAGTATTGTGTGGGTACAAGCAACCGGTGGGGCGGCGCTACGGTGTGGTGGCAGATCGACAGCGACGGGCAGGCGCGGACGGGTAAGATCATGGCTTACGACCGTGAGACAGGGAAGCGGATCAAGGAACCGCGCGCCATGATGACCTGGGTGCACACGTTGCTCAAGGATAGATATCCGGCCGGGTTCAGGATGCGACAGGCTTATTTCGGCCAGCATCTTCTTGCCAGGTATCCCGATGCGCGTGTGATGATGGTGGAGAGCGAGAAGGCGGCTCTTGTCCTGGCGCTGGTGTATAAGGCCGGTGGCGTGTATGGCTGTTTCGTCCCGGTGGCCTGCGGTGGCTGTGGCGGTCTTGACACATCGCCCCGGGCCCGCTGTGAGCCTGGCAACCGCCTGCGGTCGCTGTATTCCCGCCGGGTGTCATTGTTGCCTGACCAGGGGCAGTATGAAAAATGGCTGGACCGATCGATGGAGATAGCGCAGTATGTCGATTCGATAAGTGTGTCGGACCGGCTTGACCGCGAGCCCGGGGAGGCTGTCCGGGCCGGTGACGGTCCCGACGACATCCTGTTGCGCGTACTTGACGATCCCGACACGCTGTGGAGCCAGGCTCTGGCTCTGTGATAACCTGCCCGTCGGCATCCGGTGGTCTTGTCCAAGGGTAAACATATTCCAGGTTGAGCTTGCAATTTTTTTTAATAAAAAGCAGCGGATGGGAGATGATAGTTAACATTAGCATTATCAGTGTGTTGGATTGGGAGTGGTGTAAAATAGTGCGTTTTGATGTCACCAAAATGTGTAAAATAGTGCGTTTTGGTCGGGTTGTTTTATGTAAAATAGTGCGTTTGTGAAATATATCTCGTATCTTTGCCTCCAATAGGATCAAATTATGGACAAGAGAATACTTGAGACGATACTTGCTGACCAAGCTGAGGAGTTGGCTATGAAACAAAACCTGCGTTTTTGCAAGCGTAAGGAGGAAGATTACATTGACCTGAAAAGCACACAGGCACAAGTTGTGATAGGTGTAAGACGTAGCGGAAAATCCACATTATGCTATAATGCGCTTACGAGAAAGGGGGTGAAGTTCGCATACGTGAATTTTGACGACGAGCGTCTGATACACATTACCGGTGATGACCTTAATGATGTGCTGGAAGTGCTTTACAAGATCAACGGTGATTTTAATTATCTGTTTATAGATGAAATACAAAATATACCTGAGTGGTATCTGTTCGTGAACAGGCTTTTGCGCAGACAGATGCACGTTATAATAACCGGGTCAAATGCAAAACTGCTGAGTGGAGAGCTTGCCACTCATCTGACGGGCCGTCATCATTCCATTCCATTGTACCCCTTTTCCTTTGCTGAGTATTGTGAGATGAGGGAGGTCGATACGAAGTCAAGAACGACAAATGCCATTGCCGCACGGCGTGCGGCCTTTGATGACTATATGCGTCAAGGTGGGTTCCCCGAAATTCAGTTTATAGGAAATGACCGCGACTATATAGATGGATTGGTCAACAATATCCTTAAACGCGACATTGAACAACGGTTCAAGATAATCCATACCTCTGCTTTTGAAGAGATGTCTCATCATCTTTTGAATACGGCACCAGCTATTGTGGTTGACAGAAGTCTTCAAGAAACATTCGGTTTCAAATCGCAACACACCGCTAAGAACTATCTGAGCTATCTGAAGCTGGCATATCTATTGGTAGGTCTGCATAAGTATTCTCCCAAGAGTCGCCTACGTATGGCGGGTGAAAAGATTTATCCTATTGATGTGGCGTTGATGAACAAAAGGTCTGACGCATTTGCCGGAGAAAATCTCGGATGGCGTCTTGAAACAATAGTATATATGGAGCTTTTGAGAAGATACAAGACACAAGGATTGGATATCTATTATTTCAATGACCGTTCAGGTGAATGTGATTTTGTCGTGTGTGAAGACCGCAAGGCTGTTCTTGCAGTTCAGGTTTCATATGATATTTCCTCGGATAAGACAAGAAAACGTGAAATTGCCGGATTGTTGTTGGCTGCAAGAAAAACAGGATGTGACAATCTGTTGCTTTTGACAGACCATAATGATGAGGATATAACTTATGATGGATATAAGATTGCCGTACGTCCGGTATATGACTATGTATTAATGGATCCACGAGTTCAAAAGTAAATATGAACTGGGTGGGTGTTTGTTTTTTTTATTTGGTGTCGTTGTCGTTTTTTTGTATCTTTGTGGGAAACTCAATGATCGACCATGGATGATGATATAAAGGACTTTGATACTGAAAACGAGGATGTGCGGGACAACGGTGCCGATATGGCCGCCGATGAGGCCGATGCGATGGACTCGGCCGTGACTGACGGTGACGATGACATCGATGCCGCCGACACTGTCGATGCCGGTGCTGTCGTCAAGCCTGCAGGCAACGATATAACCGACCCTGCGCTGGCTCCCAGGCACCACCTGCGCGGCATGTACCGTAGCTGGTTTCTGGACTATGCCTCGTATGTGATACTGGAGCGCGCGGTGCCTCACATCGATGACGGCCTTAAGCCGGTGCAACGCCGCATACTCCACTCGATGAAGACGCTTGACGACGGCCGTTTCAACAAGGTGGCCAATGTCGTGGGCAACACGATGCAGTATCATCCGCATGGCGATGCATCGATCAATGACGCGCTGGTACAGCTGGGACAGAAGGAACTGCTGGTGGAGACCCAGGGTAACTGGGGTAATATACTGACGGGTGCGAGCGCGGCGGCCGGACGTTATATAGAAGCCAGGCTGTCGCCATTCGCGCTCGAGACACTTTACAATTCCAAGATCACTGAGTGGACCATGAGTTATGACGGCCGCAAGAAGGAGCCTGTCACATTGCCTGTGAAGTTCCCGTTGCTGTTGTTCCAGGGGGTGGAGGGCATCGCCGTTGGACTGTCGTCTAAAATCCTGCCACATAATTTCAACGAGATAATCGATGCGGCGGTAGCCCATCTGAGGGGAGAGGAGTTCACTCTGTTGCCCGACTTTGTCACAGGTGGCTTTATCGATGTTTCTAAGTATAATGACGGTGAGCGTGGCGGCAGTGTGAAGATCCGCGCCAAGATCGAGAAGGTCGACAACAAGACCCTTGCCATCACCGAGATTCCGTTCGGCAAGACTACC
This sequence comes from uncultured Muribaculaceae bacterium, assembly GCA_964018905.1. Taxonomy (GTDB): domain Bacteria; phylum Bacteroidota; class Bacteroidia; order Bacteroidales; family Muribaculaceae; genus JAAVFS01. Next base: position 25,683 of record CAXHRO010000019.1, read on the forward strand.
GATGTCATCAAGGACTCGATAGTGAAAGCCGCCGAGAAGGGCAAGATAAAGATACGTGCAGTGGAGGATCTGACGGCCCAGACGGCCTATATCCTCGTTCATCTGCTCCCGGGCACGTCAAGCGACAAAGCTATTGACGGTCTGTATGCATTCACCGACTGTGAGGTGTCGGTGTCACCCAACTGCTGTGTCATCAATGAGAAAAAGCCACACTTCCTGGGAGTAAGCGATGTGTTGCGTCACAATGTGGAGCGCACACGCGAGCTTCTGCACCGCGAGCTGGAGATACAGCTGGGTGAGGTCATGGAGCTGTTGCACTTTGCCTCACTCGAGAGGCTGTTTATCGAGAACCGGGTTTACAAGGATCGCGAGTTTGAGAACGGTGAGACAATGGAGGATGTCATGGCCCACGTGCGCCGGCGTCTCGAGCCGTTGCTGGGTGATAATCCGGTACGCGCGGTCAGCGATGACGATATAGCGCGGCTGATGGAGATAAGGATGAAGCGCATACTGAGGTTCAGTTCGCTTGAGGCCGACCGTCTGATAGCCGGCTACAACGATCGTATTGCCGATCTTCGTGATAAGATAGAGCATATCACAGCCTATACTGTCAAGTGGTTTGAGGATCTCAAGGCTAAATATGGCGCCGCCTATCCGCGTCGTACTGTGATACGCGGATTTGACAATATTGAGGCTGCCAATGTGGCCGAGGCCAATGAGCGCCTGTGTTACAATCGTGCCGAGGGATTCATCGGCACGGCCCTTAAGAAGGATGAGAACACCGAGTATATCTCCAATTGCTCGATGATCGACGATATAATCCTATTCTACAAGGATGGCCGCTACAAGGTGGTTAGAGTCGCCGAGAAGCTGTTTGTCGACAAGAATCTGATACACATAGCGGTGTTCAAGCGCAACGACAAGCGTACGATCTATAATGTCATTTATCAAGATGGCCGTGGTGGTACTTATTACATGAAGCGTTTTGCCGTGACCGGTATAACACGTGACCGTGAGTATAATGTGACTCAAGGCAAGGATGGTTCGAAGGTGGTATGGTTCAGTGCCAACAGTAACGGTGAAGCCGAGGTTGTCAATGTGACGCTCAAACCTAAAGCAAGGCTCAAGACGTTGCAGATCGATGTGGACTTCAGCGAACTTGCCATAAAGGGACGTCAGAGTCAGGGCAATATAGTCACCCGTAACGAGGTGCATCGATTCTCGCTCAAGAAGAAGGGTGCGTCGACGCTCGGCGGCCGCATGGTGTGGTGGGATCCTGATGTGTTGCGTATCAACTACGATGGACGGGGTGTGTTCATGGGCGAGTTTGGCCCTACCGACCTGGTGTTGGTGGTGACTACCGACGGTCAGTTCTACACCACGTCGTTTGATGCCGGAAACCATTTTGATGACAATATCCTGATAATAGAGAAGTTCCGTCCAGGCCACGTGTGGACTGCCATCCTTAACGATGCCGACCAGGGATTCCCGTATATAAAGCGCTTTGCATTCGAGCCGTCGGCCCGCAAGCAACGATATCTGGGCGAGAACCCGGCTTCGACGCTGATACTGCTCAGTGACAAGCCCGGGGCACGTTTCAGTGTCGCGCTGGGTGGCGATGATGCCTACCGTGGCCCGCTGGAAATAGACGCGGAGGAGTTTATTGCCGTGAAGTCGTTCAAGGCTAAGGGCAAACGTCTCACTACCTACGCTTTGGACGAGGTGATCGAGTTGGAGCCGCGCCCCGATGCGGTAGAGGAGATTATTGATATGGCGGAGGATGGAGATGAAGATGCCGAAGAGCCGGTCGAGGAGGATCGCAGTGACGACGAGGTGCGTGACGAGATAAATGGTCAGCAGAGGATATTTTGATGTATTTTAGTTAATAGTTGAAATGTATAGAGGATATAAGATTGTTGCTAATACGGCGGCTGGCCGTCGGCGTTATATGCAGTATCTGGTACCGCTGGTGCTGGCCTGTGACGAGATTGACCGTTATGATATATGGGTCAATACGCATAATGGCGCTGATATAGAATTTTTCAAAAGGCTTGCCGAGGAGTACCCAAAGATCAATCTTGTGTGGCAGCCTGATGGTCTTGTAGACGGTATCAGGTCAATCAATGCGTTTTACCGACAGTGTGTTGATGAGGATAGTATATATTTCAAACTGGATGACGACCTGCTGTGGATCGAGCCGGGAGGACTTAAGAGGATGATTGATTTCAGGATTGATCACCCTGATTATTTTCTGGTGACACCGCTGGTGATCAACAATGCGCTATCGACATATCTTCTCGAAGTATGTTACAGAATTAAACTCGACGGTTACTATAATTCGGATGCGGCTCATCCTGTGTTGTGGAGAAGCGGTGATTTTGCCGCACAGCTTCACCGGTGGTTCATTGACGGCTACCTGTCGACCGGTGAATGGGAGAAACTTCATGTGGGGGTGCATCCTGTATCGATGATTCGCTTTTCGATCAACGCCATATTGTGGTTTGGACGGGATCTTAGGGCTATAGATGGAGAGGTTCCGGATGATGACGAGGAGTTTCTCTCGGTCTTATATCCTGCGAGGATAGGACGTGCGAATTGCTGGAACGGAGACGTGGTGGCCTTACACTTCGCATTCTACCCCCAGCGAGCCGGTCTTGATGCCTTGGGTATACTTGATGAATACGGAGAAATATTGCACAGACAGTATGCTACTGATACTGTCATAAGAAAGATCGATGACAAGGTGCAGCAGATACTGATGTCGGTGGATGCGGCTGAACCGGAGCTTATTAAGACTCAGTCTCCATATCGTTCAGCACCAAAAGTTAAAAACCGGGGAAAATGGATGAGCTTGGTCATGAGGATATATAATAAACTTAAGAAGGTTTTGGGGTGTACCCGGAAGCCATGCTATATAATCAGGTAATGAATCCAAACAGGTTTTTGATCGGTGTAATAGTCCTGATCTCAGGACGGTGTGTTTATGGTCAGGATAAAACGGCTGTGGAAGAGAGACCTGTGACATCGGCCTGGACTGTTGGGGCCGGTAGTAGCCATCTTGCCGATACTTATCTTACGCCCCTGAAGTATCGTGGATGGAGTTCCTCGATAGGATATGAACGTATGCAGGATACGAGGTGGTGGGCCGGAGTGTGGGAGATGCAACTTAGACTGGGGCTGTCTCTGGATCGTGCGGAAAATCCTGCCCGCAATGCTGCGATGTGGAGTGCCGGTCTACGTGGATCGTGGGGTATGATGCGCCGATGGACGATGCCGTGTGGATTGCGTCTTGCCCTGGGGCCTGCGCTGACAGCGGAGGGCGGGTGTCTGTACAATGCCCGCAATAGTAACAATCCGGCCTCGGCCAAGGGGGCTGTGACGCTTGATGTCACAGGTTATGCGGCATTTGATGTGAAGTTGTGGCGCTTGCCTGTGACACTGCGCTGGCAACCGTCTACGGCTGTGATAGGGGCTTTTTTTTCTCCAGGGTATGACGAACTATACTATGAGATATATCTTGGCAATCGCTCGGGGCTTGTGCATCCGGCATGGTGGGGAAACCGTTTCAGGTTAGACAATATGGTGACTGCCGACCTGCATCTGGGCGCGACCTCGGTGAGGCTGGGGTATGAGTGTAACTGTATGACATCACGTGTGAGTAATATCACGACTCGCATGATTGCCCATCGTTTTGTGATAGGTGTCACTACCGAGTGGATAAGTTTCAAGCGTAAACGCTGATAAAGAGATGAAAATTACACATTGTATATATAGGATGGTGCTGGCCGGTGTCGCCGCTATGTTGACATCGTGTCACGACATACCGGAGTATGCCGATGATCCTCGTGGCAATTTCGAGGCTTTGTGGACTGTTATCGACGAGCATTACTGCTTTCTTAGAGAGAAAGGTATTGATTGGGACGGGATACACAGGGTATATGGTGAGCGTGTGAGCGATGCCATGACCGGCGAGGAGTTGTTCACGGTGTGTGCCGCGATGCTCGGTGAGTTGCGTGATGGCCATACCAATTTGTCGTCACCATGGGAGACGAGTTATTACCGCCGGTGGTGGAGCGACTATCCGCAGAACTATGACGGGCGTCTTGTCGAGGAGTATTATTTCAATTTCAACTATCGTCAGGTGACAGGTGTGAAATACGGCATACTGCCTCGAGGCAATATCGGTTATATGGGATATAGCTCGTTTGCGACCCCTATAGGGGAGGGTAATCTTGATGCTATTCTTGCGTATCTGGCTACATGTGACGGCCTTGTGATAGACATACGTGACAATGGCGGCGGAAATATGGATATGGTGGGGCGTATTGTGGCCCGTTTTATAACCTCGCCGGTGACAGCCGGATATATGGTGCACAAGACAGGGCCGGGCCGGGATGAGTTCTCGGAGCCGTTTGAATACCGTATCGATCCAGCCGGACAGGGGCGTATGATGTGGATGAAGCCGGTGGTGGTGCTCACCAACCGATCGACATTCAGCGCGGCAAATAATTTTGTCTCTATAATGCAGTATCTGCCTCAGGTTAAGATTGTGGGAGCGCGCACAGGCGGCGGTAGCGGTATGCCTTTCTCGAGTGAATTGCCGTGTGGATGGGGTGTGAGGTTTTCGGCCTGTTCGGTGCTGGATGCAATGGGCAACACTACCGAGTTTGGAATAGATCCCACCGAGGGTTGTGAGGTGGATCTTGATCCGGTGGAAGCTCTTGCTGGTAGGGATACCATGTTGGAATTTGCCATAGATGTTCTTGCCGGGTGCTGAGACTTATGGTTTGAGTTGATGGATGAGGCTTGGCTGATGGCCGTCCGGGTTTGACGGGCGGGCATCAATGGGCTGGATATCGCCTTGTTGATATTGTGCAATTTCTTATTGATTTATGAGATACTTGGTTCTGTTTTTGATGGCTTTGACGGGTAGTGGCGGATGTTGGGCCGGGCTTAGGGTAGCTCTGCTTACGCTTGACCAGGGACGTGACATATATGAGCTTGAGGGGCATAGCGAACTCAGGTTTGTGGATCCTGACCGTGATATTGACATGAGTGTGAGCTGGGGGGTGTTTGATTTCGACTCCCCGGGGTTTGTCTATCGCTTTGTCAAGGGAGATACCGATTATATCGCCGCGTCAAGACCTTACATGGATTTCTTGGCGATCAACCGATATTATGGTCGGCGTGTCACCTGCCAGTGGCTTGACCTGGATTCGATCGAGGCCGAGAGGATGCTGGCGATAGCCGAGTGGAATCTGTTGCCTGAAAATCGGGTATACCGCTATAACTATGTGAAAGACAACTGTGCCACGCGGCCTCTTGCGCTTATCAGGCAGGGGATAGGAGAGGATCTCGTGCATCAGCGCAGGGATTCGTTGGCCGGTACTACCTGGCGTGAGGAGATGACACGCTATCATGCCGGGTATCCATGGTATCAGTTTGGCATAGACCTGGCTCTGGGCTCGGGTATAGACAAGCCGTTGACTGTTCTCGAACAATGTTATGCTCCGGTGTTCATGGGCCGGTATCTGCAGGAGGCTACGAGAGCCGATGGCCGTCCTATAGTGTCAGGCGGGCCTGTGACGGTTCTTGAGGGGACTCCCGAAGGCCGACCTGAGGAGGCGACACCGTGGTATCTTACGCCCATGGCGGTGGCATGTATGTCGTTGTTTTTGACATCCCTGGTGGCGTACAGGGATTTGAGACGGCGTCGCAGGCCTTCAAAGTGGCTGTATACTACGCTTTATGGCCTGGGGACGGTGGCAGGTGTGGTACTGACATTTCTTATCTTTGTGTCGACTCATGAGGCGACGAGTCCCAATTGGCTTTATCTTTGGCTGAACCCTTTGTGCCTTGCAGGTGTTGTAGGTGTATGGTTAAAAAAGTACAATCGTGCTATTTATTTCTATCAAATTGTTAATTTTGTAGCCTTAATGTCGCTGGTAGCAATAGGCATCGCTGGTATACAGCATCTCAACAGTGCCGATTATCCGCTTGTCATGTGTTACATGATCACTGCCGGCGAGTATATATATTTGTATAGATGTCACAAAAAGTCAACAAACCTGTCAAGAGCCGTGTAGCCACAGTCCTGGCCGCATCGATGGTGACGCTGTCGCTATCGGCCCAGGCTCCGTCTCCGCGCCCCAACCTGGTTGTTGGTGTCATGATCGACGGTCTGTCGATGGAATATCTGCAGTTGCTCCAGGGGTATCTTGGCGACGGTGGCTTCAGGCGCCTGATGAATGAGGGCGTCACTATAACCGATCTTGACTATGGCACGACGGTTGATGCACCTACGGCGGCGGCCATTGCTTTCACCGGGGCTGTACCTGCGGTCAACGGTATCGGAAGCAGTCATGTGTACGACTGCGAGAGTCGGTTGACCAGGCCTGTTTTCTATGATGCGGCAACGTTGGGCAATTACACCGACGAGACTGTATCGCCGGCCGCTCTGCTTGTATCGACGATAGGTGACGAACTAAGAATCGATACCGGAGGCCTGGGGTATGTCTATGCCCTGTCGCCCGATCAAGCTACGGCACTGATACTGGGTGGACATGCCGGCAACAGTGCCAGCTGGATAAATGATGTCACAGGCAACTGGTCGACGACCACGTTCTATCGTGACACGCCGAGACTGCTTGCCGTGCGTAACAGGTTGCAACCGTTGTCGGTGAGGCTCGACACTATTGCGTGGACCAACTGCATGGATGTCGACCGTTATCCCGACCTGCCGAGTTACAAGAAGGCCTATCCGATGCGCAATACATTCTTGCGCAAGGATCCTGCCCGTTACAAGGCGTTCAAGGAGTCGGCCCCGGTCAATACCGAGGTGACGAGTCTTGCCACAGAGTATATCAAGACGCTCGGGCTTGGAACACGAGAGGCGATGGACATGCTCAATGTGTCGTACACTGTACAGCCTTATGACTATACCGGTGATGCCGACGGGCGTCTGGAGCAGATGGATCTCTATCTGCAGCTTGACCGGGATCTGCAACGGCTGTTCAGTGCCATAGATGCCGGTCCAGGGATGAGGAATACTATGGTGTTTGTGGCCGGAACTCCACGCCGTACACGTTCGCGTCGCGACGACGAGCGGTGGTCGATACCTCATGGCGAGTTTTCGCCACGTCGGGCCATGGCGCTTCTCAATGTATATCTCATAGCCAAGCATGGCAACGGTGACTGGATCAACGGTTATCATGACCGCCAGATATACTTGAATCATGACTTGATAAAACGCAATAATCTCGACGAGGCCGATGTGCGCACGGATGTTGCGCAGTTTCTGACCCGTATGGCGGGTGTGACCGAGGCTTATACGCTCGATGATGTGATAAATCTCAAGGCCGGTGTTAATCCACAGGCCGTGCGTAACAATACTGTGATCGAGAAGGCTGGTGATGTATTCATAACAGTGGCTCCTGGATGGCAGATCGTCGACCAGGGGAGTGATTTCACATTGCCGATGGTGGAGCGAAGCTGTGGGACATCGGCTCCTGCATTCCTGCTGTCACCAAATATGAAGGCAACCACCATAACGACACCGGTCGATGCGCGCGTGCTGGCTCCAACAGTGACCGGAATACTGCGTATACGTTCGCCCAACGGTGCCTCCATGCCGTCTCTTAAACTTTGACCGGAAGAGATAAAGTTCTCCATCTTACACATTTTATTGTTTCATCAATTTGCTTATTTAAGAATAACATATGTCACTTACTTCATTACTTGGCAAGCTGTTTGGCAACAAGTCACAGCGTGATCTCAAGGAAATACAGCCTATAGTGGACCAGATAAAGGCTCTGTGTCCCAAAATGGAAACTCTAAGCAACGATGAGTTGCGTCAGGTCATCACTGATGTGCGTCAGGCACTGGCAAAGTCTACTGCCGATGACACACAGTCGATAGCCGATCTCAAGGCTAAGGTAGAGGATCTGCCCTTCGAGGAGCGTCAGCCACTATGGGATCAGATCGACAAGCATGAGAAGAATATACTGGATACGCTCGAGAATGAGCTCAACCGTCATCTGCCGGTAGTCTTCGCGGCCTTGCGGGAGACTGCGTCGCGCTTCGCGCACAACGATACGGTAGAGGTTACGGCGACCGACATGGACCGCGATCTGGCAGCGCAGGGGCGCGACTTTGTCACCATCGAGGGAGACAAGGCATTGTGGAGCAACCACTGGATGGCCGGCGGCAATGACCTGAAATGGGATATGGTGCATTATGATGTACAGCTGATAGGCGGTGTCGTTCTTCACCAGGGTAAAATCGCCGAGATGGCTACCGGTGAGGGTAAGACTCTCGTTGCCACATTGCCGGTGTTCCTCCGCTCGCTGTCAAAGCGTGGAGTACATGTGGTGACGGTCAACGACTACCTGTCGAAGCGTGACTCGGAGTGGATGGGGCCGCTGTACATGTTCCATGGCTCGACCGTGGACTGTATCGACAAACACCAGCCCAATACTGCCGCCCGTCGTCAGGCTTATGAGTGTGACATAACATTCGGTACTAACAATGAGTTTGGTTTCGATTATTTGCGAGACAATATGGCCATGTCGCCCAAGGACATGGTGCAGCGTAAGCATTACTATGCCATTGTCGACGAGGTAGACTCGGTGCTTATTGATGATGCCCGTACACCTCTTATCATATCGGGTCCGGTACCCAAGGGGGACGACCAGTTGTTCAATGACTTCCGTCCCAATGTAGAGAAGGTGGTGCAGGCTCAGCGCCGTCTGGTGACCCAGCTGTTGAGCGATGCCAAGACCAAGCTGGCCAGTGACGACAAGGAGGCCCAGAAGGAGGGTGCCCTGCTGTTGTTCAGATCGTTCAAGGGTCTGCCGAAGAATAGTGCTCTCATAAAGTTCCTGAGTCAGGAGGGCATGAAGAATATCTTGCTCAAAACCGAGGCTTACTATCTGCAGGACAATGCGCGCGAGATGCCCAAGGCAACAGAGCCGCTATACTTTGTAATTGACGAGAAGAATCGAAGTGTGGAGCTTACTGACAAGGGTATAGATGTGCTGACCGGTACAAGTAGCGATCCCGACTTCTTTGTGCTTCCCGACATTGCCGCCGAGCTGTCGGAGCTGGAGCATATCACCGACCCGTCAGAGCGCCAGGCCAGGAAAGATGAGGCCATGCAAAATTATGCGGTCAAGGCCGAGCGTGTGCATACGGTTACACAGTTGCTCAAGGCTTATACCCTGTTTGAGAAGGATGTGGAGTATGTCATAGATGACAACAAGATCAAGATCGTTGACGAGCAGACTGGCCGTATTATGGAAGGGCGCCGCTATAGTGACGGTCTGCACCAGGCTATCGAAGCCAAGGAGGGTGTGAAGGTCGAGGCCGCTACCCAGACATTTGCCACAATCACATTGCAGAATTACTTCCGTATGTACCACAAGCTGGCCGGTATGACCGGTACGGCCGAGACCGAGGCTGGTGAGCTGTGGGATATCTATAAACTGGATGTCGTTACGATACCTACCAATCGTCCTATAGCGCGTATCGATATGAACGATCGTGTGTACAAGACCAAGAAGGAAAAGTATGCCGCAGTGATCGAAGAGATTGTACGTCTTCGTGACGCCGGTCGTCCTGTGCTTGTGGGCACAACGTCGGTCGAGATATCGGAGTTGTTGTATCGTATGCTGCAGATGCGTCATATCAATGCCCAGGTGCTCAATGCCAAGCTCCACCAGAAGGAGGCTCAGGTAGTGGCTCTGGCCGGCCAGCCGGGTACGGTTACTATCGCCACAAACATGGCGGGCCGTGGTACCGACATAAAGTTGCCCCAGGAGGTCAAGGATGCAGGAGGTCTTGCCATCATAGGTACCGAACGGCATGAGAGCCGCCGTGTAGACCGTCAGTTGCGCGGACGTTCGGGCCGTCAGGGTGATCCGGGTTCGTCGGTGTTCTATGTGTCGTTTGAGGATCAGCTTATGCGTCTGTTCGCTACCGACAGGGTGATGAAGATGCTTGACACGCTGGGCCTCAAGGAGGGTGAGATGATCGAGTCGAAGATGGTGACTCGTGCTATCGAAAATGCCCAGAAGAGGGTGGAGGAGAACAACTTCGGCATACGCAAGCGCCTGCTTGAATATGACGATGTGATGAACAAGCAACGTACCTATATCTATAACCGCCGTCATCATGCGCTGGTGGGTGAGCGTGTGGGTATCGATATCGCCAACATGATGTATGACATCGTTGAGAATATCGTCAATAACTATGACCAGGCTACAGACTACGAGGATATGTCGCTCGAGCTGATGCGTGTACTTACCATCGAGCCTCCGTTCACCGCCGAGGAGTTTGCGTCAATGAGCCGCGAGGACAAGATCGAGAAGCTCAACGCTGCTGCAGGTGAAGCTTTGGAGCGCAAGAGCCAGCGTATCATCGAGGTGGCGATGCCTGTGATCAAGGACTGGGTGGAGAACCGTGGTGCGCAGGGACGCATCATAGTGCCGATCACCGATGGCAAGCGTATATTCCAGTTACAGACCGATATCACCGAGGCCTATGCCAGCGGTTGCAAGACAATTGTTAAGGAGTGGCATAAGGCGGTGTTGCTTGTCACTATTGACGAGTTGTGGAAGGAGCATCTGAGGGAGCTTGATCAGTTGAGACAATCGGTGCAGAATGCAAGCTATGAGCAGAAAGATCCACTGGTGATTTACAAGGTGGAGTCGTTCCACCTGTTTGAGGGAATGCTCAATAATCTCAACAACAAGGCAATCTCGATCCTGTTGAGGGGACAGATATATATACCTCAGCCTCGTCCGCAACAGGATACCCAGGGTGAGTCGCAGGAGGCTGCCAGGCAACCGCGCCAGCCTGAGGTAAAGCAGGCTATGCCAGAGCGACCTAATGACTATTCGCGCTACAAAGCGTCGAAGGAGGATCTCCCGGGTGCCGATGCACAACGTGCCGCAGCGTCGGCCAGGCAGGGTGAACGTCCGCGTCCAGAGCCGATGAAGGCCGCTCCCAAGATAGGCCGAAATGATCCGTGCCCATGTGGCAGTGGCAAGAAGTACAAGAATTGCCATGGCCGCGGGCTTTGAGGATCAGTATTCAAGTTGTCAACCGTATTAACAGCACTTATCTTCAGTCATTGAAATTATGAACGATTATCCGCAGACACCGTCACAGCGTGACAACGAGCGTCAGCGTCAGGCACAGCCGTCCCCCCGTCCTGTAAACAGACGGGGCCGGCAGGGCATGACCGGTGGCGTCAACCTGTACATACTTATTGTAGCGGCGGTTGCTATCGTGGCCGCTGTGGTGATTTTTCTTGTGATGCATTCGAAGAGTTCGCGTCTTGACGCCCAGCTGGAGCAGGTTGAGCTCGAGAAGGAGCAACTGTCGCTGGCCAACGAATACCAGCAGCTCAACAATGAGTTTGCCCAGTATGAGAATCAGACGATATTGCTGGCCAATGACTCGATTGTTGAGAAGTATGCCGCGGCGAAGGCCAAGGTGGAGAAGCTATTGCAGGAGCTTAATCAAGAAAAGACCAAGAACCGTGCCCGCATAGCACAGCTTGAGGGTGAGATCAAGACCTTGAAGTCAATACTAAAGACCTATGTGGAGCGTATCGATGAGCTGAGCAAAGAGAATGAGTCGCTACGTAACGAGAACAAGGAGGTGAAGAACCGTAACCGCCAGCTTGCCGCCAATCTTGACAATGCCAAGAAGTCGAACGAGGAGCTCAGCGAGCGTATGACGCTTGCCGAGAAACTTAATGTGACGGGTGTGACGCTGACCTCGCTTAAATCCAACGGCAAGAAGGAGAAGAATATTACCAAGGCCAAGCAGCTTATGGTGACATTCACTATCCCGCAGAACAATTCTACCCCTGTGGGTGAGAAGGCTATCTATCTGCGCATCATCAATCCCGAGGGTGACCTGCTGATGGGAAACGGACAGAGATTCTCGTTTGAGAATACAACACTTGACTGCTCGGCCGTCAAGACGATCGAATATGCCAGTGAGGAGATTGCCGGGGTGACGATGTACTGGGATGTCAATACGACGCTCAATCCTGGAGAATATACTGTCGAGTTGTTTGCCGACAACTTCCGCCTTGCGTCACGCAAGTTCACCATGACAAAGTAAGCCTCCTGACTGAGTGTGTGATGAGCTGGGCTGTCGAGATATTTGACCGGGTTGTAAGTGACATCAATGCCGTCGGGGTAAACAGTGTCTCGTCGGTGTTCAAGTTGTTGCTGAGTCTCGTGCTTGGCAGCATAGTGGGATTTGAGCGTAAACGCAAGGGGCAGTCGGCGGGATTGCGTACTTTTGCGTTGATCTCGATGGGAGCTACATTGGCGATGTTGCTGTCGATATATGTGCCACAGGAGTATATGGGGCTTAAGAACGGCGACCCGGGCCGTATCGCGGCACAGGTGATATCGGGCATCGGTTTTTTAGGAGCCGGAGCAATAATCCAGATGAAGGGTTCGGTAAAGGGCCTGACGACTGCGGCTGGCATATGGATGGTGGCAACGCTGGGTCTTGCCGTTGGTGTGGGTATGTATCTGGTGTCGATCATAGCCACGGCTTTGATATTGTTTATACTGGTGCAGCTGGAGCGTATAGAGCATCATATAAATATGGGTTCGGAGTCTCGTATTATAAGGCTTAAGATCGGGGAGATCGTGACCGATATGGATCCTTACCGCAGGCTTATGAGACAGAATCGTGTGCATCTGAGCAATATATATGTGGAATATGACTATGAGGTCGGCGTTACTAGGCTTAATCTGGTGGTTCTTGTCAAGGAGAATTTAAATCTCATAGGTCTGTTTGAGGATCTGAGGGCTCTCAATAAGACCCAGTCGATCACGTTGGCCAATCAGGTTAATATTTAGTGCCGGTGGCTGACCGGCCCCTCCTCCTCCTACTACGGGGTGGTTTTCCGATAGGTGCCGGATGTTTTGAATCTCGTCGCGGCATATCTGTTTTTCATTTATTTAACCCGTTAATCCTCTATCATTCTCTTTTTATGAATATCGAGAGCCTTATAACTGACCTTGCTTTTATACTTTTGCTGGGAGCCGGTGTCACTGTTTTGTTCAAGTGGATCAAGCAACCGGTGGTTTTGGGCTATATTGTGGCCGGATTCCTGGCGAGTCCTCACTTCGAGCCGTTGCCGTCGGTTACTACTGAGGCCAATATCGAGTTCTGGGCTCAGATAGGTATAGTGGTATTGCTGTTTTCACTCGGACTGGAGTTTAGTTTCAAGAAGCTGGTGAACGTGGGTGGATCGGCTGTGGTGACAGCCATGATAATTGTGCTTGGCATGATGCTGACAGGTTTCATGATAGGCCGGCTATTGAATTTTACCAATATGAATAGTCTGTTCCTGGGCGGGATGCTGTCGATGTCGTCGACAACGATTATCATCAAGGCTTTTACCGATTTGAATCTGAGACAGAAGAAATTTGCGTCGCTTGTCTTTGCCGTTCTGATTGTCGAGGATCTGTTTGCGGTAGTTATGATGGTGGTGCTGTCGTCGATTGCCGCTGGAGATAATGTTGAGGGCGGGGAGATGCTGTACAGTGTGGGAAAGCTGGTTTTCTTCCTGATCATATGGTTTCTTGTCGGGGTGTATGTGTTACCGTCGGTATTTAACCGTATACGTGGATTCCTGAATAACGAGACGTTGCTCGTGGTGTCAATGGGATTGTGTCTCGGTATGGCTGTATTCTCGGTGGCATGTGGTTTCTCGCTTGCTCTTGGGGCGTTTGTTATGGGTTCGATACTGGCCGGCACGAATATAGCCGAGCGGATAGAGCATGTGACGGCTCCGGTGAAAGATCTCTTCGGGGCTGTCTTTTTTATCTCGGTTGGCATGATGGTCCAGCCGGTGATTATTGCCGAGTACTGGGGGCCGATACTATTGCTGTCGGTAGTTGTTGTGGCGGGCATGATTGTGTTCGGCACGATAGGCATGCTTATAACTGGACAGCCTCTGAAGGTAGCCATCGAGTCGGGTTTCTCGCTGACTCAGATCGGTGAGTTTGCCTTTATCATTGCTTCGCTGGGTATGTCGCTGGGGGTTCTGGACGATACGATATATCCGATTGTAGTGGCAGTGTCGGTGATAACGACATTTACTACCCCTTATTTTATCAAGATGGCTGATCCGGCCTATCGGGCAATCGAGCGCGTGTTGCCTCGCAGACTTCATTTTCTGATCGACCGTTACAGCGAGGATGCCACGAAGGCCGGCTCGACGACATCGGCATGGGGGCAGATTGTGAAGCGCTATCTGTGGCGGGTGCTGTTGTATTCGATTGTGCTTATAGCGATCACTATAGTGTCACAGCGCTATCTGATGCCGTGGATATCGGGGCTGATACCTACATGGGGCCGACTGGCCGGTACTGTGATCACGCTGGCCGGTATGTCGCCGTTCCTGCTTGCTTTATGTCTGAGCACATCGAAGCGGGCAGAGCGGCTGGAGCTGGAACCGTACAAGGTGCCGCGGGCGGTAATGATGCTTTTTAGAGTTGCTATAGCGATGGGATTCATAATACACTTCCTGGGCAGTACTTACTCGATGGCGGTGGGAGCGTCGGCCGGAGTGGCACTGTTGTTGTTGCTGATACTATTGCTCTCGTCAAAGGTGAGGGGGAGGATGAGATCTATAGAGAGTACATTCATGAAGAATCTCAATGAGCGTGATCTGAGTAGGAGCGGCCGTAACAACAATCTTGTCGGAGGCCTGCATCTGGCGCGTATGGAAGTGAGCGGAAGCAGTCGTCTTGTTGGTGAGAAGCTTATGACTACCGATCTGCACCGCCGTTATGGTGTCAATGTCGTGACCATCCAGCGTGGGGCGAAGTTCATAGCGGCTCCGGCGGGCAATGACCGTCTGTTTCCTGGAGATGTGGTGGGTGTGATAGGTACCGATGAGCAACTTCAGGCTGTGTTGCCTGTTATAGAGTCGCCTGAGGAAGAGCTGAGGGAGTCAATCAATCCGGCCGATTACCGCCTGCGTGATTTCACGTTGAGCGAGATATCTCCGCTGATAGGATTTACGCCGGCGCAGGCGAGATTGCGTGACAGGCATTCGACGATGGTGGTGGCTGTCAAGCGGGGAGAGGAGTGGCTCGATAATCCCGGCGGGGCTGTCTTCAAGGCTGGCGACCAGCTATGGGCGGTGACCACTGCCGATACGGCCCGTCACCTGCAGTAGGTCGAAGGAGGGGGCTTGGGTCACCAACCGCGAAGTGGGGCTATGGAGAGTGGGGAGGTTGATTCCGGCTTGTCGGGTGTCACGACCCCTGTGGCTATGGTGTAGGTGACTGAGTGGTCGGAGAGCATGACGTTGTAGACGATACTGTCGCGTGTAACAGCATATACTTGGGTTGTGAACGACAGTTCCTGGAGATAGTTGTAGAGGGCTGGTGGAAGCTGGTCAAAGAGGAACATCTCGGGCAGAGTGTTGCCGTATCCGTTGACCGATGTCCACTTGTAGCGGTCATCGAATGTGAGGGCCGAGCTGTTGCGCAGTTTTACATGATAAGTGTCGTTCTGGTAGTTGCATTGTGTCACAGCCTGCAGGGGGAAGTATTGGGAGAGGAATTGAGCCACAGGGCCGGGTACGTTCTCCCAGTCGTTGGAGGCACATCCCGACTTAATGGTGAGCAGGATGACGCAAAGTATCATATTGGTAAACAGATGTCTCATAGTATCAAGAATAGTAGTGGATTGTATTTTGATAACAATTTTTAGTCTTAATTGTTTGACCGGAATATGGGGCCGGAGCATCGCAGTGCGGTTGTTTTTACCGATTTAAATGTTTACCTTTGCAGTCTCTTATTCAGATAATAAAAAATCAATATAATGGCATTACAATGTGGAATCGTAGGACTGCCCAATGTGGGCAAGTCGACGCTGTTTAACTGTCTCTCCAATGCTAAGGCCCAGTCGGCCAATTTTCCGTTCTGTACTATCGAGCCCAATGTGGGTGTCATCACTGTGCCTGATGACAGGCTTACGAAGCTTGTCGAGATGTGTAAGCCGCGCAGTGTGGTGCCGGCTACAGTCGAGATTGTGGATATCGCAGGCCTGGTGAAGGGTGCGAGTCGCGGCGAGGGGCTTGGCAACAAGTTTCTGGCCAATATCCGTGAGACTGATGCCATACTGCATGTGCTGAGATGCTTTGACGATGACAATATAACCCATGTGGATGGTAGTGTCGACCCGGTAAGAGATAAGGAAATCATTGACTATGAGCTGATGCTCAAGGATATGGAAACTGTCGAAAGCCGTATGGCCAAGGTGCAGAAGCAGGCTCAGACCGGTGGCGACAAGGTAGCCAAGATGCAGTATGAGGTGCTGAGGCAGTACAAGGAGGCGTTTGATCAGGGTAAGCCTGCGCGCTCTGTGTCGTTTGACTCTGTGGATGAGCAACGTTTTGCCCGTGAACTCTTCCTGTTGACCAATAAGCCTGTGCTGTATGTCTGCAATGTCGATGATGCATCGGCGGTAAGCGGTAATGTCTACGTCGAGGCTGTAAGAGAGGCCGTCAAGGGGGAGAATGCCGAGATCATGATCGTGGCCGCCCAGACCGAGAGCGAGATCGCTGAGCTTGATACGTGGGAGGAGCGTCAGGAGTTCCTCGCCGAGATTGGTCTGGAGGAGAGCGGAGTGTCGAGGCTGATACGTGCGGCTTATCATCTGCTTGACCTGCAGACGTATTTTACGGCCGGTGAGGACGAGGTGCGTGCCTGGACATTCATGCGTGGCAGTAAGGCTCCGCAGTGTGCTGGGATCATTCATACCGACTTTGAGAAAGGATTCATACGAGCAGAGGTCATCAAGTATGAAGATTATGTGACACTGGGCGGAGAGACAGCTGTCAAAGAGGCAGGGAAGCTTGGTGTCGAAGGAAAGGAGTATGTGGTGCAGGACGGAGATATCATGCACTTCAGATTCAATGTATAGATACGGGTTAAATAACCTCATAACAACAGGGCGGGGAGCTGTACAGCAGGCTTTCCGCCCTGTGTCATGAATGGGGGCGAGGATTTAACATTTAGCGGTGGCGTATTTAAACACTTTTAGCTTAAAGGCCGCATCAATAGCCGGCTGTGGCTTGTTATATAGGTGAAATGAGAACGATAGAAGATGAAAGATAAGGTATAATGATTTCAACATCCCTCGTCCTTATTACCGAGTAGTGATACTGGGTATTAAGGCTCTCATAAATAAATAGTTGAAACGCGAGAGAAGGAGCCCCCTGCCGGGAGTTCCTTCTCTTTATGTCGTAGGGGGAGGAGTGCAGGGAGGATTGTCATGGGGCGTGTTGAAGGTTCAAAATCGAAGTGCAAAAATCCATGATACAAGAAATAGATTCTCCTCACTCCCCTCGGAGGGGGATGCCTGAGCGGCGGGGGCGGCCGAGTCCGCTCCCAAGAGCGAAACTGTAGAGAACAAGCAATACAAAAAAAGGAGACCGAAGTCTCCCTAAGATTAATTAATTTTGTATTGCACATGTACAAACAACTAACCTCGGAACAAAGGTCGCAAATTTTTGCGTACCTGCAAGACGGAATCGCACGAAAAATTATATGCGAACGCGTCGGTATATCACAGTCAACACTTTGCCGTGAACTCAAGCGCAACAGTGGCAAGCATGGCAAATATACCTGGCAACTTTCCCATCAGAAAGCGATGGAGAGGCGCGAGCGCATATGCACAAACCGCAGAACACCCTCATGGATTGTCCATAAGGCCCTGCGGCTCTTACGCGAAGAAGACTGGTCTCCGAAACAGATCTCCGGCTACCTTGGCCTTAAGGGCATTAACATCAGTCACGAGCGCATATATCGGGAAGTTCGTGCAGATGAGACTGGAGAACTTAGGGCACATTGCCGTCACAAGATGAAGTATCGCAGGCATAAAGGCCACAAGCGGAAAACCTCCGGACGGACACTCATTCCTAACCGCATCTCCATACATCAGCGCCCTGCCGAGGCTGACGGCACACGTTTCGGTGACTGGGAAATGGATCTCGTTATTGGCAAGGGGCAAAAAAGTGCTGTTCTGACAATGACTGAACGCAAGACAAATATGTTCCTGCAAAGCAAACTCACTTCCAAAAAACCTGACGTTGTAGCCAGGACCGCATGGCGTCTGTTACTGCCATATAAAGCTCATGTTCTTACCATTACCACGGACAACGGCTCTGAATTCATGGATCATGAGTGGCTGACCAAACACATTGGAGCCACCGTTTATTTTGCCGACCCATTCTGCTCAGGTCAAAAAGGAGCTGTTGAGAACGCAAACAAGCTCTTAAGGCAATACTTTCCGAAAGGTACTGATTTTCGAGAGGTCGAGCAGGCCGATTTAGACAAGGTTCAGGCTAAAATAAACCGGAGGCCACGTGAAAAGCTCAACTTTTCTTCGCCGTTGGAACTATTCATAAAACTCTTTCGCTAATTTTGCACTTGCTTGTTGACTCTACATCATGGGGCGTGTGACGAAGGTTTTTTGATATATTGCCGATAAGTTACTATCTTTGTGGATTGATATGAAAGGATTACGATATATAGCAGGCGTGGCTTTGGCGATGGTGGCTATGGATGCTGTTGCGGCCGATGTGAATGACTCGACTCTGGTGCAACAGTCGAGTGCGTGGCGTGTGCTTGATCTGTTGGGTACAAGGGTGGAAGCTCCTGTAGATACATTGCATACGAACTATGCTCAGGAGTTTGTTCCGTCGGAAGTGAGTGATGCCTGGGCTTGTACCGGCAATTATGCGGCGGCGGGTTACAATATGATCTACTTCGAGCGAGAGCCGGGGAGTGCGTTCTTCTTCAGGGACGCGTTGTCGGCGTGGATACCCGGTGACAAGACCATGCGATTCTATAATACGCGTATCCCGATGACCCTGTTGTCGTATGCCACTGGAGGTGGAAAGGAGACTACCCAGGATCGTCTGCGCGGTGATTTTTCGGGAAACATCAATGCGAAAGCCCAGATCGGAGCCAAGCTTGATTATCTGTATTCGAAGGGTAGTTACAATTATCAGGCCGCGAAGAATTTTGTGTGGGGATTCTCGGGGTCGTATATAGGTGACAGATATGAGTTCCAGGGGTATTACAATCACTACAACAGTGTGAACAAGGAGAACGGCGGTATAACAGACGATCGTTATATCACTGATCCGGCTGAGGTGCAGGGAGGAAGTACCAGTGTGGACACAAAGTCGATACCTACCAATCTCACCGACGCCCATAACAGGGTGAAAGGCGGGGAGTTGTGGATGAACCATAGGTATAAGATAGGCTTCTGGAAGGAGCAGTATCATGAGGAGTACGAGGACTCGGTGGTGTCGCGTGAGTATGTGCCTGTTACGGCTTTCACCTGGACTCTGAAGTATAACCAGAACAGTCATGAGTTTATAAATACGTCGGCCGCCAATGATGCCGAGTTCTGGGAAAAGACATATTTGACATCAGGAAAGACATATGACATTACCCGTTACTGGCAACTGCGCAATACTGTCGCCATCTCGCTCATGGAGGGCTTTAATAAATATGCCAAGGCCGGGCTGTCGGCATTTCTTACCCACGAGATGAGGTCGTATACCCAGTCGCCCGACACGTTGGCTATTGACAATGACGACAAGAGTCTTGATCCTTATCCGCTTGACGCGAAACTATCGCCCAAAGGTAAGGAGAATTTTGTGTGGGTAGGAGCTCAGCTTATCAAACAACAGGGCCGTACGCTCAATTACCGTGCGACGGCCGAGCTGGGTATTGCAGGCCGAGCGGCCGGTGAGGTCAAAGCATATGGTGACGTGGACACGCGTATCCGGCTTTTGGGCGACACTGTGACTGTGAGTGCATCAGGTGGATTCTATAATACTTCACCCGGATATCTTTACGAGAACTATGTGAGCAACCATTTTATATGGAAGAATGATTTTTCAAAGACGCGCCGTTATAGGGTTGGCGGATCAATTGACATACCTCATACTGGTACAAATTTCATGGCCGGTATCGAGAATGTTCAGAACCATATCTATTTCAACGAGAGGTGTATGCCTGAACAGTTCGGCGGTAATGTGCAGGTGTTTACAGCGCGTCTGTTGCAGAATTTCAAGTTCAGGGCTCTTCACTGGGAGAACCGTATAACCTATCAGACGACCTCGGACGATGCCGTCATTCCGTTGCCATCGCTCGCGGTGTATTCCAATCTATATGTCGCGTTCAAGGTGGCTACACTACATGTGCAGATGGGGGTGGATTGTGACTATTATACAAAGTACAAGGCAGTGGCCTATCAGCCGGCTACGATGGCTTTCTACAATCAGCGTGAGGTAGAGTGCGGCAATTATCCGCTGGTCAATCTTTATTTCAATTTCAAGCTGAGCAAGACCCGTTTCTTTATCATGATGTCTCACATTAACCAGGGTATGACGGGCGACAATTATTTCTCGATGCCCCATTATCCGATTAATCCCCGACGGTTCCAGATGGGCCTGTCGGTGGATTTTGCCAACTGACCTGCGCAGACATGAGTATGAGACGTCTTGAATATCGTCGTGGAATGACGGCCCTGTACCTGTTGTTGCTGTTGGTGGTAGTGGGGACAATGTTCATGGCTCGCAATTGTTCGTCACCGACATGGCATGTGACTGATGCCAGGGCGGGCGGTGATACGCTGAATGTGGCGATCGAGATATCGCCTGTAGGCCTGTCGACCCGTGGTGATACGCTGTCAGGATTTTATTATGATATGGTGAGGATGATAGCGACGGCTCATGACCGGCCTCTGAAGGTGGATGGGTTCACACATTTGCAAAGTGTGCTTGAGGGGCTTGAGTCGGGCCGGTATGATGTTGTGATAGGCGATGTGGCGGCCAACAGCAATCTGAGGGGGCGTTTCATGGCTACGCGTCCGGTGCTTATTGACCGTCAGGTGTTGGTGCAGTGTGCTGACTCGGTAGGCGGGCTGAGATATCCCGATCAGCTGAGCCTTATCGGGGATACAATACATATACCGCTTAACTCCCCGTTTAAGACGCGTCTGGAGCATCTGGCCGGAGAGCTTGGCGATACGATCCATATTGTGGAGGATCCGGATTTGGGATCAGAGCAGATGATCATCATGGTGGCTATGCATCAGATGCCGAATGTGGTGGTTAACCGCCATCTTGCCGAGATCATGAAGGCTGATTATCCATGGCTTGACTTGTCGGTGGAAATTTCGTTCAATCAGTTCCAGTCGTGGCTTGTCAACAGGCGAGACAGTGTGTTGTGTGATACGCTTGACGCGTGGATAGCGGATTTTCAGTCTCAGCCTGTGGCTCGTGGGTTGCTCCGCCGTTATGGGCTTGACTGAGATTGGGGCTGGCGTTGCCAATAAGTGGCGTAGGCATAATAGACGATATACAATGGTGGCGTTATATGACTGGAGAGTTTTTAGAGCCTGGACGAGTTGCACTTTTTTTATGTGGATTGCGTGGTTTTGTGTAACTTTGTAGCGTAATTGTAAATATTGTAAAAATATCTCTTATATATGGAAAGACAGGTTCGTGTCAGATTTGCACCTTCTCCTACGGGACCGTTGCACATAGGCGGTGTACGTACGGCTTTGTATAACTATCTTTTTGCCCGCCGTCATGGCGGTGTCATGATACTGCGTATCGAGGATACCGATTCACAGCGTTTTGTTCCCGGAGCCGAGGATTATATCGTGGAGGCTCTGAAGTGGCTCGGTATCGGTATCGACGAGGGTGTAGGCTATGGTGGGCCCCATGGGCCATATCGTCAGAGTGAGCGTCGTGACATCTATCGTGGATATGTCAAGCAGCTTCTTGATGCCGGGAAAGCATATATCGCATTCGACACTCCGGCCGAGCTTGAGTCGGCACGTGCCTCAAAGCCTAACTGGCAGTATGATGCGTCGACCCGTATGTCGATGCGCAATTCTCTCACTATGCCGGCCGACGAAGTGAAGTCGCTGGTTGATGGTGGTGAGAAGTATGTGGTGCGTTTTCTTATCGAGCCGGGCCGTGATGTCGAGGTCAATGACCTCGTGCGTGGAAAGGTGACGATAAATTCGAGTGTGCTTGATGACAAGGTGCTGTATAAGAGTGCCGATGACCTGCCTACCTATCACCTGGCCAATATCGTCGATGACCATCTTATGGAGGTGTCACATGTGATACGCGGTGAGGAGTGGTTGCCTTCGGCTCCGTTGCATGTATTGTTGTATGAGGCTTTCGGCTGGACGGATACCATGCCTGAGTTTGTGCATCTGCCGCTGTTGCTGAAGCCTGACGGCAAGGGTAAGCTGTCGAAGCGTGACGGTGACCGTCTGGGGTTCCCGGTGTTCCCGCTTGAGTGGCATGATCCTGTGAGCGGTGCGGTGTCGGCCGGATACCGAGAGAACGGTTATCTGCCTGAGGCCGTGATCAATTTCCTTGCACTTCTTGGCTGGAATCCGGGTGATGATACCGAGATAATGTCGATGCAGGAGCTTATTGACAAGTTCTCGTTCGAGCACTGCTCGAAGGCTGGTGCCAAGTTTGCCTATGAGAAGGGTAAGTGGTTCAACCACCAGTATCTGCAGGAGCTTGACGATATGACTCTGGGCGGTATGTTCAAGCCTGTGCTTGAGAAGCATGGTGTCAATCCGGCTGATTATAGCGATGAATATATCTCACGAGCTGTAGGTATGGTCAAGAGCCGTATAAACTTTGTCAGTGATCTGTGGGATCAGGCCGGTTTCTTCTTTGCCGAGCCTGTGGCTTATGATCCCAAGGCTGTCAAGAAGCGCTGGAGCGAGGATATGCCACGTATCATGGGTGAGCTGATCGAGGTTCTCAAAGGGATGCCTTCATGGAAGTCGGCCGAGGCCGAGCCGGTGGTGTTGGGCTGGATCGCTGAGCGGGGTTATCATCTGGGTAATGTAATGAATGCTTTCCGTCTTACTGTTGTGGGCGAGTGCAAGGGCCCTCACATGTTTGACATTACCGAGTTGATGGATCCGGAGGAGATTGTACGCCGCATACAGCTGGGAATAGAGCGTATCAAGTTGCCTGAATAATAGGTATCATACAGTATGATCAAACGACTGCTGACAGCCGTCATCATGACGGTTACATTGGGTGGTGTCCAGGCCGTTGCCCAGCGGATGGAGTGGAGTGTTGACTTCAACACTGTCTTTGACAACCGCGAAGGTGACAATAAGATGACTGACACGCGCACTTTCTTCCACACCCAACTGTCGCCCGAGATAGGTGTCTCGATGTTTGACGGTACACATCGCCTGATGGGTGGTGTCGTGTGGACCCAGCCCATAGGAGCTGAGTGGTATGGGAAGCGCCTGTCTCCTACATTATACTACCGTTACAATGGTGGCGGCATGGGCTGGAGCGTGGTGATGGGTATGTTTCCCCGCACGCTGATGCGGCGACAGTTGCCTAACTATGTGTGGAACGACTCGATATGCTATATGCAGCGTAATGTGAGAGGTTTCATGGCTACATACGGTGGTGACGAGGGGTACTTCGAGGCTCTTGTTGACTGGCGAGCTATGCAGTCGGAGAGCCGTCGAGAGGCTTTCAATGTCATAGCGCACGGTGAGTGGCAACGTCCCGGTAACCTGTTTTTGGCCGGTGGTGTGGCTGTGATGAACCATTTCGCACTGACGAGCAATCCGGGGCCCGATCAGCATATTGTCGACAATTTTCTGGTAAATCCGTATGTAGGACTTGATTTAACTGAGCACACGGGGCTTGACAGCCTGGCTGTTAGGGTGGGGGCATTGAGTTCTATAACCCGCAACCGTGCCTTCGACAAGTGGAAGATGCCTGTGGGTGCGTGGCTTGATGTTACTTTGCAATGGCGTTGGCTGGGATGGCATAATACGACCTATGCAGGTGGTAAGCTGTTTCCGTATTACAGCGACTTCGGTCCGTTGCTCGACCAGGGTGAACCTTATTACAGGTCGTCGTGGTATAATAGAACGAGTGTCTACGGTACAATTATAGACAATCGGTTTGTCAATATGAGGGCGTCGCTTGATTTCAATCTTGCCGAGAGTAATTTTACGTTTTACCAGCGTCTTATAGTGAGAGTCTATATCGACAGCTCGTTCAAGAAGCTTTCGAAAAGTTATAAACTTAAGCCCTGCCTGCCGTGAATCTGATCTATAATGCCGCGATGTATCTTATGTCGGGCCTGTCCGGTCTGGGAGCCATGCGTTCTCCTAAGCTCGGGAAGATGAGAGCCGGGCAACGTGAGACGTTTGACGTTCTCGCATCTAAACTGAGTCCGTCCGACCGTCCGGTGTGGGTTCATGCTGCGTCGCTGGGGGAGTTTGAGCAAGGACGTCCGCTTATAGAACGTTTGCGTCGTGAATATCCGACTCGTAAGATTCTGCTTACATTCTTCTCTCCGTCGGGCTATGAGGTGCGCTGTAATTATCCGCAGGTAGATGCAGTTTGTTACCTCCCGTTTGATACTCCGGGTATGGCGAGAAGATTTGTGGAGACGGTCAATCCGTCAGTCGCTATCTTTGTCAAGTATGAATTTTGGGGCAATTATCTAGAGCAACTTCATCATCACGGTGTGCCTACGTATATAATCTCGGCGATCTTCAGGCCAGGCCAGATATTCTTCAAGCCATGGGGTGGTGTGTTCAGGCGTATGCTCGGATACTTTGATCGATTGTATCTGCAGGATGATGCATCACGGAAGCTGTTGGCCGGGATCGGAGTCAGCAATACTAAAGTGGTAGGTGATACTCGTTTTGACCGTGTGACCGATATCATGAAAGGTGTTGTCGAGATGCCCGAAGTCGAGGCTTTTTCCAAGTCGGGACGTCTCTGTGTGATTGCAGGCAGCAGCTGGCCGCTTGACGAGGATGTATACGTGCCGTGGTTTAACCGTCATCCTGATGTAAAACTTATAATCGCTCCTCATGAGTTTGATAATGAGCGTCTGAGGGTGCTTGAGGGACGGCTTGCAAACGGTTGTGTGCGTATGTCGGAGTTTGATGGTGACAATAGCCGTCAGGTGCTTATAGTGGACTGTTTCGGCAAGCTTGCCGCGATGTACCGTTACTGTGATGTGGCGATCGTGGGCGGTGGCTTTGGTGCCGGCATTCACAACATCAACGAGGCGGCGGTGTATGATCTGCCTGTGATTTTTGGTCCGAAATACAGTAAGTTCAAGGAGGCTGTAGACCTGGTGGAGCGCAAGGGTGCGTTCAGTATTGACAGCCGTGAGGCTTTTGAGGCTGTGATGGACGGTATGCTTGACAATGAGAGTCATGGTGTGGCGGCCAGGACGGCCGGTGATTATGTGCGTTCCTGCCTGGGTGCGACCGATGCCATTTACCGCGATCTCCTGCCGTTGTTGTCGGCATCGTGCTGATCCCGGGTATGCCTCAGTACTGAATGGTATGTGATTGTGAGGAGTGATTGTGAGTCATAATGCTCAAATAAATTTGGCATTACTCTCGACTTATTCGTATATTTGTGGATTGAAAACCACAAATTGTTTTTATGATTAAAGCAGGTATAACGGGGGGAGAGTCGAAAGTGGCCGGCGAGATCGTCAGGCTACTGCTCAATCATCCCGATGTCGACCTTAAATGGATACAGAGTGAACGTAATGCCGGTTCTCGTGTGAGCGATGTGCATCAGGGGCTTATAGGCGAGTGTGACATGGTTGTCATAGGTCAGCCCCGCTGGAATGAGATCGATGTGCTTTTCAATTGCTGTCACACCGGTACTGCCAAAGGGTTCCTTGACCAGGCGATGGTCGAGACTGAGGGTATAAAGATCATTGATCTGTCGGGTGATTATCGTATTGCGTCCGATGATAATGAATTTGTGTATGGTCTGCCGGAGCTGAACCGCAAGGCAATGGTGCGCGGGGCTATGAAGGTGGCCAATCCGGGTGCGTTTGCCACTGCTGTGGAGCTTGCGCTGTTGCCGTTGGCCAAAAATCTGCTTGTCAATGGAGATATTCATGTGGCGGCAGTATCAGGCGATCCGACGCTTGCCGACAATATAAGGCTGTACAATGCATTTACCCATAGTCATGTACCCGAGATAAGGCAGACACTGAGCACATTGCAGTCGTCGTTCAACTCGCGTGTTGAGATGGTGCCGATGCTGGGTAGCTTCTCCCGAGGCCTGATAGCGGCTGTGTATCTTGACTGTGCGCTGTCGATCGAGGAGGTGAGACGTCTGTATGAGGAGTACTACTCGGATCATAATTTTACATTTGTGGCCGACAAGCAGGTTGATATGAAGGATGTGGCGAATACCAACAAATGCATATTACATCTTGAGAAGCATGGCGGTAGACTGCTTGTGACGTCGGTGATAGACAGTATGCTGAAAGGGTCGGCCGGAACGGCTGTCCACAATATGAATCTGTTGTTTGGGCTTTCGGAGCGTACCGGGCTCGCACTTAAACCCTCGGCTTTATGATGACAGGATGTCTAAGATACATGGCTGTGATCGGCGCCATGTCGTTGTCGCTGATGCTCAGTGCGGCATCGGTAAAGGAGGCGCGTGAACTTATAGAGGCAGGTGATTACGAGTCGGCCATCTCAATGTTGCGGACATTAGCGGCAAAGGAGCCACGCAATACTACGATACCGGTTCTTTTGGGCGACTGTTATCGTGCCACCGGTAATGATGCTGATGCGATAGTCCAGTACAATAAGGTTGTTGCCAAAAACAATGATGCCCGACTTGGGCTTATAGAGATTGCGATACGCCAGTATCGTATCGATGATGCCGACCGGTTGATTGCCGACTATCGTAAAGGGCTTAAAAAAGGCCGGAAGACATTGCCTGACGAGTCAGATGCTGTGACCGGTCAATTGGAGCGTACGCGCAATATGCTTAACAGGGTGGAGCGTATCGTGGTGTTTGACAGTATCAATGTTCCAGCCGATAATTTTTTCACATACTACCGGATATCGCCTGAGAGTGGTTCGCTGAATGCGCCGTCAGTGCTCCCACCATCTTTCACGTCGGCCACTCCGACTGTTGTATATGAGCCGGAGAGCCGTACCGAGATGATGTGGGCGGCACCTGATGATGACAATAATTACCGTCTTGTAAGGTCAGTGTCGCTGTATGGAGACGAATGGGATTCGCCGATGCCTGTAGGCGACCACCTCGGTGATGGCGGTGATGCCAATTTCCCGTTCATGATGCCTGATGGAGTCACATTATACTATGCCAGTAATGGTGAAAACAGTCTTGGCGGCTATGATCTGTTCATTACCCGTCGTGATGGGTCGGACTATCTCCAGCCCCAGAATCTTGGAATGCCTTATAATTCGCCATATAACGATTACATGCTTGTGATAGACGAGTCGACAGGTGTTGGATGGTGGGCCAGTGACCGTAACCGTATAGACGGAATGGTGACGATCTATCTTTTTGTACCATCCGAGTTGAGGGTGAATGTTGATGTGACTTCGCCCGATCTGCGTGAGCGTGCATTGTTGTCGTCGATCGCTTATACCCGTGAACCGGGTACCGACTATAGTGTATTATCGCAGTCTATCGCCAATATCTCGAACCAAGCCTACAGATTACATAGCCAGTGTCGCTTCGCTTTGCCTGACGGCAGGGTGATCACCCGAATTGAGCAGCTTGAAAGCTCGGATGCACGGCTTGCTATGCGCCGTTATCTTGATCTCGAGGAGAGTATACGGGCCAATGCCATGCGTCTGGAGTCATTGCGCCGTCAGTATGCCGACGGAGACCATAGTGTGGCACAGGAGATACTGAGGCTTGAGATGCAGGCTATTGAAGATGATGTGACCCTGCGTCATGCCGCTAACGATGTAGTGGAGAGTGAGGGATTTAGGTAGAGATGTCCTGGTAGTCTATTGTTGACCGTTAATATTTACTTGATGTTATTGTTTTTAATCTCGATCGCTGTGCTGGTGGGTGGCTATTTTCTGTATGGTCTGCTGGTGGAGCGTGTGTTCAAAGTGGAACGTGATCGTCTCACCCCCGCTTATTCGCGTCGCGACAATATCGACTTCATGCCTATGGCAACGTGGAAGGTATTTCTTATCCAGTTTCTTAATATAGCCGGACTGGGGCCTATCTTCGGTGCAATCATGGGGGTGATGTTTGGGCCGGCCGCTTTCCTGTGGATCGTTTTCGGTACGATATTCGCCGGTGCAGTGCATGATTTCATATCAGGTATGATGAGTCTACGATCGGGTGGAATGTCATTGCCGGAGGTTGTTGGACATGAGCTTGGCACCGGTGTCAAGCAGGTGATGAGGGTATTCTCGTTGTTGCTTTTGATTCTTGTAGGGGCTGTATTTGTCATTAACCCGGCCGATCTGCTTGCGGGGATGACTCCCGATTATCTTGACCGGGTTGTATGGATAGGTATAATATTCCTGTATTACCTGCTGGCGACATTGTTGCCGATCGACAAACTGATAGGTAATCTGTATCCTGTATTCGGGTTCACATTGTTGTTTATGGCTGTGGGACTATTGTGTGTGCTGTTGTGGGGCGATGTGTCGATACCTGATGGTATAGCCGAGGGATTGCACTCCCGTCACCGTGACGGTGTGCCCGTATTCCCGATGATGTTTGTATCGATCGCCTGCGGTGCCATATCGGGTTTTCATGCGACCCAGTCGCCTATGATGGCCCGTTGTCTTAAGAACGAGAAGCTGGCTCGTCCGATATTTTACGGTGCTATGGTGTCAGAGGGTCTGGTTGCCTTGATATGGGCGGCGGCGGCCATTGCCTTTACCGAGGGATATGAGGGGCTTAACAATTATATGCTGTCATCGACTCCGGCTCCGTTGGTGAAAGAGATCTCCGTGACGTGGCTCGGGGCATTCGGTGGTCTGCTGGCCATTATCGGTGTCATTGCCGCGCCGATCACTACGGGTGATACAGCACTGAGAAGCGCACGGCTCATCGCGGCCGACTTTCTGAAGTTCGATCAGCGTCGGTTCTGGAAGCGTCTGGCGTTGTCGTTGCCTATATTCGCATTGTCGTTTGTTGTCATGCTTATTGATTTCAAGGTGTTGTGGCGATATTTTGCCTGGAGCAACCAGACGCTGGCTGTGTTTACGCTGTGGGCTTGTACTGTATATCTGGCACGCAAGCACCGGGCTTATGTCATCACGCTGTTGCCGGCCATGTTTATGACAGCGGTGAGTGTCAGCTATCTGATGTATGCACCGCGTCCTGAGGGGCTGGGGCTGGATCTGTCGGTCTCGGTGGCTGTAGGTGTGTCGGTCTCGCGTTGGTTCGTGACAGGCGTGGGTTTGATGATATATATAAGGCGTATCAAGTCGGGACGCATCAAGCGTCAGTTTGACTATTGATCCTTGTGGAGGGTATCTGACGACAGATATACCCTCCTGTTTTTTACTGAGATAATTATAACTCTTACTTATAAATGAATAGATTTGTTCTTGCGGCCGTGGCGGCCGGTTTTTCACTCTCATCGATGGCTGAGGGCTATCAGGTCAACACTCTCAGCACACGTCAGCTCGGAATGGGCCATACCGGTACTGGTATGCACCTTGGGGCGGAGAGTATGTATTTTAATCCTGCTGGACTGGGGTATATGTGGGATAGTTTTGATTTCTCGGGTTCATTTACCTCGATTTTTGCCCATGCCAAGGCTGAGTTGCCTGATGGAAAATCATTCAATACTGTCAACGATCCTTCGACCCCACTCATGTTCAATGCAGGATTCTCGATATATGACAATCTGAAGGCCGGAGTGTCGTTCTATACACCTTATGGCAGTGGAATCGACTGGACCGATAATTGGCCCGGTGCAGTGTTAAGTCAGCGCGTAAGCCTGAAGATGTTCACTCTACAGCCTACGGTATCATGGCGTATCACCGACCGTCTCTCGGTGGGTGCCGGTCTGACGGTCAACTGGGGTACGGTCGATCTGTCGAAGGGTCTTGTTGTACCTGGTACGGCCGATATGATGCTCGGTCTTCTTGCACAGACGGGGCAGTTGCCTACGGCTCCTGTGATGTATGCCGGAGTGATGCCTGCGTCGGTGAATCTCAACGGTAAGTCAAATGTTTCATGTGGCTACAACGTTGGTGTGATGTATGATGTTAGGGACAATCTTACAGTTGGAGTTTCATTTCGATCAAAGGTGGGGATGACTGTTGATGCGGGCCGTGCATCGGTCTCGTATGCCAATGAGCAGGCTCAGACACTGCTTAAAGAGCTGGATATTATCAACTCTACTAATTTTACAGCCTCGATGCCGTGTCCATATGTGTTGTCTCTTGGTGCATCCTGGAAACCTGTAGGTGGTCTTACACTGGCTGTCGATGCTCGTCTCACAGGATGGAAGGCCTATCGTTATCTTGAAATAAAATTCCTTGATCCGCTATGTGATAAATACAGTCAGACGGTTGAAAACGGAAATGAGATAACAAAGAATTACCGTAATTGCTGGGCTTTCTCTCTTGGAGCGGATTATGAGCTTACACACCGGTTTGACGTTCGGGCAGGTCTTATGATCGATACGAGTCCTGTAAACAGGAACTACTATAATCCCGAGACACCGGGAATGACTAAAATAGAGCCTACGGTCGGATTCTCGTTCAAGCCGTTCAAAGGATTCTCAATTGATTTTGCATTTATGTATGTGGCTGGAGTAGGTGTGAATAATGCTAAGTGCACATATCCCGATCTTCTTGCCGGCAAGCTGAATGCTATGTTGCCGGCTTCGGCCCGGTTGCCGGAGACACAGACATTCGAGGCATCATATAATGTACATGCGTTTATCCCGTCTATAGGTGTGAGCTATGCGTTCTAAAATTGATTTTATCAGGCTCTTGGACGGCAGTCGTCGTTATACGTTTCATTCTCATACCGAGTTTTGTGACGGACGGGCCCAGATGGAGGCTTTTGCGCGTGAGGCTGTGAATCAGGGGTTCACCCACTATGGTTTTACGCCCCATTCGCCGGTTCCTGTTTTATCGACCTGTAACATGCATCGTGACAATGTGCCGGTATTTCTGGCAGAGGTAGACCGAATAAAGGGTGAGTATGGCGACAAGGTCACATTCATGAGTGGCATGGAGGTTGATTATCTTGGCGATCAATGGGGGCCGTCAAACGATTATTTTACATCATTGCCGCTTGATTATATCATTGGCTCGGTACATTTTATACCGGCTCAGGATGGTGAGATGGTGGATATAGACGGCCATTATGAGTCATTTGCCCGCAAGATGAAGGATTATTTTCATGATGACATACGCTATGTGGTAGAGACATTCTACAGCCAGTCGATTAAGATGGTGGAGGCCGGTGGATTTGATATCATAGGGCATCTTGACAAGGTGGGGCATAATGCTTCCCATTATCATGCCGGTATTGAGAGTGAGCCTTGGTATATGGCGTTGGCCGACGAGCTGGTGGATAAGGTTATAGGTTCAGGTGTGACAGTTGAACTGAATACCAAGGCATACAAGGAGCATGGGCGCTTCTTTCCTTCCGACCGTTTGCTTGGACGTCTGTCAGAGGCCTGTGTCCCTATAATAGTAAACAGTGACGCACATGTGCCGGCTTTGATCGATGCTTCGCGCGAGGAGGCCTACCTTAGACTGGACAGGCTATCCAGGGATAGTGTTATAGACAGGCACTAATAGGCACAATATAAGAGCCGGTTATAAAATAAAAGCAGGCCCGCACGGTAAGTGGCGAGCCTGCTTTTTATGTCATACTATGCACGTAGTGCTGTATCCTTTGGGTGCGACACGACATCAGTCCTTGATAAGGTCGTGACCGGTCATCTCGGCGGGCTGTTTCAGTCCCATGATATGGAGGATCGAGGGCGCTACGTCGGCAAGAATGCCGTTCTCTACCTTGGCGTCTTTGTTCCCGGTGACATAAACAAAGGGAACGGGATTGAGCGAGTGGGCAGTGTTGGGTGTACCGTCAGGGTTGACTGCATTGTCGGCATTGCCGTGATCGGCAATGATGATTACCTCGTAATCTTCTTTTCTGGCAGCCTCGACAACGTCGTGAACACAGTTGTCAACGGTCTCTACAGCCTTTTCGATTGCAGGGTATATACCTGTGTGTCCTACCATGTCACCGTTGGCGAAGTTTACCACTATGAAGTCATACTTGTCGGAGTTGATTGCCTCGACGAGTTTGTCTTTTACCTCATAGGCGCTCATCTCGGGTTTGAGATCGTATGTGGCGACTTTGGGTGATGGTACAAGGATGCGGTCTTCGCCATCGAACGGTGTTTCACGTCCACCGTTGAAGAAGAATGTCACGTGGGCATATTTCTCGGTCTCGGCAATGTGCAATTGTTTCTTGTCGAGTGATGACAGGTACTCGGCGAGGGTATTGGAGACGTTGTCCTTGTCGAAGAGTATATGCACACCCTTGAACGACGAGTCATAGGGGGTCATGCAGTAGTAGCGAAGGCCGTGAATGGTGTGCATACCCTGCTCAGGCATATCCTGCTGAGTGAGTACAACGGTGAGTTCTTTGGCGCGGTCGTTACGGTAGTTGAAGAATATGACAGCGTCGCCTTCTTTGATTGTGCCGTCTACAGTCGAGTTGTTGATGGGTTTGATGAACTCGTCGGTAATATCATTGTCGTAGCTGTCCTGCATGGCTTTTACCATATCTGAGGCCTGATCACCCTCTCCGTTTACCAAGAGGTCGTAGGCAACCTTGACGCGTTCCCATCGTTTGTCGCGGTCCATGGCATAAAAACGTCCTATGATCGATGCAATGACGCCTGATGATTTGTCGCAGTGGGCCTGGAGCTCCTCAATGAAGCCCTTGCCGCTGTGTGGGTCAGTGTCTCGGCCGTCCATGAAGCAGTGTATATAGACTTTATCAAGGCCGTAGCTCTTGGCGATATCACAAAGGGCGTACAGGTGCTCGAGCGAGGAATGAACTCCGCCGTTACTGGTAAGGCCCATGAAGTGCATTGCCTTTCCTGAGGTCTTTGCGTATTCAAAGGCGCTTCTAATCTCGGGATTGTCCATTATAGAGCCGTCTTTGATGGCTTTGTTTATTTTAACGAGATCCTGGTACAGGACGCGTCCCGCACCGATGTTAAGGTGACCTACCTCTGAGTTGCCCATCTGTCCGTCAGGCAGTCCGACGTTTTCACCGCTTGCCTGCAACTCGGAGTTGGGGTAGTTGGCGATAAGTGAGTCCCAGTAAGGTGTGGGGGTGGAGTAGATGACGTCACTCTTGGTATGGTTGCCGATGCCCCAACCATCGAGTATCATAAGTAATGCTTTATGGGCCATAGTAGTTATATTGTTTTAGTTTATTGTTTGCAATAATAGTGCAAAATTACAAAATCTCTGTTGATTGCACAACAACTAATTTAGATATGCGGTTCTATAAAGTTGGAGTGTTTTCATTCGTGCAAGGTTGCATAAATCAATACTGGTCGTATGCGTTTATCTTGCCGTTAATATCTTGCACATCCTCTTCGGTGACTGCCGGCGGGCGGTAGTCGGGGGCGCGTTTCGTGAAGTTTACATTGTCAAATGTCACGCCTTTGACGTGACGCATGTACAGTCCCCAGGCCGGCAATTCACCGAACATGTGGAATTCGGGATATGCATCGATTTTTTCCGGTACATCCTTGTAGCGGTATGCTCCGATGTATCCCATGCCTTTTGTTCCGCGTCCGGGGTAGCTTACGGTAATGTTGCGCAACGTGATATTCTCGACACGGTGTCCCGGAATGCCGGTGATGCTTGCCGGGAACGGGTTGTGTATCGTGTTGATGCCAGGACCTCTGATGTCATAATCGTTGTCTGGCCTGTCGAATGGAATGTCGCATGTAAGGTTGCTGATTTCAACATTTTTCAGTACTCCCGGTTTATCTCCGCGTCTATGTCCCAGTCGTATGAAAAAGGCGTTGCCGGTGTTGTGGGCTGAGATGGAGTCGATACTGATGTTTTCAAGTACGGCTCCGTCGACGGTCTCTATAGCGACTGCCGATCTGAAAGTGTCTTTTATGCGTAAGTTGCGTACTGTTACGTTGCGGAACCCTCCAAAGGATTCGGTTCCGATTTTAAATGCGCTTGCGCTACTTGCTATATCGCAATTCTGTATCGTGATGTTGTTGTTGCATTTGTTCTCGTCAAACGATTTGAGCACAATGCCGTCATCGGCCGAGTTTATGTCGCAATTTTCAATAAGGACGTTGCGGCAGTCTGAGATATCTATGCCGTCGTTGTTCCAGTAAGCCCGGTTAATGAAACATATACCTTTGATAGTGACATTGGTGCAATTGTTGACCGACACTCCCCAGCTGGCCGAGGACCGCAGGTTTACGTTTTCGATCCTCAGATTGTCGACCGATTCCATATCCACCAGTTTAGGGCGGTTTGTGGGTCTCATTCTCTTGTAATTGTAATTGGGATCAATATGTTCTCCGGTGTGGTGGAGGCTGTCGATCGCCAGTGCGAGTTCGAGTCCGCGTCCGTCGATTGTGCCAAAACCTGTGATTGATATATTTGAAGCATTGTGTGCTGATATCAGTGCAAATAAGGGCTTGGAGCATTTGTCGGATACGAGGCTTGTGGTCTCATCGTTCGATGTAAAGCCGTCATAGTCGTACGGGTCAGTGCTTCCGAGCAGAATCGCGCCTTTGTCCAGGTGTAGATTTATGTTGCTTTTAAGCTCTATCGAGCCTATAACATAGGTGCCTTCGGGAATTTTTACAGTACCACCACCGGGCTGGGCAGCTATGGAATCGATAATGGATTGTAGGTCAAAGTTATGTGCCGATGTATAGGTGTGGCAAAAAGGGGCTCAAGCCGAAAATCCGGTGCATGGAATTTCAGGAAAGTGTTAAATTTGTGTCATGAAAACTTCTGAAGCATTC